>CAYMOJ010000007.1:0-71234 GCA_964392175.1 uncultured Ruminococcus sp.
GAATCTTTCTTGTTTTTTTCTCTTTTTGGGTCTCACATCATTGACATATGGACATGCGGAATTTTTTTCAAACTTTACCGTGATTTTCACAATTGTTCGCCGAAAAAAGCAAGGCGCATGGCATGGCTTTTCACATCACATTGCCAGATTGACTTTTTAGCAGTGTCATGTTATAATGTACCGGAAAGAAACAGGCAAACGTATGCTTTTGCGATATCAGCCAAGACAGAAAGGAATCATATAATGAGTCAAAAGAATCAAAATCGCAACAGGGCGATTGCGCTGGTGATGATCGCCATAATGATTCTCGGTGGTGGGGTGACATTGGTGTCGAGCTATTTTGCCACGCGCAGCAAATCGATATCTATATTGATTTTTGCGGCTGTTTGGATCGTTATGCTGTTGGTTGCGATGCTGCGAATCATCCTTGATATGATAAAAAGCAAAAAGGATGCATTGGATGATATGCAGCAGTATTATGAGCATCAGGAGGAAGTGACATTCCAAAATGCAAGGTCTGTACCAAAGGCAAAAAAGAAAATGTATATGAAACGAATCGTGATATCGATCTTGATGATGGCGTTGAGCAGCATTGTGGTCGTGCCTGTTTTGATTGCCTCGCGCAGTTTTGCGGTCGTGCTGATTGTTTGTTTATGGCACTATGGGCTGTTGGTGCGTGATATTGTGTTGAATGTGAAAAGAATGAAAAACGCTGAAGATGATCCGGCTGACAATTTGCAGCAAATCGTGCAAGGCGATGTGGAATCTTCTGCCATGCAGTTACAACGGAGCATGGCAGTTTGCCCGTATTGTGGTGGGAAATCCCCTGAAGGCTTTGTAAATTGTTGCCACTGTGGTAGAAAGCTATCAGTGCATTGAAAAACGGTATCGCCCTTAAAAAGGCGATACCGTTTCAACTTATCCGGTGGCTGGGTGGCACATTCGTCTTGCATGGCGTGGCTTCGGATGCTGAGCAGGTTAACACGAGGAATTTGACGGTTACATCATACATATGAAGCATATGCTGCGATGAGTGCCGGAATTAGAAGGTCGCTCAATCACGCGAAAAAATAGGGGCGAGCATGAAAGAGTGAAGCAGTATTGTTGTAGTAAATACATATTGTAATGCGTATATCGGGGCTGTGTGCTGTGATGGTTTGGATTTGTGTTTGATAGCGTATAAAAGCAATAGAATGAAGAAACTTGAAAGGGTTGAATGTGCAGAAATATAAAGCGATTATGATGTCAGATAGCGTGCTGCAATCTTTTTGTAACTGTCAAATCCCTCGTGTTAACCTGTTCAGCGTATGGTATATTTTGCCACACTCCTTTGTGCAGCTTTGCTATGCCTTTAAGTATTGCCGATGATAATCTGCTCGATGACATCAGCAGCGTGTTCGCAGAGGTCGCAACAGTTTTCAAGGCTGTCAAGTATTTTATGGCTACTGATCAGCGTTGCGGCATCGGTATTGCTGGTGACAAACAGTTCGTGAATGGCGGCAGTGTAAATTTCGTCTGCATCGGATTCGACGTTGTTGATTTCAATGATGTGAGCGCGCAATTGATCGGGCTTTTTGAAGTTTTTCAGCTCGGAGACCGCAACGTGCAGCAGTTTGACACAGGTGGTGACCAGCTTTGCGAAGGTGTCAGTGCCTTTGGGTAATGTGCGGATGTGGTACATTGCAAAATCCATGGTGACTTCGTCCAATGCATCGGTTACATCATCAATGATCTGTACAAGGCGCAGAATATCGTCTTGGTCAATCGGTGTGATGAATTCGGTATAGAGCCGCTTGAGAATGTCGTGATGCAGGAGATCTGCGTTGTGTTCGATCTCATGCATTTGCTGATGTACCGTGTCGACTTGGTCAGTATCAAAGTGCTCAATGGAATGCTCCAGCAATTGGGCTGCTTGCACGCAGAATTCTGCCTGTTCGGTGAGAAGTGCAAAATAGTCGTTTCGTTTTGCTTTTGCCATATCGAATCTCCTTTACGCGAAAAGAATTAAGAACAGCTTTGCCATGAGAAAACCAAGGATGCCACATCCGGGAAATGTACAGATCCATGTGAAAACGAGATCCTTGACCACTGACCAGTTGACATTGCTGATGCGCTTTGCCGCACCGACACCCATGATGGCGGTGGTTTTGGTGTGGGTCGTGCTAACAGGAATGCCTGTGATCGAGGAAATCAGCAGGCAGAGGGAGGAAGAAAGATCTGCGGCAAATCCCTGATAGGGTTTTAGCTTGACCATATCCATGCCTACGGATTTAATAATGCGATAACCACCGATGGAGGTGCCAAGGCCCATCACCAGCGAACAGATAACCATCAACCATATGGGAATATCAAAATTTGTGACGTTGGTGTTGCCACTGGAAAGTGCCGCGCCCAGCATGAAGATCGCCATGAATTTCTGACCATCCTGTGCACCATGCATAAATGCCATTGCTGCGCCACCGGCGATCTGACCACCGGAGAAGAAACGCTCGGTTTTCAGACGGTTTTTATCTCGGCAGATCAGCGTAATGAGCTTTGCAACAAGGAATCCCATGGCAAAGCCCAGCGCGGTGGAAAGCACGATGCCCCACAGTACCTTTCGCCATTCGGCACCATTGATGCCTTCCATGCTGTTTTGAATGGCAATGGCGGCACCGGAAATTCCTGCGATCAGTGCGTGGCTTTCACTGGTGGGAATGCCAAAATACCACGCAACGGTCGCCCAGATTACAATAGCTGCCATTGCTGCGCACAGCGCGATCAGCGCAGTTTGGGAGTCGTTACCGAAATCCACCATATTGTAGATAGTGTAAGCAACCTTGCTGTTGATGGCAGTCATGACGAACACACCGAGAAAATTGAAAACGGCTGCCATGATGATCGCCTTGCGCACATCAATGGCTTTGGTGGAAACACAGGTCGCGATGGCATTTGGTGCATCTGTCCAACCATTGACCAATATCACCCCAAGAATCAACAGCGTGGAAGCAAACAGTATCGGGTTATGCAGCATTCGGCTTAGAAAATCGAGCAGAGACATATTCTGCGCATCGCTCCTTTCCGATTTGGGTTCGTCATCATTATAGCACGAAAGGAGGAAAAAAGCTGTAAAAAGCAGGTAAAGAATTGTTAAAGACGCGTAAACTTTGTGAAGCAGAGGGTGGACAGGCATATGTAACAACAGAGGATATTGTGAAATTGCACAAAAAGAAACGGCAATATTCTACTAAAAGACACTTGAAACTTCTGGAAAAATCGTGTATAATAAGTTTACAGCGAAAATCGCCCTGTTTCGGCATTGGTGATTTTGACAAGATACTTTGTACATCGTTTCATGAATCAAAGGAGGACGGTATGTCCCAGACAGCAACAGATTCGCATAGCAATCTATTGGATGATCGCGTTATGAAAACCCCCAGTGCGGTAGCGCGGCGCACTTTTTTCTATTTACAGGAATGCGGACATCTGCGCGCAGGGAGCAATCATCATACCAGCCGCCAGAACCTGCAATCGTTTTTGTTTGCCATTGTCATAGACGGTAGGGGAACACTGGTGTACAATGGTCAGAGTATGCAGCTTCAGGCGGGGGATTGCTTCTTTATTGATTGCCGTGCACCGCATTTGTATCATTCTGATCCCAATGAGCCGTGGGAGCTGATGTGGGTGCATTTTAACGGCTGTACTACCGAGGAGTATTACAAGCTGTTTACAATGCAGATGCCCCCCGTGTTCCATCCCGTCAGTCAGGCAAAGCTGGTTGCCAATGTGCAGGAGCTGCTGCGCCTGAATGCCGAAACCTTTGCAGACACGGAAATCCTTACATCGGGATTGCTTGCCAATTTGCTGACCATGCTGTTGACGATCAATAGCATCAGCGATGAAGATGATACCGCGTTGCAGGCGAAACTGAAAACTATCCTGGCTTTTGTTGATGCCAATTTTACCAGCGATATTAGTCTGGATGATCTTTCTCATCGATTTTATATCAGCAAGTATTACCTCACTCGTGAGTTCAAACGCGCGTACGGCGAAACGATCTTCCAACATATCATTGGGCTGCGTATCAACTACGCCAAGCGGTTGTTGCGCTTTACGGATAAGTCTGTGGAAGAAATTTCCTCAATGTGTGGCTTTAACGATCAGAGCTATTTTTCCAAGCAGTTTAAAAAAGCGGAGAGTGTCACCTGTCTGGCATTCCGTCGCCGTTGGCGCGATTGATACCGTAACAAGTTGCGGTTTCCGCTAGGCACATTGGGCGGAGCGAAGTGAACGGTTGCCATGGCGTTGATTTTTCACGACTGGAGGCGGTTTTGCCCTCTGCGGAATTGGTAATGAATACCGTTCCATGCCATGTTTTAGGGGAGCAGCAGTTGGCAATGTTGCCCAAAGATACTCCCGTGCTGGATCTGGCTTCAAAGCCGGGCGGGGATGATGTCGCAGCCGTATATGCGGCTGCCGTACTTCGTGCAATCAATATCGTGTATAAAGGGTGTGAGCATATGGGCCAACGCGGAAAAATAACAGCGCAGTTGGGCACAAAGCTTGCATTCTTTCTTTTGATCGCTGCAATGTTACTTTATGCCGCTGTGCATTATGAACATCCTGCCGAACCGGAAGTGTGCGAAAACCATATCGTAATGGAATCAATGGAATCAACGCAGGTTTGTTTTACCGAAGATGAAATGCCGGAAACAACAACATCGCTTACTATGGCACGATGTTGTGATCTGAATGCCGCAACAGCGGAGGATCTGATGCGTGTGAAAGGCATCGGGAGCGCACTGGCAGAAAAGATCGTGGCGGCGCGTATACAATGCGGAGGGTTCAAGCGGCGCAGCGATCTGCTTGTCGTCAGCGGGATTGGTGAAACGCTGGTGGAGCGGATCATGACAGAGTTTTACATTGTGGATGAATTGCCCGCTACTGTGACAACTACAACAAAAACACCTGCCGTAACGGAAGTGAGAACCACCGTTACAGCAGGCAGATATGACCTGAATCTTGTGACAAAAGAAGAATTGATGCAGATACCCGATATGACCGAAGCAATCGCCGATGGAATTCTGGAGCTGCGAACCGTCATACAATATTATACGCATCTGTACGAACTGCTATATGTAGACGGCATCAGCGGCACATATCTGCTTGATGTGCTGGAGCATCACCTCTACGTTGCACCATGATCCACGAAAGCGATAACAAATTGCTTAGTTCATGCGTGATTCAGCGGCAGGGTAGAATTGTTCGCCCTCAATGCGACCGTATTCCCATGCGTGTGCTTTGCTTTTGCGCACGGCTGCGCCACCTACGGGCAGATCGCATAATAGCGCGAGGGTCGGATCATGTTGACATAATTCGCCGATGCTGATGACCAGTGCGTCCTCATCGGTGTGAGGGCAGTCGCAGAGGAATTCCCATGCGTTGTCATCAAAATGATGGCAGACGGTGGTCACCGGTGCGCCTTCCTCCAATACATGGATGCAGGTGAATACCAGCATATCGGGACGTGCGTGGAAGGGATAATGTGCCATATGCAAACTCCTTTCTCGTCAATATATGATATATCATACCTGAAAATTGCATAAAATGCAAGAAAAAGCCATGCTTTGCGATTGATCCCACTTGAGATTTTGTTACCATTTTGTAACCTTTATAGGAAAAAAGGCAACAAAATCCGCTTTTGAATTGTGCGAAACATCGATTATGAGTGAGACGGCGTTGAATAACATTGTACATAACTCACAAATATGGTGACAATCTGATTTTTCAGATTGACATTTGAGGGCAATTCGTGTATATTTGTAGTATGAAAACATGGCGGTAAGCGTCTGCTGTTGGGAGCCTGACACCTGACCGTGGCTCAGGATCGCCTGTTTTGATAACCGACCGACACGAAAGAAACGAGCCGATCGGTGCTGCGGAACACGCAGCGAAATACACTGCCGTATTCATTTACTGAGACGGCAACATTTCAACGCTGCGATACGCAGCAATATGCTCGCAGCAAAATTAAGGAGGAAACTACTATGAACAAGCTCAAGAAGACCCTGGCACTGGTTGCTACTCTGGCAATCGCTTCTACTGCTTTCGTTGCATGTGATGACGACAGCAGCTCTACCGCTGACAGCAGCTCTACCGCTGACAGCAGCTCTACCGTTGACGACAGCTCTAAGGCTGACGACAGCTCTGATCCTGAGGCAGAGGCAGTGAACAAGTTCACTGATGATGACAAGACCCTGACCATCCTCTGCTGGACTGCTGATGATATCAGCAAGATGATCGAGAACTTCTGCGATGACGGCACCTATGATGCTGCAACCGTTAGCGGCAAGCATGGCGATGTTACCGTTAAGTATGTCAATGTTGGTTCTAAGGGCCAGGAAGCTCGTGAGCAGTATGCTACCTACTTCCAGGGCGGCGAGGATGTTGACCTCTTCGTTCTCGAGGCTGACTGGATTATGGACTACATCAACAAGGATGACTACACCGCTCCTATCACCGACCTTGGTTTCAAGACCAGCGATTTCAGCGGCAACTACGCTTACACCGTTGCAGTTGGCACTAACAATGCCGGCGTTCTGAAGGCTGCTTCTTGGCAGGCTACCCCCGGTGCTTATGTTTACAGAACTGATCTGGCTGAGCAGTACTTGGGCGTTAAGTCCGCTTCTGAAATGCAGGAGAAGGTAAAGGATTGGGATACCCTGATCGCAACCGCTAAGACCGTGAAGGAAGCTTCCGACGGCAAGTGCGCAGTGGTTGATACGCTGGGCGGTCTGTGGCAGGTTTATTCCTACAACAGAACACAGGCTTGGGTTGATTCTGACAACAAGCTGGTTGTTGATGATTACTGCAAGGAGTATGCAGATATCGCTAAGACTCTCTGGGATGAGGGCTATGTAACCAAGGAGACTCAGTGGTCTGATGGTTGGAACACCATCGGTGGCGACGGCAAGACCCTGGGCTACTTCTTCTGCACCTGGTGCCTCGGTAAGGGCGGTCAGCTGGAGACTGTTGAAGGCGGTATGGATGACAATGATACCCCTGACGACACCACTGATGATGTGCCTGCAAATGAGGCTCTGTACGGCAAGTACGACATCTGCGCCGGTCCTTCCTTCTGGGCATGGGGCGGTTCTTGGCTGGCAGTATCTCCTAAGTGCAACACCGGTTCTGCAGCTCACGATTTCGTGAACTACTTCACCATTGATGAGACCTCCATGGAAGAGTATGCACTGTTCAAGGGCGAGTTCGTGAACAATCCTACCGTTATGAAGAAGATTGTTGATGACGGTTCCAACAAGAACGATCTGCTGGGTGGCAACGATCAGTTCGCAGTTCTGTACGATTCTGCTGCTAAGATCGACATGGACGGCAAGATCACCGCTTACGATGCACAGATCAAGGACGCTTTCAACAATGCGATTACGCAGTATGTTAAGGGCGAAAAGGGTTACGGCACCTACGATGAGATGATCAATCGGTTCAAGATGAAGGCTGCTGAGATCGAGGGCGTCGTTGTCGAGTAATCCTTGCACGGAATTTCCATGCTCAGACTGTTCAACAAATACAATTGAATAATGCCTGAATAGCATAACCGAATATGTGCCTATAGGGCGAAAGCCCTATAGGCGTATATTTTATATGAGCACTGTACTTGCTAATTTTCTTTCCGAAAGGGTGTGCTGAATGGCTACTGCTGCACAGCGACGGATTAAATCTGTCAGTTATGCGAAGTACGGCTACATATTTGTGGCGCCGTTCTTTATCGTGTATTTCATTTTTATGCTCTGGCCGCTGATCGAAACCTTCATTTTGGCGGTCAAGGGTAATGGTGTCGGTGAAAGCTTGGATGCTGCTGGCACTTCCACCTCTTGCTTTGTCGGTCTTGATAACTTCAAGACGATTCTCTTCGGTGGTTCTGATTTCAAATCCATGGGTATTCATCAGCGCTTCGTTCGCTGCATGAAGAACACCGTGATCATTTGGGGCGGTAACTTTATCCCCCAGATTGCCCTTTCCCTTTTGCTTGCTGTCTGGTTTACGGATATGCGTGTTAAAATGCCCGGCAAAGGCTTCTTTAAAGTCGTTATGTATATGCCGAACATTATCACCGCTGCGTCCGTTGCCGGTTTGTTCCTTTGCTTGCTGTCTGATTCTCAGTATTCTGTAGCCAACACGTTTTTGCTTCAACATGAATGGATTGAAGAGGCGTTCTTCTTCTCAACCAATAAATGGTCATCCCGTATTATCATTATGTTCATCCAAGTGTGGATGTGGTTTGGTAATACCATGATCATGTTGATGTCCGGTATCATGGGCATTAACGGTTCGCTCTTTGAGGCTGCTGAGATCGACGGTGCAAATTCCCGCCAGACCTTCTGGCGCGTTACGCTGCCCCTGCTGAAGTCCATTATGGTTTATACACTGCTGACCTCCATGATCGGTGGTTTCCAGATGTTCGATATTCCGTATATGTACCACTTGGGCGCAAATCTTAACGAGCATACTGAAACAGCCGCTGTTTTCATCTATGAAATGTTCCATAAGAACTTTGCTTCTCCCAGTTACGGTTATTCCGCAGCTGCTTCTGTCATTCTCTTTGTGATCACCAGTATCCTTGGCGCAATCGTGTTCTATGTGCAGCGCGATAAGCATGCCATCGAGATCAAGAAAAAGAGAAAGCAGGCTATGAAAGAGGCAAAGCGTATGGCGAAGCAGGGAGGTGGCCTTGGCTTATGAGCAAAAAAGTAAAGTATGCTTCTGAGGGCAAGAGCTACCAGACTTCGATCAACATTAAATCCGCACTGATTTTTATCGTGCTGATTCTGTTGACCATCATCTGCTTAGGCCCGATCTACATCATGGTGATGAACGCAACGCGTTCGCACTCGGATATCGTCCTGAATGGTGTCAGCCTGATCCCCGGTAAGGAACTGCTGAAAAACCTGAAGGAATTGCAAACGAACAGCTTATACAGTAGCTTTTATCATCCGTTGGTCGGTATGAAGAACTCTCTGATTATTGCTGCATCTTGTTGCGCTCTGACCGTGTTCTTCTCCGGGCTGACTGCTTATGGCTTGGTCGTTTACGATTTCAAAATGAGTGGCCCCATGTTCACGTTTATTTTGGCTGTTATGATGGTGCCTACTCAGGTTACATCCGTTGGTTTCCTGAACTTGATCATTGATTTGAATATGCTTGATAGCTATCTGCCGCTGATCATTCCTTCGATTGCAGCACCCGCTATCGTATTCTTCATGCGTCAATATATGCTGTCCTCGTTCCCGTTGGATATCATTGAGGCTGCACGAATTGATGGCTCCAACGAGTTCCGTACCTTCCTGACGATTTCTGTCCCGATGATGAAGCCGGCGTTCGCTGTACAAGCTATTTTTGCCTTCATTCAGAAGTGGAATGATTACTACAATCAGTCTCTCGTTCTGGTTTCCGGCAAAGCTTCTCAGTTGACCACGCCTATGATGATTCAGAAGGTTATTGCTATTGATAGAACCCCGAATCAGGGTGCAAACTATCTGGCAATTACACTCTCCATCATTCCTGTTGTTGTCATCTATCTCGTACTCTCTAAGTACATCATCGCAGGTGTTGCAGCCGGCGGTGTGAAGGAGTAATTCTTCGTAGCAGAAAGCACAGTGTCATTTGGCACTGTGCTTTTTTTCTGAAAGGAGGACACTGCTATGCGATCGGATTTTTTACAGGCAATTTTCGCTGCACAATGCGATGCAGGCTGCAAGGGCATTGGTACATTGCATGAGCGCAGTTTGCATCTCGCACTAAAATATTATTTTGCTCCCGATGCGACAACGCATGAGCAATGTGTCGGTGGCTTTGTTGCGGATGCTGTAACAGAGGATGGCGTGATCGAGGTGCAAACGCGCTGCTTTTCACGTCTAAAAGATAAGTTAACTGTTTTTTTGGAACATTGCCCTGTGACGGTTGTGCATCCCATTGCAGTATGTAAATGGGTCGTGTGGGTTGATGATCATGGCGAGGTGCAATCCAGACGGAAGTCTCCAAAACGAGAGTCAATATATACAGCAATGAGAGAAATATATGCACTGCGTCAATGGATCGGGCGATATCCACTGCGATTTGCCTTTTGCTTTGTAGAAGTGGAACAGTATCGGTGTCTAAATGGTTACGGAAAGCAGAAAAAAATTCGCGGGGAGCATATAGATCGTATGCCGCTGTCGCTCCATAAAATTGTGATGCTGGAAACGCCTGCTGACTATCTCGCACTGCTTCCGTGTGATCTCCCGATGCAATTTTGTGCTGTAGAGGCTGCAAAACGAACGAAATGCACCGTATCTGATATGCGTATGCTGCTTAATCTTTTAGCACAGTTGCACATTGTAGAAAAGTGCGGCAAGCGTGGCAGAGCCAATCTTTGGCAGCTGACCGAGTACGGCTTCGACATCAGGGGGCGTTGATGTTGAAGCGGCTGCCGCATTGGGGATAAAGGTCATCTGGGCACTTTCGTTACCGGGAAAAACTTCACCGGTTACTGCCGGAGAGATCGTTGCAGATACCGTTCTTGGCATTCTGGCAGAGGAGGGTGATGCACATGACTGACCTTCATGGATGTCGCCTGGGATTTGCCCTTTGTGGTTCCTTCTGCTGCACCAGAAGGGCGTTGACTGCGGCAAAAGCTTGCGCTGAAGCAGGTGCGGAACTTTTGCCAATTGTATCAGAGCATTTTGCGGAAACCACTACACGATTTGGTTCGCCGACATCTTTTTTGGAGGAACTGGCATTGTTGGGCGATGGAAAAATCGTGCGCAGCATTGTGGATGCCGAACCGATCGGGCCGAAGCAGCTGACCGATGCTTTGGTGGTTGCTCCTTGTACGGGCAATACACTAGCGAAATTGGCGGCAGGCATGACCGATAACACTGTCACGATGGCAGTGAAGTCTCATTTGCGTGGTAGCAAACCTGTGATTCTTTGCATCTCCACCAATGATGGCTTGTCCGCTTCGGCGCGCAATTTAGGCGATTTACTGAATCGCAAACATTACTTCTTTGTGCCTTTCGGGCAAGATGCTCCCATGCAAAAACCAACATCCCTTGTGGGCGATTTCACTCGAATTCCCGAAACCGTTGCAGCGGCGATGGCGCATCGACAGCTGCAACCAATCTTAATATCTTATATGACAGAAAAATCTTGATTTTTGCAGGTGAATGTGCTATGATATACCCTGGGTGACATCGCATCAGGTTCGCTTGAGGGCTTGCCATTGTAGTGACTCTGTGCGATGTTACCGCCAGCACATTAAGAAAAAATCTACACGACTTCGCCGGCGAAGATCCGTAAGCTTTCATGTTGGGCTCCCTCTTTGCCGCCAGGTTTCTTTGCAATCATAAAGGAGGCACTCGTTGAAATCCGATGGTCGTTGCCGTAATCTGTGCAGTGTTTTACTGCCTGCTGTCTGCGGCACATTGCTCACGCTTGGACTGTTTGTTCTTTTTTATGCGTTGTTTGATATCTACCCCTTTGGTGCCAAATCCATTGTCTGGTGTGATATGGAGCAACAAGCTGTGCCACTGCTGCTGCAATGTAAGCAGATCTTACAGCGTGGAGAATCCTTGCTGTATACGCAACTGGACGCTGGCGGCATGAGCTTTTACGGCGTGTTTTTCTTCTTTCTTAGCAACCCACTTTCGTTTTTGGTATTGCTTACCGATATGCCTGTATCTTCGCTGATGAACTTCTTGGTTCCGTTGAAGCTGGCGATGGCATCGGGCAGTATGGTGATTTTGCTACGGCGACAGACTCCCAAGCTTTCTCCCGCATTTGCAGTGCTTCTGGGGCTGATGTACGGTTTTTGTGGCTATGGTCTGATGTACTATCAGAACCTGATGTGGTTGGATGTACAGGCTTTGGCACCGTTGTTACTGTTGGCTGTAGATACACTCTTGCAAAAAGGAAAGGTACTGCCGTATTTCTGTTGCATCTGCTTTCAGATGATCCTTT
The DNA here is from genome assembly GCA_964392175.1 of uncultured Ruminococcus sp. Classification (GTDB taxonomy): domain Bacteria; phylum Bacillota; class Clostridia; order Oscillospirales; family Ruminococcaceae; genus Firm-04. The sequence continues at coordinate 11,995 of CAYMOJ010000007.1, forward strand.
GCTACTATATCGGTTATATGACCGTTGTTTTTTTGCTGCTGTATGTGGGGGTGTATGCATTCCTTACACCGCGCGTAGAGCGCAAACAGTTGCATTTGCGCGATTTTTGGATGACCAGTGCTGCGGCTGCATTGGCAACTGCCTTTGTATGGCTGCCATCCTTTTTGCAGATTATGCGTTCGGCACGCAGCGGTAATTTGATCCAATCGTTGGCCAATTGCTATTTGTTTCATGCACTGGAGGATCGTTTGCTGCTGCTGGCGGCAACTGCGATTGTATTTGCAGTGCTGCCATTTTTGTTTCGTAAACATCTTCCCATGCCGCGTGGGGAACAATGCAGAATGTGCGTGCTGTATGTGTTGTTTGTCATCGCCATGATCTTTGATCCCATCAATGCCATGTGGCATACCGGTAACTATCAGGCGTTTCCCATGCGGTGGGCGTTTTTCATGATCATGATCGGATTGCGTATTGCCGCACAACTACTTTCGGCAGAACCTGTAGCAGAAGGGCACCAAAAGCCTGCACGCTTTTCGCGGCTTCTCCTGATCATTCTCCCGATGCTTTCCATCATGGCAGAAGTGCTACTGCTAACGGTGGGAAATGCGTACATTACAAGTTATGTGGAAACGCTGTGGGTGAATATTGAAAACCTTCTGCTTGTGCTGATCCCTACTGTGCTGACCGCGCTGTGCTATGTTGTTGTGCTGCACTGCCGATGCGAAGGAAGTATTTCACAACGGGTTGCGTTATGCATTTGCGCCGTGCTGTTTGCCGGAGAAATGACACTGCATACCTATTGCAATGTTTGTGCCGTTGCCGAGGAGGATACGCTCTACGCGCAGACATATTCTGCGGCCGACCATATCAATGATGATGGTTTCTATCGTTTGAAAATGACTCGTAAATATGCCCATGTGAATATGGTGGGTGCGATTGGATATCCGACCATGGCGCATTATACTTCATTGACCCGAGCTGACTACCTGGAGGGCGTGAAGAAAATGGGCTATAGTTCTTATTGGATGGAGGTTTCCTCCACGGGCGGTACTGTGTTGACTGATGCGCTCTGGGGTGTAAAATATCAGCTTGGACAGCGCCGTGATTTTGATGAATGGGTCACTGAGATCTGGACAGATGATGTGCTGAGCATCGGGAAGACAAGCATTACGCTTCCACAAGCCATTCGTGTGCAGCAGGAACCGGAGGAGATCGCGGAGCTGCCCGGTGGAAAGCGCAGTGATGTGCAGGCATATCTTGCGGCGCAAAAGTTAGGCGACGCGGATGCGGTAGTTTCGTATCCCGTAACAAAAATAAAGAACTTGACACTGACGGAAATCGGTGATGGCGTGCAGTGTACCATCATGGATGAAAACATGAATGATAGCGATATCCGCTATACCATGTATGTTGAAGACGCACAGTATCTGTATTTTGACCTTTACTCGCTGACAGATACGCAGATTGCCAACCCACGGAATGAAAGCGTCAGTATTAGTGTAAATGGTGTGCTTGTTGAGCAAAATTATCCACAGAATTCTCGTAACGGGCTGGTTAGCCTCGGACGGTTTGAAAACGAATATGTAACCATACGCGTACTGGTGCATCAGAATTTTGAATGCGAGAGCCTTGGCGTGTTTGGTATACGGGAAGGCACCTTGACCCATGCCGTTGCTACGCTGCCAAAAGCTGATTTGCACTACGAAAAGGGCTGCTATACTGTCACAACGGAGGGCGATACCGACGCTACATTGGTGCTGGCGATCCCCTACGATGAAGGTCTGACTGCATACATCAACGGTGAAAAAACCGAGGTCTACCGTGTGAATACCTGCGAAACCGCTGTGCGCGTGCCGCCCGGTAGTGCTACTGTGGAACTGCGATTCTTCCCTTCCGGTTTGAAAATCGCGTTATTGCTCAGCATGGCCGGATTGCTATTGATGGGGCTGTATCTGTGGCTGCGTCGGAAATATCTGCAAAGGGAGAATGATGTACCGGAGCGTATTGCAGAAAAAATCACACTGGTGGCACTTGCCATTGTGTTGATCGTCATATATTTGTTTCCAATGATTGTGTCTTGTGTGGGTGCTTTCCTATAAAAATAGTCACAACACGCCAATCAAGATGACTTGCTATTCTAACAGTTGATGCAAATCATTTATTTACAAATCGTACACAATCTGTTCACACTAGGTTCACATTAATTTGCTATATTTATATCGTGGACAAGTGGAAGAATGAATGAAGATGTTGGTGTATGTACGAATGGAAAACACCGAAAAAAGTCGCACAAAAAGGAGTAATTATTATGGAAAGTTTAGGCATCAGCAAACTCGACCTCAAGCGCCGTAACCGCAAGCAGATTCTGCACATTATGCGTGAGTGCGGCCCCATCTCCCGCGTGGATATCGCAACGCAGTTGGATCTGACACGCGCCGCTGTCACTATCATCACCAATGATATGATCGAGCAGGGCGTACTGAGAGAACTGGGCGAGGCACCCGTCGACGAGCAGAACCCCAAGAAGGGACGTCGCAAGATCCTGTTGGACATCAACAAGGATACGAAGTTCGTGCTGGGTGCAATGATCAATGAGCACGACATCACTGTAGGTCTCTCCAATGTGGCAGGTGATACGCTGGACAAGGATATGATGGTGCTGTCTGATGACATCAACCAGCAGGATATCATTTTGTTCATCGCAAAATCTGTGCAGAAAATTCTTAAGAATGCAGGATTGACTGAAAAGCAGGTTCTGGGTATGGGCGTTGGTGTTGTTCCCGAGCGTTGGGAAGAACTGCGCGCTGATCTGCGCAGTGGCGAGCCCGATTTCTCGAAGTTGCGCTACATTCTTGAGCTGGAGTTGAATATCCCTGTTGTTTGCAGCAATGCAATTACACTGTATGGGCTGGCTTCTCTGGATTACAGCAAAGGGCCTCACCAGAATCAGTTGCTGCTGTATAGCGGTTCGCATTACAATTTGGTGGTTATCAGCGAGAACACCCTGTTGCACAATTGCGTGGTCAACAGCACCATGGTCGAGCGTATCGTGGTGAATCCCGGTGGGCGTAAGGCAGAGGGCTATCCTGATGGCTCTGTGTACGCAGAGCTGACCCCGAGCGCAATCATCGAAGGCATTCGTGAGTCGTTTAGCGCAGAGAATACCCCTGTTCTCTATGAGTTGGCAGGCGGTAATTTCGATGCTGTTACCATTCATATGATGGATGAGGCATATGTGCGGGGTGAATCTGCCGTGGTTGCATGGATGGATACCCGTATTGAGCTGTTGGCACAGTTGCTGTACAACATGATGCTGGCTCAGTATGCAAATACCGTGGTGCTGCAAAATTATCACCTCGTTGATGCACAGGTCAGCAAGCTGCGTGCTTGCATCAAGGCGTTGGCTGATGAGGAAATGGCAAATCGTGTGCGCGTCAGCACGATTGATGAGGAGCATAGTTTCCTGGCAGGCTGTATGTATGCGGCTGAGGTCATGTTCTATTCTCAGGGCGGTCTGAAATATGACGCTCACTAAGTACAGAAGTGATCTGTGCTTTGCAGGTGGATGCAGCGGTTTGTTCAAATTCTATGAAAGATCGCGTTTCCCCCAATTTCTGTAACCAATATCCGATACAAAAAAGCGGTACGCCTTGATGAAAAGGCGCACCGCTTTTTATTTTTGATATCATGTATTTCGGTATGATGAAATTTACTCCTGCAATGCTCTGCGCTGCTGACGAATGACCAAGCCAACGACTTCCGGGCCGGAATTACAGGTGACAGTTGCGCCAATTGCCCAATATTGTGCTGGGGGATACCCCAACTGCTTAGTCAGTTGCGCTGCAAGTTCCTTGGCGAGCGTCTCATTTTTGCCGTGCATGATGACATAGGGCGTGTGGGGAATCATGTTTTCACCAGCAATTTTTACCATATAGGGGACGATATGCTGTTCCCCCCGCACTTTTGTCAGTATATTGGATTGGCAATCAACGATACGACAAACAGGACGTACTCCCAACAGTTCACCGGCAAAGGCAGCCGCAGCACTTACTCTGCCAGAGCGTTTGACATATTTGAGCGTCAATGGGACAAAATACAAGGCGGCAGAAGCGACCCAATCTAGGAGATAATCAATGATTTCAGCGCAATCTGCCCCTCTGCGGAGCATTTTTGCGGCCTCTACCACACCATAGCCGTAGGTCGCGGTGTAATTTCTGCCATCAATGATATGGATGCGCATGGGTCGATCATCGCACATATCCTCGCTGTAAAACTGTGCACGGGCGGCAACCGCGTTATCGTGGGTTGCTGATCCGCCACCACCGATACTCACATAGATCACATCACTATAGCCCTCTGCATAGAGTCGCACAAAGGTATCGCGCATCTCAAAGGGGGTGATCTGTGCTGTAGAGGGGTATTCCTGTGCAGCGGTGATCTTCTCATAGAATTCTTCTTTGGTGAAATCCTTCAGCTCACGAGCGCATACACCATCTACGGTGACGGGAAAGTACAGCATTCCAATGCCAAGCTCCTCAGCGAGCGCGGTAGGAATATCACTGCAAGAGTCTGTCATCAGCTTGATTTTTTCTTTCAGCATATGGAGATCCTTTCTGCATCAATGCGTCGATATGCGCATAGCGTCTTGTGTTATTTTATGTTATGTTTGGCTGATATCGTATGCACGGGGTGTCTCCGGCTCCCACACAGACTGTGCCATTCTGCCATTGAGGCAAAGCCCCTCAAAGTGATGCTGTCGTAGTACTTCGTAGGCGGCAACGGCAACGGCGTTGGAGATGTTCAGGCAGCGCAGCGTTTCGCGCATGGGAATGCGCACGCAGCGTTCAGGATGCGCCATGAGGAATGCATCGGAAAGACCGGTATCTTCTCTGCCAAAAAAAAGATAGGTCTCCTCCGGATAGTTTACCTCGGTGAAGAGCTGCCCGGTTTTTGCCGTAAAATAGAAGTAGGGATTCTGCGTACCGCTTACCTGATTTTGCGCAAAAAATGCTTCTACATTCGGATAGTGAAAAATTTCCAGTTTATCCCAGTAATCCAGTCCCGCGCGTTTGAGTTTTGACTCCTCGATGGAGAAGCCCAGCGGATGGATGAGGTGCAATCTTGCACCTGTAACGGCACAGGTGCGAGCAATGCTGCCGGTATTCTGTGGGATTCTCGGCTCCACCAGTACCAGATTCAGTCTTGGCAAGAGATCGACTCCTTTCGGTTATGCGTTTTCGGAAAATACTCCCTTGCATAGTCGTCTGTGCGTGAGGGAATGCTGTGATCAGCAGAGCAAGGAAGGAGATTGAGCATGATGCAATACAAAGCATTGGCAAAGGGCGTTGCCCTTGGTGTGACAGCAGGTACTGTAGGGTACTTTATTCTACAGGCAAGTGCTGGTGAAAAAAATCGTTTGAAGCGCCGCACAATGCGTGCCGTACAGGCAATGGGTGATGTTTGGGACAGCGTTTCAGATATGCTGCATATGTAGTGCTTCCGTTTTTATGCAGTGTCACAGAGTGCGACTGACTGCTTGAACAATATGCAGCATTGATTAGTGCTGCGCGTTTGCTTTACGGTAGCCCATATAGCTTTCCAGGATCAGCACGGCGGCAACCGCATCGACCACAGCCTTACGCTTTTTGCCACGCGTATTGGTTTCGTTGAGGATACGGTGTGCCGAGACGGTTGTGCAGCGTTCATCCCAAAGCGTGACAGGAAGCTGTGTCAACTCACGCAGAAGTGCCGCAAATGCCTCACATTTTTGCGCGCGTTCGCCGCAGCTTCCGTCCATATTCTTGGGGTGTCCCACTACAATTTCTTCCGCATGGGCAGAGAGTGCTGCCTGTGCGGTTTTTTCTGCGCAAAGTTGAAAATCAGGCTCAGTTAGTACACCATGGGGCGAGGCAAGCAGTTCCGTTTTGTCACAAGTCGCCCAACCTGTGCGTACATCCCCAAAATCGACTGCAAACAGAATCATGTGTCGGTTTCCTCCTTTGCGGTCTCGTATCTGCACCATTGCGAGCGACGTAGCGTGGAATACTCGGCAGGCAGATGCGATGCATCGTTCTTGAAGATCAGTTTCCATCCGGTGTCGGTATCATATTCTACCAGAGACACTGCTGTATTGTCCGCCCAGCCCACATCAGCAAGACGCTCAGCATTGCAAAATTCTACGAAGCACAGAAAATTGCGGAGAGCACAGCCGTGAGAAACAATGGCGACAGTCTGCCCGGGGTGCTCGTTGGCAATGTGAGTGACCGCTTTTGTTATGCGATGCCACACATTGTTCATGCTTTCACCGTTGGGCGCTTGAAAACGCCACATTTCACCTGTCCACAGTTCATATTCAGCAGGAAAGGCATCCGGCAGAGCACACCACGGCTTGCCCTCCCAATCGCCACCGTTGATCTCATGCAGGGCGTACTCCTCATATATGGGCAAATTGTGGTATCGATTGACTGCCATGGCGGTCTGCTTTGCACGCAGATAGGGGCTTGTATAGATCGCGTCCAATGGAATTTCGCCAAAGCGATGTGAAAGATATGCAAGTTGTTGTCTTCCTTTTTCGGTGATCTGTGTTTGTGTGCAGCCTTGAAAAAACTCGTTGGCGTTCCCTTCTGCTTCGGCGTGGCGCACCAGATACACTCTGGTTACCACGGACGCATCGTGCCGATCAGTTCAGCGGCGGTTTGGATGTTGTTTTCGTCCAGCCATTGATTCAGTTCGTGAATGATGCGTACGGGTGCGTAGGGGTCAGTCAGCACGGCAGTGCCAACCTGCACGGCAGATGCCCCTGCCATCATCAGTTCGGCGGCATCCTTACCACTTGCCACGCCACCCATACCAATGATGGGAATTTTGACGGCATTGGCAACCTGCCACACCATACGCACGGCGACAGGGAACACGGCAGGGCCGGAAAGCCCACCGGTATTGTTCTTGAGAATTGGGCGGCGCGTGCGCAGATCAATGCGCATACCCAGTAACGTATTGATGAGTGAAACTGCATCAGCGCCCTCGGCTTCTACCGCCTTGGCGATCTCTGTGATGTCTGTGACATTGGGTGATAGCTTGACCACCAATGGTTTTGTGGTTGCTTTGCGTACAGCTCTGACCATGGAGGCTGCTGTATCTGCCTGCGCACCAAATGCCAGGCCACCGTTTTTCACATTGGGGCAAGAGATGTTCAATTCCAGCATATGGACATCGGTCTTATCCAGCTTTGCAGCGGATGCAGCACAGGCTTCGGGAGAAGACCCTGCAAAGTTTGCGAGGATCACCGTATCCTGCTGCAAAAGCCACGGTAATTCGGATTGCAAAAAGGCTTCCATGCCGGGATTTTGTAATCCAACCGAATTGAGCATACCGGCAGGTGTTTCCGCGATACGAGGGGCGGGATTGCCGTTTTGCTTTTGGGGCGTTGTACCTTTTGCCGCGATGCCGCCCAACAGTGAAAGTGGATAATATTGTGCGTATTCTCTTCCGTAGCCGAACACGCCTGAGGCGGGAATAATCGGATTTTTAAATGCCACATCGCATACTTTGACAGACAAATCAGCCATTCCAGACCACCCTTTCCGCGTCAAATACAGGGCCGTCTTTGCAGACATGACCTGCGTGAATGCTGCCGTCAGTGAGGTAGAGATTGCAGGCACACACCAGACAGGCACCCACACCGCAACCCATACGTTCTTCCAGAGAAACCTCGCAGCGCACATCGTTTTCTTTTGCAAGAGCGGCAACGGCTCTCAGCATGGGCATAGGGCCACAAGCATATATGATATCTATTTTTTTCTCGTGGAGCAGTGCTGCCAGTGGCTCGGTAACCAAACCGTGGTGTCCTGCTGAGCCGTCGTCAGTACAGAGTAGTGTATCTGCACCCGTTTCTGCGAAGTCTTTTTGCAAAATAGCAGCCCCTTGATTACGAAAGCCGCTGATCACAGTGGCGTTTTTTTCATAATGCTGTGCCAACGGCAGCATGGGAGGTGTACCGATGCCGCCTCCGATCATCACGGCGGTGGCAGAGGGATCCATCAGAGTAAAGCCGTGACCTAATGGCCCGAGGAGATTGACTGTATCCCCCGCTTTAATCTGCGAGAGAGCCTTTGTACCATCGCCTCTTACCTCAAATACCAGTCGCAATGTGCCTGCTTGCTTGTCAATCTCACAAATGGAGATAGGGCGACGCAGGGTATAGTTGCCATCCGGCAGCAGATGTACAAATTGACCTGCCTGTGCCTTTGCAGCAACAGCGGGACAGTCAATGATCATGCTCCACACGGTCATATTGAGCTGCGTCATGCTGCGCACGGGATATCGCAGGTTGGGCAGTGGATAGGCTTGTTCATTCATACACATGATTTCACGCTCCGTTTTCAGCCGATTTTGATATAGGTCATGAGATCATCACGCATACGGATTGCTTCACGGCGTGCAGCACCCGCGAAATCGCGCTCATCGCACTGTTCTTTTTTGTATGCGCAAAGAATGGCGCGGGAGCTGTTGACGATAGCACCCAAGCCGTTTTTGTCAAAGCCGCCTGCAATACCCGCTGCACCGCCACCCTGCGCGCCATAGCCGGGTACAAGGAACATGGTATGGGGCATTCTTTTGCGAAGAGAGACCAATTGTTCCGGGTAAGTAGCGCCCACCACAGCACCGACTGCGCTATAGCCGTATGCACCGATGGTATCTGCCCCCCACTCTTCGCACTTATCGCCCATTCTGGCATATAGTGGCTCGCCATCGATGAGCAGATCCTGAAACTCGCCGGAAGAAGGATTCGAGGTTTTGCAGAGGACAAAAATGCCTCTATCGCGTTGTTTACAGACCGGTAGCAGCGGTGCAATACCATCCGTGCCCAGATAACCATTGACTGTCAGTGCATCTGCGCCGAAAGGCTCACACTCACTCTCACCAATCTTACAGGAGCCGAGGTGTGCGGCGGTATAGGCTTCCATTGTGGCACCGATATCATTGCGCTTGCCGTCAGTGATGACATACATACCGCGTAGTCTTGCATAGCGGATCGTACGCTCCATGGTTTTGACGCCGTGGTGGCCATACATTTCATAGTAAGCGGCTTGCAGCTTCACGGCTGGTACGATATCGCAGACTGCGTCAATGATCTGCTGATTGTATTTGAAAATCGCCTTAGCGGCAGCTTTCAGTGTTTCACCGTCCTCATCAAGGAAGGATTTTTTTAGATACTCCGGGACATATTCGAGCTTTGGATCAAGACCCGCAACGGTGGGGTTCTTCATGTTGATGATTTTAGAAATCAGGCGGTCAAAAGACATAATAGTTCCTCCATTCGCGCTATAGATTTTTTTCTGTGGTTGGCATTTGCCCATGCACACAATTGTACACATACATTATATCATAATCAAGCCGGCATCGTCAAGCGTTCGTGGAAAATACCCTGAATTTTTTACCGCGTGATGCAACCCATCTGCAAGATAATCATAAAAAACGGCAAGGAATACGCTTGTCAGCGACGCGGACTGCTGATATAATAAAAAATACGGCTTATGTACTCTAAGGGGGAGTGACAATTTCAGCCGACAGGAAGGAGTTTGATTTATGTTCGATCGTACAAAAAACCGCAAGCTTGGGCTTGCAACTGTGCTGTGCCTACTTTCGGCACAGATTGCAGCACTGCCCTCACAGGCAGCAACCTTTACCGGCACACCCATTTCCGAATGCAATTATGTGAAAAGCTATGGCACACAGGTGAATGAGGATGTCTCCCTGGAAACCTCTTTGCAGGAGATTGGTGTACCCGCCAATGCAACGGTAGAAGAGATTTGGGTGAATGTCAGCGGGGAAGCAGGCAAGAATATCATGCCTGCCATTGGCTATACCGCTAATGGCTACAACGAAGAGAATTGGTATTCCGATTCCATGATCATTGCTGAGGCGAACGGCACTGTCGTGTTTGATATTCCGGAGGAATACCCCGTGGAAAATGCCTTCCAAGTGCAATTCTGGTGGGGTGATATCGACGAAATGACTGTAGAGAGCATCGGCGTAAAGGTACTGGGAGGCGATGCAGATATCCTTGGCGATTTGAATGCTGACGATGCAGTCAGTATTGCTGATGTTGTCGCTATGGTGCGCTATCTGACCGAGAACATGGGTGTGCTTGCACCGCAGAATGCTGATCTTGACGGAGATGGCGATATCGATACCGTTGACCTTACGCTCCTCAAGCGCGGCATCATGGATGGATCTCTTGGCACAACCGAATCGGATGAGCCTGTACAGGGTGGCGAGGGCTTTGATCAGACCGCTATGGAGTTTGTGGCAAACCTGCAGTTGGGCTGGAGCCTTGGCAATACGCTGGATGCCACCAGTGACTACGCAAGCAGTGCATACGGCTTTGAAACCGCATGGGGCTGCCCATATACCACAAAAGCGATGATCGATGCCGTGAAAGAAGCAGGATTCAATACGGTGCGAATCCCTGTAAGTTGGGGACAGAAAATGGGCAGCGCACCGGATTACAAGGTCAGCGAAGAGTGGATGAACCGCGTGTATGAGGTCGTTGGCTATGTACTGGAAAACGATATGTATTGTATCATTAACAGCCATCACGATACGGATTGGCAGGTGCCCTCTTACAGCAATCTGGATGCGCAAAAGGCGCAATTGACTGCCCTGTGGACGCAGATCGGGCAGAAATTTGCAAACTGTGACGAGCATTTGATTTTTGAAACGCTCAACGAACCGCGACTGGTTGGTCATGCCGATGAGTGGAACGGCGGCACTGCCGAGGCCAGAGCAGTGGTGAATGAAATGAATGCCACCTGCCTTGCTGCGATTCGCGCCAGCGGCGGCAACAATGATAAACGTTTTGTGGTGATGCCCGGCTATTGTGCCTCTCCGATTGCGACCGTGATCAACGATATGGTTCTGCCCGATGACGATCACCTGATCGTTTCCATTCACGCGTACACGCCCTATAATTTTGCGCTGAACACCGGCGGTACTTCCAGCTGGGATATCAACAGCGACTCTTATGAGATCGTGCAGAACTTTGAGCGCGTGAAAGCCAAGTTTATCGACAATGGTATTCCTGTGATTGTTGGCGAGTTCGGAGCACTGAATAAAAACAATGATTCCGAGCGCGCAGAATGGGCTGAGTATTATATCAAAACTGCTACTTCCTATGGAATCCCCTGTATTTGGTGGGATAACAACGCTTTTAATGGCAGTGGCGAAAACTTTGGCTTGATCAATCGCAGTTCCTGTACAGTGCAGTATCCTGAGGTTATGAATGCTTTGCTTCGCGGATTAAACGGTTGAGCAGCGCAATCATAAATGTGAAAAAGCGAGGCTGATTTTGATATCAGTCTCGCTTTTTTCTGTGACTTTGGTAGCGGAATTTGCAGCAGATATCGCAGAGCGGTGGCTTCCGATGTCACATGGCTGCGGTGGCTCTTGTTTGAATTGCCGATATTAACTTAAATGATGGGCTGCGTTATCTCTTTTTTAGGCAAATAAGCGAAAAAGGTATTGACTTTTATACAGAGATTTCGTATAATGAAAGCTGTAGGGTAGCCGTTCTTGAGATGGCTGCCGTATGAGGGGTATCTATGGCAACATGAAAAAAGGAGAATGAAGTATGGCAATTTTTCGTAAGAGAGCAGGCGCGGCAGCCTTAGCAGCTGCCATTACCGCACTCACCTGTTTCGGCAGCTTGAGTGTGCAGGCAGGCAGTGGCGCAGGAGGCTACACTTGGGAGGCAACCAGCGGCTATCAGGAGGCGACCGATTCAGTTAGTGATAGTGGCAACACCACTACCGTCACTTTTACCAATGCGGATGACGGCTCTACCAACGCAGCGGGTTTTTGCACCACACTGGGTGGTGAGGATTGGTCATCTTACACCACACTTTCCATGAATGTGAAGAACAACGGCTCTGCGGCGGTTACGGTTATCACGGCGGTCAACACGGGCAGTGGATGGGATTGGCATCAAAGTGGTGGTACGACCATTGACGCAGGAGCAACCGCAGAAATTACCTATTATCTGACTGCCGAGGAGTGGACATTCGGCGAGGATACTTGTGCTGTGAGCAATTTGCATGCTGTACAGCGCATCAACATGATGGTAACTGCACCATGGGGAACTTCATCCGTTAGTGGTAGCGTGACCATTTCTAATATGGAGCTTGGTGGTGGCAGCAGCACGGTGGTGGAGCCAAAGGATGGTTTCTATGTAGATGGTTCTGTGTTGCGCGATGCAAATCAAAACGCTTTTGAAATGCGCGGCACCAACTATGCTTACACGTGGTACAAATGGGAAGGCAATGAGGACGCGACACTGAAGGAAATCGCAAACTATGGTGCCAATACCGTGCGTATTGTGCTGACAGACGGTGTTGCATACGGCAGTGCTGCCAATACCGCAGGAGAAGTTGCAAACCTCATTTCTATCTGCGAGAAGTACAATTTGGTTTGCGTGCTGGAGGTGCATGATGCCACCGGTAAGGACGATACGGATTCTCTTTATACCGCTGCAAAATATTTTGCAGGCATCGCAAGTACACTGACCGGTCATGAGGATACCGTAATCGTGAACATTGCTAACGAGTGGCAGGGCAGCACGAATGACAGTGCATGGCAGGCTGCTTATATCGAGGCGGTGAAGATCATTCGTGATGCAGGTCTTACCCACTGTATCATGTGCGATGCAGGTGGCTGGGGACAAGGCTACAGTACCGTGATCAACGGTGGTGCAGCTGTGCTTGCTGCCGATCCGGAAAAGAACTGTATGTTCTCAGTACATATGTACGGCACTGCGGGTGGATCCGAAAGCACCATTAAGAGCATTATCGATAGCATGATCGCACGTCAGCTTTGCCTTTGCATCGGCGAGTTTGGTTTTAATCACTCCGATGGTGATGTGCAGGAAGGCTATATCATGGAGTACGCTGAGCAGCAAGGCATCGGTTGGCTTTCATGGAGTTGGTACGGTAACGGCAGTCCTGTAGAATATCTGGATATGAGTTCTGCCAATGTGGGCGGCACCCTCTCTGATTGGGGTACAGATGTTATCTACGGCACCAATGGCTGGCAAAACACCGCCGAGATCTGCACCGTGTACAGCGGTGTGACAATTAGCACCACTACTACATCAACGACAACCACTACAACTACAACAACTACAACTACAACTACTACAACCACAACTACTACAACGACCACAACGACAACCACTACAACAGCACCGGTACAATATACTGTAATGGGCGATGTTGACTGCGATGGCTTTGTGATGGTCGGTGATGTGATTTTGCTCAACCGATTCCTCTCCGAGGATAAGGCAGTTACTGTTTCCGCGCAGGGTCTTGCCAACGCTGATATCAATGGCAATGGTGAGCCTGATAATGAGGATGCTACACGCATACTCATGATGCTTGCAGGTCTTGTTTGACGAGAAATCCCCCCTCAGCTGAGGGGGGATTTTTTTGTCTGTGATATCTTCAATTATCACCATTGGAAGGGCTTGCGGAAGCGGTATCCATTGGAATTAGTCAGCAGGCGAAACATTTCATTAACCTGCATGGATTCATGTACGCCTGTTTTGCACCAGATCGCAAAATGCTCACAGTTGTTGGTGACTACATTATAATGGCTTTCACCCAGACGCATACGCGCCCGTGCCACAGTTTGTTCAGGGGTGTACAGGTGATATCCGCAGCTTCGTTGCAAAACCTCTGCTAGATGTGCCGCAGCGTCAGTGCGCTCTGTGCCATCAGGGTTGGCAGTAAAAGCGGCAGGCTCGTTGCCGATGCGTATCGGTGCAGAGCACGGACTGGGAAAATCAAGGATGAAATAGTTACCATCATCCTTCAAAAACCACTTTAATGAGGTGCAATGTATAGTCGCGTGATGCAGCGGATTCCCCGCAGGTGTTGCATAATGCACCACGCAGGTATCGCTGACATAAATGCCGTAGTGTTCATAAGCACCGTTTGCACGTACCACACCGATGATATCGCCATAGCTTGCAACAACGGGTGCTGCGGAATGCGGGATAGAAAGCCTCTGCATGACGGCTTCCATCTCAGGCAATGCACCATGATTTTTCACCGTGCCAAATATATCAATAATGCGACATTCACCGGTCACCACATGGCGTTGCAGCGTATAATTCGCATGATAGTCCAAGTCCTCCCAGCAATAATCCTTATCCAGTACGGAGAATTCTCCATTTGCGGCGGCGCGTTGCTGTGAGATATCGTCTAAACGGTCAGCAAGCTTGCCCATGCCTTTGCTAACATGATCCCAGAATTGCATAATGCGCTCCTTTCATGAGAAAGCGGCATGGAGTATCTTCTCCATGCCGCCTTTCGCTTGTAGAATTAGCCGAGAACGACCTCAACGGTATGGGTCTTGCCATCACCGAATGCAGGAACAATTTTGCTTTCGATGGCATTGCCGTCCACGATAACAGACTTTACGCCTTTGCTGACATGATCAGGGTTTTTGACCGTGATATCGTAGGTAGCACCGCGGAATTTTCTGGACGCCTTGAAGCCATCCCACTGGTGCGGAATGGAAGGATCAATCATCAAGCCATCGTATGCAGGCTGAATACCGATGATATACTGTGAAATGGCAACGAAGTTCCATGCGGCAGTACCAGTCAGCCAGCTGTTTTTACCTTCACCGAATCTGCTTGCGTCTTTACCTGCGATCATCTGACCATAAACATACGGCTCAGTCTTGTGCAGTTCGGAGATATCCTCGTTGAACGCGGGCGCGATCTTGGAGTAGTACTCGAATGCCTTATCGCCACGGCCTGCGTAAGCCTCTGCGCAGATGATCCATGCATTGTTATGCGTGAAAATGCCGGCGTTCTCCTTGTAGCCACCGGGGTAAGTAGAAATCTCGCCGTACTGGATGTAGTACTTTGTGAACGCGGGATTGTTCAGCACCAGTCCGTATTTCGTGTTCAGATACTTGTCGATGGATTCTAGGGTCTTGATATCAGCACCCTGTTCCTTGCCGATTTCAGACATGACTGCGAAGCCCTGTGGCTCGATGAAGATCTTGCCTTCCTCGCACTCCTTGGAGCCCATTTTCTCGCCGAATGCATCATATGCTCTCAGGAACCAATCACCATCAAAAGCGTGCTCCATCACATTCGCCTTCATCTTGTCGATTTCAGCCTGTGCCTTGTCCGCTTCATCGTTCTTGCCCAGATGTCTGAGAATGCCCACATAGGAGGGCCCTACATAGGTGAACAGTGTTGCAACCATGACCGACTCTGCCACTTTAGAGTAGCCACCCTCTGCTTCGAACTTGGGGTTGGTGTAGGTTTGGAAGCTTTCACCGGGCTTGTCAGAGAAACAGGAGAGGTTGATGCAGTCATTCCAGTCGGCGCGCATTGCCAGCGGCAGACCGTGCGGACCAAGGTTATTCAACACGCGGTAGAACGAAACCTTGAGATGCTCCAGCATGGGTTGTGCTAATGCATCGTTGTTATCGTAAGGAACCATTTCATCGAGGATAGACCAGTCACCGGTTTCCTTGATGTAGGAGCTTACCGAGAGAATCATCCACAGCGGATCATCGGAGAAGTCACCACCGATATCGGAGTTACCCTTCTTCGTGAGGGGCTGATACTGATGGTAGCAACCGCCATCGGGCAGCTGTGTAGAGGCAAGGTCGATCAAGCGCTCTCTTGCGCGATCAGGGATCTGATGTACGAAGCCGAGGATATCCTGGTTGGAATCGCGGAAGCCCATACCACGACCAATGCCACTTTCAAAATAGGAAGCGGAGCGAGAGAGGTTGAAGGTGACCATGCACTGGTACTGATTCCAGATATTGACCATGCGGTTGACCTTATCATCGGGAGTTTCCACATTGAGAATGCCCAAAAGGGTATCCCATGTGGATTTCAGCTCTGCCAGACCGGCAGCTACTTTTTCGGGGGTGTTGTACTTGTCGATCATTGCATGGGCTCTGATCTTATTGATAGTTACGCCGTCTGCTTCAAACTTCTCCTCCACAGGATTTTCCACATAGCCCAAAATAAACACGAGAGTTTTCGTTTCACCGGGGGCAAGCGTGATCTCCTTGTAGTGGGAGGCAATTGGAGACCAGCCATCCGCAAAGGAATTGGTCGCCTTGCCGTCGATGACAGCCTGTGGATCATGGAATCCGTTGTACAGACCGATGAAGGAATCGCGGTCGGTATCGTAGCCGTCGATGGTATCGTTTACGGTATAGAAAGCGTAGTGATCGCGGCGATCTCTGTACTCAGTCTTATGGTAGATGGTAGAGCCTTCCAACTCTACACGACCGGTAGAGAAGTTTCTCTGGAAGTTTGTGCAGTCATCTTGGGCGTCCCAGAGGCACCACTCAATGAAGGAAAAGAAGCGGAAGGTCTTGGCAGTGCTCCCCTCGTTGGTGAGGACTACCTGCTGCACCTCGCCCGCGTAATCCTGAGGGACAAAGAAGGTGACTTGTGCCTTCAGGTCATTTTTCTTACCGGTGATGATGGTATAGCCCATACCATGGCGGCACTCGTAGCTGTCCAGTTCTGTTTTTACGGGTGACCAGCCGGGGTTCCAGATGGTGCCGTTATCGTTGATATAGAAGTAGCGACCGCCCATATCAATAGGGACATTATTGTAGCGATAGCGTGTGATTCTGCGTAGGCGGGCATCCTTGTAGAAGCAGTAGCCACCTGCTGTGTTGGAAATCAAAGAAAAGAATGCCTGTGTACCCAGATAGTTGATCCAAGGGTAGGGCGTTTGGGGAGATTGGATGACATACTCCTTATTGGCATCATCAAAATAGCCGAATTTTTTCATTGCGGTTCTCCTTTGTGTACTGTGAATTTTTCGCAGGGGAAAGCACGCGTCAGTGTTTTTGCATGAATACACACCACACGCGAATATACATCAATTATATCACAGCTTTTAGAACAATGCAAGTCTCTTTTTTACCGAATTTTAGGCACGATTATGTAGCAATTTACACAAAAAAATCCTGTTTTTTGCATCTGCAGAGCAAAATCAGGGCAAAAGAGGGCTTATCATGGCAAGAACGGCAATCTATGTTCGGCAATCAGCTGACCGTGCTGACAGTGTGAGTTTGGAAACGCAGGAGCAGCTCTGTCGCGGCGATGTGCCGTCGGAGACGGAAGTAATGGTATATGCTGATCGTGGCTTTTCGGGCAAAAACACGAAGCGACCGTCGCTGAATGCGATGTTGGAGGATATTCGTCGGGGCGCGATTGATCGTGTATTGGTTTATAAGCTTGATCGCATCAGCCGAAATCTTGCAGATTTTACGGATCTGCTGCAAATATTTGCACAATATGGTGTGGAATTTCATTCCCACACGGAGCATTTTGAAACGGGCACGCCCATGGGGCAGGCAATGCAGAGCTTGCTGATGGTATTTGCGCAGTTGGAGCGTGAAACCATCAGTGGGCGTGTGCGTGATGCAGCCTTTGCAAGGGCGAAGATTGGTTTTGACACAGGTGGCTCGCCACCCATTGGATTCACCAAAGAGCCGTTTTTATTGATGGGAAAGCGTACACAATGTTTGGTAGCCGATGAAAATGCTGAACGCATTGTGGAGTTGTTTACAGCATATGGCAATGCATCTTCAACCCTCAGTGAGATCGCCATGCAGTGGAATGATGGACATTTTCATACCGCGCGCGGTGGTAACTGGAGTCGAGGGGCACTTTGCAGGATTTTGCGCAATCCCGTGTATGTGAGAGCGGATGCTGCGGTGTATGCATATCTTACGCAATTGGGTGCAGAGCTTTGTGTTCCTGATCCACTGCCACAAGGGCATGGGGTGTATCTATATGCTGATCGCCGTGTGCAGCATAATAAGCTGACAGATTTACACGATACTTATGCGATTGCGGCTCCTCACAAGGGGCTTGTATCATCCGATGTGTGGATCGCCTGTCAGCAACGTCTAGCAAAACGGCGCAGTGCCCGTACATTGGGGACAGGGGAGCGCACATGGCTCAGTGGCAGTATTTTTTGCAAACGATGTGGCAGTGCCGTCACCGTTGTACAGGGCAGAAGTGCGTTATATCTGGTGTGCAGCGGCAAAAAGCGTGGTGTCTGTGGCGGAGTGGGTGCAACATGGCGTTGCGACGAAGCAGAACAGATCATTGGTGGGGTACTTGCTGAGGAATTATGTTTGCTGAACAAAGGGGGCATTACAGATCCTTGTGCAGAGAATAGCATGGCAAGGCAGGCTGTGAATCGGCTGCAATTGCGTCGTGCCGCACTGATGCGCGCACTCACGGAAGACAGTGATGAAAGTATTGGCGTGTTGACCGAAGCCATCACACAGATTGATGCACGGATCGCTTCTCTTTTGATGGCGCAAGCCACGCCGACACGCAGCCATGATTTGCATCTACCGCAGTGGGAAAGCTTGACGATACCACAAAAAAAGGCCACCGCAAAGCAGCTTTTGTGCTGTGCGATGGTCGATGGAGATATGCTTCATATTTATCTTACATAGCGATTATTTTGCTTTGCCAAGGAATGCCGCACCGATGATGCCCGCATCATTGCCAAGTTTTGCAATGACGATCTCAGCATTTTTTGGGGAATTGCGAGTGTAGACCTCTTTGGCTACTAACTCCTTAACGGGCAGCAGCAGTGCGTCGCCCTCATTACAAACGCCGCCACCGATACAGAGGACATCGGGCTGAAAGATGTTGATGACATTGGTGATGCCGACAGCCAGTGCTTTGATATAGAAATCTACCACAGATTTTGCAGCTGCGTCACCCGCTCGCATAGCATCGAATGCGGTACGTGCGGTGACTTTGCCCTTTTCCTCTGCCATTTTATGCATCAAAGATTCCGGATGCTCTGCCATTGCCTCGTTGGTCATGCGCACCAGACCGGTTGCAGAGGAGTATACTTCAAAGCAGCCATGTCTGCCACAGGTACAGGCAGGGCCATCCATTTGCAGCACAGTGTGACCGATTTCTGCACCTGCATAATTGGAACCGGAATAGATTTTGCCGTCTATCACAATACCGCCGCCAACACCTGTGCCTAATGTGATGCATACCGCATTGACCGCGCCTTTGGCTGCACCTGCCACATATTCACCATATGCGGCAGCATTTGCGTCATTTTCGATAAATGTAGGACGCCCGGTTTGCTCCGAGATCCACTTGACCATGGGCACATTCTCGAAGCCCAGATTGTTGGCATACTCAATCATGCCTGTTTCGGAATTGGCGATACCGGGAGTACCGATGCCAATCCACTCGATCTGTTCAGGGGTCAGACCAGCATTTTGGATCGCCTGTAGTGCACATTCTGCCATATCTGCTGCGATTGCTTCGGCAGGGCGGGGGCAGTTGGTTTTCATGGACGCCTTATCAAGGATCTGATAATTTTCATCGACAACACCTGCTACAATATTGGTGCCGCCAAGGTCGATACCGACGTAATACTTCATAGTAGAAATACTCCTTTTGTGTTCGTGTAGTTGGTGGTATGCCTTATCGGGGCATGGTACGAGTACTGAGGATGGTACATTTTTTGCTGCGGATGGCATATTCGCCAAAGTTTGCGGGCAAAAATACGGATTCGCCTTTGACAAGAGACATGACAACACCCTCATCGTAGACGAGTACTGCCTCTCCCTCAGTGACCAACAGATGGGTGTAGGATTCATCGTTGAGTGCAGGAAATTGTGCGTTGCCATTGATATGCAGCTCCCATGTGGTGAATTGCGGACAAGTGGCGATCATGGCAGAGGAATAGCCTTCATATTCCATGGGTGGACGCTTCATGCGCGGAGGGGCAGCCCATGTTTTGGTCACATCCACTGCCTTGTCGATGTGCAGTTCACGGGGCTTGCCGTCCGCGCCAACGCGGTCGTAATCATACACGCGGTAGGTAAGATTGGAATTTTGCTGGATCTCTGCGATCAAAATGCCGGCACCAATGGCATGGAGTGTGCCGGCTTCAATAAAGAACACATCTCCCTTGTGTACGGGCACCAGGCGTACATAATCTAACAGTGTGCCATCCTGAATATGGGCACGAAATTCCTCTTTTGAGAGTTCGCGGCTGAAGCCATAGGCAAGTGCCGCACCCTCTTCGCAATCTACGATATACCAGCATTCGGTTTTGCCGTTTTGACCGTTTTCGTTTTCACGGGCGTAATGGTCATCCGGGTGAACCTGCACGCTGAGATCCTGACAAGCATCAATCAGCTTGATGAGTACGGGAAAGCTGGAAAAATTGGCAGCACCCTTGCCCACCAGTGCTTTCCAATCATGTTCGAGATATGCTGACAGAGTGGTTCCCTTGTTAGGGCCGTTCATGATGATGGATTCACCGGCAGGGTGACAAGAAAGCTCCCAACTTTCCGCAACCCGCTCCATATCACCACAGGGGCGCTTAAATTCATCGCGCAGACGGGTGCCCCCCCAGATATAATCCTGAAATGCCGGCTTCAGTTTTAACGGTTCCATAGTATTCCCTCCTTAAGATGTGATTTTCCATACTGTTTGCATTTTTTAATCATCGGGGAGTTGTGCAATGCGCTCGTGCAGGGCGGTTGCCGTTGCCAAAGAAACCGCTGCGGTCTTGGCAAGATCCTCGATGGTGGCAGCTTTTAACTGCGCACGCGTTTTATAGGTCAGTAGTAGCTTGCGTGCCTTTTGCGTGCCGATGCCTTTCACTTCGGTCAGCGTCAGCGCGTAGCTGTTTTGCTTATGCTTTGCTTTCATATATTGTACAGCGTAGCGGTGCACCTCATCCTGGATGCGAGTGAGCAGAGAAAACGCCCCTGGCTTATCTCGCAGGGATAATTCGCCACCGTGCACTGCAATGGCTCTGGTGCGGTGTTTGTCGTCTTTGACCATGCCAAACAGCGGCACATTGATTTGCAGCTCCTGCAAAATGGGCGCTACAGCCGAAACATGCCCTTTACCGCCGTCCAACAGAATGAGATCCGGCAGAACTGCGAAGCTGTTTTTTGCGGTATCCGGGGCATGGTTATCAGCGTGGGCAGCTTTGTATTCTGTCAGCCTGCGTCGTATGACCTCCTGCATGGCGGCGTAGTCATTCTGAATTTGAATCTCTTTGATAGAAAAGCGGCGGTACGCGGATTTTAACGGTCTACCGTTTTCAAATACCACCATGCCTGCCACCATGGCGGCAGAGGACAGATTGGAGATGTCATATGCTTCGATGCGTACCGGCGGATGGGCAAGCCCCATAATGCGCCCCAGTTCTTCCAACTCCAGCAATTCCTTGCCTGTGCGCCCCGATTGGATGGAGAGCTTTTCACTTGCATTCTGCTTGGCACGCAGCAACAAACGATGGCGGATACCTTTCTGTGGTACTGCTAGTGTGACGGTATGCCCTGCCTGTGTGCGCAGCATATCGGTGAGCAGTTCCGGTTCCTCGGGTAATTGCTCCAGTAATACGGTGCGTGGCAGATCTTTGCCGCTTTTTCCGCTGTAATACTGTGGCAGAAATTCATCCAGCGGGCGGTCTGTCAGCGCATTATCTGTGAGATAGAATGAAGTCTGATCGCAGAGTCTGCCTCCACGATACATCAAAATGGAAACCACCGAAGCTTTGGGAGACTGCGCCATTGCGATGCAATCGGTATCCTCAGGGATGGCGTCTATAATATCCTGTGATTCTCCTGCGCGTCGAATGGCACGGATACGGTCGCGCAAACGTGCAGCTTCTTCAAAATCCAGACGCTCTGCGGCGGCGGTCATGCGTTCTTCCAGCAGGGAGATGGTCTTATCACCGCCGTTTTTCATGAAGCGTACCGCATCGCTGACAGTTTCGGCATAGGCAGCAGCAGATATTTTGCCGCGACATACGCCCGTACATTGCCCGATGTGGTAATTCAGGCAAGGGCGTTGCTTGCCGAATGCCGACGGAAAAGATTTGCCACAGGTCGGCAGTTGAAAGAGGCGGTTGACCTCTGCGGCGGTTTGTTTTGCTACAAAGCCACTCATGTACGGGCCCAGATATTCTCCCGGTGCAGTGGTGCTGACTTCAGCAGTAATACGAGAGAAAGGTGGCGGCGAAATGCGGATATAATGGTAACCCTTATCGTCCTTCAACAGGATGTTATAGGGTGGCTTGTGCTGCTTGATGAGCGAGCATTCCAGCACGAGTGCCTCGAACTCTGAGCCTGTAACGATGAAATCATAATCATGCACCTGCGAAACCATAGCAGCGGTTTTTGCCGTATGGTCGGGGTGATCCCGAAAATAGCTTGTGACACGGTTTCGCAGATTTTTCGCTTTGCCAATATACAGGATCTTCTCCTGCTTGTTCTTCATGATATACACGCCCGGCTCTGCGGTCAGGCGGGCTGTTTTTTCTTGCAGATATGGTAGGCGCGGATTCATAGATCCTGCTCCTCGCTATCGTCATTCTCGTAGATTTCATCATCATCGTCCACGCCAAATTCATACTCGAAATCCGCATCATCGGTGAGCTTTGCCACAGGGTCATTCTGCGGGGTGAGCTTTTGGGCTGCCACAGATGCTTTCTTGCGCAGCCTTTGTGCAATCGTTTCGTGGGGTGGCTCTTGCAGCATGGGGGAATCAGCAAACATCGTAGAAGAAAAATCCGTGACCTTTGCCCTGTCACCGTAGCAGTCGATGTCCACCTCTTCGTTGCGCACCAAATGGATCATAGCCGTGAAGAAGAAAATATACGCAAAGGCGTTGAGAAGGATGCTGGCATACACGCGGTATCCTGCCAACCCCAAAAACATTCCCGCAAGGATTAGGGAGCTGTTGATGATGACGATGGTTTGCAATTTCTTGCTTTCGGGGGCAAGCATCAGCAGTGAAAGTGATACACCTCCGGAAAAGATCGCGTGGCAGACAGTCAGTGCCAGTGATAGCCCGTTATAGGGAATAAACGGCAGAAAATCGAATTCCAGCAGCATGAGTATCACTTCTACCACGATATAGCATATCAGGAGAATCTTCATAGGCAAACGCTGCCGCACCAAACGATCAAGCCACACAACGCAGAGCGTAAAGAATGCAAAGGCGGTTGCTTCAATACCATATGCAACGATCTCAAAGGGAATCACATAATTGCCGTTTTTTGCCAGAGAATAGTAATAGATCAGGCAGACGACGATGAACACTACAAATAGGATATTGGCGATGCGTCCAAGCTTCATACAGTCCATAACCGTATATTCACGCTTTGATTCTACTTTTTGTGCAGGTTCCTGCTTGCGATAGGTCTGTTGTTTCAGCTCTGTCGCCTTGCTGTTCTTTTTTTTCTGACCCGCTGCTTTTTGCTTTGGTACGGGTGTATGATTGAGTGGATTGTATTTTGCCATCGGGCGCACCTCCTTCCGTGGGAAAACCTGAACGGTTCAACCCTTGGCAGCCAGCGCACGTCGACCGATATCAGTGCGCCAGTGTGCAGCCTCAAAAGAGATATCATCTACTGCGGCATATGCCTTTGTAAGGGCATTTTCAAGGGTATCTGCCTGAGCAGTTACGCCTAAAACTCTGCCACCGTTGGTATAAAACACATCATCTTGCAGCAGTGTTCCTGCATGATATACAGCTGCGGTTTTGTGCTGACCGTTTTCCTCCAGCCCCATGATCGCCTTATGCTTTTGATATGCGCCCGGGTAACCACCGCTTGCCATAATGACGCAGGCACAAGCACCTTTTTTCCACTGTATGGGCAGATCTGCCAGTGTTTGATTTTCCACAGCCTCCATGATATCGAGCAGGTCGTTTTCAAGCATCGGCAGCACCACTTGTGTTTCAGGATCACCAAAACGACAATTATATTCGATCACCTTCACGCCCTTGGGGGTTGCCATCAAACCAAAATACAGGCAGCCACGGAAGCTTCTGCCTTCAGCGTTCATGGCAGCAATGGTGGGCAGAAAGATCTTCTGCATACATTCTTCGGCAATGGCTTCGGTGTAGTAGGGGTTGGGAGAAACCGTGCCCATGCCGCCGGTATTCTTGCCGTTATCGCCATCCAGTGCGCGTTTGTGATCCATAGAGGAGATCATGGGAGCAACCGTTTTGCCATCCGTAAAGGCGAGCACGGAGATCTCAGGGCCGGTGAGAAACTCTTCCACTACCAGACGGGATCCACTCTCACCGAAGATCTTGTCCTCCATCATGGAATGTACCGCTTCGATGGCTTCGTTCTCATTCTGTGCGATGATCACACCCTTACCCAGTGCCAAGCCGTCTGCCTTGATGACAGTGGGGTAGCTGTTCTGCTGTTTCAGATAGGCAATGGCAGCATTGGCGTCGGTAAAGACTTCATAGCCTGCGGTAGGAATCCGGTATTGATGCATCAGGTTTTTAGAGAACACCTTGCTGCCTTCGATGATAGCAGCTGCTTTGGAAGGGCCAAATACCTGAAAGCCATTTTCGCGAAGCATATCTGCCATGCCCATGACCAACGGATCATCGGGGGCAACAAACACCCAGTCCACGGCGAGTTCCTTTGCCAGTGCCAGTATTCCGTCCATATCGGTTGCGGCAACAGGATAGCAATCGGCAAACTTTGCAATGCCGCCGTTACCGGGGGCACAATACAGCTTTGTGATACGAGGGCTTTCAGCCAGTTTCATGATGATGGCGTGTTCTCTGCCACCACCGCCTACAACGAGAACTTTCATAGGTGATATCCTTTCAGATGATATGTATTTCAGAGAAAATGATACTGAATACGACGGAATCTACGAAAACGCAATTCCTGTGCAATGCCACATGATGTGATATCTACATATGCCATTGCACAGAAATGGCAGAAGCTGTTTTGGCTGTGTGGTGCTTTTCGTTTCAAGGTGCATGGTACGGGCGATGCGTGTTGCATCACCCGTACATACACAGTGAAAATCAGTGGTGGAACAAACGCAGACCGCAGAAAGCCATAGCGATGCCGTACTTGTTGCATTGCTCGATGACGATATCATCGCGGATAGAGCCACCCGGCTCTACGATGTAGTCTACACCGCTTTTGTGGGCGCGGTCGATGTTATCGGGGAAGGGGAAGAATGCATCGGAGCCAAGGCACACGCCGGTGTTCTTTGCGATCCATGCCTGCTTCTCCTCTTTGGTGAATACAGGAGGCTTTACGGTGAACAGACGCTCCCATTCGCCATCCGCTAACACATCCATGTAATCCTCGCCGATATACAAATCAATAGCATTGTCACGGTCAGGGCGCTTTACATCGTCACGGAAGGGCAAATTCAGCACCTGTGGCGACTGACGCAGCCACCAGTTATCTGCTTTGGTGCCTGCCAGACGGGTGCAGTGGATACGAGATTGCTGCCCTGCACCGATACCGATTGCCTGACCATCCTTGACATAGCACACAGAGTTGGACTGCGTATATTTCAAGGTGATCAGTGAAATGATGAGATCACGTTTTTTTTCTTCCGGAATATCCGTATTCTCGGTGACCATGTTGGTCAGCATCGTCTGCGCGTTGATAGCCAGATCGTTTCTGCCCTGTTCAAAGGTAATGCCGAACACTTCCTTATGTTCAATGGCGGCGGGCTGATAGTTGGGGTCGATTTGCACGATGTTGTAGTTGCCTTTGCGTTTGGTTTTGAGGATCTCCAATGCTTCATCGGTATAGCCGGGGGCAATGATGCCATCGGAAACCTCGCGTGCGATCAGCTTTGCTGTGCAGGCATCACACACATCGGAGAGGGAGATCCAGTCGCCAAAGCTGGACATTCTGTCTGCGCCTCTTGCTCTTGCATAGGCGCTGGCAAGGGGAGAAAGCTCTCCCAGATCATCCACAAAGTAGATTTTTTTCAACGTATCGGAAAGGGGCAACCCGATTGCCGCACCGGCAGGGGATACATGCTTGAACGAAGTGGCTGCACACAGACCGGTCGCAGCCTTCAATTCAGATACAAGCTGCCAGCCATTCAGGGCATCCAACAGATTGATGTAGCCAGGGTTGCCGGAAAGCACGGTAATGGGCAGATCACTCCCATCGTTCATAAAGATACGAGCAGGCTTTTGATTGGGGTTGCAGCCGTATTTCAACAGACGCTCATTTGCCATAATAACGCTCCGTTTCTCGCCGTATGGCGGTTGATTTATTGATTTGCAGGCTTGCCATAACGGTTGACGATCTTGCTGACCGCATTGCCGTTAGCGGTGTCAATATAACGCACGAACAGAGAAATCTTGTTTTCGGCGTTCAGATTGGTCCATAGCAGAGAGGTGAAGCCTTCAATGTCATCGGGAATGGAAACCAGCTTCGGCTCACCCTGAAAACTGGGCAGCGGATCGCCATCGCCCACATAGGTGTGAATGAAATGCCCCTGCCCTGCAATGGGATTCTGGTAGGAATAGGTAAAACGTTGACAGGAAGAGGGGTCGCCATTGGCACTTTTGAGAATAGAGAGTGCATAATTGAATGTATTGTTCTCCAGACGGATAATGCCCGAAATACGGGGGGTATAGTTGGGTGCATCCGGTTCAAATTCTCGTGCGCGCAGACTTTGCTCAAAGGTGAACTGGTGGTCGAGTCCCTCATAAATGGTATCGGTCTGGTCGCCGTTCGTGACGATGGTCTTGTTGCCAAGCACGCGTACGGGCGAATAGATGATCAGGGAGGGATCGGTACATTTGCTGGGGTCATGGGCTTCTGTGCGCAGACCTGCGCCATCGGGGACAAAAATACGATTACGGGAGTTTTCGCTTCTGCCCATAATAAAATAGGCGGCTACGGCATATTTGCCGTTCGCGGAGCGACCGAGGATAATGCCTCTGCCGGGGTAGCTGTTCCCCTGCAACTCCTGTGCCAGAGAAATCATTGCCATGATATGTTACCTCCTGTATACAATATCGGGGGGATATTGTAAGCGTTATTCAGTGATAATTGCCTTGCCGTTTTTTACCCTGATCTTTCCTTCACAGAACAATTTGACCGCCTGCGGAAGAATCTTCCATTCTGCCTGTTCCATTACGCGCTTTTGTAGGGTTTCGGGGGTATCGTCCGGCAGAACGTTCACAGACTTTTGCAGAATGATGGGGCCACCATCGCATACCTCAGTGACAAAATGCACTGTAGCACCTGTGACCTTAACGCCCTTTTCCAGTGCAGCTTCATGGACGTGGAGACCGTAGAAGCCTTTGCCACAAAAGCTGGGAATCAGTGCAGGATGCACATTGATGATCTTGTTTTGGTAAGCGCGGCAGATTGAGGGCGAAAGAATGGTCATAAAGCCTGCCTGCACCACCAGATCGGCATATTCCTGATAGAGTGCTTCCATCAGTGCGCTGCTGTATGTTTCCACATCGGGGAAGGATTTGCGCTGAATGACACGAGTAGGAATACCATGATCCTTAGCGCGCTTCAGCGCATAAGCATCGGGACGAGAGCTGATGACACATTTGATGATGCCACCGCCCAGTTCGCCACGTTCCTGCGCATCAATGAGTGCTTGTAGATTGGTGCCACCGCCTGAGACAAGCACCACGATATTCTTGGCGGAAAAGTCAATGCCTTCCAGCGGATCGACCCAAGGGGTCTGCTCTTGAAGATCCGTTACTGCCATAAGGCGAATCTCCTTTCAGTTTTATTCGATGATAACGCCCTCATTGCCATCGGTCAACTCACCGAGGATATAGGCAGTTTCGCCTGCTGCCTTCAACACTGCAACCGTACGGTCGGCGTATTCCGGTGCAACGCTTACGATCATGCCAACGCCCATATTGAAGGTGTTGAACATATCGCGTTCCGGGATATTACCGGTGCGTGCGATGAGATCGAAGATGGGCAGCACCCGTACGGCGCTGCGGGGAATCCTTGCAGTGATGCCCGAAGGCAAGCTGCGCGGAATATTCTCATAGAAGCCGCCACCTGTAATGTGAGAAATCGCCTTGACCGGCACCTCCTCAAGCAGAGAAAGTACAGGCTTCACATAGATGCGAGTGGGAGTCAGCAGAGTGTCGCCCAAGGTGCCACCCAGATCTGCAAACTCGTGAGCAAGGGTCTTTTCATTGATATCAAAGACCTTTCTGACCAGGGAAAAGCCGTTAGAATGCACACCGCTGGAAGCAATGGCGATCAACACATCGCCAGCCTTTTGAGAATCGGGCTTGAGGATCTTTTTCTTATCCACAATGCCCACGGCAAAGCCGGCCAGATCGTACTCATCTTCAGGGTAGAAGCCGGGCATTTCGGCGGTTTCGCCGCCCACCAGTGCAGCATCGGACTGCACACAGCCCTCTGCGATACCGGAAACGATATCTGCGATGCGCTCCGGAACATTTTTGCCGCAGGCGATATAATCGAGGAAGCACTGGGGCTTTGCGCCGCAGCAGATGATATCATTGACGCACATTGCAACGCAGTCGATACCGACGGTGTTGTGGCGATCCATCAGAAATGCAAGCTTCAGCTTGGTACCGACACCATCGGTGCCGGAAACCAGGACAGGTTCCTCCATGCCCTTGAGATCCAGTGCGAACAGACCGCCAAAGCCGCCAATGCCATCCAGCACGCCTTTGGTCGCAGTGCGCGCGACGTGTTGCTTCATCAGCTCCACTGCGCGATAGCCGGCAGTCACATCAACGCCCGCCTTTTTGTAGCTTTCGGAATAGCTGTTTTTTCCGTGTTCCATTCCGTAACATCCTTTCGTTATGAATGATAGGGGCAAAGAATCAATCTTCTCTGCCTGTCCAGCAGTAGGTGCAAAGCATATCGGGGTCAATGCCTACGGCTTTTTGCACATCTGCCAGCAGATGATACTTGAGCGAGGTGAAATTGAGGCGTTTTGCGATCTCATCCACCATTGCCTGATAGCGTTCAGAATTGTCAGTGCAGTATTCCTGCAAATAGCGGTCATCGCCATCGAAGTCGCGGATGACCTGTCTTGCAATTAAATCCATTTCTGATTTCGAACGAGAAAAGTTCAAGTACTTGCACCCGAACATACTGGGCGGGCTAGCCGAACGCACATGAACTTCTTTTGCGCCATGATTGTAGAGAAAATCTACCGTTTCGCGCATCTGCGTGCCACGGACAATAGAGTCATCAAGAAACAGCAGCCGTTTGTCACGAATGAGATCCTCCACAGGAATCAACTTCATTTTGGCGATGAGATTGCGCAGGGACTGGTGTGCCGGCATGAAGCTGCGCGGCCATGTAGGGGTATACTTAATGAATGGTCTTGCAAAGCGGATGCCACTTTCGTTGGCGTAGCCAATTGCGTGACCGTTGCCCGAATCGGGAATACCCGCTACATAATCCACCTCAATGCCCCGATCACGTTTTGCAAGCAGCGCACCGCAGCGGTTGCGCATGATCTCCACATTCACGCCTTCATAGCAGGAGGTGGTATAGCCGTAGTAGATCCATAAAAAGGTACAGATCTTCATTTTTTTGTTTGGCTCCATGACCGTTTCGCAAGAGTTGGGCGTCATAAATACGATCTCGCCGGGGCCGAGGTCGCGTACATAGTGGTAGCCCATGTTCAGATACGAGAACGATTCAAAGCAGGCGCAATAAGCCTCTGGCGTTTGTGAAAACTCGTTTGCCTCGCGCTTACCGAGAATAATAGGTGTTCTGCCCATCAGGTCGCGAGCAGCATAAATGCCCTCAGCGGTCATCAGCAACAAGGTCAGTGAGCCATCGATCTTTGACTGCGCATATCGAATGCCCTCCGGGATGGTATCACACTGATTGATCAATGCTGCGACCAACTCTGTGTTATTGATGACGCTGCCGCTGGATTCGGTAAAGTGGCTTGCACCGCTTCGAAACACCTCATCCACCAGCTCGTTGACATTATTGATCCTACCGACGATGGTCAGTGCGTAGCTGCCCAAGTGAGAGCGGATCATCAGGGGCTGCGGTTCGGTATCGCTGATACAGCCGATGCCCATGCAAGGGGATTCATCGGCAAAATCCTTGTAATAATCGTTAAAATCGTTTTCAAATTTGGTGCGGAAGGGGGCGTTTTCGATGTTGTGAATCGCGCGCAGGAAGCCTTTTGTCGGGTGATAAAGGGAAAGACCGCCGCGTCTTGCGCCCAAATGGGTGTGATAATCCGTACCAAAGAACAGATCCTCTACGCAGTTTTTGCGGGAGGTAACGCCAAAAAGACCGCCCATATTATGCCTCTCCCATAAGACGCTTCATGATCTCCTGGTATGCCTCCTCAACACCGCCCATATCTCTGCGGAAGCGGTCTTTGTCCAGCTTCTCGTGGGTAGTAGAATCCCAGAAGCGGCAAGTATCGGGCGAAATTTCGTCAGCCAGAATGATTTGATCGTGGAAACGACCGAATTCGATCTTGAAGTCGATGAGGTCGATGTTCATCTTCTTGAAGAAATCGACCATGAATGCGTTCACAGCGAATGCATATTTGGTAATGGTGTCAATCTCTTCTTTGGTGGCAAGCCCTAAGCCCAGTGCGTAGTAATCGTTGATGAAGGGATCTCCCAAGTCATCGTTCTTGTAGCTGAATTCCAGCGTGGGCTGCTTCAGGGGTGTGCCCTCGGGAATGCCCAGCTTTTTGGAGAAGCTGCCTGCTGCCACGTTGCGCACGATCACTTCCAAAGGCACGATGGAAACCTTCTTGACGATGGTTTCGCGATCGCTGATCTCCTCTACCAGGTGGGTGGGGATACCTGCCTGTTCCAGCTGCTTGAACATGAAGTTTGTCATGCGGTTGTTGATCACGCCCTTGCCGACGATGGTGCCCTTTTTCTCACCATTGAACGCGGTAGCGTCATCCTTGTAGTCCACGATGACGAGGTCGGGATTGTTGGTAGCAAATACGCGCTTTGCTTTGCCTTCATAGAGCTGTTCTGCCTTGACGATGTTTTCCATAGATAAGAAACCTCCACAATTTGATATATAAATTGATTACGAACACAAAAGGAATGGGGATGTACCGGTATGCCGCAGGGTGAATTACAGAGCGGCGATTTGCTCCTGCAATGTGGCATCTTTTTTCAGCACGCCATCAATCATAGACTGCTTTCTTGCCTTCAACTTTTCGGCAAGTTCCGCGTCGTTCACTGCAAGGATCTGCACGGCGAGCAGAGCCGCATTGGTTGCGCCGTTGATGCCGACAGTTGCCACAGGGACGCCAGGTGGCATCATGACGGTTGCCAACAAAGCGTCCATGCCTTCCAGTGCTGCGGATTTCATAGGGATACCAATGACGGGCAGGGTGGTATGCCCTGCAATCACACCTGCAAGATGTGCCGCCATACCAGCCGCGCAGATGATCACGCCAAAGCCGTTTTCGGCTGCGGTAGATGCAAATTCAGCGGCAATTGCAGGGGTGCGATGGGCGCTCATCACGTGCGCCTCTACGGGTACACCGAACTGTTTCAGCTCGGTGATGGCAGACTTGACAACGGGGAAATCGCTGTCACTGCCCATAATGACTGCAACTTTTTTCATAGGGTAAAAATCCTTTCTTTGGGGATTTACAGAGGGTTATGTCAAAGCCGCCGCCACCGCTGCAAGATCTTTGTTGCGTGCGGAGGCTGAAAGGTCGGCTTGGATATCGGAAAAGGCGGTGTAAATGAAATCACCGTTTGCATTTTGCGTAATGGTCAGCAGCATGGCAGTGGAGATGCTCTTGGATGTATCGTTTCCGGCGGCAATAGGGGAATAGCGCACCTGAATTTGCAGACGATAGGCGGGTAGACCTTCACTTTGTGCCAAAACAATGTGTTTGATCGTTGCACTTTGCATACGGTAGCCGCTATAGCGTGAACCGACGAGCAGCGAGGAGGGATTCTCACTGCCGATGAGCGCACTGTCAAGGGGCGTATCGGGAGTAAGAAACAGGTAGCTAAGGTAGTTTGCCGCCGCATCACCCAAAGCCGTTGCTGTTTGGTATGTGTAGAGCTTTTCCATCGCAGAACGATTCAGATCGACCGTCAGTTTACGCAGCCCCACCGAATGCTCAGAATAGTGAGAACGAAGCTGTAAGCCATCCTGTGTATAATCAACAAGGATACGACTGTTGCCTTGCGTCAGAGAGAGCGTTGTGTCATCGACGGTACAGCTATCCCACGCGCTCATGAAGCAAAGTTGCCCTGCAGAATCGTAGAGATGATACTGCGGTGGTTCGGCATCGGCAAGCGTTGCCATCCAAAGAGGCAACGCATCCAGCGCGTCAAAATCAGAGTATACAGCGGGAACCAGTATATCGCCTTTATTGTCGACGATGCCATATCTGCGAGTATCTCCGGCACCGGATTTGGCAATCAGCATGGTATCATTCATCACGCGCAAATTCGACCATTTCGGTTCCGTGATCTTCCTACCACTATTGGTGCGGATACCCCACAAGCCGTTTTCGATATAAAACGATACTGCGCCGTTGCTACCATTTGCTTCGGGAATGGTGGTACTGTTCACCTTCCCCTGTATGGCAAGGGATACGATGGCGGAAGTGAGAATGAGAATGGCGGTCAGCAGCATCAAGATCAGCAATTTCATGCGGCGATTCACAGCGATGGCACATCCTTTCTCAAGCAGTACGAAATTATGATGCTTTGTGTTCCGTAGAACCAATCAGTCTGCGCACAGTGGCAGAACGCAACACAATGTGATACAATGGCAGACCGATCATTGCCACGGCGATCAGTTCGCCGGCTGCTACGCCCAAGAATGCCATCGCAAAGGGCATTTCATACATCAGGCACAACTGCGCGCCGACAACCAAGCCATTGATCACTGCCGGCACAAATGCGGCGATTATGGGCTTTTGGATGTAGTACATCAGTACAGCGGCGATTGCCGTTGCCAGCGTGCCAAATAGGATGTCCGTAGGCATACCGCTGAATAGATTGGCAATCAGGCAACCGATGACAAGTGCCACGCACCATCGTTTGCGGCAGCAACAAAGCAGCATCAGTGCTTCTGCGATGCGTACTTGCATCGCCCCATAGGAAAAGGGGGTCAGCAGTACAGTCAGTGCGGCATATACCGCAGCGATCAATCCGATCTGTGTAATCGCTGTGACAGAGAATTTGGGTGTTGACATAGCGAAAATGCCTCCTTGTTTTTTTACGCTGGTTATCAAGAAAACAGCGTAGTATTGTGAAAGCAGAGCATTACTGCTCCGCAGCAGACGCAGATGATTCCTTTGGCTTTGGCATATTCTCTTCTGTCTCGCGCACGAGATAAATGGGGCGATTTTTCACCTCAAGGTAGGTTTTGGAGAGATACATCCCCAGAATGCCCGTACAGAACAGCTGTAAGCCACCCATGAAGAAAATTGAGCAAAGCAGCGTTGGAAAACCCGTGACCTCCTCGCCGAACACCAATGTTTTGATGATAGTAGCAATGATGATGATGACCGCAATGACGCAGCTGAGAAGCCCCAAAAATACGGAAACTGCAAGAGGCGCGGTGGAGAACCCGATGATGCCTTCGATGGAGTAGCGGAACAATCCCCAGAAACTCCACGCAGTCGTACCTGCGGCACGCTCAACATTTTCGTATTCCAGATATTTGACGCGGAAGCCCACCCACGAGAAAATACCCTTGGAGAAGCGATTATATTCGCTCATGGAAAGCACAGCATCCACCATCTGACGGGTCATGAAGCGAAAATCCTGTGCACCATCCACGATCTCGGTTTGAGAGATCTTGTTCATGATGCGGTAGAACATTCTTGCGAACCACGAGCGAACCTTGGACTCGCCCTTACGGCTGACACGACGCGTGGTGGCACAGTCGTATTCACCGCTGGCGACCGCCTCATACATAGTGGGTAAAAACGCAGGGGGATGTTGCAAATCGGCATCCATCACCACGCAGTAATCGCCTTTGGCATTTTGCAGACCGGCGTAAATGCCTGCCTCTTTGCCAAAATTGCGCGAAAAAGAGATGTATCGTACGCGCTGATCTTTTTGGGCGAGGGCTCGCAGATCACGCAGAGTGTGATCCTTGGAACCATCATCGATAAACAGATACTCAAAGCGCAGCTGTGGGTGATTTTGCATCATTTCCGCAGAAATTCTTGTGATCTCTGCATAAAAGAGTGGCAATACTTCTTCTTCATTATAACACGGTACAATAACCGAGATCAGGCTTGTCTGTTCCAAATGGGGGTGCCTCCGTTTCCAGTGCAATTGTGCATAGATTGCCTTATCATAGCATAAACATACACAATATATGATACCATAACCACCGAAAAAATGCAAGACCTAATGACGATTTTATCAAAATTTGCGGGTGATTTTCTGTTTTTGCCATTTTCGTGATGGCTACTGTGCAATTTTTCGGCTTGGAATTTGACTGTGCGGCTGCAACATCACTTCGTGCGGCGCACAATAAAAAGTCAGAAAACTGCCAAAATGCTTGACAAATGGTGCGAAATATGCTATTCTTAAAATGTACGCAGATGGCGTGCTAAAAAAATGTGTGAGGAGAAATGAATTATGGCAGAGGTTACACAGGCAGAAATTGCAAATGCAAAACGGGAGTTTGATACTCTGTGCCGTACTTTGGATGAGCGTGAGTGGCATTATGACAAACATGAGGAAGATATGACGATTTCTTGCGGTGTTAGCGGTGACGATATCCCCATGCGTCTCATTATCCGCATTATGCCCGAGCGTCAATTGGCACAGGTACTTTCACCTTTGCCCTTTGATATTCCCGAAGATAAGCGTGTGGATGTGGCGATGGCTACCACAATGATCAATGACAAGCTGGCAAACGGCAGTTTTGATTTTGATTTGGCTAGTGGGCGCACCGTGTTTCGTCTGACCAGCGCGTTTATGAATTGTAATCTTAGCACAGAAGTATATGACTACATGATCGGCGTTTCCGCTGCGACGGTGGATGAGTACAATGACAAGATCATGATGCTGTGCAAGGGAATGTTGGATCTGAGCGCGTTTGCCGAGTGATCAAAGCGCAGTAAGAGTTTGGAAGCAGTCTGTTGCTTTGCGACAGGCTGCTTTTCCCTACAATTTACAATGAGTGAAATAAGGAGAAAGATGTTATGTCCAATGCACTGTGGGATATCACTGCTGAAGAATATGAAGCGATTCTAACAGAGATCGCAGATAAAAGCAATACTGCAAAGCCTGAAATCTTTGAAGAAGTCGTGCTGCGCTTTATTGCGTACTATGGCGAACAACTGGACATTTCTGAAGTTGCTGCAAAGTATTATGCCGAAAAGGGCTGTATGCTGATACTGAAGGCTTTTTGGGCGGCGGATAAAGATGCTGTTGCGGCTAATGTGGAAAGCTTCAACGCATGGCTGAAGGATCAAGTGCGGGCGATGCTGAAAACACCCCCTGCCGATGTTCCTGACACCCATCAGCAGGCGAGGGCACAGCAGACCGCAGCAGTGCTTGCCAAAACAAAACTGCCGACCCTCGCCGAGGTAATGCAACGGCAAGCTGCCGCATCACCAAAGTCAAAAAGCTCTACCGGGCAGATGCAGCCGGATGCGATCCTGGGTAGAGCAAAAACAAGACCTTCGGAAGAAAATCAGACCATTGACCCCATAAAGATGCGCGGCGAGCTGAAAACATTAGTGGAGCGCACCAACACGATGCGCGATGCGCTGCTGCGCAATGTGTTCGGGCAGGATCACGCCGTGAACCTGTTTGCGGAGGGCTATTTCCGTGCTGAGTTGTTAGGCAAAGCAGATGAAAGCCGCCGTAAGCCTAAGGCGACATTCCTGTTTGCCGGGCCTCCCGGTGTTGGGAAAACTTATTTGGCTGAGCAGGGTGCTGCGATTCTGGGGTTGCCTTATCTGCGTATGGATATGAGCGAATATGCCGATCATAACGCTGCTACGGAGTTTATCGGATCAGATAATGTATACAAGGGCGCAAAATCGGGCAATGTGACCTCCTTTGTGAAAGAAAACCCTCAGTGCGTCATTTTATTTGATGAGGTGGAAAAGGCGCATATCAGCATCATTCACCTGTTCTTGCAGATGCTGGATGCAGGGATTCTGCGCGACAGCAATACCGACGAAGAAATCTCCTTTAGGGATACGATTTTGATCTTCACTACCAATGCCGGCAAGCAGCTTTATGAGGATTCTGAAACGGCAAATCTTTCCGCGCTCAGTCGCAGAACGGTGCTGAACGCACTGCTTCGCGATGTGGATCCTCATACTGGGGTACCATTCTTTCCGTCAGCCATTTGCTCGCGGTTTGCAACGGGCAATGTGGTGATGTTCAATCACATGGAGACCACCCATTTGCTCTCTATTGTGCGCAAGGAGTTTGCACGGCAGAAGGAGATCATAGCACAGGCTTATGGCATTGCATTGTATGTTACTGAGCCTGTTCTGACGGCACTGCTGCTTGCTGAGGGTGGCAACGCCGATGCTCGTACGATGTCCAGCCGTTCGGCGGCATTTTTACAGCGCGAATTGTATGAACTGTTTTTGGTGCTTTGCTCTGAGAATGTGGAATATGATCTGGATCATGTAGAGCGCATTACATTTGAGGTGGCAACTGACGGTTGTACACCTGAGGTGCTTGCGCTGTTTGCACCTACCGAACCTGCCAAGATCCTGTTCTTGTCGCAGGAGCGTGCGGCATACTTTGTAGCGGATACCCGACAGACTGCATTACTGCCCTGCACTACCGCCGAAGAAGCCATCACGATGCTGGAACGGCAGGATGTCGCGTTTGTGGTGATCGATTGGAGCAGCAAGGACGGCGAAAAAAATGCGTATCTGCATATTGAGGATGTGGATTCTCAAGCGAGAGTGCTCTTCCGTCATCTGCGGCAATATATGCCGCAGATGCCTGTATATGTGCTGGAACATTGTGATTTTCCACTGCGCTATGATGAGCGTGTGAGCCTGATGGAGGATGGTGTTCGCGAGGTTTTAACGGTGGAAAAAGGCGATAATGTACTGCCTGTTACTGATATTGCCACCATGATGTATCGTGATCAACAGGTGATGCGACTTGCCGCTGCAAGTCAAATCGTCACCTTTGAAACTGCGCAGAGTATGTCAGCTGATGGCAAGGAAGCCCACATTACGCTGTTTGATTTTGCCGTGCGTCGTTCGGTAGATGCCGAGGACACCAAGCAGATCCTCAGCGACGTATCTCGTCCTACGCAGCGCTTTGCCGATGTCATCGGCGCGGAGGATGCCAAGGTGGAGCTGCAATATTTTGTGGACTATCTCAAGAATCCTGCGAAGTTGAGCCGCATGGGTCTGCGTCAGCCGAGGGGTGTATTGCTGTATGGGCCTCCCGGAACAGGTAAAACACTCCTTGCCAAGGCAATGGCCGGGGAATCCGATGTGACATTCATCAGTGCTGACGGTGCACAGTTCCTGAAGCGATATGTGGGAGAGGGCCCTGAAGCCGTTAAGAGCTTGTTTGCCAAAGCAAGAAAGTATGCTCCCACGATCTTGTTTATTGATGAGATTGACGCCATTGCTACTGATCGTAATGCAGGGGGAGAGCAGGCAGGCCGTGCCGAAATTCTCAACGCGCTACTGACGGAAATGGATGGCTTCTGCGAAAATATCGGAAAGCCTGTGTTCATACTGGCAGCCACCAATGCTGCCATGGAGGGCGAAAACGGTCGTGTGATTGATCCTGCACTGGCAAGACGATTTGACCGAAAGATCTATGTGGAACTGCCCGGCAAACCTGAGCGTATCCACTATTTGCGGCGCATGAATCAGGCGAATAATCCCTTGCAGCTTTCGGATGGTATGATTGATAATCTGGCGGTGCGTTCTACCGGTATGAGCCTTGCAGAGCTGGCGAATATCATTGAACTTTCCTATCGAAATGCGGTACGTGCCGGCAGCGATCATGTCAGTGATGATATCTTTGTGGAGGCATTTGAATCCTTCCAGAATGGAAAGGAGAAAAAGTGGAATCCTGATACGCGTTTGCGTGTGGCGCGCCATGAGGCAGGTCACGCACTGTTGTGCTGGCATAGCGGCGAGATGCCTTCCTATCTGACCATTGTGGCAAGAGCGGATCACGGAGGCTATATGCAGCACGGTGATACAGAGGATAAGGGCATTTATACCGCAGAGGAAATGCTGGGCAGGATTCGTACTTCTCTAGGTGGCAGAGCCGCAGAGCTTGTGTATTATGGAGAGGACGGCAATTCCAGTGGTGCCTCCGGAGATCTGCAAAATGCCACGAACTGCGCACGCAGAATGCTCTGTTATTATGGTATGGATAATGAATTTGGTCTGGCGGTGATGCCTGCCGATGAGCTGAAAGGTGAGCAGGGCTTGCTTGTGCACGAACGCATCAATGCGCTACTGGCTGCCGAATTGCAGCGTGCCAAGGAGATCATTGTGCAGGAGAAAATTCGCTATGAGCAGCTTGTTCATGCATTGCTGGAACGCGATTATCTTACAGGTCTGGAACTTGAAAAGGTTCTGGGTGAGACACCGAAAAAAACGCCGGCAATCGTGTGAGCGGATTGTATCCAATGCCGCGAAAGACGCACAGACGATACCAGATAGCCGATGACATAGACGAAAGAAAACGGATAGAGTATTATGGCTCTATCCGTTTTTGTTTTGATGCGCGGATCGGGAGAATCGAGCGTGTATGGCTTTACAGATCAATGTCATTGTGGTATAATAAGGCTGGGTGGATTATGCTTACCGGTAAGAGGAATGAAAATCATGCAACAGAAAACAGGACTTGTTTTAGAAGGCGGTGCCATGCGCGGAATGTACACCGCAGGAATTCTGGATGTGCTGATGGAGCATCACATAGTGTTTGATGGCGCAATCGGCGTATCAGCAGGGGCTGCCTTTGGCTGTAATTATAAATCACAGCAGATCGGCAGAAGCATTCGCTACAATCTCAAATATTGCAAAAACAAACACTATTGCAGCTTATATTCGCTGATTCGCACGGGCGATTTATACGGTGGCGAATTCTGCTACCACAAGTTGCCCAAAGAATTGGACTTGTTTGATGTGCCGACCTATACCGCGAATCCCATGCCGTTTTATGTGGTGGCAACGGATGTAAAAAGCGGCAAACCGGTATATCATCGTGCGGATCGTGCTGATGATACCGATATGGAATGGTTTCGTGCTTCTGCTTCCATGCCACTGGTGTCCAATATTGTTCGGATCGGTGACAGGCATTTGTTAGATGGTGGCATGAGTGATCCCATCCCGCTGGTGTATTTTCAATCATTGGGCTATGAACGCAATGTGGTGATCTTGACACAGCCTCGCGACTACCGTAAAACGGAAAATAAATCGCTTCCCTTGTTGCGTGTGATGATGCATTCGTATCCCAATGCGATCCAAGTGATGGCAAACCGACATCTGGTGTATAATCGCACAACAAAGATTGTGTTTGATTCCGAACGGGCAGGGGATACTTTCGTTTTTGCGCCGAAGAAGCCATTGCCCATCAAACGAATATGTCGTGACCCTGTGCTGCTGCAACAAACCTACGATATCGGCAGAAAACAGGCGCTGGAACAGCTTCCTGCTCTGCTGCGGTTTTTGAAACAAGAAGCAAAAGCATAACATGAAAATAATGAATAGGTGTGGCATCTCCCATACCGAAAGGAAGACCTATGTTACAAGCATTCCATTTGGCAGAGCGTTTTGCACTGCTGTGTGACCCCATTCCATGTAAATATACCGCACCTCCGGATGCTTATCCGGAAACCATGCTGCTGCCGGGTACGACCGCACAGCAGCATATCGGCACGCCAAACACTGCGCGGGAGATCGGCTTTTTAACCGAAGTGTACCCCTTTGAAGGACAGATCTGGTTGAAAAAAAGCATTGCGATTCCCGATGCGATGCTGGGCAAACGGTTGATATTGCGATTTGATCGCACTCGTATGACGAGACTGTGGGTGAATGGAAAATATGTGGGCAGCTGCGACAGTCTTTGTGCGCCCCATGTGTATGATATCACAGCGTTTGCCACCAAGGAAACTGAGTTAGTCATTTGCGTGAAGAATACCGGTTATCCCACCAAGGGTGGACATATGACATCTCCTGATACGCAGACCAACTGGATCGGGATTACAGGCGATATTACGCTGACTGCCTATGCCGATTTGCACCTGAGTGCCTTGCGTGCTGATCCCGATGCCGTGGAAAAGACGGTGCAGATCACGGGTGTGCTCTGCGGTGGTTTGCAGGCAGATTGTGTGATACAAGCCGAGACCTATGACAAATCAGAGCATACGATGCCACTTTCGATCCATTCTCATCATATGATTTGTGCCGATGGAGAAGGTAAATTTTCACTGTCGTTGCAGATCCCGGATGCGCCACTGTGGAGCGAATATAACCCCGTGTGCATTCGTTTGATACTGACTTTGCCTGCATCGGGAGATTCGGAAACCCTCTGCTTCGGGATGCGAAATTTTAATGCCTGTGGGGATCATTTTGAGGTGAACGGCAATCAAATCATGCTGCGTGGCAAGCATGATGGCTTGGTGTTCCCACTCAGTGGTGCCGCTCCTACCGACATTGATCAATGGATGCACATTTTTTCCATTGCCAAAGAATGGGGCATCAACCACTACCGATTCCACACCTGTTGCCCTCCTGAGGCTTGCTTTGCCGCTGCCGATCTGATGGGTATTTATCTGGAGCCGGAACTGCCTTTCTGGGGCACGGTACACGCCCCCGATGACGAGCATTTTCAGGGGGAAGAGCAGGCGTATCTCATTCGCGAGGGGTTGCGCATCGCTGATGCTTATGGCAATCACCCATCGTTTTGTATGTTCTCACTGGGCAATGAGCTGTGGGGCAGCCCCGAACGATTGGCGGAGATTATCTCTATTCTCAAGCAAAACGATGACCGACCGCTCTATACACAAGGTAGCAATAATTTTCAGCATATGCCACTAAAGGTGGAAAATGAAGATTTCTGGACGGGCGTGCGTTTGGGCTATGGCAAGCTGATTCGTGGCTCTTATGCGACCTGTGATGCACCCATCGGGTTGATACAGACCGCTGCGCCCTCTACTGCGTGGGATTATGAGGCATATCTTGCACCTTATGAGGCGGAAGGAGCTGTTGTTGACGGCGCGGAAACCGAAATTGAAATCCAATATGGTACGGGTGTGAAAAAGGTACGTGCAGCCAAAACCGAGGGCTTTTGCCCTGATGTGCCTGTGGTCACGCACGAGGTGGGGCAGTACGGCGTTTACCCCGATTTTTCTGAGATTGAAAAGTATACGGGTGTGGTGCGGGCACGCAATTTTGAGGTGTTCCGTCAGCGGCTGGCGGATGCAGGGATGCTTGCACAGGCAGAAGCATTTTTCCGATGCTCCGGTGCGCTTTCGCGGGCGTGTTACAAAATGGAGATTGAAGCTGCCATGCGCTCACCACATATCGCAGGCTTTCAATTGCTGGATTTGCAGGATTTTCCTGGGCAGGGTACGGCTCTGGTGGGTATGCTCAATGCACTTATGGAGAACAAGGGGTTGATTGCCCCCGAGGAGTGGCGTGGCTTTTGCGGCGATCTTGTGCCACTTGCCAAATTGGATTCGTTTGTGTGGGAAAGTGGTCAAACGGTGCAGATCGGTTTGGCATTGCGTTGCTATCGCCCATTGTCAAAGACGCAAACACTGCATATGACGCTTCAGCAGGGCGAGAAGCTTCTTTTTGAAACAACTGCGGAAATTTCTGCGTTTTCTGTGGGATATTGTGATCTTGGTGAGGTGGCGTTTGCTATCGCCCCTGATATGGCAGGCAAGGTGTTGTTGAAACTGGAGATTCCTGATATGGGCGTCATCAACAGCTATGATATCGTGATTTTGCCACCTGCAAAGCCCGTTACTGTGCCGGCTGGCGTGTGTATTGTCCATAGCATGACGGAAGCACTGCCATTGCTGCAACAGGGAAAAGCAGTGGTTTTGCTGCCCAAAACAGTTGCACAGAGTATACCTGGATTTTATTGCACTGATTTTTGGTGCTATCATATGTTCCGTATCATTTCGGAATCTATGAACAAGGAGGTGCCCATCGGTACCATGGGGCTTTGTATGGATCGCGAACACCCTATCACCAAGGCATTGTATAGCGAAGCGTATTCCACACCGCAGTGGTATGCTCCTGTATCCCACGCCAATTGCGTGATTTTGGATCGCGCCCCTGCGGGATATCGTCCCATTGTGCAAATGATTGATAATTTTGAGCGCAATCATCGTTTGGGATTGATTTTTGAAGCAAGGGTCGCAGGTGGCAAATTGTTGGTATCTGCTGTGCGTACAGAGGAATGCCCTGACGATCCCGCGATGCAACGATTGGCACAGGCACTGCTTGATTATGCCGCATCGGATGCATTTGCGCCTGATTTTGTGTTGGACGCCGATATGCTGACCGAAGTTTTGTGCTGATTTTTTCGCTTTTTGTGCTGGCTTTTACCAATCGCCAATCAGCAGCAGTATGGATCAGTAGTTGCTTTGATATCAGACAACGCCGCGCAAAGCCTGTTGGCTCTGTGCGGTGTTGTTTTTATTCATGTAGCAATTGATTTCAGCACATCTCTTTATGATGAGCGCGTTGTGTGCGGGCGCGTCTAAAATCTGCATAAAAGTAAATGTTAGCTTTTGCTAACTACTTGTGAGAACTACCAAAATATTCTGCACTTACCATGATTCCCCTTGACAAATTCCGCAAAAGGTTGTATCATACAGTTTGACAAGGCTAACTTGATGCCGCGTAGAAAGGAGGGCATTCTATGAAAACGCTCAAAGATGCGAAAATCGGCTCGACAGTGCGTGTGGTAAAGCTGCATGGGGAAGGCGCATTGCGTCGCCGCATCATGGATATGGGAATTACCCGGCACACGGAGATCTATATTCGTAAAGCTGCACCGCTTGGCGACCCGATCGAAGTGCAGGTGCGTGGGTACGAGCTTTCTTTGCGCAGAGCAGATGCAGAAATGGTCGAGGTGGAGTGATCACTCCTCCTTTGCTTTTTGGCAGACAGTTAGCGCAGCGTAATTCAAAAGATACAGAAAGGGGTAGGACATCGTATGAACCTACGAATTGCACTTGCAGGAAATCCAAATTGTGGCAAAACAACATTGTTTAACGCGCTGACAGGTTCGAATCAGTATGTGGGCAATTGGCCCGGCGTTACGGTGGAGAAAAAAGAGGGCAAGCTCAAAAAGCAGGATGGCATCATTGTCACTGATTTGCCGGGTATTTATTCGCTTTCGCCCTATACGCCCGAGGAGATCGTTGCTCGTAGCTATTTGGTAGAGGAGCGCCCCGATGCCATTTTGAATATTGTTGATGGCACCAATCTGGAGCGTAATCTGTATCTTACTACGCAACTGATGGAACTGGGCATTCCTGTGGTCATTGCCATCAATATGATGGATGTGGTAAGGAAAAACGGAGATGCAATCGACATTGAAAAGCTTTCTAAGGGTATTGGCTGCAAGATCATCGAGATCTCCGCATTGAAGGGTGAGCATATTCTTGAGGCGGCAGAGCTTGCGATCGCAGCAGCAAAGGAAGGTGCAGTGATTCCGGGGCATATTTTTTCGGGCACGGTGGAACACGCACTGGCACATATAGAGGAGGCTGCGGTACATCATCTGCCGGAGGATCGGCAGCGTTGGTACGCTGTGAAGCTGTTTGAGCGTGATTTGCGGGTAGCGGAAAAAATGCAGTTGCCGGAAGCGACACGTCAGCATATGGAAGCGGATATTGCAGCAGTAGAGGCGGAGCTGGACGACGATGCCGAAAGCATCATTACCAATGAGCGATATCTGTTTATTGATCGCCTGATGCAGCGATGCTATCAGAGGAAGCATGCGGGAAGGCTTTCTGTTTCTGATCGCATTGATCGCGTGGTGACAAACCGTTTTTTGGCTCTGCCGATTTTTGCGCTGGTGATGTGGCTGGTCTATACGCTTTCCATTGGCACGGTGGGTGATTGGACAGTTGGCTTTATGAATGATGGTCTGTTCGGCTCTTTTGCCGAGAATTACGGCGATACTTTTATGGCGAACTGGGTCAGCATACCGGAATTGTTTGATCGTTGGCTTCTGAACGCCACAGGGGAGCCTGTGATCGCGCCGTGGTTGTACAGCTTGATTCAGGAGGGCATTATCGGTGGTGTCGGTGCTGTGCTGGGCTTTGTACCACAGATGATGATCCTGTTTTTGTTGCTTTCCATGCTGGAAGATTGTGGCTATATGTCGCGTGTGGCATTTATCATGGATAGGATTTTTCGCAAATTTGGTCTTTCCGGCAAGAGCTTCATACCGCTATTGGTTGCAACCGGTTGTGGGGTTCCCGGTATCATGGCAAGCCGTACCATTGAGCAGGAGCGCGATCGCAGAATGACGATCATGACCACGGCGTTTA
The DNA here is from genome assembly GCA_964392175.1 of uncultured Ruminococcus sp. Lineage (GTDB taxonomy): Bacteria > Bacillota > Clostridia > Oscillospirales > Ruminococcaceae > Firm-04. The sequence continues at coordinate 56,355 of CAYMOJ010000007.1, forward strand.
TTCCATGCGGTGCCAAAATGCCGATTGTCGGCATGATTGCCGGTGCATTGTTTGCCGATACATGGTTGGGCGGTGCATGGGTGGCAACAGCTGCATACTTTTTGGGTATGGCGGCAGTGGTCGTTTCAGGTCTGATTCTTAAGAAGACCAAGGTGTTTGCCGGTGATTCTGCTCCCTTTGTCATGGAATTGCCTGCTTATCATATGCCTGTGGCAAGCAATGTGCTGCGTGCCACATGGGAGCGTGGATGGGACTTCATCAAGCGCGCGGGCACTGTGATTCTGGTTGCAAGTGTTGCGATCTGGGTGTTGAACAGTTTTAGCCTGACAGGCGGTTTGCATTATATCGCTGAAGGGGAGACTGACTCGATTCTGAATATCATCGGTAGTGCACTGGCATGGGTGTTTAAGCCTCTGGGCTTTGGTTCCTGGCAGATGGCGGTTGCCACGGTATTGGGTTTGATGGCAAAAGAGGAGGTCGTTGGCGTGTTTGGCGCGCTGGCTTCTATGGCAAACAGCGGTGCAGCCGGAGTTCTCGAAAGTGGCAGCTCGGAGCAGATGGCGTTCATTGGGCAGGAATTTTTCGGTGGCAATGGGCTTTCCGGCTTTTCCTTCATGGTGTTCAATCTACTTTGTGCGCCGTGCTTTGCGGCGATGGGTGCCATTCGTCGTGAAATGAATAGTCGCAAGTGGACATGGGCTGCGTTGGGATGGATGACAGGTTTTGCTTATGTGACCTCATTGATCATCTATCAACTGGGTAGTTTTTTTGCAGGTGGTGGCTTCAGTTTCTGGACGGCGGTTGCATTGATTTTGCTGGTGGTGCTGGTTTATCTGGTTGTACGTAAGAATCCTTATCGGGATGGCAAGCAGCTGAAAAAGTAACAGAGGTGGCATCATGAACTGGCAATCGTGGCTTACATTGGCAATTCTTGTTGTGATTGTGACGGCAATTATCGTAAGATGGATCTACAACAAACGGCACGGAAAACCTTCCTGCTCCTGCGGTGGAAATTGCGGTGCCTGCGGCATGGGCTGCCACAGGCATCCCACAAAATCTCCGGCGGACGAGGAATAACGATACAACACAAAAACGCTCAGATCGGTTGTAGATCTGAGCGTTTTTTACAATCATATCAGATTGTCGATCAAAAATTTCAGTGTAAACAGTGTCACTGCACCTATCACGACAAAACTGATGCAGCTATCCACCGCATAAAACTTCCAACTCTCGTGTTCTCGGATCACTTTGATGAGAGAAAACGGGAATATGGCAGCCGCACACAGAGATAAAATGGATAGAATTCATTGCAGCTTCCTGTTACGATGCCGTGGTGGGCTTGATCTGCTTTAAGTACTTGGAGGGATTCTTCTTCTTTTTCTCTTCGTACATACGGCTGTCGGCAACGGTGATCAGCTGGAACAGGGACATACCTGCCACGGGGGTGGTAATATACGCGCCTACGCTGATACTCAGGGAATAGGGATGCCCACTATTACGGTTGCAGATATCAATCTGCGCCTGCATTCTGGAACGTAGTGCAAGTACATCATCCTCGGTGTAATCGGTGGCGAAGATGAAGAACTCGTCACCGCCGAAGCGGCAGGTGAGTTCACCGTTGATACAGCTTTCTTGCAAAATGGAGGCGATGCTGCGAATGGCATGGTCGCCTGCCTTATGACCGTAGGTATCATTGATTTGCTTGAGACCGTCCATATCCACAAACATGATCATGGCGGAGCGTTTTTCCTCAATGCAGCGGTGGAAAGGCTCATTGGTTTCACGGTTGAAACCATTACGATTGAATACGCCGGTGAGGGAATCCACGGCATAGAGTTTATCCAGCTCCTGCACGATTTCATCCAGGCACAGCAACTTGCGGAAGTTTTCCAACGAATTGCTGATGTTGATGCTCCACGAATGGAACAGCGCGCTTGTCATGGGAATATCGGAATTGACGATGACAAAATAGCCTAAGCAACGTTCACGGAAATGCAGTGGTACGAAGTATAGTCGGCGTGGAGTGTCGCTTTCCACGCGCAGACGAGGCAACATAATATCGGTATGGAAGCTTTCACCGGCAGTAAATTTGCCGTCATAGTAGGCAAGGGGCAACAGCATTCGGCTTGAGTACCCATGTGTAGTATATGTATCCTCGGGAATCTCGCCGGTGATAAGGGTATCGTGGCGCAGGCGTTTGGTGTGCCAGTTATCGTTGAGGCAAAGGTAGAACTCTTCGCATTTGGTTTTTAGCACCAAGTGCTGCATTGCGGCGATGTATTCATCGAAGGTATCGCACTCTACCAACGCACAGGACATTTGATTGAGCAGTCCGATATCGGAATTGATGCCCTCAATCACCTGATAGTTGCGCTGCTTGAACAGTGAGATATCTTCCCCTGCAACGGGGGGACAGCCACAGCTTTCGGAATAGATCGGTACGGCATTCAGCTGTTGTATACGGTCGATTGTTTCGCCATCCAGCAAGCGGCAAATTGTTTCACAGGCAAGGGCACCCGATTGCATCAGGGGACGCTCCACCGTGGTCAACGCCGGTGAAAAATTCTTCGCGTTGTAGATATTATCAAATCCGGAGACCAAGACATCCTCCGGGCAGTGGATACCGTTTTCTTCTAATGTGAGGATTGCAGACAGTGCCATGGTATCATTGGCGCACACGATGGCATCGGGCATGGGCAGTTCCGAGCGCAGAAATGCCCGTGCTGCGCGCCGACCATCTTTGGCGCGAAATGAGCCATGATAGATGCGCTCCTCCTCCAATGGGATGTGATACTCCGCCAGTACTTTACGGAAGCGGCTTAGGCGTTCCAGACTTTCGGTGTTGTCATCCGGACCGGAAATGAAATTAAAGCACTTTGCGTGATGCTCTTCGATCATGTGACGTGTGATCTGCTCCATGGCATCGCCGTTGCGGATGCCCAGATAATGCATCCCTTCGATATCGCGGTCAATGCTCACGGCGGGGATCCGTGCCTGGGCGATGCGTTGGGCGATCTCTGCGACGAGGTCGGAAGAAAAGGTGTTGGACAGCAAGATCACACCGTCAAATAGCGCAAAGTTTGGTAGCGTATAGATATTATACTCACCCTGATCATACTTGGGGTTGGCAAGCATACCGCCAAAGGCAATAAAATGTGCAATATTGACGCCGTGATGCGCGGCGTAACGATGGATTCCATCCAAAATAGAATGCTGATATTCCTCATCAACACCAGATGCGATCACTGCAACAGTGATGTCCTGATTCGGCATAATGGCTCACCTCAATCAATAAAATATGAATTATTCACTTACATGGTTTATTTCCTGATATAGCATATATAGCATGCGAACGTCGCAGACGCGACCGGATCATATCGTTACAGATATACACATACAGTTTACCATAAATTCGTTCTTTTGTCAAGTATTTGTGCTTTTTCAAGTCGACACTTCAGCATTATTCACAAATCACAGAGGCTCACTTGTGCATTTCGACGAAAGCACCTGTGCCTGACGGTAGGTCGTGGGGGTGCAGCCCTGATGCTTCTTGAAGGCACGCATAAAGGTGATGTCGTTTTCAAATCCGCAGGCAAGCGCAATCGTGCGGATGGAGGCGTTGCTGCGGATGAGCATATCTGTGGCATAAAGCAAGCGACTTCGCAACACATCGGTGTGGCAGCCTACCCCGAAGGTTTCCTGGTAAATGCGATGCAGATGGGTACGACTGACATTGATCTGTGTACACATTTGTTCGATGCTCCACTGAGCAGAGGGGTCGCTATAGATTGCCTGTCGCAGGGCAATCAGGCGAGTGCGATTGTGGCAGCATGCTGCATCGCGCCGGCGATATTGCGCTATCGTATCATACATGGCAAGCAGTGCGGATAGTAGCTCACGGCTGACCGTGTTTTTCAGCGGTTGCGGCATGGAGGAATGAAACACATCGACAAGTTGCGCTCCAATGCCGCAAAAGTGTGCCGCATGGGGCGGCGCATCGGCAGTAGTCAGCGCGATGCATTGGGCTTCGTCGGCAAGGGATATGGGTGCGTCAGTGGGGTTGAAGCAGATGGTAAAGGCAGCACTTTTTGCCATCGCGTGATAGCGTGCAGCGTTCATGGAAGGGCAAAGCCAGAGGGTCTGAGGTGCTACTGATTGTGTTGCTTTCTCGTTGTGCAATAGTGCGGGAGCATCAAAGAATGCCAGTATATGGCCTTCTGCGGTTGCTGGCGAGCATTCCGCGCCAGCAACTCTGCTTGTGACTGCAAGAACCTGCATAGCTGTACGCTCCTTTCCTTTAAAATGGCAGATGCCGAGACTGCGTAATACATATTGTGCTGCAGGCAGAAAAAGTCATGCGAAATTTTTGTTGTGACGAAAGCACGCGCTTTTTCGCACTTTCGAGTATTGGAAGCACAAAAAAGAGGAGACAATATATCAGTAAAAAGGCACAATTCGCCATTGTCAAATGCTATGCGACGTGCTATAATGAATTTGTAAGTTTGAGCGTAGCGCTTGTAACTTGCATGAAGTGTAGCAGGTCTCCTCTTTCATAATCAATATTCGGTAGCCCCCTCTGCCGAGTAGAAGCCTTCCCTCTCTCCTTTCTAGCCTGCTGCATGATATTAAGCGTAAATGCCGGTACACATTTGCGCTTACTTCTTTCTTTGAAAATCACTGCATTCGCGGTGATTTTTTGTTTTTTATCGGATCTGCCTGCCGGGTGAACATCCTACCTTATCACTATAGCACATTGTTTCGCGAAAAGCAAGGATTTTCGTGCAATGATGGGCGATTTTGACGGATTTTTCATCATAGGGGCAGATGTCTGAAAAAAACAGGATCTTTTTTTTGTGCATATCCTCAAAATTTTATGTGAATTGCGCGATTTTCTCTTTTGATGGTACTATACCCATTGTTGAATGGCAATCGATTTTTTCAAAAAAATTGTGTCTTTTATGCAAAATGCAAAAAAACGCGAAAAAATATTGGGTATTTTGCGAATTGACTTTTTGACTCTTTATCACTTTCGTATAATATTGGCTGTTGGATTTTGTGAAAAGCGACTATTGCAATTTACGAAGGAATCGGGTATAATGAATAAGTATGCTTACAGGGGTGGCGTCTATTACCGGTGCAACCGCCATCTGAAGCAATCAAAACGAAAAGTTATGCTGCCACAGCCACAATGCAGTGGCAGATCTTGCACCGGAGAACGGAGAACACTATGTCAAAATATTCGGAAGCCATCACACAGGAATTTTTGGAGAAGCTGCAAAGCCAGAGCAATGTCACCCCTGATGAGGCAAGTGATAAGCAGATCTACATTGCGCTTTCCACCGTTATTGCTGCAGAACTGAAGAAAAAGCGTCAGAAGTTTATCAACCGTGTGAATTCCAATGGCGAAAAGCAAGTATACTATCTCTCCATGGAATTTCTGATGGGACGCTCCCTGAAAACGAGTCTGTATAATCTGGGCCTTGCTGAGGAGATTGAAAAGACCCTGAAGAAGTATGATATCAACCCGGAGCGCATCTATGACAATGAACCGGATGCAGGCCTGGGTAACGGTGGCTTGGGTCGTCTGGCTGCCTGCTATCTGGATGGTCTGGCAACCATGGGCTATCCGGCGACCGGTCACAGCATTTGCTATGAGTATGGTATCTTCAAGCAAAAGCTGGAAGAAGGCTGGCAGGCTGAATTGCCCGATAACTGGTTGCCCGGCGGTGAGGTGTGGCTTGACCCTCGTCCTGATCAGGCGATCGATGTGCATTTTGAGGGCGATTTGCAGGAATACTGGGATCATCAATATCATCATATTTCTCATGTAAACTACAGTACTGTTACCGCCATCCCCTATGATATGTATGTATCTGGCTATGACAGCGATGCAGTCAGCGTGTTGCGTCTGTGGTCGGCAAAGGCTCCCAGCTTTGATATGCAGATGTTCAATCAGGGCGATTATTCTCGCGCATTGGCACAAAACTCTGTTGCCAACGCCATTTCCAAGGTGCTGTATCCCAATGATAATCACCTTGAAGGCAAATCGTTACGTCTGCGTCAGCAGTATTTTCTCTGCGCTGCTGCCATTGGCGATATTGTTAACAATCACATGAGCGTTTATGGAACATTGGATAATCTCCATGAAAAGGTTGCTGTGCATATCAACGATACCCATCCCACGCTTGCGATCCCCGAACTGATGCGTATCCTGCTGGATGAGTGCGGCTATGGCTGGGATAAGGCATGGCATATCACCTCCCATGTATTTGCGTACACCAACCACACCGTTATGGCTGAGGCTTTGGAAAAGTGGGATGTGAATCTGGTGCGTCGAATCATTCCCCGTGTGTTCTCTATCATCGTGGAGATCAACAACCGCTACTGCGCTGGTGTGCAGGAGCGTAACGGCGGCAATAGTGCCCTCACCACGAAGATGTCCATCATTCAGGATAATCGCATCCATATGGCAAAGCTCTGCGTGGCGGGTTCGCACAGTGTCAACGGTGTATCCAAGCTGCACTCGGAAATCATCAAGGAGTCCGTATTTGGTGATGAGTACGGTGATGCACCCGAAAAATTCAAGAATGTTACCAACGGTATTGCATATCGCCGTTGGCTGTATCAGTCCAATCCTGCGCTGACCGCACTGCTGAAGGAAACCATCGGTGACCGTTTCCTCAAAAATGGTGCGGCACTTTCCAAGTTGCGTGCCTTTGAAAACGATGAGCAGCTGCTGCAAAAGCTTCTGGATGTCAAGGCTGCGAATAAGAAAGCGTTTGCGCAGTATATCAAGCAGAGGACGGGGCAGAAGCTGAACCCTGAAAGCATCTTTGATGTACAGGTCAAGCGTTTGCATGAATACAAGCGCCAGCACCTCAATGCATTGAATATCATTGCCGATTATCTCTATCTGCTGGAGAACCCCGAGCGCGATTTCACTCCCAAGACCTATATCTTTGCGGCAAAGGCAGCTCCCGGCTATTATCTGGCAAAGCAAATCATCAAGATGATCTGGTCGCTCTCTGAGGAGATCCGCAAGCATCCCGTCATCAGTAAGAAGCTTTCTGTGGTATTCCTTGAGAATTACTGCGTGACTCTCTCCGAGATGCTGATGCCTGCATCTGATTTCTCTGAGCAGATCTCTTTGGCAGGTACCGAGGCTTCGGGTACCGGTAACATGAAACTGATGCTCAACGGTGCAGTGACGATCGGTACACTGGATGGTGCAAACATTGAGATCAAGGAAGCCGCAGGGGATGAGAATATCATCATCTTCGGCATGAAAACCGAGGAAGTCAACGCGCGCAAACCAGGCTATCATCCTGCGCAGATCTACGAGCATCATGATCTGCTGCGTCAGTGCCTTGACCGCCTTGACAGCAACATCAATGGCTGCCGCTTTGCGGAGATTGCCACTTCTCTGCGAACACAAGATCCTTACATGGCTCTTGCCGATTTCGACAGCTACCGTGCTGCGCAGGCATATGCCACAGAGTGCTACCGCGATCGTATGAAGTTTGCTCGTATGAGCCTGAACAACATCGCAGGCGCAGGCGTATTCTCCGCAGACCGTGCCGTGACTGAGTACGCTAAGAACATCTGGAATCTGTGATTTTGCCATGAAACCGATTTATGATAGTTGGGATCACGAATACAAGAGCGTTTTCGGTGCGTTGCGCCGGAACGCTCCCTGTACCTTTACATTGCGTCTGCCTGCGGATGTAAAGCCGGATTCCAATCCTATGTTGATTTTGTACCACATCGGAATGAAGGAACGCTTCATTCCGATGAATAGTGTTCAGGCAGAGGATGGCATGAATGCCTACAGTGCTACCTGCTCTGCAAAGTATGCAGGCGTGCATTATTATTACTTTTCGTATATTTGCAATGGGCAGTGGCATTATATCAAAAAATCCAGAGGGCATATCGGTGTGGATGCAGAAGGTGATTTGTTTCAGTTGACCGTTTATGATGAAAAGTTCACTACCCCCGATTTTCTCAAAGGTGGGGTCATGTATCAGATCTTCCCCGATCGCTTCTGTAAAAGTGGCAAGCAGCATGAGGGTGTGCCCTCTGATCGTTGGCTGCGCGATGATTGGGGTGGTACACCCTTTTATCGTCCCGATGAAAATGGTCATGTATGGAATAACGACTATTTCGGCGGCGATTTGGAAGGCATCCGTTCCAAGCTGCCCTATCTGCGTGAGCTGGGTGTGACTTGCATTTACCTCAACCCGATTTTTGAAGCGCATGAGAATCATCGCTATAACACAGCAAACTATCGTCGTGTGGATCCACTGCTTGGTACCAATGAGGACTTTGCACAGCTTTGCGCTGATGCGAAAAAACTGGGCATCTCCGTGATTTTGGACGGCGTGTTCTCCCATACCGGAGCAGATAGCATCTATTTTAATAAATTCAATCGATATGATACACCGGGTGCGTATAACAGCAAAGAAAGCCCTTATTACAACTGGTATAGCTTTTCGCAGTATCCCGATGTGTATGAATCGTGGTGGGGCATCACCACCTTGCCCAATGTCAATGAGAATCACCCCGACTATACCGACTACATTTGCGGCGATGGCGGTGTGCTGGAATATTGGCTGGCGCAGGGTGCAGCAGGATTTCGGCTGGATGTTGCGGATGAACTGCCCGATGCCTTTTTGGATAAGCTGCACCGCTGTGTAAAACGCTTTGACGCCGATCGTATTATCATCGGTGAAGTGTGGGAGGATGCTTCCAACAAGGAGGCATATGGCGTGAGGCGGCGTTACCTTATGGGTGATCAATTGGATTCCGTGATGAATTATCCCTTCCGCAGTGCCATCATGCAGTTTATGGCAGGCATGGATCCGGAGGATTTCCGCATTGCCATTACTACGATTCTTGAGAATTACCCGAAACCTGTGGTAGATGTGCTGATGAATTTTGTTTCTACCCATGATATTGAACGCGCCATTACTGTGCTGGGTGGCGAATCCTATGCCGGTAAGAGCAAGGATTGGGCGGCAGAACGATATCTTACTCATGAAGAATACTGCCGTGGCAAGCAAAAGCTGCAATGCGCGATGGTGCTGCAATTCTTTTTGCCGGGTGTGCCCAGTATCTATTACGGCGATGAAGCAGGTTTGCAGGGCTATGGTGATCCATTTAACCGCCGTTGCTATCCGTGGGGAAATGAGGATCAGGAGTTGATCGCGTTTACCAAGCGGCTTTGCGAGATCCGCCGCAAGCACGATGTATTTGCTGAAGGTAGATTGCGTTTTCTGCATTTGGCGCAGGATGCCATTGTATTTGCACGTTATGATGTCATCACCAAAGAGGCTGTGGTCATCGCGCTCAACCGTACCGACCATGCTGTCACTGTACCTATGCATGAGGGCTGTACGCAACTGCATATGATACAGGGTGAGGTGAACGATGGCAGCTGCACATTGCAGCCTTATGGCTATGCCGCCGCTGCAACGACGCTGATTCTTGACTGAAAGGGGCTGTATGCGCCATGGATTTTGCAACGCTTCGTACACAATATCCCGAATTTCTCTACAATGGCTACACCATTACCGCAGAGGACAGCGCACTGTGCATCGTGTATGACTTTGCTATTACAGGACTGTGCGATTTTCATCCGCGGTGGCGCATTCCCTGTGATGCGCCACAGGATTTTGTAAACGATCCCACCGTGGAGCGCATGGTGTTTTCGTTGGGAATGACGGAGCTGGTCAGCTACTGGAAGATTACTTGTTCTCCCACCGTGCGCGTACTGTGCGGTGCCTTGACTGACGATCAGTGCAGGTGGTGGAAGAAACTCTATTTCGGCGGCTTGGGTGAGTTTTTCTATCGCAACGGTATTGAGGCAGCAATGTCGGATTTCGTGGAGATCCGTTGTGAAGGCAAACCGCTTCCGGATGCGCCGTCTACTCGTCGCTTAAGCGGGAGATTGATCCCTGTAGGCGGCGGAAAAGACTCCATTGTTACTCTTAACCTACTAAAAAAATTGCATGATGATTCAGCCGCATTTCTGATCAACCATCGGGATTCTTCTGTTGCTGCCGCAAAGCTTGCAGGTATTTCCGAGGAGCATATCTATGAGGTTTCGCGGACATTGGACAAGAATATGCTGGAATGCAATGCGAAGGGATTTTTAAACGGGCATACTCCTTTTTCGGCAATTGTGGCATTCAGTGCCGTGCTGACAGCATATCTTCACGGGCTACAAGCGGTGATCCTCTCCAATGAGTCCTCTGCTTGCGAATCTACCGTCTCTCAAGTGGAGATCAATCATCAGTATTCCAAAAGTTATGGCTTTGAGCAGGATTTTTTCACCTACGAGCGCGATTTTCTTCACAGTGGCGTGCAGTATTACAGCTTGTTGCGCCCACTGACAGAATTTCAGATCGCAAGATATTTTGCAACGCTCCCTGCGGCGTATCATCAGATTTTCCGCAGCTGTAATGCAGGGGCAAAAAACGATGCATGGTGCGGAAAATGTGCGAAATGTTTGTTCGTTTCGGTGATCCTATTGCCCTTTTTGCCCTATACGCAAATCGTCTCACTCATTGGAAACGATATGCTGAGCGATGCCGCGTATCGTGGCATTTTGCAGGAGCTTTGCGGCATCCTGCCCAACAAGCCTTTTGAGTGTGTTGGCAGCCGCAAAGAAGTGAATATTGCCCTTTGCCTGGGTATCAAGCGCATGATGCAGGCAAAGGAAGATCTGCCCCTGTTGCTTGCGGAGTATCAGCAAACGGCATTGTACGCGGAGTATCAGCCGATTGCGATGGAGTTTGGCAGCGAATTTGATACCGATCATCATCTGCCACAAGATATGGAACAGCTTGTAAGAGCCCAATGTGTTACCGCGTTTGAAAGGCAATTCACCAAACCATATTGAAAGGACGGTCAATTCTATGGCACATATTGTTGTAACAGGCGGTGCGGGTTTCATCGGCAGCCATTGTTGCGTGGAGCTGCTGCAAAAAGGCGAGAAAGTTACGGTACTGGATAATTTCTGCAACAGTAGCCCGGCAACATTGGATGCTATCGCCGAAATTACCGGGGTGCGCCCTGCGCTGGCAGAAATCGATCTGTGCGACGCAAAGGCAGTCTCCGATTTTTTTGCAAGCACTGAAGTAAATGCCGTTGTGCATTTTGCGGGATTGAAAGCCGTGGGTGAATCCTGCGAGATCCCTTTGCGATACTATCACAACAATCTGACTGGTACACTGCATCTTTTGCAGGCAATGGCTGCAAACGGCTGCAAAACCATTGTGTTTTCCAGCTCTGCTACCGTGTATGGTATGCACAATCAAGCACCGTTTACCGAGGATATGCCTACCTCTGCTACTAATCCCTACGGATGGACAAAGCAGATGATTGAGCAGATTTTGATGGATACTGCCGCTGCCGATGATGCGTGGTCTATTGTGGCATTGCGCTATTTTAATCCCATTGGTGCGCATCCATCCGGCAAAATTGGCGAAAATCCCAATGGCATTCCCAACAATCTGGTGCCCTATGTGGCAAGGGTCGCTGAGGGGACATTGGAAAGGCTGAATGTTTACGGCAATGATTATGATACCCCAGATGGCACAGGCGTGCGTGATTATATTCATGTGGTGGATCTGGCAAAGGGTCATCTCTGTGCGTTGGATTATGCTGTGGCACACAAAGGCTTTGAGGCGATCAATCTCGGTACGGGTAAGGGCGCATCGGTGCTGGATGTGCTGCATGCCTATGAAGCCGCTTGCGGCAAAACCCTGCCCTATGTCATCGCACCGCGCCGCGCCGGCGATATTGCAACCTCATTTGCTGCACCGCAGAAGGCAAAAGCATTGCTTGGGTGGGAAGCAAAGGCGGATCTGCTGACGATGTGCAAAGATAGCTGGAACTATACCTGCAAACAGCACGATCATAAAAAATGACAGTTTTGTGCAAAAACAAGTGGTTTTTCGTGCTGCCTTTGTGAAAAACGCAGAAAATCAGCGAGGGGCAAAAAAAATATTGTCCCTCGCTTTGTTTTGTGGTAAAATGAAAAAAGACAAAAGAGACACCCCAATGAAAAATGCCACGCAGAGGGCAAATATTGGGGACAGTGTTTGAAAAACAAGAGAAAAAGAAGGGAGATCATCATGTTTACAAAAAGTATCGGCATGGATCTCGGAACGGCAAACTCGCTGGTATTTGTGCGCGGCAAGGGGATCGTCATGCGGGAACCCTCTGTGGTCGCCGTCAATACTCGCAACGATGCAGTCTGCTCCGTTGGCAAAGAGGCAAAGGAACTCATCGGCAGAACCCCCGGCTCTATCGTGGCGGTTTGTCCTATGAAGGATGGCGCAATCGCTGATTTTGATATTGCAGCGACCATGCTGCAAGCATTGATCAAAAAGGCACTGAAGGGTACGATCCTGACCACCGCTGCACTGCTGATTTGTGTGCCGTTGGGCGCAACTGCCGTGGAGCGCCGCGCGGTGATGGAAGCTGCCGAAAAAGCCGGAGCAAGACCCATTCGATTGATACAGGCACCCATCGCAGCTGCGCTGGGCGCCGGGCTTTCTGTGATGGAACCTACCGGTACTATGATCGTGGATATCGGCGGTGGCGTATCAGAGGTCGCTGTGATTTCCATGGGCGGCATTGTCGCTTCCCGTTCTGTGCGTGTGGCAGGGGATGCATTCGACATGGCGATCGTCAATTACATCCGCCGCAATTATAGCCTGCTGATTGGGGAACGTACTGCCGAGACCATCAAGCTGGAAATTGGTACAGCGTTTCCGGAACCGCATACCGCAACGATGGAGATCCGTGGGAGAAATTTGCTGAACGGGCTGCCGGAAAATATCACTATTACTTCCGAAGAGGTGCGCGAAGCACTTTCGGAGCCGCTTGGTAGGGTGATTGAGGCGATTCGTGAAACGCTCGCCCATACGCCACCGGAGCTTTCGGCGGATATCATTGAGCAGGGTATCACTATCTGTGGCGGCGGTGCGCTGCTGCGCGGTGTGGATAAGCTCATTAATCGCGAAACGGGAATGCCCGTGTATGTGGCTGAGTATCCGTTGGATTGTGTTGCTGAGGGAACGGGGCAGATCTTGAAAAATATGGAGCAGTATGAGGATTTGCTTGCCGAGGAGATCAAGTATTATTGAGTGTGGTTTTCGTTGGCGGTAATTGTGAAAAATCGCCAAAAGCAGAATGAAAATCGTAGATAGATTTTATATTGTAAATGACGAGAAAATTGCGGAAAAATCTTGACCTTTTGCCTGTAACACGCTATACTATAAACGGCACGCTACGTGCAGCGAATTACAAGAAAGGATGCGATTTGCTATGGTATTCGATAAAATCAAGGAGATCATTCTCGACCAGATGGATGTGGATGAGGATGATATCACGATGGATGCCGATATCCAGGATGATCTGCAAGCCGATTCACTGGATATTGTGATGCTGATGAAGACCATTTCTGATGAGTTTGAAATGGCAGTACCCGATGACGCTGTGGATTCTATCAAGACCGTTGGGGACATCGTCGATTACATCGAGAATTACCAGTAAAACGAAACAGCAGCCAACAAAGAAAAGCGGAACCTCATTGGAGAGGCTCCGCCTTTTTGCGTTTTGTGGGGGTTATGTCATGGGTTCTTCGCAGAATTCGCACAGCAGTCCATCATCGGTGGATAATGCCAAGTGCGGCAGATAGTGCTCCGTTGTGGTAATGCATTTTGCATTGCAGCAGGAATGCGCAGCATCAGGCTTTCCGTGCAGCAGAGGATGCACCGTCTTGGTTTCCAGCAGTGTCAGGATCAGCGCCATGCGAATATACATACCGTACTGCGCCTGCTTAAAGTACAGTGCACGGTGATCATCATCCACGGCTACTTCAATCTCGTCCACGCGGGGCAGGGGATGCAGCACTGCGAGATCCGCCTTCGCGTGCGCCATTTTTTCGGATGTTAAGCGGTAGGTATCTTTTTGTGCAAGATATTCTGCCTCGGAGGCAAACCGTTCCCGCTGGATGCGAGTCATATACAGCACATCCAGTTCACCGATCACGGCATCCAATGAGGACTCTTCGCGGTATTCACAGCCCGATGCCGCAAGCATTTTTGTGATATAATCCGGTACGCGCAGCTCGGGGGTAGAGATCAGAATGAAACGGTTACCCTCATAGCAGGAGAGTGCCTTGCAAAGAGAATGCACCGTTCTGCCATATAGCAAGTCACCACACAAGCCGATGGTCAAGTGATCCAGCCGTTTTTTCTCCATGTGCAGTGTCAGCAGATCTGTCAGCGTCTGGGTAGGGTGCAGATGGCCACCATCCCCTGCGTTGACAACAGGGCATTCTGCTGTCATAGCAGCTGCCTTAGCAGAGCCTGCCTTGGGATGCCGAATGATCAGGATATCAGAATAGGTGCTGACTACTTTGGTCGTGTCCTTGAGATTTTCACCCTTGGAGACCGACGAACTCATGGGATTGTCAAAACCAATGATGCTACCACCCAAACGGATCATTGCAGATTGAAAGCTCATCTGCGTGCGCGTGGAAGGCTCGTAAAACAGCGTTGCCATGATCTTGCCTGCACACGCCTGTACATATCGCTGGGGATGCTTGTAGATCTCAGCCCCAAGCTTGATCACCTTGTTCCACCATGCCACGGGATAATCGTTGAGGTCAATGAAATGCGGATATGGATTCTCCATTTGCTTCACGTTCCTTTCCGATAGGCTGCATCGTTCTCCATATTTCACCCTATCTTTCCTATTATACTACATTTTCCCCACTTTGGCAAGATGTATTCTGAAGTTTTTTCAGAACTGCTGTAGTGCTACAATAGAAGTGAGACCTGAGGGTATAGAAAAAGTGATTGAGAT
>CAYMOJ010000008.1:0-66017 GCA_964392175.1 uncultured Ruminococcus sp.
TGTGCCTGCTGCCAACAGGGTTGCGCTGCAAAGAATTGCAGCCATCTTCTTAAAATTCATGCGTAACACTCCTTTGTGTTGAAAGTTGGTAGGCAGGCGGTCAGACGACCGCCTGTTACCATTTGCAAAACAGAGAATTGGTCAAAACGGATTGAAATCAGCCCTCATAGAACTCATCGAGGAAGTCATAACCACAAACATCAGTCCAGGTAACATCTTCCATTTTGACATTACGACGGTTGTAGTAAACCAAGATCGCATTCGCAGTTCTGGAATCGTAGTACTCACGAGAGTATACATCGCCCAAGAAGAATGCCAAACCATTGAGGTACGGATCTTCATTGAACACAAACTCTTCCTGCATTAATGTGATCTTGTTATAATAGTACAGAGCCTTGTTTGCATCTCTGGTATCCACTATATCATCCAGCGTAATATCGCCCTTCAGACCGATATAGACGTCATGCTCGCCCATGTACAGAGGAGATCCATCGCCAATGATAATCTCGTTACCGGTCTGATCGCAATAGAATGCAATCGGGTAGCGATGCGTACCAGGCACGTAAACCTCAATGGGAGAATCTGCATCCTCGGCAGGTCTTGTGATATCGGTAACATCCTTAACAATGGTGTTGAATGCGTAAGATACATCGGGCCATACAGTGCCATCCTCGGAGTAGGGCATTGCGTTACCGCTTGCATCAAGGATACGAGTGCCAGTGCCGTCTACAAAGTAGCCGTCAGCAACATAGAACTGATACAGGTAGAGGTAAGCGGACATGCCATCCAGTCCACCACTCTCCTCAAAGGTACGAGTATCGTGAGACCAGTAGTAAAGACGAGTAGGCTCCTGGAACTCCACTCTGTAAGTGTTCACAACGACCAGTTCCACATTGGAAACAGTCACGGTGGAATCATTTACGGTGTATTTCAGAACATTGCCGTTCTCATCGGTAGGAACAACATCAGTCAGCGTAACAGTGTACTCACCGGGTTCAACATCTTCGCCAATGGTGACAACCAAGGTGCCGATGTTGGTGCCGGGCTGCGGTACATAATTCGTACCATCATTGCTGGTCCAAGTCAAAACGCCGGTCTCGGGATCAAAGGTAAAGGTGCCGTTCTCAGCGTACTCGGTACCGTAGATGAAGTCCTCAATGGTGAAGCCCTCAGGAACAACGAAGGTCATGGTGACATCAGCGGTGCCGTTATCGAACCAAACATCCAACGGGATCTGAATGGTATCTCCAGCATTTGCCATTGCATCATCAAGGTTGTAGACAACATTGCCGGGGTTCTCATAAGGCACTTCAAGGATGGTGATCGAACCATCTACAGTTGTGAATTCAGGCGTGTTGGAGTTCGTATCACTAACGGTAACATTTACGAATTCAACAGGGTAAACCGCGTTTTCAACAGCATCCTCGGGAACATCTACCAGCAGGGTAAGAATGGTTGCACCGGATACAGCGTACTGGTTTTCGCCATCGGGAGAATCCCAAATAAAGATGTACTCATCGGAATTCCAAACAACCTGATCTGCGCCAGTATACGCATTGCCAAACTCATAACCGGAAATGGTAAAGCCATCAGCGACCTTGAACTGCATGGTGATACCGGCAGTACCTTCATCGTACCATACCAACACAGGAACTCTAGCGGTAGTGCCAGCCAAACCATTCACATCATCGATCTGATAAACAACATGACCGGGATCTACAGGAGCAGTACCGGTTTGTGTGGTGGTAGTAGTCTGTGTAGTAGTGGTCTCAGACGTGGTAGTCGTTGTGCCAATGTCAGTAGCAGTGGTTTCGGACGTAGTAGTCGTTGTACCACTCTCACTGGATGTGGTAGTGGTTTCAGACGTGGTAGTCGTTGTACCGCTCTCACTGGATGTGGTAGTGGTTTCAGACGTGGTAGTCGTTGTACCGCTCTCACTGGAAGTTGTGGTGGTTTCGGAAGTAGTAGTCGTTGTGTCAATGTCAGTAGTAGTGGTTTCGCTGGTGGTTGTGGTAGTTTCGGAAGAAGTGGTTGTGGTTTCAGTTGTGGTGGTGGTTGTCTCATTTTCAACGATAACCGCGCCGTCCTCCTGGTAGAGGGTCAGAGGATTACCATTGGTATCAACAACAGTCAGCTCCGTGAAGGTAACAGGATATCTGCCATCCGCATCCGGAGCAATGAAGTTCAAATACACAACAACAGAACCATCCGTTGCCATCTGGTTTTCGCCATTGTCGTCTGCCCACACAACACGCACCTCGCCATCATTGATGACAGCGGAAGCAACGGAGGTGTATGCATCGCCCCAGGTAACATCCACGAAGGTCAAAGCCTCGTCGTATGCAAAGTCAACAACAAAGCCTGCGGAACCCTCATCGCCCTTGATCGTGACGGGCACGCTAACAGGGGAGCCACCTGCGACAGTTTCTTCACCGATATACCAGCCAACCGTACCGGCAGCCAGTGTAGTGGTCGTGGTAGACACACTCGTGGTGGTTTCGGTAGTAGTGGTCTCACTGGAAGTTGTGGTAGTTTCGGAAGAAGTTGTTGTTTCGCTGGTGGTTGTAGTGGTTTCGGAAGAAGTGGTTGTGGTTTCAGTTGTGGTGGTGGTTGTCTCATTTTCAACGATAACCGCGCCGTCCTCCTGGTAGAGGGTCAGAGGATTACCATTGGTATCAACAACAGTCAGCTCCGTGAAGGTAACAGGATATCTGCCATCCGCATCCGGAGCAATGAAGTTCAAATACACAACAACAGAACCATCCGTTGCCATCTGGTTTTCGCCATTGTCGTCTGCCCACACAACACGCACCTCGCCATCATTGATGACAGCGGAAGCAACGGAGGTGTATGCATCGCCCCAGGTAACATCCACGAAGGTCAAAGCCTCGTCGTATGCAAAGTCAACAACAAAGCCTGCGGAACCCTCATCGCCCTTGATCGTGACGGGCACGCTAACAGGGGAGCCACCTGCGACAGTTTCTTCACCGATATACCAGCCAACCGTACCGGCAGCCAGTGTAGTGGTCGTGGTAGACACACTCGTGGTGGTTTCGGTAGTAGTGGTCTCACTGGAAGTTGTAGTGGTTTCGGAAGAAGTGGTTGTGGTTTCAGTTGTGGTGGTGGTTGTCTCATTTTCAACGATAACCGCGCCGTCCTCCTGGTAGAGGGTCAGAGGATTACCATTGGTATCAACAACAGTCAGCTCCGTGAAGGTAACAGGATATCTGCCATCCGCATCCGGAGCAATGAAGTTCAAATACACAACAACAGAACCATCCGTTGCCATCTGGTTTTCGCCATTGTCGTCTGCCCACACAACACGCACCTCGCCATCATTGATGACAGCGGAAGCAACGGAGGTGTATGCATCGCCCCAGGTAACATCCACGAAGGTCAAAGCCTCGTCGTATGCAAAGTCAACAACAAAGCCTGCGGAACCCTCATCGCCCTTGATCGTGACGGGCACGCTAACAGGGGAGCCACCTGCGACAGTTTCTTCACCGATATACCAGCCAACCGTACCGGCAGCCAGTGTAGTGGTCGTGGTAGACACACTCGTGGTGGTTTCGGTAGTAGTGGTCTCACTGGAAGTTGTGGTAGTTTCGGAAGAAGTTGTTGTGGTTTCAGTTGTGGTGGTGGTTGTCTCAGCCACAACGATCACCGCACCATCCTCCTTCGTGAGAGTCAAAGGCTGACCGTAGGTATCTACAACAGCCAACTCTCTGAAGGTAACAGGATACTCACCGGCTGCATCGGGAGCGGTAAAGTTGAGATACATAACAATGGACTCAGCTGCTGCGCTCTGGTTTTCGCCATCAGCATCTGCCCAAACAACACGCAGTTCATCATTGTTGATAACTGCTTCCGCTGCGGTTTGATATGCATCGCCCCAAGTAATGCCGTTGAATGTCAGTGCAGAATCATAATCGAAGTTCACAACAAAGCCGGCAGAACCGCCATCTTTGAGAATGTAAACCGGTACTGCCACCTCTGCACCGGGTGCCGCTTCTTCTTCGGAAATATCCCAATCGGCAGCGCCTGCCTCAGGAATATCTTCCTCAACGATCACAGCACCGTTGGACTTTTCCAGTGTCAGCTCTCCGCCATCTGTATTGACAACGGTCAGCTCGGTAAAAGTAACGGGATATTCGCCAGCTGCCTCAGGGGCAGTAAAGTTGAGGTACAAAACGGTTGCGTTATCAGCGGCTACAATATCTTCACCGGAAGCCTCTGCCCAGACAACACGCAGCTCGCCATCATTGATGACAGCTTCCGCGCCACTGCCATAAGCATCGCCCCAGGTAATGCCATTGAATGTCAATGCTTCATCATAAGCAAAGTTCGCGATAAAGCCGGCAGTGCCCTCATCACCGATCACGGTAACGGGAACTGCAACCTCCGCGCCGCCCTCAACGTACTCCTCGCCGATATCCCAGCCGGAAGAACCGGGAGCAATCGACTCGCGCACGATGACAGCACCGTTTTGCTTGGTGATTGTTAGTCTTTCCTGGTCCGAATCAACAACGTCCATTGTCGCAAACGAAACCGGATACTTACCAGCTTCGTTTGGTGCAGTGAAGTTGAGTGTCACAACGGTAGAGCCATCTGCTGCGGTAACATTATTGCCATCGGCATCTGCCCACACAACATACAGCTCATCATCGTTCAACACCATTTCAGCTTCAGAATACGCATTGCCCTTCTCGAAGCCATTGAAGGTCAAAGCTTCATCGTAAGAAAAGCTTACAACAAAGCCCGCAGTGCCCTCGTCACCGGTAACGGTAACAGGAACAGCGACCTCATAGCCTGCATCGACGGTCTTTTCAGCGATTTCCCAACCTGCGCTACCGGCTGCGGAAACCCCCATCGGGAATGCGGTAATCACGGAAGTTGCAGCGAGACACAAGGAAGACAATGCAGAAATGAATCTCTTCATTTTGTTCCCTTTCTGCCATGAGTGTGCAGGGTTACTGCACACTCACAACTTTCATCTTCGCTTCAAGTAGATCATTTACTTGATCTGCGCCAATACGAATTACTGGTTGCCCAGATCCTCGTACTTCAGGATATGTGCCAGATACTTCTTGATTGCCAGAGCGTCTTCTGCATCCAGCGCACCATCATATGCGCAGTCTGCGTTCAACTGACCCTGTGCAGAAACATCAGCATTGCCTGCATTGAACTTGTTCAGACGAACAACGTCAGCGATATCCACATCGCCATCGCAGTCAACGTCGCCCCAGAAGATCTCGCCATCCTCAGGAGTGGTCAGAGTAGTAGTGGTGGTTGTGGTTGTGGTAGTGGTTGTGGTGGTGGTAGTGGTTGTGGTAGTGGTTGTGGTTGTGGTAGTAGTTGTTGTAGTGGTGCTGCTGGTGGTAACATCAGTAGTCTCACCCTCAACGGTAATGGTACCGCCAATAACGGTGAAGGGCTGCTCGTCGCCCTCCAGGTCGTTCACCTGGTTGAACTTCTCGTTAACGCCATCAAAGATCAGGTCAAGATCATAGAGCAGATCAATATTGTACTCACCGGGCTCGGTAGGAGCAGTAAAGGTCAAGGTGAACAGAGTTGCACCATCCTTAGCGGTCAGGGTACGATTCGTTGCCCAAACAAATGCAGCAACATTGTTAACGCCATCGGTAGTGGGAACATTGGTGTTCACTTCAGTGGATGCACGGTAAGCATTGCCCTGTTTCACAGCGTTCAGGGTCAGAGCCTCGTCATACAGGAAGTACAGGGAAGAACCTGCGGTACCGGTATCACCGCTAACGGTAACCTTCAGGGTTACCTCTTCACCGGGAGCAACGGTTGCGCTCTCAACTTCAATCAGCTGACCATCGACAGTGATAGGTGCTTTGGTGGTAGTAGTGGTGGTAGTAGAAGAAGAAGCGTTCGTAGCAGTGGTAGTTGTAGTTGTAGTGGTAGAAGAAGTAGTCGTGGTAGTAGTGGTTGAAGTAGTAGAGGAAGTGTCACCAACCTTAATGGTCAGTGCACGGGATTCCCACTCAACTGGACCATCCACGCCGGTAACAGAAGACTGACCTTTAACAGGGGTCTCAAGGTGCAAGGAAGCGATGTTCACATACTCATCCTTGAAGATATCCAGAACATACTCGCCCTCAGCCAGATTCTGCGGCAGAATCAGGTTAAACTCCAGCAGACCGTACTCATATGCCCAAGAATCGGTCTCATCCCAAGTAGTCACACCGGTGGTGCCGTTGGTTGCATATGCACCGTAGGAGTCAACGTTCTTATTAGCCATAACAGAATCGGAGTGCATATAGCTCATGTTGAAGGAGGAAGGAACGAAGGCAACAGTGGAGCAGTAGATAGCGTAACCTGCGCCCATTTCGCCGGTGAGCTCGCCACCATCCAGGCAGCAGGGGAAGGAGAAGCCTTCGTAATCGCCACCTTCTTCCTCACCGGTAACGTAGGTTTCGATCTGAATACCATAGTTACCAAAGTGATACTGGGTGTGCTCCACGCCATTGATGGTCTGACCTGCGTACTGACCAATGGTCTCATCGCCGTTGATTGCCATCTTCAAAGATGCGGTGTTGAAGCCGGTACTTGCGGGCACATACAGAACAACAGGGACAGATACAGTACCTGCTGCAATGTCCTCAGCGGATACCTCAACGGTGTTTGAGTCACCGGAGCGGAATTCAAAAATGGTTTTGTCTGCAGCAGATGCGTTGAACATCATGGTGCCAGACAGAGCAGTCGCTGCGATTGCGAGAGAAGTGACAGCAGAGACAAACTTTCTCATAACGAATGTTCCTTTCTGTTTCGGGTTCACCGAAACATATATTTTGTTTTTGTGGTTTGTGGTCGGCTTACCGCCGACGCCGGTTTTGTTGCGTGATTCACAGTAGATACGCGCCTTTCGGCTCGCATTGCACGGGCATGATTCTGAGCATTGCCCGAATCTCCGTGGATGAATCGTCAGGATGTAGCGGATGCAATGTTCTCCGCCTGCTGCTGCAAGCTTTGGAGAATCAGCGTAACATCGCCAACCGTCAGTATTCCGTCCGGTTCAAAATCTGCGTTAACGTATGCTGCAGCGCACAAGGGTTGTTCCTCAGTCACCATTCTATACAAGTTGATCGCATCACTCATGGTCATTGCGCCGTCAAGATTCACATCGCCGCGAATCGTCGCGCCGGATGCATCACTTGGCTTCCACACAATCCCATCGGTAAAAGCGGTCTCATAATTGAATGTGTTACCGTCCTCGTCCACATAACCTGCAACGACCAGGGTATTGATGATCCCTGAGCCTTCGTAGGTTTCACGAGTCGCAGGTGCCAAGCACAGATCCGCGCGGCCGTTCGGCTCAACCGTTTCGGCGAGCGTGCCGCTGATGGTGAAAAATGCTCTCTCTTCCTGCAACCAGTAATCGGCGTTGGTCAACGCAGTGTTCCAGCAAATCCGCAGTTCACTGCCCGTGTCTTCATATCGGAACACGGTGTTCTCCAAATCGGGATTCACGGCTGACTCCGCTTTGTCCGCGCCGGTGTCGTACAGCAGTTCCACATCGGTGATCGTCAGAATCGTCGGGTCATATGTAATGGCAAAGTCCATGGCGTTAAGCCCTGTTTCGGGCAATTCATCCAGATACACAGTTGCCGTGAATGCGCCGTCCATGGTAGCAATCTCCCTGCTTATGGAAACCACAACGATGTCCGTCGTATCCGCCGCCGCCTGCTCCGCACAAATCAACCGCAACGACATCACCGCCAACAAGCCCACGCCGATACATATGACCGCCTTCTGCGCCTTCATTCCTTTCCTCCTTCTTCCATAAAGATATTTATATATTCCGAGCGACCCCGCTGACGAGCCCTCTTCATATATACATAAGATAAGTGGCAGAAAAGCCTCTGCCCGCCGGTATCATAGCACAACAACCTCAAATGAAGCTGAAAGCAATGACACAGGCATTTGCGCA
Organism: uncultured Ruminococcus sp.; assembly: GCA_964392175.1. Taxonomy (GTDB): domain Bacteria; phylum Bacillota; class Clostridia; order Oscillospirales; family Ruminococcaceae; genus Firm-04. The sequence goes on from CAYMOJ010000008.1 coordinate 7,955, forward strand.
TTGTGCCGTTGTGCCCGCTCTGCCGCTATTTGCAACAAAGGTCACTACGGTCAAAAGGGTACACATCCCCTACTACGCGCCTTACTAATATTATAATAATATGACGCACGATTGTCAAGGGGTTGATAGCTTTTTTGTCGGGTTTAATAAAACTTGCTGTTGAAAATTGTACAATCTGCCAGAAAAGATTCCGCTTTTCAGATATCTGCTACGGTTCCATTATAAAAGATCCCGGTAGGGTATGTCAAGCACTACAGCACGGCCCGACAACTTTCGCCGGAAAGTCCCTGTCAATTTTCGTCAAGGCGTAAAAATTCCTCGGGAATATTGGCAGCGATGATCCTGTCAATCACATCCATGCCGAAAGTTTTTGCAGTACCAAGTGGCGCATAGGGCACGCCATGGCTATCGGCAAGTTCTGCCGTATACATATAATAGGGATACAGTCGCAAATTTTCGCGCTTGGCATTATCATAATGGGTGATTACAGGCAACACCTCAATGTTTTCAACAATGATCTCCCCCGTATCCAAATCCAGTGTGAGATCAAACTCGCCCATCTCACCCACCAGATTGAAGTTATCGGTCTGCGCGGAAATAAAGTTGCCCAGTGAATAGAAAACAAAGCCTTTGGTTCCATCATCACGGGTGATGTATTCCATCGTCTGCGCGGTGTGCGAATGCGAACCCAGTATCACATCTGCGCCCCACTGCACCATCTGGTCTGCCAGTGTATACACGCGCTCCGCAACGGTATGTGTATCCTCGTTCCCCCAATGCGCTGCCACAATGACCGCGTCTGCAATTTCCTTTGCTTCAGTAATCTGTCGTTCAATCAGTGCAAGATCATCAGTAAAGCCAACCTTCACAGGGGAATCTGCCGGAATAGAATAGCCGTTGAGATGCTCTGTATATGCGAGGTAAGCGATCTTCATGCCGTTTACCTCCTGCACACGAATATTGTTCTGATCATCCTCATCACGGTAAGCACCTACCACAAGGATATCATGCTCGTCCATCATGCTGTCCCAGTAATCCAGCGAGGATACCAGGCCATCCATGCCCTTATCGCGCAGGTGATTATTGGCGATCGTGAACACATCAAAGCCGATCTCCACCAATTCATCGCCAAGCTCTGTGGGTGAATTGAAATTGAAGTTCGAGCCGCTGATTTCATAGTCGCCACCGCAGATCAGTGTTTCCTGATTGATAATTGCCACATCGGCAGCTGCAACAATGGGAGCGATATTTTCATAAGTCTTGGTGAAATCATATGTGCCATCTGTCGCCCATGCCTGTGCCGAACGGTATACGGCTGTCTGCACCAGATTATCACCCACAGCAAGAAAATGCACAGTGGGGTCTTCAGGGATCGGTGCTGTGGTGGTCGTCTCTGTGGTAGTTGTCGCTTCTGTGATGACGGGCGGTGCTGAAGAATTAGAATATACTTGAGAAGAAACCTCAATATTCTCCACAGGCATACAAGCTGTGCTGCAAATTGTGGCAGCCAATGTCAAGCTGAACAATGCAAGGACGGATCTTCGCTTCATTCGTATTTTCCTTTCTGTTTATGGCGGATATAGCAATACCGCTTTAGTATACCATATTTCACGGAAAAACGCAATGTTTTTTTGCTTTTGCAGTATGTTTTTCCCGATTTGAGTTATACTGTCTGCAACCACTACACGCCGAAAACTCGGAAAGGAAATCAGTTATGGATTCATCCGCACATCTTGCCGCGCTGGAAAACGACGCACTGCGAAGCAGTTTACAAGAAAACCTTGACCATATGCGCACACTTGAACTGGACTCTTCCGATTTGATGATCAATCCGGTAATGGTGGGGGATATCTCCTGCGCACTGGTCTGCTGTGAAGGTATGCTCTCTACAGGCGTCGTCACCGAGTTGATCCTGCATCCACTGACTACACTTTCTGCGCGATTTACAAACGGTGAAGCATTGTTGGATTACCTGCAAGCCTACCGTCTGCTCTCCACGGATCGTATTCGCGTTACAGATTTTGCCATGCTGTTTCGCACCATCAATTCGGGCTTTGCCGTGCTGCTCGCCGAGGGTGCTGATTTCGCCTATGCCTTTGGTGTACAGGGTTACGATCGTCGTAGCGTTTCAGAGCCAAGCAGTGAGATCAATCTTTACGGTGCCAAAGATGCCTTCACCGAAATCGTGCGTTCCAATATGTCACTGATTCGCAGACGCATGAAATCCCCACTGTTGACGCAGAAGCTGATCGTCTGCGGTACGGTTTCGCGTACCGATCTCTGCATCTGCTACCTGCGCGACCGTGTGCCCAAGGAACTGGTTCACGAAATTCAAGCGCGTTTGGAACAGATTCCCTTGGAAACAGTACTGACCGCTGGGTATCTGCGTCCCTATCTGGAACAAAAACGCGTATCGCTCTTTCACAGCACGGGCGTTTCCGAGCGTCCTGATGTGGTCTGCGCCAAGCTGCTAGAGGGTAGAGTGGCAGTACTCATCGATGGTGTACCCTATGCTATCGTGATCCCACAGCTCTTTTGGGAAATGTTCCAGACGGTAGATGACTATCACTGCAAACCCATTTATGCAACGCTTATCCGCTGGCTGAAATATCTTGCCTTTACACTGGCAGTGCTATTGCCCGGAATATATCTTGCCATTGTCGCATGGCATCCTTATCTGCTGCACTCCACATTATTACAGCTATTGGCACGTTCGGAGCAAAACGCGCCCTTTTCGCTGGCGGCAGAGCTGGTGGGCGTACTGCTTGTGTATGAGATCATTCGTGAGGCAGGTCTGCGTCTGCCAAAAGCCGTCAGTGGAGCAGTCAGCATCGTCGGGGGTCTCATCATCGGTGATGCAGCAGTCAGCTCGGGGCTAATCAGCACACCACTGCTCACCATTGCTGCCATCTCAGTCACAGCAGGGTTTGTCATCCCTGAACTGCATCAACAGATCACCGTACTGCGTCTGTTCTTCGTCGCTGCCGGTGGTTTGCTGGGATTAAACGGCATCAGCATCTTACTCTGTGTCATGCTGTATCAGCTTTGCGCCACCCAAACTTTCGGCTTTCCCATCACAGCACCCATTGTACCGTTTTCAAAGCATTGGTTGCGCGATGTGCTATACCGACAGACATTTCGTCGTATGGTAAACGGGAATTTTACCGTAGAGGAGGTGCGGGAACATCATCATGAGTGATAATACGCAAAGCACCAACATACTGCCCACCATATTGCTTTGTCGCATCGTACTGCTATGTTGCAGTGAAGTGCCATTTACCTCTGCATATTGCATTGCCACCATACTAAGTCTTGCATTGATCGCTCTGCTGGCACTACCTTTGTGGATGCAGCCGCCGCCCCTCGATCCGGATGGCAAAACACCGCTTTTTTTTCGTCTGGCAGGCATATACACTGCCGCAATATTGCTTTCCCGATCATACAGCCTGCTGCAGGAGTTGCAATCCGCGTACCCCATGTCCACTGTGCTGCTGATGCTGTTCGCTGCCTGCTTTTGCTTTATGCTCCCGCAATATGCCACAGGCAGAGTCGCGGAAGCTCTGCTATTTTTCCTCAGCGTCGGGGGCATATTGCTGTTAGGACGTGCATTCTTCACAGGGAAAGCATTGCTACTCTACACGCCTGCCTCCTCCAGCATCAAAAACTGCTTTTGTTATGCGATGCGGGACAATCTGCCGTTGATGTTTCTGCCATTGGGTTTGCCTGCCAACGGCAACATATCTGCGTACCGTAAACGGCTATGTGTGTGTGTGCTGTCGTTGCTTGCCGTGCCTCTTGTAATTCTAGCAGGTACGATGCAAAACGGCAGGTTATCCAACTGGAAGGGCAATCCATTTTTTCTGCTAATATCACAATCGCAGACCCTTGCTGCCATTCGCATCGACGGTTTTTGGAGTGTAGTGCTCATTGCAGCTGCAATCACTGTGCTGACGTTCTGTATGCAGCTATGCATTCTACCCGGAACCGCCAACAAAATTTGCATGATGGATGCGCTCATTCTTGGCGTGATCATCGCTATAACCGGTACACTATTTATAATGCAAAAGCAATGGGCATGGATCAGCATCGTATTGGTTTTCCTCGGTATCACAGTTTATCCACTGTATCATATCCTGCATAGGAGGAAAGGGGCAGCTCATGAATCATAAGCACGTTCTCATCTTGGCGATCTGCGCCCCGATATTGCTATGCAGCAGCTGCAAGGCAAATATCAAAGACCGCGCTTATACCGAAGCTTTAGCAGTGCATATCGGCAATACGGTGCAGGGAACAATCTCCTACGAAAAAACGACTGCTGAAGCCACTGCACAAACGGTGACACTGCTCCCCGACGCGCTACGGCAAGCAAGTGGCATGACGATTTACACAGGGCATCTCACCACATTGCTGATCAGCGGCAAACCCTTTGCCGCACTGCTGCCGTTAACCGAAGCCCAGTGGATCTCCCCTGATTGCACCATGATCTGCACACAAAAAAATGCCGCGAATCTCTTGGCAGCAAGCGAAAACGATATACGCTCACTGTACACGCAGGCTGCCAAAAGCGGTACAGTCCCGCTGTACCACACCGGAGAAATCCTGGGGATGCTGCAAAATGGCGCGCAAATTGCAGCGGTGCCCTATTATCACGCAAACACATTTTCACTTGCTCTATATGACGCATCTGATCAACAGTATGCGATTCTCTCCGATGCTGCCTGCCGAGGCGTGGCACTATCTGCCAATGCGTGGGAAAATTTTCAGTTCGCCGCAGGAGCTGCCACCTGCACCGTCGCTCGAAGCAGCTTCTCCTGCACCGTATCAGAAGTCGAAAACACCCTTTCTCTGTATGTGGAGTGCCATGCTCGATGCGATATTCCTTCCCAATCCGTCGAAGCCGTCCTGCAAGCATATCTCACTGCTGCCTTGCAAGAATCCCTAATCCATGGCGCGGATCTGTTTTTTCTGCAAGAACGCGCCCTCCGCGACGGCATCACCTGGGTCGCTGATGCATCTCCTACCGCATGGCAGGATGCACTCAAGCAAGCGACTTTTACAGTTACCGTTTCGCTCACATCGTCGCGCAACTGAACAATATCACAAATGAGAAGCTCGTGCGCAACCGATATGCTCGCCCATACGGATACGAGTCTCTGCGCCCTCTCTGCTATTGCGTATAAAATCTGCGTCAATACTGACGGCATCAGGCGGCGTGATCACAACAATGGTAGAGCCGCCAAAGGCAAAGTACCCCTTTTCATCTCCGCGCTTCACCTGCGCTTGCGGGCGATAAGAATGGTTGACAATCTTGCCCACCAACATAGCGCCCACCTCAACCTGCAACAAATCACCAAAATGCTCGGTGTGCAGCATGGTAACAGCACGGCTGTTGCGGTGATACACCTTGACATAATCAGCTGAAACCGGATTGACCGTATGCAAAACGCCATTGATATTGCGCGTTTTTCCAACCTTGCAATCATCGGGGAAGCAATACCGGTGGTAGTCATCCGGTGTCAGCCGAAACACCAGACAATACCCGCCAATGTATTGCTGCGCCAGACGCTTACAGCCTACCAGTGCCGAAAGCCGATACTCTGCGCCTTTGATCGTAAACCGCGTCCGCTCTTCAATCGGGAGCACAGTCAGCTTTGCATCACAGGGGCTGATAAGAACATGATCGTGAGGGTCAATGGGACGATATTGCGGCAAAATTGCACGCGTAAAAAACGCATTGTAGCTGCGATATACCTCTTTTTGATACTGTCCCATAGGAATCTGCTTGGTTTTGACCGTGTATGGAATGGCAATGGTAGAAAGCGGATGCTCCATGGCATCGCCCACCCACTGTGATACCACAGGACAAGTCAACCCCTTTAGCGCAAATCTGCCCACCGGAGTGCCGTACAACAAACGCAGGAGTTTCTCTTGTCCTGCGTTCGCATCGGTCAGGGGTCTGCCGTCACGGTCACAAATACGCACGGTGGTTTCAACCTGCTTTTGTTTTTTCATTACAGCGACCTGCCTTTTATTGTATTAAGCATGCTTTGCCTTGAACAAAATCAGCGCAAGCTCCAATGCGCCCACCAAAATAAACAGCAACATTTTACGCATACCGGGCTTTTTCAGCGTAAAGCGCGTGATGAATGCAACGGCAACAGTGGCATATACAATTGCTGCCACCACAGGAAATACAGCTGCCAGATCATGTTGAAAACCAAACAGCAACGGAATGATCAATGCAGACGAGGTGACAGGCAGCCCTTCGTACACCTTGCGGCGTTCAGAAGTTTTCTGTTGACGCTCTTCCTCGGTCACATTGAAATATGCAAGCCTTATCAGCGCACCCAAGCTGTAGCATACATAAATGGCGATGTGAATGGGCGCAGTCAGTCCGCAGCTAAACGCAATAGCAGGTGGCAACAAGCCGAAGCACACCATATCCGAAAGCGAATCGATCTGGATGCCGAAGCGCTTCTCAGGATCCGTGCGATCTTTTTTTGTTTTTGCAACTTTTCCGTCAAACATATCGCACAGACCTGCCAGCAACAGCATCAGCAGTGCCCCATGGGTTTTGCCGGCAGCAGAGCAGTAGATTCCCACCGCGCCACAAGCGAAACCGATATAAGTCAGAATGACGGTATAATTATAAAATCCGATCATCAACAGTCCCCCGTTTTATGTTTGCCCAAGCCGTCACAATGGGATCTGCACGATACACGATAACAGATCATTCCTATTTCTGCAAGGGCTTTCCTTTTTGATATGTTAGCGTATCTGCCCGTTACCGTTGATGAGATACTTGACAGTAGTCAACGCGGCAAGCCCCATGGGGCCTCTTGCGTGTAGCTTCTGCGTGGAGATCCCAATCTCCGCACCAAAGCCAAACTCACCTCCATCAGTAAAACGGGTTGAAGCATTCACATACACCGCAGCAGCATCCACCTCATGCTGAAAACGCTCGGCATTCTCAAGAGATTTCGTCACAATACACTCACTGTGATGCGTTCCGTAGCGTTTGATATGTGTCATGGCTTCGTCCAGAGAATCCACAATTTTTACCGCCAATTGATAATCAAGATATTCTGTTGCATAATCGGTTTCATCAGCAGGGATCACACACGCCCCAAGAATTGCTGCGGTGTCCTTGCAGCCATGCAGCACCACGGAGTGCCCATCCAGTTTTGCCTTCAGCATGGGTAGCAGTTCGGGGGCTACCGCACGGTGGATCAACACGGATTCTACCGCATTGCACACAGAGGGACGCTGGGTTTTGCCGTTATCAATAATATCCACTGCCATTGCAAGATCAGCAGAAGCATCCACATAGACGTGGCAGTTTCCCGTGCCCGTTTCAATGACAGGCACTGTTGCATTCTCCACCACAGCGCGAATCAAGCCTGTGCCACCACGAGGAATCAGAACATCCAGATAACCCGACAGCTTCATCAGGGCATTGGCAGATTCCCGAGTAGGATCTGTGACAAGCTGTACAGCATCTGCAGGCAGACCTGAAGCCACCAAAGCCTCACGCATGACATTCGTCAGGCAAACATTCGAAGAAAATGCCTCTTTTCCGCCACGCAAAATCACGCAGTTGCCTGCTTTCAGGCAAAGCGTTGCAGCATCCACAGTCACGTTGGGGCGGCTCTCAAAAATAATACCGATCACACCCAACGGCACGCGGACTTTCTGAATACGCAAGCCATTGGGGCGCACAAAGCCTTCATCGATCTTGCCAACCACCTCGTCCAGAGCAATCAGCTTACGCACACCATCGGCAATGCCTGCAATACGCGCCGGGGTCAGCAGCAAGCGATCCTGCATCGCCTGCGACATATTGTTTTCCCTTGCTGCCCGTAAATCCTCAGCATTCGCTGCAATGATCTCCTCAGTTTTTGCGATCAACGCATCTGCAATGGCAGCCAATGCATCGTTTTTCTGCTTAGGAGATGCCGCTGCCACAATCGTTTCGACCGCCTTCGCGTTCTTGCCAAGTTGCAATACTGTACTTTGTTCCATATCAATCAAACCCCTTTCTTGGCAACAAACCTTGTGCCAATGTGTTTATCTTCAAACAGGTCATACAGATTTTCAGGACGATCCCCGTTGAGAATCACCATATCAATGCCCGCTTCTGTAGCGATCTTGGCGGCGGCGATTTTCGTTGCCATGCCACCGGTGCCATTGGGTGTGCCTGCGCCCCCTGCAATGCGTTCAATGCTTTCGTCGATCTCCTCTACAATGGGAATCAACCGGGCATTGGCTTCACGATGGGGATCTGCCGAATACAAACCGTCGATATCGCTGAGCAGTACCAGCAGATCCGCACCCACCAGCTTTGCAACAATTGCCGCCAGAGAATCATTCTCACCGATTTTCAGCTCTAATTCATCGATAGCGACCGTATCGTTCTCATTGACGATTGGAATTACACCCATTTCGATGAGCTGTGCCATGCAATTGCCCGCATTCACGCCGTCATCGCCCTTCAGCACTGCCTTTGTCAGCAAAATTTGTGCGACAGTGACGCTATAATTGCCAAACTGCCGGTCATAAAGGTACATCAACTCACACTGCCCAACCGCCGCACAAGCCTGCTTACGAGGCGTATCGGTGGGGCGCTCACGCAGACCAAGCTTACTGATGCCCAATGCGACAGAGCCGGAAGAAACCAGGATCAGCTCCTTCCCGGCATTATACAAATCGGCAAGCACACGCACCAAATTGTGAAACCGCTGCAAATTCATACGCCCTGTAGGATATGTAAGCGTTGAGGTACCCACCTTGACCACCACGCGCTTGCAGTCAGAGGGCATTTTGTTTACAATCTGTTCCGTAACATTCACGGGTAAAAACTCCTTCATTCACCGGTATTCCCGGCAATTTTGTCATTCATTGGATGATTCACCACATTACATGGTGCGCCGTCAAAGTAGCAGTGTAAATTCTCTGCGGCAATGGCAAGCAAACGTTTGCGGGTTTCCATGGGTGTCCACGCAATATGCGAAGTGATCATGCAATTTTTTGCATTTCGCAAAGGGGTATCCGCAACCATTGGCTCCTGATGCAGCACATCCACATAAGCAGCCGCCAAGCGGTCGCTGTTAAGGGCATCCGCAAGATCCTGTTCATTGACCACGCCACCCCTCGCTGTATTGATAAGAATGGCTTCCGGCTTCATCAGGCGTAAATTGCTGTGACAGACCATCTCCCTGGACGCCTCATTGAGCGGGCAATGAATGGAAAGCACATCGGCGCAAGCAAACGCCTTTGGAACAGAAACCACCGGATAGGGGCAGTCTTCGGGAGTCGTACGAGTCGCAATCACAACCTGCATTCCAAAAGCATCCGCAATTTTGGCAACCGCCTTTCCAATGCTGCCATATCCGATAATCGCCATGGTCTTGCCGGCAAGTTCCATTGTTGGGTAGGGGAAATACGAAAAAGTACGGTGACCGATCCACTTGCCCAGACGAACATCGGCATTATACAGAGAAAGCTTCTCATAATGGTCGAGAACATAGGCAAATACAAGCTGTGCCACTGCATTGGTGGAGTAGCTGCCTGCATTGCATACAGTGATACCCCTTGCATCTGCCGCAGGAATATCCACATTATTGTATCCGGTTGCAAGTAACCCGATATAGCGCAAGTTGGGACAGGCATCCATCACCGCAGCGGTAATCGGCACCTTGTTGCAAATCACAGCATCTGCATCTCCAATGCGCTCTGCGGCATCCTCGGCAGCCGTCAACGCGTAACAATCCGTGGTCACCGCATGATCATACAGGCAACTTGGGCTAATTTCATATTCATGAGACATGGTGGCAAAATCGAGGATCACCAGATGCTTTGCTTTCATGGATCCTCCTCCACAACCGCCTGTTCAGCGGCTGTCTTCTCGGCTTTGGCAAGCTTTCTTGCCTGCAAGATGTACAACACAGCGGCTGCCAGCATCAACACCAGCTCCAGCACACCGACACTGTAATACCAGCCCATGCCGTCACGGACATAAATCAACAAAGAGCCGGCCATAGCGACCATCACCACAGGCTGATACCAGTACTTTTGACGGACAAATTGCAACGCCAGAAAAATCACGGCAATGATAACAAAAATCAAATGCTGCGTAAACGAAAGTGGAAAAGTGTTCATATTCATAATAATCTCCTTATTCTTTGATTCGACACTTCGGAATGACTTGACGACCCGCCAAAAGATTCTGTACAATGGTAGCTGCCATCAGCAGCCCTGCCGTAGCGGGTACCCATGGCACACTGCCGATAGTTTTTTGCGTGGGATCTAATTTCTTCGGCAACTCCGGAGAATACACCACCTGCAATCGGGAAACGCCCCTCTGCCGCAGTGCAAGCCGCACACGCTTTGCCAATGGGCAACCACAGGTCTTGTCAATATCCGCGATGCGCAGCTGGGTGGCATCCAGTTTATTGCCCGTGCCCATACACGAAAGGATCGGCACAGCGGCTTTTGCGGCGTTTTCGATCAGCATCAACTTATCTGCCAAAGAATCAATTGCATCTGCGATGTACTCGTAATCGGTCAGCTGCAATTCCGTGCCGGTGTACCGTAAATTTCGCGGTGTAACCCTGCATTGCGGGTTGATATCTCCAACCCTTTCGGCAACGACCTCTGCTTTTGCCCTACCCACTGTAGAATGCAACGCACAAAGCTGCCGATTGCAATTGGTCAGATTCACAATATCATCATCCACCAATGTAAGTGCCCCAACGCCACTGCGAGCAAGTGCTTCTGCTACGTAGGATCCAACACCGCCCAAACCGACCACGCAGATGTGCATCCTTGCAAGGCGATCAAGAGCGTCTTCCCCCAACACCAGTGCCGTCCGTTGAAAGAATTCCTGCATAGCTGCTCCTTACTCCGCATCGTAGAACATACGGTATTTTTTAACATTATGTGTATATGCGCTATTTGCAAGCCCGATGCAAAGATACATCGAAAGCATTGCTGTACCGCCTGCACTGAAAAACGGCAACGGAATGCCGATCACGGGCAGTACCTTCAATACCATACCCAAATTCAGCACATAATGCGTAAACAGCATCGCCAGCACACCAATGCAAATGGTTTTGCCCATGGTATCTTTAGCGGCACGGCTATCATGAAACAGACGCAAGCAAATAACCGCTATGATCAGAAGGACGATGAAGGCACCCAAAAAACCCATTACCTGTGCAATATGCGAAAAAATGAAATCATTGTGCATCTCAGGCACAGTCACATAGCCGTCGCCATCCAGCCCAAGCCCAAATAAACCACCTGCACGGATCGCCTTCAAGCCCAGATCCTGCTGATATTCCAAGCCCAACGGATCCGTGCCTGGGTGAAACAGCACTAAAATGCGTTCGCGGTGGACATCGCTAAAGATATATTCCCACAGCACCCAACAGGCGATCGGCAAAGCAGCCAGCCCTGCCAGAAGATACCAGAAGGAAAGCCCTGCGACAAACAGCATACAAACAATCATCATGGCAAAAACGATAGCCGTGCCGTAATCACCCTGCAAAGCCACCAAGCCTGCCGGTACGGCGGCGTGCAGCAGTAACAGCAGCAGATGCAGCGGATGATTCAGCTTTTCACCCACCTTGGAGATATGCAGCGAAAAGGTCAGCAAAAAGGCGATCTTCAAGATTTCTGAAGGCTGAATTTGAATAAAGCCCAGATCAACCCACGCAGTATCATCTGCGCCTTCTCTGCCATAGCCAAGGCTGGTAAAAGTCAACGCCATAAGGCCCAGCGCAACAGGTGCATACAAAAACCAGAATTTCGCGATCTTACGGTAGTCCATCAACGAAACAACGATGCAACCAATCAGACCTGCACCCATGGCAATGAGCTGCACCAGCCAGTCATTGGCGGCAACCTGCTCGGAGATGCCCTTAGCAGAGATATGATACAGCATCACAATGCCCGTGATGGCACAAGCGGTCACCAAAATCAACAAAATATAGTCCAATCGGCGGAAGATGCCCTTGGTATTCTCTCTCACAGCAACCTCCTTTTCGACTGCGGGGTATCTATATGGATATTATACCACGGGAAACTGATAGGTTCCGTGGAAGAAAAAGCGAAACCAGTTGGCAAACGCAGTCACCTCAGTATTTTGGCGGTACATCACCGTATCATCATAACGGACAAGCAGCATTGGCTCAGCGTTCTCGTTGATCAAATACAGACTCCGCACGCCCATTGGATCGCTGCCCGCACTCTGTGTTGCAATATCGACAGCGGCATAGGTACTCTGCTGTGATGCCATATACCACAGCGTTTGTCTTTCCGCCTCGCCCATGATATTGACAGGCGACGCAGTAGCATAGTAATCCTGCAATGTGGCAAACCAATTTGCAGCAGCAGTATCCAGCGGCTGCCGATAGCGGTACACATTGCCCTTTTTATCGTAGAAATTGACGGTCTGTGTTCTGCCATCCTCATAGTTGTCATAAATCATCACCAACAGGATATCCTGCGTCGGCTCTGCCACAGTGCTTGCATCAAATGCAAAGGGATAATCGGTTTTCGCATTGGAATCGATTGTCACATTTGTGGTAATGGATTCTTTATATGCCGCATTGGGGTCAGGCTCAGGCACTCCAAGCTGCTGCGCAGGAGGCGTTTCCGTTCCGTCGCCTTTATAGCAGCCATAGCAGGGCAGCAAAACGGCGGTCAGCAGTACTGCGGCACAGCGCTTGCAAAATGTCATAGGGATGGGGGTTTTCATGAATCTGCTCTCTCCTTGCTTCGTTTCTCTTTTCTTCTCTCATTGTTTCCAATATTTGCGATCAAGGGTACGGTACTGCACCGCTTCAGCAATATGTGTTGCATCAATCACCTCGGCGCGCTTCAAATCGGCAGAAGTACGCGCCACCTTCAGAAGGCGGTCGTAAGCTCTTGCCGAAAGCCCCAGCTTTTCAAACACTGCCTTTAGCCTTGCCTTCGCGCGGTCGGTCATGGGGCAGAACTGTGCCAATTTATCGGGAGTAATACGAGCGTTACAGGTGATTTTTGTTCCTTGAAAGCGTTCCGTCTGCATGGCTCTTGCCTCCATCACTCTGGCGCGGATCTCCGCACTGGATTCCTCCGGCTTATGATCTGCAAGATCATCAAACGAAACCGGTGCCGCCTCAATATGCAGATCAAAACGGTCAAGCAGTGGCCCGGAAACACGATTGAGATACGCTGCCGCCACTCTCTGATTACAGGTACAGGGTCTGGTGGGATGCCCAAGATAACCACAAGGGCAAGGGTTCATTGCAGCAATCAGCATAATGGAACAGGGATATCGTACCGTGCCTGCTGCACGGGATATGGTTACCTCCCTATCCTCCAGTGGCTGCCGCAGGATCTCCAAAGTACGGCGGTCGAACTCCGCAAGCTCGTCCAGAAACAGCAAGCCGTTATGCGCCAACGAGATCTCCCCGGGGTGGGGAATCGTGCCACCGCCTGCCAACCCCGCAGAAGAAATGGTGTGATGCGGCGAACGAAAGGGTCTGACTGCCACTAACGGATGCTCCGCATCCAGCAGACCGGCCACAGAATGAATGTTGGTGGTTTCAATCGATTCTTCAAAGGTCAACGGTGGTAGAATTCCCGGCATACGCTTAGCAAGCATACTTTTCCCGCTACCGGGTGGCCCAATGAGCAACGCATTGTGTCCGCCTGCCGCAGCCAGTTCAAGGGCATATTTTGCTGCCGCCTGACCATGTACATCAGCAAAATCGGGTACAATGGGCTGCTTTGCATCAGAAAGACCCATATGCTTTGTGGGAGTCAGCGGTGCAGTGCCCTCAAAATGCGCTAGCAGTGCCGCAGCGTTTGGCACACCATAAACAGTCATCCCCTCCACCACAGAGGCTTCCCCTGCATTTTCCACCGGTACGTACATAGTGGTGATGCCATGCTGCTTTGCCACCAGCGTCATGGGAAGCACACCGTTTACGCGCCGCACATCGCCGTTAAGCGATACTTCTCCAATCATGGCTGCATCTTTGGGAATTTCTACACGACCCAGTGCGGAAAGAATCGCCATAAGGATGGGTAAATCATGCATACTGCCGTTTTTTCGGGTATCGGCAGGTGCCAGATTGACTACACAATTGGAGGTAGGAAACGCAATACCACAGGCATACAATGCCGATTTGATACGCTCACGGCTTTCCTGCACAGCGGTATCCGCAAGCCCTACGATTTCAAAGCGTGGCAAACCACGGTTAACGGCAATTTCCACCTCTACAGGAAACGCATTCAAACCGAACAAGCCCAAGCTATTGACCGCTGCAAACATTGTACTCCCTCCTTTTACGCGCCCTACTTTTCAAAATGATCCGATTTTACCATATCGATCAAGAGCAGCGTGACATTCAGTCGTTGCCATCGCGTTCATTTTCGGTGTTCGCAGAACACTGCCTGACGCTTTCGGTAATCTGCTCTGCAAGCTCTGCGGCTGCATCTCCTGTTGAGACATCGTTCAATGGCTTTTTACGCTTGCGCAGAGAACGAGGCGTATTGGAGGCATATTTTTTGTGTTCCCCCCGATGCGCCATCAGCGTCTGCACCACAATATCTGAGGTAGAAATATCAAACCGGTCGCGAAAATCAGGATAGCCATCCATTTCGGCAAGTGCAGTCTCTTTCTGCATAGAACCCATGGAGTAGATATACAGCCACAGTCCCACCACGCCGAGGATCGCAGACCAGTAATCCAATCGAATCACACCCATGACTGCTACCACACCGTAAAACACGGTCAAAATCACGTTGAGGGTATGTACATTTGCCCACGCAATGTATCCCAGCGCGGCAACGATCAGTGCAAACATGATCTGGAAGATCCCACCGCCAAGCATCGCACCGGGGCCCTCCATGCCTGCAAAAGGCATACTGAGCACACCAAAAATCTGAATATAGATTCGAAAAACGGAAAGCAGTGCAATAAAGATACACAATGCTGTATTGCCAATAAAAGTACGGCGATAGGCAGCCTCAATATCATGCATCTGCATACGGCAATATTCATAGTGAGAGCGGTTCTTTTCCAGATGTACAATTCTTGCCTGCTCCTGCGCAAAAGGGTTTTCCGCAGGGGGAGATGTCTTGCTTTGCGTTTGCTTTTGCTGTGGATGCTGTTTTTTTGCCATATGCCATCGCCATCCTTTCGAGTTTTCAAGTTTGAATTTACGGAATGATTTTTGATTTCTCCGAAATGCAGAAGTATCCGGCACAGCAAGCAAAGAACTGCGGATCAATCTCCTGCGTACTATATTGCGAAACCGGTCACACACCGGGTTTTTCTTCGACGTATAGATATGCTATTTTAGTATTATATCACAATTCCGCGGAAAAGTAAACCCGATGGCGGCATTTTTTTGTTTTTTTCGGTAGTGGCTAAACACCGGACGATCACGGCGATGCAAAATCGTAATAGTGCCAAAAATGCCGCATTTCGAGGCATCGAATTGCGGCATAGTGCTGAATTTTTTATGTTTAAGAGGTAAAGCCCTTGACAAGGTTGGAAATATCCTATATAATGACAGAATGCCCCATTATGGCGAAATGGCGTTTTTCGCAGAATAGTATACCACATATTTTACAGCTTGTCAACCCCCGATGCAATGAATTTTGCATGGGTTTTCCCGTAAAGCGCAAAGCGCCAGCAACAAAACGCAAACTTTTTCAGAAAAAAGTCAGGAGGTTTTTGCCCATGAGCTTGCAAACGAATCCGGGGACGCAGACGGAGATCGCAGTGACACCGAAGCAGGTCGGAAAGAACCAACGCATGAGTTTCGGCAAGATTAATGAGGTCTTGCAGATGCCCAACTTGATCGAGGTGCAGAAGAATTCCTACCAGTGGTTTCTCACCGAAGGTCTGCGTGAGGTGTTCCGTGATGTAGCCGCTATCACCGATTTCAACGGCAATCTTCAGCTCAGCTTCGGCGACTTCAAAATTGACGAGACTCCGAAGTATACCATCGCAGAGTGCAAGGAGCGCGATGTTACCTACGCTGCCCCTCTGCGTGTTGTCGCATCCCTGTGGAACAAGGAAACCGATGAAGTCAAAAAGAGCGAGATCTTCATGGGAGATTTCCCCCTGATGACTGAGAGCGGAACCTTCGTGATCAATGGTGCGGAACGCGTAATCGTTTCGCAGTTGGTACGTTCCCCCGGTGTCTATTACGCCTCTACCAGAGATAAATCCGGTAAGGATCTGTTCAGTGCCACCATCATTCCCAACCGTGGTGCATGGCTGGAATACGAAATGGATTCCAACGATGTGGTGTATGTCCGCATCGACAAAAACCGTAAGATCCCGCTCACTACCTTCATCCGCGCACTGGGCATCAGCTCCAGCGAGGAAATTCTTGCCATGTTCGGCGATGACCCCCGTCTGCGTTGCACCATTGAGCAGAAGGAAGTCGTCGTCAAAGAAGGCAGTGACAAGAGCAGTGAGCCAAACACTTCCGGTGCTTTGCTGGAAGTCTATAAGAAAATGCGCCCGGGCGAGCCTGCTACCATCGATGGCGCGCAGACGCTGTTGAACAATCTGTTCTTCGATGCACGCCGCTATGATCTGGCACGCTTTGGCCGCTATAAATATAACAAGAAGCTTGGCATTGCTTCTCGTCTGGTCGGTCACATTCTCTCTCGCCCCGTCATCAACGCAATGACAGGCGAGGTGATGGCTGTTGAGGGGCAAAAGGTCTCCTACGAGCTTGCCCACGAGATCGAGCAAGCGGGCGTCATGGAAGCATTCATCACTGTTGAAGTGCACCGCACACGCACCGACGCCAAAAAGCATGAAACGATCTCTGAGCTGGTCACGCGCGAGATCAAAGTGCTGGGCAACGGCATGGTGGATCTGGCAGGCTATGTGGATTGTGACCCCACAGAGCTGGGTATTTCCGAGAAGGTCTCCGCAAAGGTGCTGAGTGCCATTCTGGAGGAAGCCGGTGACGACCACGACCTGCTGCTGGAAACCATCAAGCGCAGAGCAGACGAGTTGGTGCCGAAGCATATTGTCCGTGACGATATTTTTGCTTCTATCAGCTATTTTTGTAACCTCTGTGACGGCGTGGGTACCGTGGATGATATTGACCACCTGGGCAACCGCCGTATTCGTTCGGTGGGCGAGCTGCTCCAAAACCAGTTCCGCATTGGATTTGCCCGTATGGAGCGTACAATTCGTGAGCGCATGAGTTTGCAGGGCGCCGATGCCGAGGGACTTTCTCCACAGGCACTGGTCAATATTCGCCCCATTACTGCTGCAATTAAAGAATTCTTCGGCTCTTCGCCGCTGTCGCAGTTCATGGATCAGAATAACCCCCTTGCCGAATTGACGCACAAACGCCGTCTTTCCGCACTGGGCCCCGGCGGTCTGTCTCGTGACCGTGCCGGATTCGAGGTTCGAGATGTACACTACTCCCACTATGGAAGAATGTGCCCCATCGAGACCCCTGAAGGTCCGAACATCGGTTTGATCTCTTATCTGGCATCCTTTGCCAGAATCAATGCTTACGGCTTTATCGAAGCACCCTATCGCCGCGTAGATAAGGCTACCGGCGTAGTCACCGATGAAGTTCTCTATATGACCGCAGATACCGAAGATCTCTACTATGTCGCGCAGGCAAACGAAAAGCTTACCGAGGACGGCAAATTCGCGAAAAAGCGTGTTACCGCCCGTCACCGTGACCAGATCATCGAGTGCGATCGCGAACTGATCGACTTTATGGATATTTCTCCGAAGATGGTCGTTTCTGTCGCAACTGCTATGATTCCCTTCTTGGAGAACGATGACGCAAACCGTGCACTGATGGGCTCTAATATGCAGCGACAGGCTGTTCCGCTACTGAAAACAGAGCGTCCGTTCGTTGGTACCGGTATGGAATACAAGGCTGCCGTAGATTCCGGTGTTTGCATTCTCGCTCGTGAGGCAGGTACCGTTGTTTCCGTCAGCGCAGACGAAATCGTCATTCGTCACGGCAATCGTGAGGACGACCTTACCACCTACCGGTTAACCAAATTCAAACGCAGTAACCAAGGCACCTGTATCAACCAGCGTCCCATTGTCAATGTGGGTGAAACCGTAGAAAAGGGACAGGTCATCGCCGATGGCCCTGCAACCTGCGATGGCGAAATTTCCCTTGGCAAGAATGCCCTCATCGGCTTTATGACATGGGAAGGCTATAACTACGAGGACGCTGTTTTGCTGAATGAGCGTCTGGTGCGTGAAGATGTGTTCACCTCCGTGCATATCGAGGAGTACGAGATCGAGTGCCGCGATACCAAGCTTGGCCCCGAAGAAATCACCCGTGATATCCCCAATGTGGGCGATGACGCATTGAAAGATCTGGATGAACGCGGTATCATTCGCATTGGTGCAGAAGTGCACGCGGGCGATATTCTGGTCGGCAAGGTCACACCGAAGGGCGAAACGGAGTTAACCGCAGAGGAGCGTTTGCTTCGTGCCATCTTCGGTGAAAAAGCAAGGGAAGTCCGTGATAACTCTCTGAAGGTGCCGCACGGCGAAGCAGGTATCATCGTGGATGTCAAGATCTTTGACCGCACCAATTGCGATGAGCTTGGCCCCGGCGTAAATATGATGGTTCGCTGCTATATCGCACAAAAACGTAAGATCTCTGTGGGCGATAAGATGGCAGGTCGCCACGGTAACAAGGGCGTTGTTTCCCGTATTCTCCCCGAGGAGGATATGCCCTTCCTGGAAGATGGCACACCGCTGGATATCTGTTTGAACCCCTTGGGCGTTCCTTCCCGTATGAACATCGGTCAGGTGCTGGAAGTGCATCTCGGTATGGCTGCCAAGGCACTGGGGTGGCATATCATGACTCCTGTTTTTGATGGCGCACACGAGGATGATATCCGTGCCTGCTACCGTAAGGTCGCAGAAAACAATGCCGCTGCCAATGCCCAAAAAACCAAGCAGACCTTCGAGCTGCTACCCATGCAGAAGGTCATTGATACCGAATCTCTCACTTACTCCGAAGATTGTAAGTTTACCGTTTATGACGGCAGAACAGGCGAAAAGTTCGATAACCGCGTCACTGTCGGATATATGTACTACCTCAAGCTGCACCACCTGGTCGATGATAAGATCCACGCACGTTCGGTTGGCCCTTACTCGCTGGTTACCCAGCAGCCTCTGGGCGGTAAGGCGCAGTTCGGCGGTCAGCGTTTTGGTGAGATGGAAGTTTGGGCACTGGAAGCATACGGCGCGGCTTATACCTTGCAGGAAATCCTTACGATTAAATCTGACGATACTACAGGACGCGTCAATACCTACGAAGCAATCGTCAAGGGGCAGAATGTTCCGAAGCCCGGTATTCCCGAAAGCTTCAAGGTTCTGGTCAAGGAACTTCGTTCTTTGGGTCTTGATGTACGTGTGCTTGACGCAGATCAGCAGGAGATCGACCTCAAACAAAGCTTTGATGACGATTACGCCATGGACGGCCCCAAGGAATACAATGACGAGAACATCGCAGACACAACACACTACGATGACGCAGCAATGGGCGATGCAGGCTACCTGCCTTCCAATGCAGAGGGAGAGGTCGACGAGGACATCACTTACACTGATGCAGGCTACGAGGATGACCTCAATGATGACGAGCTGCTCAGCGGTGACTTCGACGATGATCTGGACAGCAACGGCTACGACGAAGAAGACTGATCGCGAATCCTTTTTGATTATCTCGGTTGATGCCCCGCTTCTGTCGCGGGGTATCTACCACGTTTGATGCATCATCCGTTTGTTTTGTAAATAGTAGACGATTTAGGAGGGAACGCTTTGGAATTCACTACCTTTAAATCCATAAAGATCGGTCTGGCATCGCCTGAACAGATCCGTAGCTGGAGCTACGGCGTTGTTGAGCGCCCGGAGACCATCAACTATCGTACGCAAAAGCCCGAAAAGGGCGGTCTGTACTGTGAGCGTATCTTTGGCCCTACCAAAGACTGGGAGTGCCACTGTGGTAAGTTCAAGAAGATCCGCTTTAAAGGCAAAACCTGCGACCGCTGTGGCGTGGAGGTTACTCGTGCAAAAGTGCGCCGTGAGCGCATGGGACACATTGAGCTTGCCACACCTGTTTCGCATATTTGGTACTTCAAAGGCACACCGTCCCGCATCGGTCAGGTGCTGGAACTTTCACAAAAACGCCTTGAAGAAGTGCTGTACTTCACGAAGTATATCGTAGTCAACCCCGGTGAGTTGGCTGCCACCCCTGATAATAAGAAAAAATGCATCTATCAATCCGGTGTCAACAAGATGGATCTGCTCACTGAGGCGGAGTACAAGGACGCGCTGGATCGTTGCGGTACGGATACCACCTTCTCTGCCAAAATGGGCGCAGAAGCGATTCTGGAATTGCTACAGGAATACAGCCATGACCGCTATGATGCGTTCAAGGAGCAGCTTGTAGATGAGGGACAATTGTTCCTCGATGACGAACAGCGCGAGGCTTGCAGACACTGCGAACTGGGCTACGCCTGTAAGGAATGCTCCATTTGTGCCAATGTCGAAGCGGAGTGGCGCAACAATCTTGAAATGGTCTCCGATCATTTGAAAGCGGAATTGGAACAGCTCAATTCTCGTAATAGCACAACAAAATCTGCCGTGCAAAAAAGCCAAAAGCGCATCAAACTGCTAAAGCGCCTGGAAATCATCGAGGCATTCCGCCTTTCCGGCAATAAGCCGGAGTGGATGGTCATGACGGTCATTCCCGTTATCCCCCCCGATATCCGCCCTATGGTCATGCTCGATGGTGGCAGATATGCAACATCTGATTTGAACGATCTCTATCGCCGAGTCATCAACCGTAACAATCGTCTGAGCAAGCTGATGCAGTTGGATGCCCCCGATATGATCATGCGCAACGAAAAGCGTATGCTGCAGGAAGCCGTCGATGCTCTGATCGACAACGGTCGTCACGGCAACCCTGTTACCGGCCCCAACAAGCGCGCGCTGAAATCCCTTTCCGATATGCTAAAGGGTAAGCAAGGTCGCTTCCGTCAGAACCTGTTAGGTAAGCGTGTTGACTACTCTGGTCGTTCCGTTATCGTTGTAGGCCCTGAACTGAGAATGTATCAGTGCGGTCTGCCGAAAGAAATGGCTCTGGAACTGTTCAAGCCCTTTGTGCTGAAACGCCTTGTGGACTGCGGCAAGATCCAGAATATTAAGAGCGCACGTAAGATGGTTGACCGCGCCAATGATGATGTTTGGGATGCGCTGGAACACGTTATCAAGGATCACCCCGTGCTGCTCAACCGTGCCCCTACACTGCACCGCTTGGGCATTCAGGCTTTTGAGCCTGTTCTCGTTGAAGGCCGTGCCCTGAAGCTCCACCCACTGGTCTGTACCGCTTTCAATGCCGACTTCGATGGTGACCAGATGGCTGTACACCTTCCCCTTTCCGCAGAAGCACAAACAGAAGCGCGCTTCCTCATGCTGGCTGCGAATAACCTTCTCAAGCCCTCTGATGGTAAACCGGTCGCTGTTCCTACACAGGATATGATCCTCGGCTCCTACTACCTGACGATGGTCAAGGACGGCGAGCCGGGCGAAGGTAAGGTATTCCGCGATGTCGATGAGGCAATGATGGCATACCACGAGCATTATATCACCCTGCACTCAAAAATCAAGGTGCGTATTACCAAAGACAGTGCCGGCAGAAAAATCTCCAAGATCATTGATTGTACCGTGGGTCAGTTGATCTTCAACGAGATTATTCCGCAGGATCTGGGCTTCGTAGACCGTACAAACAGCGATCATCAGTTTGATCTTGAAATCACCCAGCTGGTGAAGAAGGGCGTGCTTTCTGATATCGTTGAGCGTTGTATCCGTATACACGGCACAACCACCACCTCCGAAGTGCTTGACCGCATCAAGGCGTTGGGCTTCCAGTACTCTACCAAAGCTGCTATGACCGTTGCCGTCGTGGATGCTGTCATTCCACCCCAGAAAAAAGAGATCCTTGCCCGCTCTGAGGCAATGATTGAGGAGCTGAACGAGCAGTACGAATTCGGCTATATCTCCCGTGAGGTCAAATCCCAAAAAACCATCGATATCTGGGAATCTGCAACCGATGAAGTCACAAATGCCCTGAAAGCAAACCTTGACCCGTTTAACCCGATCAACATCATGGCTGATTCCGGTGCCCGTGGTTCTATCAGCCAAATTCGTCAGTTGGCGGGTATGCGTGGCTTGATCGCCAATACCTCAGGTGCCACCATTGAATTGCCTGTTCGCGCAAATTATCGTGAGGGTCTGAATATTACTGAGTACTTTATCTCTAGCCGTGGTGCGCGTAAGGGCTTGGCAGATACCGCTCTGCGTACCGCCGACTCCGGTTATCTGACCCGTCGTCTGGTCGATGTTTCCCAAGATGTGATCATCCGCGAGATCGATTGCGGCACAACTGAGGGTATTGATGTTTACCGTATCGTCAACACAAAATTTAAGGGAACACAGGTCATCGAGCAGGAAATCGAAAAACTCTCAGAGCGTCTGGTTGGCAGATACCTCGTTGAAGATTTGCGCGATGAGAAGAATGAACTGTTCATCCCGAAAACTCGCGCCATGACCAAGGCCGACGCACAGCGCATCGTGGACGCTGGCATTGAACGCGTTACCATTCGTAGCGTGCTGCGCTGTAAAGCGAAGCACGGCGTGTGCGCAAAGTGCTACGGTGCAAACCTTGCAAGCAACAATCTGGTTTCCCTGGGTGAGGCTGTCGGTATCATCGCTGCGCAGTCCATCGGTGAACCCGGCACACAGCTTACCATGCGTACCTTCCATACGGGTGGTGTCGCAGGCGGTGAAGATATCACGCAGGGTCTGCCTCGCGTTGAGGAATTGTTTGAATCCCGCCGCCCCAAAAATGCCGCGATTTTGGCACGCACCAGCGGTATCGTGAATATCCATGAAGAAAACGGCACCAAAGTCGTTGTGATTCATGATCCCGAAACCGACCTCGACTCCGCACCGTACCAGATCCCCTACAATTACACCTTGCAGGTACGGGATGGCGCAACGGTGGAACGCGGTGCAAAACTCACCGGTGGTAGTGTATATCCTCCCGATTTGCTTGAAATCCTCGGTGTACAGGCAGTGCAGAATTACATCATTGATGAAATTCAGGCTGCTTACCGCCAGCAGGGTGTAGGCATCAACGATAAGCACATTGAAGTCATCGTTCGTCAAATGCTCCGCAAAGTGCAGATCATTGACGCAGGCAGTAGCTATCTGCTGCCCGAAACACTGGTTGACCGTCGCGAGATCGAAGCTGTTAATGCCGGTATTCAAGCACGTATTGACGCTGGAGAAACAGATCTTTCTCTGGTTACCACCGCACCCGTTCTGCAGGGCATCACCAAAGCTTCCTCCACTTCGGAAAGCTTCCTCTCCGCTGCGTCCTTCCAGGAAACCACTAAGGCACTCACGGACGCTGCAATTCGTGGCAAGAGCGATTACCTGCTGGGCCTGAAAGAGAATGTCATTATCGGTAAGCTGATCCCCGCCGGTACGGGCGTCAGCACCTACCAAGATGTAGAAATCGTGCGCACGGACGGCTATACGGACCCTGTCACGCAAACTGCATATTGATTTACAAAGCAAAACCGCTGTTTTCAACGAAAACAGCGGTTTTTTTCTCGCCAAAAAGTCTGAAACACTCGGCGATACATCCACGATCATTTGCTTTTGATATGTTCACGAGTGGTGTCTTTTTACAAAGTACGCGATCCAATCGGCAAAAAAGTCCTCACCAAAGCCATACGGAGAAACATATCCGCCAAGTTGCTGCACAGCTTCTTTTACTACAGATTGCGCATCGGCGGGGCAGGCGCAAAGATCAGCAGCGGCAAGCATGGTCAAATCGTTGTCAAAATCCCCCGATGCACCAATGATTGTCCCTTTCGGCAACATTTCACGCAGCATCGGCAGGGCCGCCCCCTTGGAAACGCCCTTCGGCAACAGTTCCAAAAAACAGGAGTGAGAGCGCGTAAAATCAAGATAAGCAAAGCGCGGTTGCGCAACATATGCCAAAAGACGATCAATGATCTCAGCAGGGGCAGCAAACAATGCCTTAAAGCAGGCTGTTGCATCCATGTCAGCAAGGTCAGCATTGCTTGCTTGCACCTTGGCAATTTCTAAATGCCTATGCTCATACTCGCTGTTCTGCACAACGAATATTCCCTCACTGTTGAGCATTTCCACACCAATTTCTTTAGACATCCCCATAATCTCCGCAATGGCTTCCTTCGCTTGCTGTGGCAATGTGGTAGCGCACACATTGCATTGATTTTTCCAGTCATATATCAGCGCGCCATTATACATCACCGCAGGAAAATCCGGCTGTAGCTGCTGCAAATAAGGACTCGTTGCTTCCATGCCTCTGCCCGTAGCAACACTGAACAATCCGCCCATTGCACGAAAATCTGCAATTGCCTTTGCATTGCCGGGAGAAAGTGTTTTGTTGGCACGCAGTAATGTACCATCCATGTCAGTCAACAGTGCAAGTTTTGGTTGCATTTGCATAGTCATATTCCTTTCCGCAGTGTGCTACAAGCGGCTGATCTGCCGCAATACCGCTTGAAAATAATCGGGCAATTCACAAGTAAAACACATTTTCTGCCCTGTAATGGGATGGGTAAATCGCAGTTCCCGCGCGTGAAGGCACTGTCCCTGCAACCCCTTCACTGCTTTGCCATAAACCTCATCACCGTACACAGGATGCCCAATATACCGCATATGCACGCGGATCTGATGGGTTCTTCCGGTTTCCAATCGGCACTGAATATGTGTGTGCTGCGCGTACTGTGCAAGCGTTGTGTAGTGGGTAACCGCCTCACGGCTATTGCGTTCGTGAACGCTCATCTTCTGCCGATTGTTTGGATCTCTGCCAATAGGCGCGTTGATTGTACCCTCAGCATTTTTCAATCTGCCACAAATAACTGCCTCATAAGTTCTGCCGCAGCTATGGTCTGCAATCTGCGTGGCAAGTCCCAGATGTGCAGCATCCGTTTTGGCAACTACGAGCAATCCACTGGTATCACGGTCAATACGATGCACAATACCAGGGCGGATGACGCCATTGATACCGGAAAGTTGCCCCTTGCAGTGATGCAACAGTGCATTGACCAAGGTGCCATCGGGGTGTCCCGGTGCAGGATGCACCACCATACCTTTCGGTTTATTAATCACAAGCAGATGCGCATCCTCGAATACAACATTCAGGGGAATATCCTGTGGTGTCGCTTCCATCAACACAGGCTCTGGGATCGTTAATGACAGTATGTCATCTTTTTTCAGACGATCATTCTTTTTTGCCGGGGTTCCATTCAACAACAAATGCCCCTCTGCAATCAGATTTTGTGCCACAGAGCGCGTCAGCTGTGGGCATTGCTTTGACACCCATGCATCTACCCTTGCACCGGCATCTTCAACCGATGCTCGCAATATCAACGGCTCAGCCATTGTTTTCCTCTGTACCGGCTTCTGGCAACTGCTCTGCTTCGGGAAGCAATTTCGCTTCAGGCAACAACGGTGCTTCCCTTTCAAATGGCACACGCTTTGCATTGGGAAGCTTTTTTACTGTTGGCTCTTCCTTTTCCACAAACAGTATGCAGATGATCAACAATATCACACCAATGCTAACGCAACAATCGGCAAAGTTAAAAATGGCAAAATCAAACAGCTGCAAATCAAGATAATCCACCACTGCACCACCACGAAAAATACGGTCAATGAGATTTCCAATGCCACCTGCGATCATCAGAGGCAGCGTGACCAGCACCCATCGATGTTCACGATAGAAGCGGTGAAGCATTACGACACAGAACACGATCATAATCAGCGGAAAAACAATGAGAAATACCCTAGAGCCACTCAAAATACTGAACGCTGCGCCCGTATTTTCTGTATAGGTAAGATGCATCCAGTCAAAATCCCCAATGGGCAGAAAGCTGCGCGAGGGTTGCCCCTGCAAATTCTCAATTGCCCAGATTTTAACCCACTGATCAACGCCCACAAGTGCCGCAATAGCGGCATAAATAGCAACAAACAGCCACATAAGTCATTCTCCTTTGGCATAAATGAAAGAAAGCCACCTGCCACGCAATCAGCAAGCAGGTGACTTTTAAAAAATCACATTGCGTGAAGGAAACGTTGCACAAAGCCTACCTGACGGTTTGGCGGCATCTCTGCACAGCCAACTTTATGCAGCACTACCTTAGGAACGCTTTTTGCGGCGATCATCACGGCGACGGTCATCACGACGGCTGCCAAATTGCAGATCGCTGAAGCGGCTCTCCTGCTCGGCGCGCACTGCCTCGCGGGAAAACTCAGAAGTACGGAAAGGATCAACCTTCGGCTCGGTCATCTTCTCCTCCGCAACAGGGGAATCGCCCCACGCGTCGGTAGCAGTATCCCAGCTATCAGAATCCGTAGGCAGCACCTCTACTTCGGATGCCTCCACTGTTTCGTTTTCCGCAACCTCTACAACATCATTCCCCGCATCCGATGCACCCACTTCGTCAGCATCCTCACTGACGGCATCGGGCAACTGAGAAATCAGCTCAAGATGCTCCTTGTACATCTCAAACAGGGTCTTTTTGAAGTTTGCGACCTGACGCTGTGCAGTCACCAAAGCCTGATTTTCCTGCTCTAGCTGCTCAGCAGTATGGCGCAGTTGCTCCTCCTGCTGCTCCATCGCGGCAGCGTGCAAGGTGGCAGCCTGTGCCTTGGCCTCCTCCTCAATGGAAGCAGCCTTTGCATTGGCTTCGGCAAGCACCTCACGCGCCTGTCGTTGCGCACCAATCAGTGCATTCTTCAGATCCTCTTCGTCCGCCTTGTACTCACGAACCTTATCGGCAAGCAGCTGCACCTTGTTGTTCGCATCGGCAAGCTCCTGCTCCATCACGCGCAGATCGTTTTCGATCTCCGCCATAAAAGCATCCACTTCCTCAGGATTATAGCCAAACTTGATCTTTTCAAACTTTTTCTTGCGGATATCCTTTGCGGTCATCATGTGGTAAACTCCTCTCTCGATTGCGTATATGCAGCTTACATCATAGAAACGCCGTTGGATTCCAGTTCATTGACGAGATCTTCGCCGATAAAGCCGACATTGTAGGGCGTAATGATGTAGGTCAGATTGGCAACGGGCTTGAGACTGCCGCCGTTTGCATAGGCAACGCCAACCAAAAAGTCGATGATTCTGCGCTTGTTGCTAGCATCGGCAGTTTCCAGATTCAGCACAACAGTCCTCTTGGCAATCAGGTGGTCTGCAATTTGCTTTGCGTCGCTGTAAACCTCAGGTTTTACCAGAACCACCTGCAACTGCGCAGTCGCCTGGATATTTACAACCTTGCTACGCTGCTCTGCATGATCAATCACAGCGGGTGCAGTGCGTGCGGTTGCAACACTACCTGCAGAAGCATATCCACCGGCATCACCATAGCGAGATGTGCGGGATGCCTCAGATGCATACTCGCGATCGGAAGTGAACTCACGGGCTGACTTTCCCTCTCTTGCCTCTTTGGATTCTCTGCTCCACTTAGAGTCAGAACGGGAATCACGCTCGATATCCACCTCGTCGCCGTCATCCTCCTTGGGGGCTACAAAGTCAACGATCTTGTTCCAAAAGCTCATGGTAATTCTCCTTTTCTTTCGTTTTTGGGTTTCTGATATTCCACAGCCTTGCGGCTGTAAATCACAGGGTACTTTCAGGCTTTGCGTGGTACACACGCGGCCCAAACAAAGCGCTGCCAAGTCTGACCATGGTAGAGCCGTGGCGCACGGCAGACGCGTAATCCCCCGACATACCCATAGATAACACGGGCAGCGGAGCAATCTGCTGCATTTTCTGATAGAGCGCAGCGATTTGTGCAAACATCGCATCTGCTTGTGCTTCACAGCAAACCGGTGGGGGAATGGTCATCAGCCCTCTTACCGCAAGATGCGGCATTGCCATCACCTCACGCAGCAAGTCCGGCAAATCGCTTGCCATTACACCGGATTTGCTTTCTTCGCCTGCGGCATTCAGTTCCAGCAACACAGGCTGGGTGATTTGCAAAGCGGCGGCTTCTTTTTCAATGGCAGCGGCAAGGCGCACGCTGTCCACAGAGTGAATCAAGGTCACATCGCCCACGATCTGCTTGACCTTATTGGTTTGCAGATGACCGATGAATTGTACCTCGGCGGCGGGGTCGTATGCCTCCCGCTTGGAGAGGTACTCCTGCACGCGGTTCTCACCAAGCACATGAATCCCTGCAGAAACAGCAACATTGACAAGTTCCGGTGCAACGGTTTTGGTCACAGCCATCAACGTGACCGAATCGGGATCTCTGCCGCAAGCCGCACAAGTCGCACGGATCTTTTCCTGTGCTTCCTTACAGCGCTGCAACACAGCAGTACATTCGATTTCAGTTACCATCAGCCATCACTCCATCCACGATAATATCGTCGTACAGCGCAACATAATCCGCGCCGGCATTGAGCCTTGAAAGATAGAAATCCTCCGCCTCATACACGATATCCAGTTTCTTGAACGTAGCATTCTCGCCCACAAGAATCCACACACCCATATAGCGGTTTGTGGTAGTGTATTTAGAGCCATCTTCACCCTCTACCGTTTCCTCAATATCAAGAAAGCGAATGGCAGAGCGTGGGATCTTCACTCCCTCCACGGTTTCGCGCACGATCTCTACGCGCTCGGTGCGGTGCTGCACGATATCATAAGTCATGGTTTCGCAGCGCAAAATGATCTGTGTTTCGCCGATATTACCGGCAGAGGTCAGCGAAACAACCTCTGCGCTCATGGTTTCCGTAGAGGAATCGGAGCGAACACGCAGCACATCCCCTTCCGAGAGGCGAAGGGTTGTATTATCAAATATGCCCACAATATACCATACATAACCATCCACCAGCTTTCCGATCACGCCTGTATGATCGGCGGTATAGGCACCGTCATCGTTAACGGCAGCAAGCTGCTCCTGGGTCAACGAGCCGATGGTATCCACAGTAAGCTGTGTCTCATATCCGTCAATATAGCTGATGAAATACGCGCTCTCCTCTGCAGTAATGACCTCTTTCGGACTCGTTTTTTTTGCCTCCAGCGCAGTAATTTCCTGCTGCAATGCAGAAATACGCTCGGTAAAATCCACATCATCCTCAGTAATCTTCTGATAGGTACTCATCAATGCAGCCAGCTCGTTTTTTTCCTCCACGATGCTTTCCAACCGGCCTTGCTCACGCATTTTGATCAATGCCTTATACTGGTCATGAATCAATGTCGCGAGATTAGAGGGCTGTGCATTTTCGCTCGTTCCAAGGTTTTCGATTTTGTTCAGCAGTGCAAGCTCGTCCTGTTTTTCCGCAATCAGATTACGCAGGTCGATCTGCTCCTCGGAAGTATACACCTCTGCGATCACGCTGCCGACGCCAAGCTTTGCGCCATCGGCAACGCAATAGCGCACCACGCCGCTGCCGGAATACTTTGTGACGGTTTCATCGCGGACATACACGCCCTGGAAGGATTCCGCCTCACTGACAGACCCATACACGGCGGTTTCGGTTTTATAATCGCGGTTAAAGAGGTTGAAGATCATGCTGACCACCAGCATGACGATGAACGCAACGACGAGCCCTTGCAGGATTCGCGTTGTGATCTCATTCATGGCTTCAGCCCTCTTCCTTCTCAGCTGCGTCCAGAATGGAGATCGGTCTCATGGGGATAATGGTAGAGATGGCGTGCTTGTAAACAAGCTGCTGCTTGCCATCGCAATCCAAGATCACGATATAGCTGTCGAAGCCACGGACAACGCCCCTGAACTGATAGCCATTGGTCAGAAAAATGGTCAAAGAGATACGCTCTTTGCGTGCCTGATTCAAAAAAACGTCCTGTAAATTCAAAGTTTTGCTCATAAAGTCGGCGCCTCATTTCTTTCCTTAGATTATGTGTCTGTTCGGTGAAGACGGTCTTGCTTTTCTTACAAAGCAGGTACCGATACAACTCCGCAATCTACATTATATCACAACTCGCCGTTTTTGGCTATGATTTTTTGGCATTTCAAAAAAATTTCCAGATTATCACAAATATGGTCTCTGTAAATCCAGTTGATTTGCTCATTTCGACGAAACCACGTACCCTGTCGCTTCGCATATCGTCTGGTTTCCTGCTTCAGCTTGGCGATGCAATCCGTCATAGAAGCCTCCCCGCACAGCCACGGCAACAATTCTTTATACCCGATGGCAGCTGCGGCAGTGGCACGGCGGCGGTGACTTTCATATTCCTCACGCACTTCATCGGCAAGACCCATTTCCAGCATACGATCAACGCGGCAATCAATGCGATTATATAACTTTTGGCGATCAGCAAATCCAATCCCGAACCATGTCACATCCCACGGTGGTGGCACACTGCGACTTTGTCTTGCAAACTCGCTGAGTGTCGTGCCGGTCAGCTCATAAACCTCCAACGCACGGATCACCCTGCGCAAATTATTCTCATGCAGCTTTGCCGCAGATTCAGGATCGCACTGCTGCAATCTGGAAAGCAAGGCAGCTGCGCCCTCAGTCTCTGCTTCAGATGCCAAACGGTCGCGCACTGCCTGTGAAGATGGCACATCAGGAAATTGGATATTCTCCAGCAGGCTGTCGATGTACAATCCTGTGCCGCCCACCACAATGGGCAGTTTGCCTCTTGCATGGATATCAGCAATGGTCGCACGGGCATACTCCACATAATCGGCAACGGAATAGGGTGTTTCGGGGGATAGCATACCAATGAGATGATGCGGCACACCACGCATTTCCTCTTCAGTAGGCTTGGCGGTGGCGATATCCAGTCCCTGATATATCTGCATGGAATCGGCTGAAACCACTTCGCCGTTATAATGCAGCGCAAGCTGCACGCCTAAGTCCGTCTTACCTGATGCAGTTGCACCGACCACTGCCCATACGGGCGGTTTTTGCGGCAAAGTGAACACTCCTTTCAGCTCTGTATCCGCTTGAATTGCTTTTCCAGTTGATATTTTGAAAGAATAAACATCACGGGTCTGCCATGAGGGCAGTGGCGGATCGCATCGTCCTCCCAGACGCGAGTGGCAAGTGCTTGCAGCTCTTCGATGGTACTGTGATCGCCTGCGCGAATGGCTGCTTTGCAAGCGATTTGATGGAAGTAATCGTCTAGCAGATGTGCCTCAGGCTGCTGCATCTCTAATGTGCAGTAATACGCAAGTTGCGGTAGCATCTCATCGAAGTCCAGTCCCTCACAGCTCATAGGAATGCCGGTCAGATGAATGATCGGCATCTCCTCAAAGGAGAATGTAAATCCCACCTGTGAGAGCGTTTCTGCCTGCTCCTGTAGTGCTGCGCAACGCTCCATCGGCAGCAAGACCGATACCGGTTGCAGCAAGATCTGCCGATCCTTGCACTGCCTTGTCCGAAAGCGTTCAAATAAAATGCGTTCATGCGCCGCGTGCTTATCCATAATGATCATTTGGTCGCCCGCTTCCGCAAGCACATAATTGGAGAAAATCTCGCCAACCACATGAATGGCAGGCCGTTGTTTTTGCGGTATAGGAGGTAGTACTTCTTCTGTAGAGGGTGATGTCTGCTCCTGTTGCTTTACCGCTGCCATCAAATGCGGGAATGCCTGCTGCTCCTGCTGCGTAGGCACAATTTTCGAGGCAGAGGACGATTGCGATACCCCCTTAGGTGGTATGAGACTTTCATCGCGCTGTGGAACCGGTACAGAAAGTGGTTTTTGTTTTTCCACCTCACGGTTTTGCGCGGAGGATTCCGGCAGCTCTCTGCGCTTCTCAAACGCTTCCGCAGCGGAAGCCGCTGTACGGATGACGATATCCGGCTGCTTTACTTGTGGCACAGGCAAGGTATCCTGCACGGATGATCTCGCATCTGCTTTTTGCGCATATACCGGCAACGGTGCTGTTGGTGTATTGTTATCCTGCCCGGGCAAAGGCGCATACCAATCTGTTTTGGGCTTTGTAGAAACGGAATCCGTCAGCGTTGGATTTCCCTGCGCCAAACGGAAATCATACACCAATCCGTTTTGCGACAATGCGTTCAATGCTGCAAAATACACTGACGAGAACACGCGCTTTTCATTTGAAAAACGCACCTCTGCCTTGGTGGGGTGCATATTCACATCTACAGTACGCGGTGAAATCGTGATCTGCAGTACACAAGCAGGGTACTTCCCCGTCATCACCAGATTGCGATATGCTTCTTCCAAAGCGGCAGTACAGGTGGCTGAGCGCACAGCTCTGCCATTGATAAAGAAAAACTGGAACGAACGATTCTGCTTCGCATACAGTGGCTTTACAGTATAGCCACTGATGACAATGCCATCACCACCCTCGGTGGCTTCGGTATACTGAACAGGCAGCAGATCACGGGCGAAATCCTTACCGAAAATGGAATAGACCGCCGAATACAGCTTGCCATCGCCGGGGGTACAGAACTCTGTTTTGTTTTCGCGAATCAGACGAAATGAAATCTCGGGATGCGACATGGCGATCTTTTGGAACACCGTTGCACAGGCATTGCCCTCAGAGGCATCCTTTTTGAGAAACCCTGCGCGCACGGGCACATTATAGAATAGATCGCGCACAATGATCGTCGTACCTTCCGGGCAGCCAATCTGCTCGCTCTCGCCCGCCTCGCCACCATCTACGGAAAAATGCACACCATAATCAGCTCCCTTTTGACGGGTCATCAGCTCTGTATGAGATACAGCGCAGATCGATGCCAATGCCTCGCCACGAAAGCCCAATGTAAAAATGCTCTCCAAATCGTCCTTTGCCTGGATCTTACTGGTAGCATGACGCAAAAATGCCGTTTGCACCTGCTCAGGAGCAATGCCACAGCCATCATCCGTCACGCGCAGATACATGATACCACCGCGTTTTAACTCCGCTGTAATGCGTGTAGCACCTGCGTCAATGGCGTTTTCGGTCAATTCCTTCAGCACCGATGCAGGTCTCTCAATGACCTCACCCGCCGCAATCAGCTCTGCAATTTCCTTTGGCAAAACTCGGATTTCCCCCATGGCTTGCTCCTTTCTACGGAATCCTTTTTGATCTCTCCCAATTCACTTATGCGTTCCCTTTGTACAGAGCTTTTCTAAAACGGATATTGATTCAGACACTATAAATCTGCACCTTCAAACTTGCCAAAAGTTACCCCTTGTTCGGTTGTCCACTCTAAATTTCCGTTTGATGAGCGCAGGAGAACAAAGGCTGATGCGCCAGAAGGGGTTTTAAAAGACACGTCTTTCAAAAGCGTCATGTTCTCATCAATTAAACCACTATACTTTTCACGTGCGCGAATCGCGCTATCCGGGCAGGATGGAACAGCCTCTTTGCTTAAAATACTTCCAGATAAAACTACAAACCCTTCTGATGTTTGCATTGCTTTGGCATTCGCTCCTCGCTTTTTAATAAAAAATACAGTGTGCTTACCCCCAATAGACTCAGCCATACCTACTTCCGTCGATTCTGCTATAACAAAAGGTTCAAAGACCTTATGACCAAGCACACCCATGATTATCTTTGCATACTCAATAAATTCCTCAAGTTCGCTTTCTTTCTCCTCAGTAACATTTCCCTGTGTAGGCTCATTCTCATTTTTTACAATATATCTGTGTGCGTTATTTGCCATGGCACAGAAGCGATTTTCCAAATAACTAATCTCGGTCGGGCCAAAAGAATTATTCGATGTAGTAAACACAATAGCTTCTGACCAATAATTTTTATCTGGATTTTTCTTGTGTTCTTGCAATCTATAAAGAATGCCCTCACCATTTTTCCTCGCGCCAGCTTGACCAATATAAATTACTTGCTCAGAAGTTTCATCTGATGCACCGAATAAGAAGTATACTCCGCTTTGTTTCAAATCATATCGCTCTTTACATAAATCTAGATCGACCCTAGGAATACGATACGCAACACCCGTCCAATTCGCCAGTGTACATTTGATCCTTCCGTTAGCCGTTCCATCCATCAAAAATATATTTATGTTTTTGCCGTGTGCTGCCATTTCATCCTCCTCACTTTGCTCGTTCTAGCAAATGTATCTTTAGGGTAATACCGTACAAAGCCGGTGATACAGGTGTGCAGGTGAGCTACCAAGCCGTTAGGTGAGCTTTGTACAGTGTTGCCTTCGATACCACCATTTGTAATCCCTCGTGCAGTCAAACCGGAACATATTTTTCAATAAGTTCTGCTGGAAATACAAAGCCAAACCGGGACTTTGATTTTAGTGCAGCATCGCCACAAGATCGTTCAGCAGTTCCCGACATTCGGCATCGCTCAGCTCAGCGATATTGGTTTTACGCAACTGCGAAACAACTTGCGCATCCGTATCTGCAGCAAAGCTGAT
The DNA here is from genome assembly GCA_964392175.1 of uncultured Ruminococcus sp. GTDB lineage: Bacteria > Bacillota > Clostridia > Oscillospirales > Ruminococcaceae > Firm-04. The sequence goes on from CAYMOJ010000008.1 coordinate 42,405, forward strand.
CTGCGCAGCATCCTGCTTTTGCATCGCACGATGTGCCTCTTTTTCAGCACGGCTCTGCGCCTCCAATTCGTTCAACAGCGTTTTGGCTCTTGCTGTGACCTTTGCCGGCAGCCCAGCCAACTTTGCTACCTCGATACCATAGCTATCATCCGCTGCACCGTCCACGATCTTGCGCAAAAAACGGATCGTATCTCCGTGTTTTTTCACGGCGATACTCAAATTGCGCACGCCTTCGCACTGTCCTTCCAGCATGGTCAGTTCATGATAATGCGTGGCAAACAATGTTTTGCAGCCGATGCTCTTCCCGGCAATGTATTCCGCCACCGCCCTTGCGATGCTGATACCATCAAAAGTAGAAGTGCCTCTGCCCACTTCATCAAGAATCACCAGGCTATTTGCTGTAGCGTTCTTCAGGATGTTGGAAACCTCATGCATTTCTACCATAAAGGTACTCTCGCCTGCGGCAAGATCATCGGATGCGCCCACACGGGTAAAGATATGATCCACTACAGAGATTTTTGCATACGATGCAGGCACGAAGCTACCCATCTGCGCCATCAACACAATCAACGCTGTTTGACGCATATATGTAGATTTACCACTCATATTGGGGCCGGTAATGATCGCCAGTCGGTTGCTTTTGCAATCCAGCAAGGTATCATTCGGAACAAACACAGTATCTGTCAACACTTGCTCCACAACAGGGTGACGACCGTCACGAATCTCAATTCTGCCATCGACCGCAATTTCCGGCTTGCAATATTCGTTTTGCATAGCGACGACCGCCAGCGAACAGAGCACATCTACCTGCGCTACCGCCGATGCGGTCTGCTGCACAGGTACAAGACGCTGTGCAATAAAATCACGCAATTCATTAAAAATTTGATTTTCTAATGCCAGTGCCTTATCTCTCGCACCGATGATCGTATTCTCTGCCTGCTTCAATTCCGGTGTGACAAATCGTTCGCAGTTGGCAAGGGTTTGTTTCCGCGTCCAATTGTCGGGTACCATATCATAGTACGAGCGGCTCACCTCAAGATAGTAGCCAAACACGCGATGATATCCCGTTTTTAAGTTCTTGATGCCGGTACGCTCACGCTCCTGCTGCTCAATGGCTTCAATCAGCTCATTGCCATGATTCATCGCATGGTGCAGACTGTCCAATTCCTCATGAAAACCGTCACGAATGACACCGCCGTCCTTCAACACAAGAGGCGGCTCATCCACCAATGCGCGCTCCACCAAATCAGCGATATCATCCAAGGGTGCAATTTCTTGTTCCAGACGAATCAATAGCTTGCTTTGTGGCAGTCCGCGCAGCTGCTCCTTAATATTTGGCAACTGCTTTGCGGTACAAGCCAACGCCTTGATATCACGCGGGGTGGCTTTCTGGAACATCACGCGAGACATCAACCGCTCCAGATCAAACACCTGCTCCATCAACCCTTGCAGTTCCATGGTGACCACGCTGTTGCGAATCAGTTGCTCTACCGCTATATGCCGCTCGATCATACGAGCAGGGGCGGTCAGGGGCTGTTCGATCCAGTTACGGAGCATTCTTCTGCCCATAGCAGTCTGGGTGCGATCAAGAACCCCTAGCAGAGAGCCTTTTTTCTCATGGGAGCGCAGGGTTTCGGTCAGTTCCAGATTTCGTCTTGCGGTGGAATCCAATCCCATTACGCTATTGGTGGTGTGTACGGTAATGGCGGTAAAGCGATTCACCATTGCCTTTTGCGTCTCCGCGATGTACTCAAACAGCCCACATACACAAGAGGCGTCTACGCCGTTTTCGGAAAGCCCCAGTTCCGTAAAAGATGCCGCTGCACATTGCTGCAACACCGCTTCTCTTTGCTGTTCGGGAGCAAAACAACAGCTATCACGCAATGTAACCAGGCAATCGGCACGAGTACGCAAAAAATCAGTCAGCGGCTTGCAATCCAGCAACTCTTCGGTCATCAGCACCTCGGAAGGGTGATAGCGGTCAAGCAGACCGATCAGCGCATGGAAGCGGTCTGTACCCTCGGTAAAATGCAGATTCACCGCACCGGTAGAAATATCCGCCACGCAGATTGCGCAGCGTTCGTCATCAGAAAACACCGCCGCCAGATAATTGCAATCCGACTCGTCCAGCATGGTGGATTCGATGATGGTACCCGGCGTCACAATGCGGATCACGCTGCGCTCTACCAAGCCCTTTGTTGTTGCAGGATCTTCCATCTGCTCACAGATCGCCACGCGATAGCCCATACCCACCAATCGCTTTAAATACTGCTCCGCGCTGTGATACGGCACGCCACACATGGGAGCGCGAGTGGGCAAGCCACAGTCCCTGCCCGTCAGGGTCAGCTCCAGCAGCTTGGAAACCATCACGGCATCGTCAAAAAACATCTCATAAAAATCGCCCAAGCGGAAAAATACAATGGCATCGCCCACCGCCTGCTTAATTTTGAAATACTGCTGCATCATCGGGGAAAGCTGCTGCTTTTCCGATTCCGTGATTTGTGGCATAGCACCCTCCTCGCTCTCGTACTTCCTGTCAATCGGTCAATCAGTGGCAGCCGCTGCAAGCGGAGCAATTCCCGCTGCAAGCACTCTGTGCGTTCGGATCATAGGAATCAGGATCCTGACCTGCGGCACTCATGGCGATTACGCGATTGATGCCATCCAGAAGCTGTTCAAACTCAGCTCTTGCAGCCTGATATGCCACCATGTTCTGATTCTGCATGATCTCGCCATAAATCTCCTGTGCCTGCTTTTGCAGTGCCGCGATGCGCTCGCGATCGGGCTGTTCCTTGTTATTTTCATTTTCCAGATCCAGGCGCAGCAAATTAAATTTGCCGATCATATCCTGAAGCGTGCTGTCATGGTCGTTATCATCAGCTGCCTTACGGAACGCCAGATAGCGATCATCCGTTTGCAGTACCTTGCCCAACGCTTTTGCCATTTCGATCAGATTGGTATTTGCCATAATTCAGATTCATCCTTTCCATTTTCGCCTACATCGCAGTATATTGGCAGAGCACTCTTCGTTGCCGCACAAACCCAGCGATGTACCGGATTGCATATGCACCGGCAACTCTGTGCGATGCTGCCTTAAGAGCTATTCTACCCTACAAATTATGCAGGCATCGATAAAAATCCAACATAAAATATACCATATTTTCCTGCTTTTGTCAAGGCAAAAGCCGAGGGAACAAAGTGTCCTCTCGGCTTTATGTCACAAATCTTCAGCACTGATATGCCATGCCAAGTGCGATGGCTTTCATGTTGTTCTCAATGGTATGCGCGCGAGATGCAGGTGTATTCTTCTCCAATGCCTTACGAACAGTTTCAGTAGAGAAGATACCTGTTTCTGCCAGCAGCTTGCCCAACAATACAATATTAGAACCCTTCGCAAGACCATTATCATCTGCGATCTGGGTAGCAGGTACCATGTAACAATCGATATCGTCGCGGTCACAGGTCGCGTCAATCAAGGAACTATCTGCAAACACCTTGCCACCTGCCTTCACGGTAGGCACAAACGCCTCAAAAGAAGGCCCGTTGAGGGCAATCAGCAGATCAGGCTCCAACACCTTGGGCGAACCAATCGGCTCATCGGAGATACACACGGAGCAGTTGCACTTACCGCCACGCATTTCGGGACCGTAGCTTGGCAGCCAGCTGATCTCCTTACCCTCGAACATTGCGCAATATGCCAACAGCTTACCGGCAAACAAAACACCTTGTCCGCCAAAGCCAGCCAAAAGAATCTCATAGGTCATTTTGTTTCGCCTCCCTCTGCGTCGATATCCTTATAAACGCCCAGCGGATAGTAAGGAATGCACTCATCCTGCAAACGCTTGATCGACTCTTTCGGCGTCAGACCCCAGTTGGAGGGACAGGTGGAGAGCACCTCTACGATAGAAAAGCCCTTGCCTGCCTTCTGATTCTCAAACGCCTTGCGGATCGCCTTTTTGGTTTCACGGATATGCGCAACGGTGTCCACTGCAGTACGGGTCGCATATGCAGTACCGGTCAATGTAGAAAGCATCTCACACACACGGATGGGGTAGCCATTTGCTTTGGGATCTCTACCGTAGGGCGTGGTGGTAGTCACCTGACCGGGCAATGTGGTAGGAGCCATCTGACCGCCGGTCATTCCGTAGGTAGTGTTGTTGACGAAGATCACAACGATATTTTCGCCACGGGTCGCAGCGTGAACGGTCTCAGCAGTACCGATGGCGGCAAGGTCGCCGTCACCCTGATAAGTAAAGACGTTCAAGTCGGGGCGAGCGCGCTTCACACCGGTTGCAACAGCCGGTGCACGACCATGCGGTGCTTCAATCATATCGCAGTTGAAATAATTATAGGCAAACACGGAGCAACCAACAGGGCAAACGCCAACGGTCTCGCCCTCAATTCCCATTTCGTCAATGACTTCGCAGACCAGACGATGGATGATTCCGTGGGTACAGCCTGCACAGTAGTGCAGACGAACATCGCACAGAGCGTGCGGTCTTTCAAAAACAACAGCCATTACAGCGCACCTCCGTTCAGTTTCACGATCTCCGCATAGACCTCAGCAGGGGTGGGAATCACGCCGCCGGTTCTGCCGAAGAAGGAAACAGGCTTTTTGCACTCCAGAGCCAGCTTCACATCGTCAACCATCTGACCCATGCTCATTTCAACAGTCAGCACAGCCTTTGCATTCTCGCAAGCAGCACAAAGCTGCTTTTTCGGGAACGGCCAGAGGGTGATCGGACGCAGCATACCGGCTTTGATGCCGGCTGCTCTTGCTTTATTCACCGCAGACTTTACCACACGGGCAGTTGCACCGTATGCAACCACTACAACATCCGCGTCGTCGGTCAAGTAGCTCTCCGCATCGGATTCGTTCTCCTCAATGATTGCATAGCGCTGATAACGCGCCTTCACGATATCCTCAAGGTCGGTCGCTTCGATGTACAAAGAGTTGACGATATGGTGTTCACGCGCCATTTTGGTTCCGTTTGCAGCCCAATCGGATTTATCGATCTGCGTTGCTTCGGTAGCTTCGGGGAAGGATACAGGCTCCATCATCTGACCCAACAAGCCATCAGAGAGCAGCATCACAGGTACGCGATACTTGTCGCCCAGATCAAACGCCTTCCCTACCAAATCTACAACCTCCTGCACAGAGGAGGGAGCCAGTACGATCAAGCGGAAATCGCCGTGGCCCAAGCCTTTGGTTGCTTGCCAGTAATCAGCCTGCGAGGGCTGAATGCCGCCCAGACCCGGGCCGCCACGCTGAACATTAATAATGAGTGCAGGCACATCGGAGCCTGCAATGTAAGAGATACCCTCAGACTTCAGCGAAACACCGGGCGAAGAGGAAGAAGTCATAACGCGGGTACCGGTAGCAGCAGCACCCAGCACCATGTTGATGGCAGCAACCTCAGACTCAGCCTGTAGGAACACGCCACCACGCTTGGGCATCTGCTTGGAGAGATACTCAGACAACTCTGTCTGTGGGGTAATGGGGTAACCGAAGAAACACTTGCAGCCTGCACGAATCGCGGCTTCAGCCAGAGCTTCGTTACCTTTCATCAAAACTTTTTCCAATGAAAATCTTCCTTTCCGAATTATTTTTCGATCACGATGGCACAATCGGGACAGATCATTGCACACATAGCACAGCCGATGCAGGCGGATTCATCAGTACAAACTGCGGTGAAAACGCCCTCCTTGTTACGCTTTTCATGCTGCAATGCGACGATATGCTTTGGGCAGGCGGTCGTACATAACTCACAGCCTTTGCAACGGTCAAAAATAACAGACATTTTAGCCATAGAAGATCCATTCCTTTCCTTTATGAGATTTTTAGATCTGCGGAATTGCTGCACTGACTGTAGCATTTCCGGTTTCTACAAAAATACAATCTGCCATATATGTGATTATGATATCACCACGGCAACTTCACCATCACAGGGATGGTCATCAGAGGGCAATCCTCGATTTGTGGTGTCCGGATGGTATCGGGGGCAATCGTGCAGATTAGAGGCAGCCCCATTCGTGCAGAAAGCCTTTTTGCCTCAGCAACGCTTTCTTCGATCATTTCCGTTGTGGTTTCAACACCGAGGTTCGTATTGTTGATGATGCCCGAAAGCCGCATCCGACTGACCTGTTCAATGCTTTGCAGATAAGCCTGTGCCTCTTCTGCGGTGCGTGTCAGATATCTGCGGAAGGAAACCACAGCGATCATATCCAGCTCTCCGGCTTCGGCATAGTAATTCAGCATATGCGCGTATCTGCCAAGCGCGACGGCACCATCATCATCGCCACCCACATCAATCAGCAGTGTTTCTCCCGCAGCGGCAAGCCCACCCAGATCAAACTGAATACTGGGAATATCCACATTGGTGTTCGCATAATCAGGAGCGCGCAGGGCAATCCCTTTTTCGGCAAACGCATCCGCAAAATCCGCAGTACGAAAGTATGGGTTCACGAGATCGAAATCCACCACAGTTACTTTTTTTCCCGCAGCGGCAAGCTGCAAGGCAAGCGCGGCAGTGAAATTTGTTTTTCCGGAGCCGTAGTGACCTGTGACCACCACGATTCGTTTCAGAGGGAGCTTCATAATGATAGAAATCCTTTCTCAGGTACAGGATTACCCTATATTATATCATATTTCATCCGCGATTGCAAGAACCGATATTCACAAAATTGCACAGAAAATCCGCTTTTCGTTTGTAACACATGAAGGTAACATCGCACTGCCGAATGAAACGTACGCAACCGAATTTGTGCCCATTTCTTTGATTTTTAAGGGGATTTTCGCCTTGACAAAATCAGAAAAATATGGTATGTTATAAATTGATTTTCGTTGCCTGCATGATTTGCAAAGAAAAGGATTTCTGAACAATCAAAGCAGCATCGCACAGAGCCGACAATACCGAAAATATACTCGATACACAAAAACGCGAAAGGAAAGTGGATATCATGATCATTGCAGCACTGATTTGTGCCATCATCTCAATGATTTGTAGCATTCTCATTCTGTTGCAGATCAGCAAGCGACAAGCAGGGGATGCGACACAGAAACAACATGAGGCACAGCTACAGCAGCAACAGCTTGCGGCCATCAGTGACCGTATGGGTGACCGCATTACAGCGTTGGAGCATAGCCTTACAGAGCAGCAAAAACTGACACACACCGCTATTCAAGGGCAAATGCAGCAATTGGAAGAGCGCTTCCGTACATTGCAAACCAGCAACGATACCCGCATGGAATCTTTGCGCAGAACCATGCAGGATAGCATGGAACAGCTGCAAACCGAAAACAATCGCCGCCTGGATAACATCAACAAAACGGTGAATGAACAACTACAGGAAACACTTACCAGCCGCATGAATGAATCCTTCCGCTTGGTCAGTGAGCGCCTGGAACAGGTTTATAAAGGTTTAGGCGAAATGCAAACGATCGCCGGGGATGTAGGCAGCCTGAAAAAAGTGCTTTCCAATGTGAAAACAAGAGGTATCCTTGGTGAATTGCAGCTCGGTGCGATTCTGCGCGAGATCCTTGCTCCCGAACAATATGAATGCGAGATCGCCACCATACCCGGTAGCCGTGACCATGTAGAGTTCGCAGTGCGCCTGCCCGGTACAGAAGACGGCAAGCCCGTATATCTCCCGATCGATTCCAAATTTCCCGGTGATACCTACGCAGAATTGCAAAACGCATATGATTCGGGTGACAAGGTCAAACTGGAGGATGCCAAAAAGAATCTGGAGCGCGTGCTGAAAAAATGCGCAAAGGATATCAGCGAGAAGTATATTCAGCCACCGTATACCACACAGTTTGCCGTACTGTTCCTGCCTTTCGAGGGCCTGTATGCAGAGGTCGTCAACAGCGGTTTGCCTGAGCTGCTACAGCGACAGTATCATGTTAGCGTCGCAGGTCCTTCTACCATGGCTGCAACACTAAATGCGCTGCAAATGGGCTTCCGCACACTGGCAATTCAGCAACACAGCAATCAAGTGTGGCAGATCCTTGGCGAAGTAAAGGCTGAATTTGAAACCTTTGCATCTGCACTGGAAAAAACACAGGATCAGCTTCGTCGTGCTGAAAAGAATCTGGATGATCTGGTGGGTGTGCGTACTCGTCAGCTAACACGAAAGCTACAGGGCGTGGAGCGGCTGGATGCACCGACTGTCGTGGCATCTATTATGGAATAAACAGAAATCCCCTTTGACTTGCAGCATCAAAGGGGATTTCTGTTATGAAATACGATTGATCCGACGCGCTTCTCACCGCTTGATGATCCATGCAGCAGAAAACGGTTCAGCGGTATATTGACCGGTTGCAGCTACAGGCGTGTCAGTGATGCACTCTATCCAGCCATCGCCGCGAATGGGCAACGGAAGCGTTTCAGCTGCTTCATCCAGATTCAATACACAATAAAGTGCAGCATCGCCTTCGCCACGGCGAAACACCAGCTGCTTGTTGCGCACCTGCACCGTGACATATCCGCCATGATGCAGCGCAGGAATCTGTGCATACAGCGCACCGAGCTTTGAAAGATAATCACATAATGCACAGGGCTTTGCGGTCAATTCATGAATATCCAATGTGGGGCGCAGATTCCAGTCGGTATCCTTGCGCTTTTCAGCTTGCAACGCAAACTCGCTGCCATAATACAACGATGGTATACCCGGCATCGCATACAGCAAAGCATAGGCAAGGGGCAGATGTCGCTGATCCTTCAATTGTGAAGCAAGCCTTGCCACATCGTGATTATCCACAAAATTATACAGCAACGCGTGCCGATAGATTCCATAACTTCCCGACTGACGATTCATACCATAATCGATCTCGAAGTAGTTTTTGTCATTCAGGCTCGACCATATGCCCTTCCAGCACTCATAATTGGTGGAAGAATCCAGCATATCGCCATTGACCCAACGGCTATAATCGCCATGAATCAACTCGCCCATCAGCCAGCAATCAGGCTTACGGCTTTTCATTGTATGGCGGATACGACGGAAGAAATCAAAATCTATGCAGTCGGCAGCGTCAAAACGGATGCCATCAATATCGTAGCGATCGATCCACTCAAGAATCGCCTGCTCCAAATAGCCGGCAACCGCTTCGTTTCGCAAATTCAGCTTCACCAGTTCCTCACAACCATGCCACGATTCATACCAGAACGGATCTCCAAAACGATTGGAGCCGCCAAAGTTGACATTGCAAAACCAATCACGGTACGGTGAATGCTCACGGTTTGCAAGCATATCCTGAAAAGCGAAAAAGCCTCTACCTACATGATTGAATACGCCATCCAGCACCACCCGAATGCCGTTTTCATGCAGAGCATTACAAAGCCGTTCCAGATCTTCATTGGTGCCCAAGCGGCGGTCAAGGGTGGTATAATCAATGGTATCATAGCCATGCGTACCCGATTCCCACAGGGGACTGAAATAAACCGCATTGATATGCAACTTCTTCAGATGGGGAATCCACTCGTGAATGCAGTTGATGCGAGAAATGGGTTCTCCACCCTGATTTTCATGCGGAGCACCGCAAAGCCCTAATGGATAAATATGGTAAAATACGGCAGTTTCCATCCAACTCATGATAAAATCTTCTCCTCAACTCGTCAGTTGCTGTGATCAGGATCAGCGGCTGCCTTTTTTGCCATAGCCGCTTCGCCCTCCAGGAAATAGCTTGCCTCCATATCGGCAGTACAAAGCGCAAAGGCAAGCGGAAATTGCTCCAGCGCTTTTCCAATCGTGTTGGCATCCTCAGGACCGGAAAATCCCATATGCCATCGTATGGCGAAGGCTTCCTCTTTGCGCAGATGCATGAAAAACTGGATGATATACACCGACTTCTCACCATGCCCGTAAGGAAGACGATCATCGACCTTATAGTAGGGAACCTTCTCCCATTGACCTGCCGCGTTTTTGGCATTGCGATAATCAACAGCATAAAAGTTCATCTTGCAGATATCATGCAGCAATGCCGCAATGGCAATGCTCTCTTCTGAAAACTGCATCCCATATACAGATTGTACCCGTGGGCGAGAAAGATAATCCTTTAAGCAGGCATAAACATTCAGAGAATGCTCTACCAAACCACCTGCATATGCGCCATGATAACGGGTACTGGCGGGAGCCGTAAAAAAGTCGCTCTCCTCCGAGCAAAGATACTCCAGCAGCTTATCCGCGCCCTTACGGAAAATATTCTCTCGATAAATGTGGATAAATTCTTCTTTCTTGGCAAGCAATTCCTGTTCGGTCATATGATCATGATTCCTTTCGCAAACAGATCGTTTTCTCTACATCATTATACTACATTTTCACCAAAAGTGCAAGCATTCGTCAAACTTCGGTACAAGAATATTCGGTTCGTGTGAAAAATCCGCGAAAGCTCTTGACGATTCGCGTGTTTTACTGTATAATTGTTGTGTCTGTACGCTTTACAGGCTATTATAATGAGAAGTAAAAGGATGGCATCCTATCATGATGATACAATATCTGGAAAACGCAAAGCAGTTTCAGTTGAATACATTGAACACGACCTACGCATTGGGCATCGCCGATGATGCGTACCTGCTGCATATTTATTGGGGGCAAAAACTGCCCTTTACCGATTTGACTGATCTGCTGCAGCTGCAGGAGAACCCCTTTACACCCTCCCAAAACGACCGCGACCGCGCCTGCTTTTTTGATACAGCATCTTTTGAATATCCCTGCGGCGGCATGGGCGATTATCGAGAAGCCGCTTTCGGCATTGAGGATATGGGGGGCTTTCGTGCTTGCAATCTGACCTATCTCAGTCACCGCATTTACGGCGGCAAACCCGTTTTGCAAGGGTTGCCTCATACCTTTTCTGAAATCAATACCCCCATGGAAACACTGGAGATCACCATGGTGGACAAGCCTTCCGGGCTGACTGTATTGCTCAGCTACACCGTTTTTGCCGATTCCGATGCGATCATCCGCAGCGTAAAAGTACGCAACGATGGCACAGAGCCTTGCAAGCTGACTCGTGTGCTTTCCTGCTCTGTAGATATAGACAACGGGCAGCCGGATATGCTCACATTGTACGGCTCTTGGGCAAGAGAACGACAGGTAAACCGTCTGCCCATCCGTCACGGCAAGCAAAGAATCGACAGCCTGCGCGGAGAATCTTCCCATCAGTACAGCCCGTTTTTTGCGCTGCTCTCCCCACAGACGACCGAGCAACATGGCGATGCATATGGCTTCACGATCATCTACTCCGGTAACTTTTTTGCACAGGCAGAACTGACACAGCATGACATGACCCGTGCACAAATCGGCATCAATCCCGATGACTTTATCTGGCAGCTCAATCCCACCGAGGAATTTCAAGCTCCAGAGGCGGTGATGGTATACAGTGCGGAAGGGCTTGGCGGAATGTCTCGCTGCTTCCACAAGCTATTCCACCGCCACCTGATTCGCAGTGCATGGAAAGACCAAAATCGCCCCGTCCTCATCAATAACTGGGAAGCCACCTACTTCGATTTCAACCTTGAAAAGCTGCAAAGCATCGCCAAAGAGGCAGCCGCCCTTGGCATTGAGCTATTTGTACTCGATGACGGCTGGTTCGGGCATCGTGACAGTGACAATTGCAGTCTTGGTGACTGGAAACCGGATGAACGTAAATTGCCCGGTGGCTTGAAGCCACTAACGGATACCATCACAAAACTGGGTATGCGATTCGGCTTGTGGTTTGAGCCGGAAATGATTTCTCCCGACAGCGACCTGTACCGCGCCCACCCCGACTGGGCAATTCAGATTCCCAATAGACCCATGACCCTCTGCCGTGCACAATATGTACTGGATATGAGCCGCGAGGAAGTGCGCGATGCGATTTGGGCACAGATGAAACAGATCTTGGACAGCCAACCCATTTCTTACATCAAATGGGATATGAACCGCCAACTCACTGAGCTAGGCTCCGCTGTACTGCCTGCAACCCGCCAAAAGGAACTATGGCATCGCTATGTACTGGGCGTATACGATCTTATGGAGCGTCTGGTCACTGCATATCCTGACCTGCTGCTTGAAAATTGCAGTGGCGGCGGCGCAAGATTTGATCCGGGTATGCTGTATTACAGTCCCCAGATCTGGGCTTCTGATGATACCGATGCAAAAGAACGCCTGCGCATTCAATACGGGGCATCGCTGTTTATGCCCCCCTCAGCAATGGGTGCGCACGTCAGTGTATGCCCGAACCACGCCACGGGTAGAAATACTCCCTTTGATACTCGCGCAAATGTCGCTATGAATGGTACTTTTGGCTATGAGCTGGATGTGACAAAGCTTTCCGATGAGGAAAAAGCCATGATTCCGGAGCAAATCGACCGCTACCACCGTTATAGTCATCTGGTGCGCAACGGTCTGCAATACCGTTTGGGCAACCCCTTCGCTTGCTCTGCCTGTGCCGCACAGATGCACAACGGTTGGGATGCATGGATCTATGTTGCAGAAGATGGCAGCGAGGCTTTGTTTACCTTTGTACAAATCACTGCGGAGGCAAATCTGCGCTCCAGAAAAATAAAGCTGGCAGGGCTACAGCCCGACGCACAATACCAATTTGAGCTGAATGGACAAAAGCAAATCATGCTTGGTGCCGTACTCAACCAATGCGGCGTGCTGATTCCCAATCTTTGGGGAGATATGCGCAGTGTACAGGTATATCTGCAAAGAGTATAAAACGAAAGAGAGTTACTGAATGATGAGAATCAACAATAAGCGTCTGGGAGCTGCGCTGCTTGGGGCAGCCATGCTTACGAGCCTGACCGGCTGCATGGGTGGCGGCATAGAAGAAACCGCCTGTAATTGGAGTAATGTTGCCATCGGTGGCGGCGGATACATTACAGGTATCGTTTACAGCGATACCGAAGAGGGTTTGCGCTATGCCAGAACCGATATCGGAGGTGCATATCGCTGGAGCAGCCGCGATACCCAATGGGTGCCCATCACCGATCATTTTGGTGGGGTCAACGGCGATGATTGGAATCTCATCGGCATCGAAAGCATCGCTACCGACCCTGTAGAGCCAAATCGCGTTTATGTTGCCTGCGGTACGTATTCTTCCAGCAACGGCGCAATTATCGCATCCGAAGATTACGGCGAGACCTGGACACAGGTGGATATGCCGTTCTATATGGGTGGCAATATGTCCGGACGCGGCACAGGCGAACGCATGATGGTCAACCCTAAGAACAATAAGCAAATCTATTATGGCAGCCGCAGCGACGGTTTGTATGTCAGCAACGATTATGGCAAAACATGGGAAAAAGTCGACTCCTTCCCCGTGGAGAGCAACTATTTCCAGGAGAAAAACCAGATCGGCATTATGTGGGTGGAGTTTGAACCGACCAGCGGTGATGTATATGTAGGCATTGCACGCAAAGAAGGCGATTGCATTTATCGCTCCAAGGATGATGGTGCAAGCTGGGAGGCATTACCCTCCAACACGGCAGGGATGTACCCTATGCAGGCTGAGTTTGCCGAAAACGGATACCTTTACCTCTGCTATGGAGATAGCTGTGGCCCCAATGCAGCCACCCAAAACGGCATGGTATGTCGCTACAATATCAGTGAAGACAAATTCGAAGATATCACACCGCAATGCAATGACGGCAGATACGGTGGGTTTTCAGGTATCTCAGTGGATGGCTCCGACCCGAATACAATCGTATGCGGCACGTTGGGCTTCTGGTCGACAAAAGGCGAAAATCTCTATCGCTCCACCGATGGGGGCGCAACATGGACACCCCTCTTTGACAATACCGTTGACAACTATGTAATGGATGTCAGCGACGCAGAGTGGCTGAATTGGGGCAGAGAACAGGCACAGACCGGCTGGTGGATGGCAGATGTGGAAATCGATCCTTTCAACAGCGATGTAGTCAGCTGGGGCACAGGCGCAACCTTGTATTCCACCACCAACCTCACAGCGTTGGGCAGTGGCACACCGGTTACTGTCAAATTTGATGCTTACGGTCTGGAAGAAACTGCCGTTTTTAAAGTGGTATCCACACCTGTACAGAACGGCTCTCCGCAGTTGTATTCCATTATGGGTGACTTAACAGGCTTTTCTCATATTGATGTAACTGTGCGCCCCGATGATGATCACTTTATGAAAGTGGGCACAGCCGAGGATCTTGCCGTTGCATGGAATAACGGCAACATTGCCGCGTATACCAATGATAACCGCAAAGCACCACTACGCTACACCACCGATGGTGGTACCACATGGAACGCGTGCCTCGGTATGCCTGAAACTACTACAGGCGGTAAGGTCGCTATCTCCTGCGATGGTACTACCATGTGCTGGATCGCAGGCAATATCAAATCCTCTGTGTACTTTACCAAAGATTTCGGCGCATCGTGGTATATCAGCCAGGGAATGGGCATGGGCGCTACTGTATATGCCGATAAACTTGACCCGAATATCTTCTATGGCGTTTGCGGCGGCAAGGTGTATATCTCCAAAGATGGCTGCGGCAATTTTGTGGAAACCGGACTGACGATCTCTGAAAATTGCGAAATCGTGCCCTCGGCAGAAAAAGAAGGCTTCCTGTGGATCCGTTCCGGCACTTTGTTGGGTTACTCCGAGGACTACGGCACAACGGTTACCTATCTGGAGGATCTCTCCGTGAATGCCATCGGTGTAGGTGCTGCTGCCAAAGATGGCGACCCCATGATGCTGTATGTTATGGGCGATATTCAAGGAAACGGCGGCGGCATCTATGCAACCGCCGACCACGGCAAAAATTGGATGAAGCTAACCACCGAGGATGATGCCTTCGGTAACCTGACTCCTTCCATTACCGGCGATGCATCCGTTTACGGTAGAGTATACTTTGCCACCAACGGCAGAGGCATTGTTATGGGAGATATCACTCAATGAAGCAAGCCTCACGCAAAATGCGGCGCAGCATACTGGCATGGTGCTGTCTACTGTTCATATGTGCCGTACTGGTCATGCTGGTTCTCTCCGGCAAACTATGGTTCAATATGCCATCGAAAAACCGATATCCCGTGCGCGGCGTGGATGTCTCACATTACCAGGGCAAAATTGATTGGGAAGTCATCGCCAAGCAGGATATCACCTTTGCGTTTATAAAGGCGACTGAAGGCTCCGGCACTGTGGATGAATGCTTTGCCGATAACTGGAACGCTTCGCGCAGTGCAGGATTATACACCGGTGCATACCATTTCTTTAGCTTTGATAGCGGTGGTGATACACAAGCCGAAAACTTTATACAGACCGTGCCCCTCACAACCGATGCACTGCCGCCTGTGATCGACCTGGAATACTACCGTTCGGAAAATTTGCCAACCACCGAAACCGTTCGGGAGAATTTGAAGATCATGCTGGATGCCCTAGCCGAGCACTACGGCAAAACACCCATCATTTATACCACCAATCAGTGCTATGAGGAATACCTGAAAGACACTGATATGGACTATATTTTGTGGATTCGCAGCGTGTTTACCCCACCTTCCTCAAAGCTGGAGCCAAAATGGTGCTTCTGGCAGTATAATCCACGCGGTTTGTTGGAGGGCTATGAAGGCGATGAACAATTCATCGATCTGAATGTCTACTGCGGTACCATGGAAGCATTCACCGCACAGTTTGATATCTCTGATGATATCGCGGAATAACGAAGTTGCAAGTCAAGCCATCAATCATAAGGAGCGTGAACCCCATGCGCGTCATTACCGGCTCGGCACGCGGCAGAAAGCTGCTTGCCCCCGAAGGATTTGATACTCGCCCCACCACTGACCTCGTCAAAGAAGCGATCTGCTCGGCGGTACAGTTTGATATCCCCTGCGCCAATGTACTGGATCTGTTCGCAGGCAGCGGACAGATCGCCATTGAAGCCATCAGCAGAGGCGCGGCAAAAGCTACCTTGATCGAATCCAACCGAAAAGCATTTAAAATCATTGAGCAGAACGTCGCTGCTTGTGGATTTCAATCGCAGGCACAGCTACTGTGTACCGATGCCATAAGCTACCTGCTGCGTTGCCACGAAGCCTTTGATATCGCTTTTTTAGATCCACCCTACCGTCAGGACATCCTGCCCGAAATTTTACCATTACTACTGCCCCATATGCAAAAAAACGGCGTGATCATCTGCGAACATGAACCGGAATTGCAATTACCTGAAAAAATCGGCGAATACCCCTTGAAAAAGCGCAAGAAGTATGGTAAAATATCTGTGTCTATCTATCGTGGCGAGAATGTGATCGATGCTGCTGATTAAGCCAAGCAGCGTGAAGCATCGACCGCACGAAGTAAGGAGTGCCGTTCATGTACGAAATCAAGAGACGGATCGCCGTTTGCCCCGGCAGCTTTGATCCGGTCACGTTGGGGCATCTGGATATTATCGGCAGAGCAAGTAAGCTCTTTGATCGCGTCATCGTGCTGGTTTCCACCAATCTGGAAAAAAGCCCCTCTTTTACCCTCACTGAACGCCTGCTGATGATTGAATCCGTGACCAAGGCGTATGACAATGTCATTATTGATATTCTGGATCATGAACTGCTTGCAAATTATGTGAGCAGAGTAGGCGCAGTCGCTATTGTCAAAGGCTTGCGCGCTGTCAGTGACTTTGAATACGAGTTCCAGATGGCGCTGGCAAATAAAAAGTTATACCCCGCGGCAGAAACGGTCTTTTTGACTACTGCTGCCGAAAATATGTACCTCAGTTCCAGTGTGGTCAAGCAAATTGCATCGCTTGGTGGCGATATTTCCAGCTTCGTACCACTTGAAATCCTTCCGATGATCGCAGAGCGACTCAGTGGAAAATACCCGCCCACAAATAACAGAAAGGAAGTATCCCCATGAATGTAGATGAGATCTTAGAAGAGATTGACGAAATGCTTGAAAATTCCAGAGCATTTCCACTGGCTGCCCACAAGGTCGTGATCGATGGTGACCGACTTCGTGAGCTGGTAGGCGATATCCGCCTGAAGCTCCCCGAGGAGATCAAGCACGCGAAGCTGGTAGTATATGACCGTGACCGCTACCTCAATGAGGCACGTCAGGAAGCTGAAGAGATCGTGCGTGCTGCCGAAGCACGTGCAAAAAGTATGGTGGCTGAGAGCGCAATCCTTGAGGAAACCAAGCGCAAGGCACATGAGTTGCTCGCAAAAACCAAGTCCAAATGCGATGAAACCAAAGAGGCTACCGCTGCCTATGTGCTGCAATCGCTTTCTAATACTGAAGCACAGATCGCAGCAATGCTGACGCAAATTCAACAGGAGCGCAAAAACTGGGATACCAAAAAGTGATCCTTTACAAAGCAAAAGGCACAGGATGCGATATCCTGTGCCTGCGTTGTATTGCAGCAGATCAATAGCCACCAACGATTTCCGTCAGCGAATCATCGCATTCGATCCAATCTGCTACACAAATATGACGATAAGTATCCTTCGTTTGGCGAATCACAACCATTTCAATGCCCGCATTGATGATAAGACGCTTGCACATGGAGCAAGGCTCTACATCGCCATCCAATTGGTTGGTTTTCGCATTGTGGCAGGCAAGGTACAGCGTTGCGCCGATCAGATCAGCACGGCTTGCACTGATGATCGCATTGGCTTCAGCGTGAACGCTGCGGCAAAGCTCGTAACGCTCTCCCTTCGGCACACCCAGCTTTTCGCGGCGGCAATACTCAATGTCACAGCAGTTTTTTCTGCCACGGGGCGCCCCCACATAGCCTGTAGAAATAATCTCGTCATTCTTTACAATAATCGCACCGAATTTACGGCGCAGGCAGGTGCTGCGTTCCAGTACCATCTCGGCAATATCCAAATAATAGTTGGTCTTATCTCTGCGCTTCATCACGCGTCCTCCTTGTGCATAGCAACGATAATGTTACTTTGTTACAGTATAGCAGAAATTTCCGCAATTTGCAAGTATTATTTATCAGGAGCCTTATATGCTGAATTTGACTGATATGCAGACGATTCGCGCACTGGCGAATCGTCATCACTTTTCGTTTTCGAAAGGGCTGGGGCAGAATTTTCTTATCGACCCTGCCGTTTGCCCTGCCATCGCCGAATACGGTATTCCGGATGCAGAGCACGCTGTATTGGAAGTCGGCCCCGGTTTTGGTGTACTAACACAGCAGCTTGCTTTGCTGGCAAAGCGTGTGGTATCGGTGGAAATTGACCGTCGCCTGGAACCGGTACTGGCAGAAACCTTACAAGGTCTTTCCAATGCAAGCATTGTGTGGGGAGATGTGTTAAAACTCGATTTAAAGCAACTGTTTGCTGCGCAGTTTGGCGATATTCCTGTGGCATTTTGCGCCAATTTGCCGTACTACATCACATCACCGATCCTCATGTATCTGTTGGAGTCTGAGGTACAGTTCACTTCCATGACCGTTATGGTGCAGAAAGAAGCGGCAGAGCGTCTGTGTGCAGAGGTTGGCACGCGTGCAGCAGGTGCAGTAACTGTTGCCGTGCAGCTGCGAGGCAAAGCAGAATATCTGATGGATGTGCCCAGGGAAAGCTTTTATCCATCACCCAATGTCGACTCTGCTGTGATTCGCATCACGCCCCACAGTACACCGCTTTGCAGTGCCGAGGAATCTATCCCACTGCTGAAAATGGTCAAGGCCGGCTTTGCACAACGCAGAAAAACTGCCATGAATGCGATTTCATCAGGGATGGGATGCCCCAAAGCCACGCTTGCCGATGCCTTCGCAGAATGTGCACTTGCAGAAAATGTACGCTTTGAACAGCTGGATATGCAAACATTGCTTGCGCTCTCGCGGGCAATTACTTCCCGTCTTTGAACGATTTTGATTTCGGGCGCGATTTTTTCTTGACGGAAAACCCGAAGCTGCCCAGCTTTCTACCCAATGCAAAATACTCACCGTGAGCATAAGCAGCAAGTCCGCTTTGCTGCAAGTTTAGTTTGCCTTTACTATCAATATACTTCTCATCTGCCGCTACACGCACGATCTCTGCTAGGAACATATCGTGCGTGCCAAGCGGTATTTTTTGTTTTACCACACAGGCAAGACTCAGCGGTGCTTCCTCCAGCAAAGGCGCAGAAACGCCCTCCATAGGGGCAATATGCAAGCCACACGCCTTGATCTTATCCATATCTTTGCCGCTTTTCACGCCACAAAAGTCCACCTGTTTACAAATCGCTGTGGTAGTCAGATTCACGACAAACTCACCACTTTTCTCAATCATGCCATAAGAATGGCGACTAGGGCGCAAAGAAATATAGGTCATTGGCGGATGCGTGCACACAATCCCTGTCCATGCAACAGTAACGGCATTGGGCTGATCCATAGTACCGCAGGTCACCAATACAGGCGGCACCGGGCCAAGTAGCGTACTGCCATTCCAAAAAACCTTTGCCATGTCTAACCCTCCCTTCAGGATTCCATCGGTAACTCATAGCTTTCAGGACGCTCAAAGCCATCCAATAGCACCGCCTTATGATGAAAAGCTTTTGCTGTACCCCTTGCCACACAAGTAAGAGGATCCTTGGCAATGCGGCAGGGAACACCCAGTGTACGACGAAAATATCGCTCCAATCCGCCCAGACAAGCACCGCCACCTGTAAATAGAATGCCGTTGTGGTAAATATCACCTACCAATTCGGGGGGCGTTTCCTCCAGCACTCTGCGAATGGTATCAGTAATGGCAATCATATCGTCTTCTAATGCCTCCAGCAGTTCCGTCTGACTGAGATCACACTGATCCGGCAATCCACGGCTTAAGTTTCTGCCCTTTACGGTGCAGCAGATATCCTCCGCCGGATCATACAAATTGCACAGCTCAATCTTCAGCTCCTCAGCAGATTTTTTTCCAAGCAACAGCTGATTTTTATTCTGCACATAGCGTATCACAGAACGATCCATGCAGTCTCCCGCAACTTTGATGGAGCGCGCTGCCACAATGCCGTTCATCGAAACCACTGCAATATCCGTGGTGCCACCACCGATATCTACCACCATATGCCCCTCCGGACGAGAAATGCGGATATCTGCGCCAAGTAAGGCGGCAAGTGGCTTACGGATCAACTGCACTTTGCGCGAACCTGTACCGCTTGCGGCATCTAAAATCGCACGCTTCTCCACTTCTGTGATCAGCGATGGCACGCAGACCACCACGTGCGGCTTGATAATCGCAGGGCCTGCCGCAGCTGAAATAAACTCGCGAATCAATGCCTGTGTGAGAATATCATCTGAAATCACGCCATCCTGTAACGGATGTACCACAGCAATATGCTCCGGTGCTCTGCCCTCCATGTGATATGCCTCAGTTCCCACCGCCACAACGCGCTCTGTACGCTTGTTATAGGCAATAACAGTCGGTTCGTTGAGAATAATGCCATTTTTATCTGTAGTAATAATGATATTCGATGTGCCAAGATCAATTCCGATATCCATAATGAAAATTCTCCCTCATGTTCTATCTGTATCCGATGCTTTTGTATTACGCACTCTGTATTTATCCGTGCAAAGTGGAACTGCTGCATATACTGTTTTGGCACCGCTTTGCAGCAATAATTCCGTGCAGCGCTTCAAGGTGCTGCCTGTTGTCAGGATATCATCGCACAGCAGAATCGTTTTGCCATCACAGCGTTTTCTTGTAGCGTGAAACCGTTCCACAAACATAGCACGTTCCTCAGCCGTTTGCTGATGCTGTCGCTGCATCGTATGCTCTTCTGCCAAAAGGCCGCCCTTTACGGGCAATGCAAGTTGCTTTGCCAATCTGCGCGCAAGATATTCACTGTGTCCATAGTAGCATTCGCGCCTACGCACCGACGAAAGTGGTACCCACGTGACAAAATCAATAGCATGAACGGGAAGCTGTGCTTTGGCAAGCACCGCAAGCTCTGCTGCAAGATGCTTTCCGAAATGATGGCTTCCCTGCTTCAGTTGCAGCACACCCGCTCTCGCGACATCTTCATAGGCATATACCGTAATTACGTGTTGCCATGGCAATGGTCTGGCACCGCTATAATCGGCAAGCCACGTCGCATAATCGGTACGGAGCGTGTTGAGCTTTTCTTTGCATTGCGGGCAAATATCAACATTTGCCGCCATATAATTCCCGCAACAGTCGCAGCAATTCGGAAAGCAAATATCCAGCGCATACGCCCCGATATCATGTATTTTCATAAAGCTGCTCCTTGATTGTCTGCACATCACCCGCTTCCATGATCGGACACTGATCTCGTAGCATATCTAATAGGCAGGAATCCCGCAAAGTACGCTGATAGTTTTGTACCATTTCTGAGACCTTACGCGGTGAGCCGATCAAAATCAGCAGACGCTTTGCGCGGGTCACAGCGGTATACAGCAAATTGCGATAGCTTAAACGATCACGGCCCTCCGGCAGCATTAAAATCACCGCTTCAAACTCACTGCCCTGACTTTTATGCACGGTTACAGCATAAGCAAGTTCCAGCTGATCCAATTGCTCTGCGGTATAGTTTACAAGTCTGCCGTCAAAATTCACCTGTATGGTACGGGATATCTTATCTACGAACTGTACAGTACCCATATCACCATTAAAGATGCCTGCACCACGCTCACCATTTTTCGTCCACTCTATCTCATACTGATTCTGCGTCTGCATCACTTTATCACCCTTACGGAATGTATACAGCAGATTTTGCAGCATCGCCTTGCCATAGCCCGGCGGATTCACTGCCTCTTGCAGCATTTTATTCAGCTCTACAGTGCCCAGCAAACCCTTTCTGGTCGGGGAAATGACCTGGATATCTGTTTGTGGATGAAATCCATACGCCTTGGGTAAGCGATTGCAATATAGATCCATGAGAAACTGTGATGCTTCTGTTGCGTTGCGACGGTCAAAAAAGAAGAAATCGCTGTGTTTTTCATGCAGATCAGGCATTTTGCCCTCTACAATGCGGTGAGCACTGCGAACGATACAGCTTTCCTGTGCCTGTCGAAAAATCTCTGTCAGGCGCACCGTAGGCAAGCATCCGCTATGCACCAATGTGTAAAGCAAATTGCCTGCCCCCACAGAAGGAAGCTGATCCTCATCGCCCACCAGTATCACTCTGCACGAAAGCCTTACCGCGCGTAGCAGACTTTCAAACAGCAGCACATCGACCATGGATACCTCATCAACGATCAACACATCGCCTTTAAGGGTGTTTTTTTCATGATGCTTAAACACAAGCTGCCCTGCGTCATCATAATCGGTGCCCAACAGCCGATGGATGGTTTTTGCCTCCCTACCCGTTAACTCCGTCATACGCTTTGCAGCACGCCCTGTAGGAGCCGCCAGCAGTACGGTGCTCCCTGCCTTTACACACAGATCGATCACGCCATTGAGTGTGGTAGTTTTCCCCGTACCGGGGCCGCCTGTCAGAACCATAATCCCGCGAGAAAATGCGCAGGCAATGGCTTTTTTTTGCATTTCTGCATAGCACATTCCTGTATCCTGTTCTTCCTGCGCAATGGCTTTGGCACAATCAAAATCTTCCGGTGGCGAAAAGCTGAGCATTGCTGCAATACGGGTCGCAATAAAATCCTCAGCGCAAAAATAATCCGCTAAATATACATATATGCCGTCTGCACGTTTGTATTCCACCAAAATTCCATCTTCCATGCACAAACGGTAGCTGGTTTCCATATCCTCTAACGATACTGACAAATTTTCCTGCACTACAGCACTGAATCGTTCATATGGCATACAGGTGTTGCCCTCATTCGCATATTGCAACAGCAGAAAGCAAAAGCCTGCTTTCAAGCGGCGATAATCGTTCGTGGGGATTTCCATATCCTGCGCGATACGTTCTGCAATGTGAAATTCCAAGTTCATCCCTACACCACACAGCAGATACGGATTGGATGCAATGGTTTCCCATGCAGAAACGCCCCATCTGCGGTAAGCCTGCATAGCAACTGCTGCAGATACACCATACACGCTTAATCTGCCGAGGAGACTGCGCAAACAGAAGTTTTCTTTGGCTTGGGCTGCAATCTCCTCGCACTTTGCAGCAGAAATGCCCTTGATGCGTTGCAGCTTTTCCGGATGATGCTCCATGACCTGCAAGGTTGCTTCGCCAAATTCAGATACAATACGCTTTGCAAGTGCCTTGCCAATGCCGCTGATCACACCGCTGGCAAGGTAACGCTCGATATTCACTACAGTAGAAGGCAGTGTACGCACACAGCTTTCTGCATGAAACTGCTGCCCGAATCGTGGATGGTTGGTGAACACTCCTGTCAGCTCCAGCTCCTCGCCGGGCTCCAGTCTGCCAAGCTCACCCACAATGGTAATCAATTGATCCTTGGTTTCCAGATCGGCAACCACATAGCCATTGCTCTCATTGAAAAACAGTACTTCATCCACTGTACCGCACAAATCGGTCGATTGCTTCTTCATCTGCCTCATGATGTGCCACTATGCCTCCTTTCCGTTGCAATTCCCATATGATAGATCCCATCTATTTTGCCTTGATCCAACAAAACACCATTATAATTATAGAGCATTTCATGGCAACTGTCAAGGCAAGATTCTCGAAAAAACCGTCTAAATCGCAAAAATGTCCATATGTCAATGATGTGAGACCCAAAAAGAGAAAAAAACAAGAAAGAT
>CAYMOJ010000009.1:0-56583 GCA_964392175.1 uncultured Ruminococcus sp.
CAGAATCTTTCTTGTTTTTTCTCTTTTTGGGTCTCACATCATTGACATATGGACAATTATGCATTGTAGTGCTGTAAAATCGAAAAAATCGCTTTACTCAGCCGATTTGCTATGAAAAAACAGCACCGCCCGAATGATCATCGGACGGTGCTGCACGATATTGTATAAGGTCAGGCATAGCGGTGATTTTTTTCGGCTTTGAGTACATAACCGCTTTTTCGAATGGTGTGTAGCAGCTTAAAGGGGTAGCCGTGGTCGATTTTGCGACGCAGATAATGAATATACACGCTGATAACGCCGCTGTTGCCATCGCCGGCAATGCCCTTCTCGATTTGGTCAGCGGTTAGTGTTTTCCCTTGATTACGAATCAGAAGCTCCAAAATAGCATATTCCTTGTCGGAAAGCATCAGGCGCTTGCCACTTCGTGTGGCAATTTGTTGTTCGCAGTTAACGGTCAAGTCAGCGAGGCAAAGGATCTCCGGCTGTACGGATGGATGGGCTTGCGCATGAATACGAAATAATCGCCGCAGTCGAGCCATCAGCTCCGCAGGATGACAAGGCATGGAAAGCACATCATCAGCACCATTATCCAGCGCGAGCACGCGTTCCTCCACTGTTGACTCCCCTTGCAACACCAAAACCGGTGCATCGCTGCCGCGCAGACGCAATTCACGCAGTACGCTCAAGCCTGAGATCGCATCCAGCTGCCAGTCGATCACTACGGCATCATATTGATTCTGCAACAAATCCTGTAGTGCCGTCAAACCGTCTTCCGCAACCGTTGTGGTCAGCCCTGCATCGTTCAGATGTGCCAGCAGAATATCACGCAAATGGCTGCGTCTGGTAATCAATAAAACTTGCACAAGACACCTTCCTTAGACAATCAAGCAATCCTTTACTTTATGATATCGCAGAAGGATAAAATGAATCTGAAAAAGCCGTAAAGATTGCTGATTGCAATGCCGTTTTTTCATCAGGTGACAGTTGTTTGAGCGTACCAATATGATACAGTGCTGCACCGCTACTTTCCACCGATGTTAATACATCGGTGGTTTGTTTTGCAAGCAACGCCGATTCTTCCTGCCATTCCGCACTACCGTTTCCCGCAAACGCATCTACCGCACCAACCTTATATGCGGCAAGTCCTATCATTATCTGCACAGATGCATCGCGTGGCAGTGCAAGCCACTCCGCAAGGGTTTCGGCAAAGGGCATTGTCTGATTGCGATAACCGTAGTAAATTTGCGGAATCAACCAGTCACAATAACCGGCTTCCTTACACCACAGCGCACAATCGGCATACTGTGTTTGCAGATTGGATTGTAGATTGCCACATGGACTGACAGAAAATACAGCATCGATACGCACCGAATGCACTGTCTGATACAACGCTTGCAAAATACGATTAATATTTTCGATGCGCCACAAAGCGAGATCGCTTGCACCTGAATCAGCAAAGGCATGGGCATCAAACGCAGCGTCCGTAGTGGGATAAAAATAATCGTCGATGTGAATGCCGTCAATTGCGTAACCGGTTAGCAACTCCTCTACCACCGCACAAAGCAAATGACGAGTAGCATTATCGGCAGGCTGCAAATAATAACGATCTTCTATCTGTACCATATTTGCATCGCGCTTTGCGCTGTCATGGTACCAATCGGCAAGCAAACTGCCTGATGGCCATACAGCCATTTTATCGGAAGTTTGCAAACGCAGTGGATTGATCCATGCGTGCAGCGAAATGCCCAGTCTGTTGCATTCCTCAGCAAGGATCTGTAAGTAATCCAATTGTCCGGCTTCTGCTGCCTTTGGATAACAACCCGAATCGTAATATGCTTCTCCAAAGGCGCAGGCATGAGCAAAAATCGTATTGATCCCAATGCTTTTTGCAAATTCCAACACAGCTTTCACTGTCTGATGTGCTTCTGCCTCCGTTTTGCCGTCAAACAGATCAGGGTAGAGAAAATACGGCAACCACGTTGCCACAACGGGCGATTCATAGTTGGGCAGATGCAAATGAACCGGCTTTTGCTCATAGTAAGGCAAAATTGATCCGGTAACAAACTGGCTATCATTTTGTGCAACCTGTGTTACGCCACAGCCCATACAACCGATGGTGCAAAGCATGGCGAGTAGCAAGGGTATGATGCGTTTTCGATATTGTTTCCACATAAAAACAGTTCCCCCTCTGATGATGCCATTATAGCACATCACCAAAGCGAGAACTGTCGAAACATATGCCTGTTTTGCCGTTTTTTGAAAAAAGCTTTCATGCGATCATTGTACGGTAATCTTGCCACTAACCATCGCAACTTCGTAGTTTTCGCCCTCCAGCTGACGAAAATCGACTGTTTCAGCGGAAAATTCATACACGGTTCCCGATGCGGCATCCGCAGGGATATCAAAATAGCAAGTCATCATCACACCATCAGACTTGCAATCCACACTGCCAAACGCCGCCAGACCAATCATATGTTGTGTGGTACTGTTCATGCATGAGAACATGAAGTCCTTCATACCATCGCCCGTTATGATCTCCATTTCGTTTTCACCACGTTCTTCATCCATATATGGCTGAAGCGCACCGTCATAAAACACGCGCAGACCCACAAAACCATAGCCGGGATTGTTGTACAGCATCACACGATAGGGAACTTTTGTCGTACCTGCGGCAACCACAATATCATCGCAAACGATCGTTGCGCCATCGTAGGTATTCTCAGGTATCACGGTCAAGTCGGTAAGCGGTTGCTTCTCAATCGGTACTGCCGAGCTGCTGTCGCTGATGCTACCGGCATCACGACTGCTATCAACAACACTGCCAGAATCGTTTTGACTATCATCGTTGCGACAGGCACCGAAGGACAACAGGCAGAATGCGGAAAGCATCGCAGCGGTAATACGTTTGATATGAGATAATTTCATGGGGAAACGCTCCTTTCATTCCACATCAAAAGCATCTGCGGCTGTGCGCAGATTGGCTCTTTGCGTGGTATTATACAGATTACGTACAGTAATGATTTGCAGTCTTGGCTCACGATCAGCAAGGCGCAGCAAATCATCATCAATATGTGCTGTCACAACCCACAACTGCGCTGAGAGGTCGCGATGACATACACGACTGACCAGATTGGTGAACCGTTCGTCTATGGTGTTTGGCACAGCGGCCAGCAGCTGCAGCAAATGATGAATATGCGCATCGCCCAATGCAGCAGGGGTATCCAGAGGTTGACCGTTCATGCAAGTATTGGCGCACAATCGCACAGGAATCCGCAAATCTCCGAGCTGCAACAGCAAGGTGGCACATAGCTTGATTTCTTTTTCCAGTGCGGCAGTATCTGTGACAAGATCACGATCATATTCCTTCGTTGTCATATTCAAAAGAAGTGTCACTGTGGGCTGTGTCGTATCACAAAAGCGATACACCATCGGTTCCAAGCTTCGTGCCGAGGCACTATGGCAGATATCACGCACAGGATCACCATCGGCGTAAGGACGCAAGCCCTCCATTGCCATGCGGTCCGGCATCAGGTAGCGTCGCATTTGCACATCGCCCATCAGACTGCGCAGATCATCTGCCGCAAATGGGAAATCCACCGCCTTGGGTAACACGGTCAGCGTTGCCGATATATCAGGGAAGGCCTGGGATTGCTCCATGGTACCGAACAGATCGGAGATGACCAATATCACATGAGATACGGAAAACACGCCACGCTTCGTACAACGCACCTGCCAGTGCCGCTCAACGCGCCGATAGGGTCGCAATGAAAAAAAACTAGAAATGAATCTCGTATTTCCACTGACTGCGGACTGCATCTTTGCAAATTTCAACGCTGCATTGGTCGTCATTTCCACCTTCAGCCATGTCACGGGCAAGGCTTTGCGGCTGCACACAGTCTCAATCAACGTAACGGTATCGCCTTCCGTGACTTCGTTTTCTGAAAAATGCAGGCTATATTCCATGCGATCAAGACCATACCGCTTCACCAAAAAAGGCATCAACAGAAAAGCCACTGCAATCAGCATCAGCAGCAGGACATAAAGCATTATTTGGGTACCTCGACAGTCGCCAGCAGTTCTGCCACGACTTTCTCAGCGGCTTTGGCATCAGAAAGCGAATAGCTGTTGGCATGAAGGCGATGACAGCAAACCGCCGGAAAAACGTTTTTGATATCATCGGGCAACAGATAGGCCCTGCCTTCCATGGCAGCCACTGCCTGCGCCGCATGGCGCACGGCGAGCACAGCGCGTGTACTTAGTCCAAAACGGATTCCCTTATGATCACGCGTTGCTTCGGCAAGAGCAAGAAGATATGCCAACACCGCAGAAGATGCTTCAACCGTACGCACAACCTTTTGCACAGCACAGATCTCTTCAGCATTGGTCACCGCCTGCATATGCTCCAAAGGATCCGTAAGCTGCCGTGCATTCAGAATGGAAAGTGCTTGTTCACGAGTTGGTGCACCCATAGAAAGCTGCATAAAAAAGCGGTCGAGCTGGGCTTCCGGTAGCGGAAAAGTACCTTGCAGCTCTACAGGATTCTGGGTCGCAATCACCAAAAACGGCTTCGGCAGTGCAAGGGTTACACCATTGCAAGAAACCTGTTTCTCCGCCATGCACTCCAGTAAGCCCGATTGCGTGCGCGGTGCCATACGATTGATTTCATCGGCGAGCAGCACATTGGTAAATACAGCCCCTTTGCGAAATACCATTTCACGCGTACCGTTTGCATTGCTTTGCAGCATCTCAAAGCCCGTGATATCCGCGGGCATCAAATCGGGGGTACACTGCACGCGACGCATATCGCAGCCCGAAGCCCTGGCAAACGCCTTGGCAAGTGTCGTTTTTCCTGAACCGGGCAGATCTTCCAGCAGAATATGTCCACCACAAAACGCCGCTGCAACAAGCAGTTGTATGGTTTGGTCTGCGCCCGAAACCACCGTCTGCATTTGTCCAATCAACGCATTACCGATCCTTTGCACATCGGTAACAGTTTGTACAGTCATCACTTTTCCTCCACGGCAAGTATGATTCTATAAGATTATACCACACTGCCGGCATTTTGTCAACAAAAGCACTTGCCTTTATGATGTTCAGAGTGATCAATGATATGCGCCCCAAACGCCGCATTGCATGATGGAATATTGCCTGACGGAATGATCGAATGGCCCTACCACACCAGATATTCAGAAAAGATTCATAAATTTTCTTGTAAAGAATCTTGCCATGCCCAAATGTCTGTGCTATAATAGAGGAAAAGAAAATGTCGAAGTCCGTCGCTTTGCGAGAACACGACCTGTATAACAAAGGGAGCATAAACAGAAATGAACATTTTACGAAGATCAACTGCGCTGATGCTTGTATTCATGGCGTTCTTGTCATTCACTGCCTGTCAGCCACTGAATCCCGGTGGCGACACCGGCGAAACTGCGCAACCGGGCGATGTCATCATCTCCGAAGCAATGGCTTCCAATCATGCCACTTTGCAGGATTCTTTTGGGGAATATCCTGATTGGTTTGAGCTGCACAATACTGCAGATCACGCAGTTTCTTTGCAAGGATGGTATGTTTCGGATGATTCCACCGAACCTGACGCGTTTTCGCTTGGAAATCTAACGCTTCAACCGAACAGCTACACCGTTGTATATGCATCCGGACGCGATGTCGTTGCAGAAAACGGCGATATACATACCAACTTCAAGCTCAGTGCCGGTGAAACGCTTTGCCTGTTTTATAACGGTCAGCAAATGGACGCACTGGAGATCCCTGAAGATTTGCCAGCTGATCGCTCCTGCGGCACAGCACTGCAAACCCAAGGCACAGTTTATTTTGCGTCTGCCACACCTGCGGCTGCGAACAGCGATCATTATGCAACCAATCTTGCAGATTTAAACGACAATACCGTGGATATCATCATCAGCGAATGGTGCCCCAAAAACGATGGAATGTTCTACGATGAAGATGGTGACTGCCCCGATTGGGTGGAATTACGCAATTGTTCCTCCGAAGCAGTTGATTTAACGGGCTTTGGACTCAGTGATGATGCACGCGACCCGATGCGTTGGACTTTCCCTTCTGTCACATTGGGCGCAGGCGAATATCTCTTGGTGCTGCTTTCGGGCAAAAAAATCGAGTACACTGAAGATTCTCTGTTTTTGCACGCAGATTTCAAGCTGAAAAATGCAGAGGGCATCCTACGGCTCTCCAATGCAAACGGCATACCCATCGATCAGGTAACAGTAATGGCACTCCCCGAATTTGTATCACAGGGCAAAGATACCGAATTCACTGATGAATATCGTTATTACACCGTTCCCACACCTGGCAAGGCAAACGCCAACAACGGCTTTGCATCATTGGAAAATGCACTGGCGGCTTCAGTGGAACGTGTATATATCAATGAAGTATGTGCGGTCAGCTCCGAAAAAATCCAGACATTACCCGATGAGGACTGGATCGAACTGTACAATAACACCAACGAGGATGTAAATCTTGCCGGCTGGTCACTGAGCAAGGATAAGGACGATCTGCTGGATTTTATTTTTCCCGATGTGAGCATTCCTGCCTACGGGTATCTTGTGATATCCGCCGGGGAAACCGCCTCCACCACAGTTGAAGCATTGAACACAGGATTTCGCATCGGGTTTTCAGGGGATACATTATACCTTTGTAACGCAGATGGCATTGTGACTGACAGCTTCAGCACAGGCTATCAACGGCAATCTGTAACCGCAGGGCGCGTGATCGGTGAAACAACTCTGGAGCGACGTTTTTTCTCCGTTCCAACAAAGGGCGCGGCAAATGATCTTGCAAGTGCTGCCCCCGGCTATGCACAGCCTGTGCAAATTTTATCGGAGCAAAGTGCATATATTCGTGCCAACCAGACTATTGCGCTACAAACCATGCAACCCGATGGCAAAATCTACTACACACTGGATGGCACAGCACCCACCAACATGAGCACACTCTACACCGAGCCTATCGTGATGGAAAAATCCGCTTCACTGCGTGCAATCGTGTACGCTGACGGATATCTGCCTTCGGACATAACGACCCGTACATTTCTTGCAGAAGAATCCCACGATTTGGGCATTGTTTGCCTGACTTGCGATCCGGATGATCTCTTCGGATACACAAACGGCATCTGGGCAAACGGCCCCGGCTGGACAGAAGCATTTCCGCATACAGGTGCCAACTACTGGAAAGACTGGGAGCGCGAAACATATTTTGAATACTACGATGCCAACGGCGAACTTGGCATTGCATTTTCCGCAGGCATCAAAAATCATGGGCAGTATTCTCGTGCAGAGGAACAAAAATCGGTTTCCATCAACTTAAAAGAGGCATACGGATCTGATACCATACATTACCCGTTTTTCGGTGAAAACGGCATTCAGGTGTTCGATAATCTCTTGCTGCGCACAGGTGGACAGGACTGGAAAACCACCAATCTCATTGATGCCTACTGTGCTCGCGTCATTGAGGGTCAAATGGATCTGGATCACATGGACGAGATACCCGTTGCCATGTACATCAATGGCGAATATTGGGGGATGTATTATATCCGTGAAAAGATCAATGAGTCGTATATTTATTACCACAGCGGCATCACGCAGGATAACCTCGATGCCATAAAGGGTAACAAGCGCGCGGAAACCGGTAGCTATGATGCCCACGGAGCATTGCTCAAGTACATCCGTTCTAACAATCTTGCTGATCAGGAATGCTTCGATTATGTTGCATCTCAGATCGACATTCAAGAATGGACAAACTATTGGATCGCCGAAAGTTTTTTCGGCAACACCGATACCGGCAATATTCGCTTTTATAATAGTCGCGATGGATCTACCAAATGGCGATGGATCTTCTTTGATTTGGACTGGGCTCTCTTTCCGACAACATATAAGTACAATTCCATTCAGCAGTTTCTTGATCCACAGGGGCACGGCGTAAGCAATGCGTTCAGCACGACCATTGCTGTGGGATTGTTCAAAAATGAGGTATATAAACAGTATTTCATCGAAACCTATGCCAAGTATATGCATACGGTGTTTGATACGGAACGGATGCTCACCATTCTGGATGACATGACCGCACAGGTAGATTCCGAAATGCAACGGCACTGTGAACGGTGGCAAAATCTTTCCTACAGCAAGTGGCAAAGCAATGTCGCCACACTGCGCAAAATCGTCGATGAACGTTGGGAGATCTGTGCGAAGAATCTGCAAAAGACTTTCTATCTTTCCGATGAACAAATGGCAAAATTATTCCCCGAAATGTACGCGTAAATCCGCATAACACTTGTAGTACAATAAGCCACCAAGCGCGCTTTGCAAGATGTTTTCTTATATTTGATATGATATCGTAAGACCGCATCGTTCACCCACGATGCGGCTTTTTTTTACACGCTCGCACCTGAATGACAAATTTGAAAATCATTGCAAAAGCTACAATGCTTTCAGACAATTTTAATCTTCCTATGGCATAATCGTATACAGATCGTAAGGTGTCGCACCCTTGCAGTGCTTTCCCTCACGGTAATACATGAAGAAAGGTTTGGTTTTCTATGAAAAACGCGGACAAACGTGCAGGCGTTCTGACGGTTGCAATCGCAGCCATGACGCTTGCAATTGGCGCACAGGCAATGGTTTCCTCGGCAGCGACAGTCAGCTTACCGGGTGATGCCAACGCAGATGCTACATTCGGCGTGGCAGATGCCGTACTGTTCAGCAAGTATCTCGGTAATGCAGATACCCTCAGCGCACAAGGCGCAGCAAACAGCGATATGAACGGCGATTCTGTTCTGAATGCCGTTGACCTCACTTTGATGAAGCGTCAGTTGCTAAATGCTACGCCTGTTGATCCAAACGGCGACCATGTGGTTACGGCGATCACATACAGTGAAAACAGCGTGACCCTCAAAAATGCAAGTGGCGAAGTGGTCAGTGCCGCTGATGCAACAAATGTCACCGTTAGCAACAACACCATGGTAACCATCACTACCCCAGGCGAATATGATGTGGACGGCACTTGTTCCAATGGTCAGTTGCAAATTAACTGCGATAAGACCACCTATGTGGACGGACAGGTCACCTGTAATCTGCAAGGGCTAACGCTCTCCAACAGCAGTGATTCCCCCATTTATGTTGCTGCTATTGACGATGAGTTCGTCTTAACTGTGAAAAAAGGCTACACAAACACCATTTCTGACGGTACAAGCTACACCAATGCCGATGAAGGCGTCGGCGCAATTTATTCTCGTGATGACATGAAGATCAAGGGAAAGGGTGTACTGATCGTCAACGGTAATTGTGAGGACGGTATCGTATGTAAGAACGATTTGAAAATTTGGAACGGTGATATTCAGGTCACTGCGGTAGATGATGGCATCCGTGGCAAGGATTCTGTGCGCATTGGCGATCCCGATAGTCTTGATTACTCCGCTCTGAGTGTATCCGTAAAATCCACTGCCGGCGATGGCATTAAGTCAACCAGCACAGAAGAAGGCGATGGTTTTGTACGGATCAACGGTGGAACGGTCACGATTGATGCAATGTATGACGGTATCAAAGGCGAACAGGCAGTGGAAATCAATGGCGGCGATATCAATATCCTGACATATCAGGTCGGCAGCAACTATTCGGGTTCAGGCTCCAGCTCCGGAAACAACGGTGGCATGGGCGGCTGGGGTGGCCCAAGTGAAGGTAATAATAACTCCACCACTGAAAGTGCAAAGGGCATCAAGGCAGTCGGCTTGTACGATGAAAGTGGCGAAACTTATCAGAGCGGTGGCGATATTACCATTACCGGTGGCACGATTACAGTCGATTCCGCAGACGATTGCATCCACTGCGCAGGCACAATTTCCGTCACCGGTGGACATTTGACCTTGTCAACAGCAGATGATGGATTGCATAGCGACACAGACCTGTATATCGGCACACAGGGTTCATCCAGCTATGATGATGTAGTGATTGATATTCTGAAAAGCTACGAGGGCGTAGAAGCAATGAATATCTACCAGTACAGTGGCTCTGTCATGGTTACATCCAGCGATGACGGCTATAACGCAGCCGGTGGTACAGACAGTTCCGGCTCATTCAACCCAGGCGGATGGGGTCAAGGCGGCATGGGTGGATCCAGTTCCGGTTCTTATACGCTGAATATTTATGGCGGTTACGTTTATATTAACGCTGCGGGCGATGGACTGGATTCCAATGGAACACTTTCCGTCAGTGGTGGATATGTCTTTGTATCTCAAACAGGTGGAGGCAATTCCCCAATTGACTGCGATACTACATGGACATACAGCGGCGGTGTTGTGATCGCCGGCGGATCAAGCGATATGTTCAGTGAGTCCATTCCAGGTAGCTATCAATTCGTAAATTCCTCGAATGCCGGCATCAGCGCAGGTGAAACGATCACCTTCGCCAATAGCAACGGAACTGTCCTTGGAACAATGACCTTTGCAAATAGTGCTTCTGCTATCGTAATATGCGCTCCGGAAAGCGGAACCGCATATAAAGGTGGCACAGTCAGCGGCGCAACATACTTTGAAACAACTACTGCAAGCGGTGGAAGCAATATGAAGGCTGGTTATGGTGGAACAATTTCCGGCGGTTCAGCATTATCATCTTCCAGTAGTGGCAGCAATCCTTGGGGTTGGTAATCCGTATCACTTAAACACCCTCTCCATATAACAGGCGCGCGGTTTGAAAGACCGCGCGTCCGTTTTTACATAACTTCGCACAATGTGTGCGAAAACATCACAAATGCGAAAAGTCTCCTCTGCATAGCACAGAGGAGACTTTTTGTACACATAGTTGTTGATTACTCAGCAGCAACGGTCGTCTCGGCAGAAGCTTCCGCTTCGCCTGCAAGATTTGCAGCAGCATCATAAATGATGGGCATGGACTTGCCATCCTTATCATAAATGGTGATATTATCAATGTAGAAGTCAACCTGATTCAGCTGACCCCAACGCATGATAACCAGAGTTGCACCTTCGAAATTATCAGCATAGCCGTTCACAGCCAACAAAGCCGGAACCTTTGCGTCAACACGCCAGGTTTGCTCCTCATTCTCCCAATCATTCAAGCTGAACTCGTAGTGAGTTGCCCAAGTATTCTGGGTCGTAATGCCATCAGCATCAACAACCTTCTCATCAGCAATGTTACCTGCGATCGCACCCAAGAAGTTACCTACAACCTTGGCTTCAGAGCCGTCATCATTGACCCATACGCCTTCAGCCTTACAGGTAAAGTCGATAGAAATCTGACCGATCTTACCGGTGTTCTCTGCGCCAATCAGCTCTGCAAGGTTAAACACGATCTTCGGTACCTTATAGTTGCCGTCCTCGTTCTTGCTCAAAACCTGCACGCGCAGTTTCTTATCGCCATCGATCTCCTCAATAGAGAGTTCACACTCAGCCTCATCATTGGTATAGTTGCTCTCAGCCATGCAGTGACCGGTGTAGAGCGATGCGGTATCAAAGGTAATCGCGTTGGGATCGACCTCAAGTTTTGCAGGTGCAGTCGTTGTGGTCGTGGTCGTAGTGGTTGATGTGGTGGTGGTAGAGGTTGTTGTGCTGGTAGTAGTCGACTCAGAGCTTTCTTTACCGCCTTCATCGCCACAAGCTGTGAAGCCGCACATCAGGGTCAACGCAGAAAGCAGAGCCAATGTCTTCTTGATTTTCATTGGAATGTCCTCCTTATGTTTCAAAAAGAATGCCCTCTGCAAGTGAGAGGGCATACCTTGTCAATACAATTGCAAGAGACGAAATCAGTCCTTCTTGCGAGCAACATATGCAGCTGCGCCTGCAACTGCCAGACCAGCAACTGCCAGAGCGATACCTGCATCACCGGTGTTAGAACCAGATGCTGCGGTAGTCGTAGTGGTGGTGGTAGCATCACCATCATCAGAAGTAGGAGCATCAGTGGTAGCAGCACCCAGAGCCTTGCCGTCAGCACCCAACAGAGTGATGTTATCAACAGTCACTTCGCCACCCCACCAGTTCTGAATCCAGATCTGGCAGTAGGTATCGGAAGCAGCAAAGATTGCATCCGTTGCGGTGTAGGTGAAATCGCCATTGTCATCGATAGAAATGGTCTTGCTTGCATCAGCATTGCCCCACTCAATGGACTTCCAGCCAGTGGAATCAGAGTTAAAGCCAAAGCCACCGCCGCAGCCTTCAGACCAATCGCTAACGGTCATCTCAACCTTCACGCCATACACAGCAGTAACATCTGCGCCCTCTTCAAGCAGATCATAGACGTAGAACTTCTTACCGTCATCGCCAGTAGCATTACCATTGGTAACCTCAGCAGAAGCGGTAATTGCCATTGCGGACACAGCGATTGCGCAAGCAGAAACACTTGCCAAGAAAGTCTTCAGTTTCATAGTATTCATCCTCCATAGTCACGTGCCCACAAAGCAGGACACTCAATTTATGCCCTTATTATATCATAATTCGCAAAAAAAAGCTACTAGCATT
Organism: uncultured Ruminococcus sp.; assembly: GCA_964392175.1. GTDB lineage: Bacteria > Bacillota > Clostridia > Oscillospirales > Ruminococcaceae > Firm-04. Next base: position 12,494 of record CAYMOJ010000009.1, read on the forward strand.
GCGCACAAAGATTCGTCATTTTTTCTCGTCGTTTTTATGTTATTTCACAAATTTCAATCGATTTTCGTTAATTTTCCTGCAACTTTGTCGTATTTTTGGCAAGAATCGCCAAAGCCTCCTTCATCAATGAGATGGCACGCTCGCCATTTTGTAAGCGCACCGCAATAAAATACGGCACTTCGTGATCATTAAAAGCAATGCGGTCATAGTATTGCTGCATCATAGCAGAAAGCTGTGGTGCTGTAGGCGATGGCATATAGAAAAACAATGCCCCACGCTTCTGCGATATTTCTCGAATGCCAAGCTGCCCTGCCGTATTGCGCAGTAGTGCCGCATCCAGTAGCCCCATCATGGATTTGGGCGGTTCGCCAAAGCGGTCGATCAGCTCATCCACCATATCCATTTTATCTGCTTCATTCTGAATCAGTGCAACTCTACGGTAGATCTCAAGTCGCGAAGTCATACTCTCAATGTAATTCTCGGGAATATGGGCCTCCATCTGGATATCTATTGAACAAACAGGGGGCGTAGGCGGCACTTCGCCCTTCTCCTCCGCAATGGCTTCGTTGAGCATCCGCATATACATTTCATAGCCCACTTGCTCCATCTGCCCATGCTGCTGACCGCCCAGAATACTGCCTGCGCCACGTAGCTCCAGATCGCGCATGGCAATGCGAAACCCGCTGCCGAACTGTGTGAATTCACGAATCGCTTCCAAACGCTTTTCGGCGATCTCATTGAGCGATTTATTCTTCTCAAAAGTAAAATACGCATACGCCCTACGATTACTTCTGCCCACTCTGCCACGCAACTGGTATAGCTGCGAAAGCCCAAAGCGATCCGCATTTTCCAAAATCAGCGTATTGGCATTGGGCACATCCACGCCCGTTTCTATGATCGTGGTACAAACCAATATGTCGATCTCATGTTCCATCAGCTGCCGCCAGATCTCGCTGATCTCCTGCTCATTCATCTTGCCGTGGGCATAGGCGATACGTGCATCGGGAATCATCTCTTGTAGTTTTGCAGCACATCGTGCAATGGATTCCACACGGTTATGCAGATAGTATACCTGCCCGCCGCGCTTCAGCTCACGCTGTATTGCCTGTGTGACGATGCCTTCGCTGTATTCCACCACATAGCTCTGCACGGGATAACGATCCTGCGGTGGTTCTTCCAGTACGCTCATATCGCGGATACCTGAAAGTGCCATATTCAGTGTGCGGGGAATGGGCGTTGCAGAGAGTGTCAGCATATCAATGCCGTGAAATGCCTCCTTAAAGCGCTCCTTATGCGCCACGCCAAACCGCTGTTCTTCATCGATAATTGCAAGACCAAGTGCCGCAAATTTGACATCCTTTTGCACCAACCGATGCGTGCCAATGACAATATCCACCTGACCGCTTGCAAGCTTTTTCAGCGTCTCACTCTGCTGCTTTTTGGTGCGAAATCGGGAGAGCAGTTCAATGTTCAACGGGATGTTTTCAAATCGGCGCAGTGCCGTGGTATAATGCTGATACGCAAGCACGGTGGTCGGAGCTAAAATTGCGCATTGCTTTCCCGAAAGCACGCATTTCAATGCCGCACGAAATGCAACTTCTGTTTTGCCAAATCCCACATCGCCGCACAGCAAACGATCCATGGGGCGTTCACGCTCCATATCACGCTTGATCTCGGCGATACTGCGCAACTGATCATCCGTTTCCGCATAAGGAAAGCGCTCTTCAAACTCCCGCTGCAAGGTATCATCGGGATCAAAGCGGAAGCCCTGTGCCTTTTCTCTCGCCGCATACAGCTTGATGAGCTGCGCCGCCATATCCTTGACTGCCTTTTTGACATTGTTCCGTGTTTTCTGCCATTCCGATGAACTCAGCTTATTCAGCTTGATGGTGCTATCATCCTTGCCACCTATATAGCGCGATACCTGATCCAGCTGCGTGACAGGCACATATAAGCTATCCGTGCCCGCATACTGGATGGCGATATAATCCTTGGTGATACCTTCCATTTCCAGCTTTTCGATGCCAATAAAACGCCCAATGCCGTGGCTTGCATGCACCACAAGATCGCCCTCGGCAATCTCCGAAAGGGCGCGAATTTCCTGTCCTTTTTTGAAGCGGCGTTTACGCAGCACCGTACTCTGTGCCTTGGTCTGCGCAATACAAGCAGCTTTCGCCATGGGATATGAGAAGCCACCGGAAAGACCACCGGCACAAAGCAGTACCTTTCCTGCCTGTGGCACAGAGTCTGCGTTGGCAATCTCGCAGGGAATATTACTTTTGCGCAGGTCATCCATCAAGATCGGCAATGTTTTTTCGGTTCCGCCGCAAACCATCACTGCGTAGTTCTGTGCAAGCAATTCCTGCAAGTCCTCTGTCAAAATACGAGTGCTGCCACCCCAAGGCGCATTTTGCAGTGTTTCCTCGCTGAGCAGCTTTTGATATCGGAACAAACTCGCGCCACTGAAAAAGGTACTCATACAAACCAATCCCGTGGTTTCTGCGAGGGTGTTGAATGCCGCTGGTTCCAAAATGCACTCGCTGAGTTTGCGGCAGAGGACGCCATTTTCCAGCAATAGGCGCACGTCCTCATGCACGCGCTGGTGTACACCACGCATGGTTTCTAAAACGGTAGATGCCTCGCAAAGTACCGTAATCTCATGGCAATAATCGAACAGCGTTGCGGGGGAAGCATACAACAACGGAAAATACTTTTCAATGTGCGGAATCCGCACGCCGTTTTGCAGCTTTTCGGCATCGGAAAGCAGATTTTCTTTTACGATTGCAGCTTGTTTGCCACGCAATGTTACAGAAAGTTCTCTGATTTTTTCGGCAAGCTGTGGCAGATCTCCAATTGCTTCTACCGCAGGCGCAATGGAAACAGCATCCATAGCATCGGTACGACGTTGGCTTTCCGGCTCAAAATAGGCAATGCTATCGATCTCATCTCCCCAGAATTCAATACGCACAGGCATCTCGGATTGCACAGGATACACATCGAAAATATCACCGCGCACCGAAAACTGACAAGGAGCATCAAGTTGGTCGCAACGTGCGTAGCCCATGTCAACCAGTGCAGCGATCAAATCTTCGTGGCTGTATTCACTACCACTTTGCAGTGTAACGGTAGATGATTGCAGCACATCGGGCGGCATTGTATACTGCAAAGCCGCCTCAGCAGATGCCACCAACACGCGACAATCGCCGTTTGTCACCGCAGAAAGTGCCGCAATGCGAAGCTGTTCATATTCGCGGGAAATACCTGTCATTTCGGTAAAATTCAGCTCCTTGGCAGGATACGGCATTGCAATTTTGCAGCCTGCCATAAAGTTGATATCCTCGCACAGCAAACGGGCCGCCGCCTCATCATTGACCACAGCCAAAATGGGCGCATCCTGCGAAAGTGTCAGCAGAATCTGCGCCCTGTGAATATGCGCCGCGCCCGAAAAGGCGATTGGCGAAATGTGTTTTTGCAAGCATCGCCGCAACTCCTGCACAGAGCGCAGCGATGCACAAACTTCAGTAAAAAAACGCATGATTTCCTCAGTCTTTCTGTCTCAAAGAGGGGTGAACCCGCTCAAGGCTGCGGCACCGCAGCAGGTGGAGTGCCATTGTAACGGCTCATCGCCAGATCTGCCTTGCCCTGTAAGATCAACGGTATGGCTTCTTTCACGCGCTCCGCAGATGCAGCCAGCACGGCAAGTTCTTCACGGCTGAACGCCGACAATACCCAATCCGCAAGAGGATATTCCGGGTGTGGCTTGCTGCCAATACCGATGCGGATACGCGGAAAGCTATCGGCACCGCTAAGATAGATGATATTCTTCATGCCATTATGACCGCCATCACTCCCCTTTTTGCGGATACGCAAGCCACCCACCGGCAATGTGATATCATCATACAAAATCAATGTATGTGCCGCATCCAGATGATAAAACTGCATTGCCTCTTGCACCGCCTGCCCGCTGAGATTCATAAAGGTTTCAGGCTTCATCAACAAGCAGCGAATGCCCTCGCATTCCATGTCGGCACATACTGCATGGAATTGATGCTTTCTCCATTGTGCACCGTATTTTGCAGCAAACGCATCAATTGTAATGAAGCCTGCATTGTGCCGCGTATTGGCATATTGCGCACCGGGATTTCCCAGCCCCGCAATGATCCACTGAGGAGGCCCTGTCGGTACAGGATGGGTGGACTCTATCTGTTTAAACAAATCGAAAATACTGCTCATTTGTTTTCCTTGCTGCCCTTTCTGCTCTTTACAGCGAATTTCCGCAACGTATACCCCTCCTTGATATGCAAAACGCCACGGTCAATGGCTAAGGCATAATCGGGTACATCGGTGGTGACCGTTGTACCTGCCGCCGTATAGGCGTGTTGCCCCAGTTCCACAGGGGCAATGAGATTGGTGTTACATCCTACAAAGGCATGGTCGCCGATCACGCAACGAGATTTTTTCACGCCGTCAAAATTGACTGTCACACAGCCACACCCGATGTTGACACCCTTGCCCACGTCGCTATCGCCCAAATATGCAAGATGTGCAATGGCAGTATCTGCACCAATGGTAGAGTTTTTGATTTCCACAAAGTCGCCGATCTTTGCCCCGCTGCAAATATGACTATCGGGACGGATATGCACAAAGGGACCCATCTGCACGCCCGTATCAATCTGTGATTGATACGCCTGCACGGTATTGAGATGTACCGCATCGCCGATGACGGTATCTTCAATCACGCAATTCGGGCCAATGACACAATTTTCACCGATGACAGTATTCCCACGCAGAATCGTACCGGGGAGAATCTCTGTACCGGCACCGATTCTTACTCCACGCTCAATGATAATACCATCGGTGCAGGGAAAGCATACACCGTTTGCCATGTGCTGACACATCACTGCCATTCTTGCAACCGTATTCAGTTTCAGCAGCCCTTGATGATCATTGACATCCAGTACGACATCAGGGTTTGAGGCGCAATACGCACCAACACACATACCATCGCGTAACGCGATGGCAATGGCATCAGTGAGATCATATTCGTGCTGCGCATGATCGTTGCTGAATTTGCCCAACAATGTGATGAGGTCTGCCGTACGGAACCAGTAACATCCCGCATTGACCTCAGTCGTTTTACGCTGTTCGTTGGTAGCATCCTTTTCTTCTACAATTCCTGCAATGCCATGATCGGCACGCAAAATTCTACTGTAACCAAAAGGATTCTCCACACTTGCGGTGATCACTGTAACAGCATTGTCCTCTGCCTCATGATACGCCAAAGAATCGGTAATGATTTCTTTGTCGATAAAAGGGGCATCTCCACAGAGTATCAGTGTGTTGCCATTGATATCCTCTTGCAAAAAAGGAATTGCCTGTTGCACGGCATACCCTGTGCCCAGACATTTCTCCTGTAGCACAGTACAGCAGTGACTGTCCACATACGCTTCAATTTGCTTTGCTTCATGGTCTGCTATAACGCATATGCGCGAGAGCGCAGCCTGCTCACAAGCATCCAGTACCCATGCAAGTATCGGCTCACCCAAGACTTTCAGCATCGGCTTCGGCATAGAAGCCTTCATGCACTTGCCCCGAACGCCTGCCAAAATTACAGCTTGATTCATATCTCATCGTTCCTTTCCGGTATTTATCATACAAATAGTCATTATATCAAAAATATCGCAAAAATCAAGAAGGGTCAGCAAGATCATTTTGATGATGATTTGAATCCACATCGTCATGCTTGCGAAATACCACCAACTTGCTGAAAACATAATTGGATACCAGAATGATCACTTGCACCAGAACCGTCATCAGTGCAAAATTCCAATGGAAACGGGTAACAGTCAACCACATAATACCAAGCTCCATGAAATACGATGCCAAACGTGCACCGTAAAAGCTTGACATCTCACGTAGCAGTGCCGCCTTGGTTTCGGTCTTGCTCATAAACACATATTTTTTGTTGACGACAAACGCAAATGTTGCACAAATGATCCACGAAACAGTCGTGTTGACCATATTGGGGATATCCATCTCCATAGTATAGCCCCCTAGAGAAAACAGCCACTTGCCCAAAAGCTTTGTAATAATGGAGAGCAAAGTCGTCCATGCGCCGTAATAGCAGTAGCGCAGACCGCTCTCATAACGGTAAAAAAGATCTTTGATAGGCTTCGGCATCAGCTTCAGCGCAAATTGCAGTAATGCTTCCAGCATACAGAATTCCTCCGTTTGATATCATATAGATTATTATATCACAGATTTTCTGCTTTGGCAAGTGCAAGTCATCAGCGCGCATATGGAAATCGTGCGGTAACGCTTGACAATGTCATCGAAATATGATAGAATAATTTTGTGAGCAGACTGTGCAATCGCGGCGGTGCTTTAGCCGACGAGGAAAGTCCGGGCATCACAGAGCAGGGTAACTGCTAACAGCAGCCGGAGGCGACTCTAGGGCAAGTGCAACAGAAATAGACTGCCGGCATCTGCCGGTGATGGTGGAAAGGTGAGGTAAGAGCCCACCGGAGCGTATGAGAGTACGCTGCCATGTAAACCCTACCCGATGCAACGCTGATTTGGTGTGTTTTGTCATAACATCTGCTCGGTGGACAAGGCACAAAGGCGGCTCGATCCATTCGGCGACGAATGGGCTAGATAAATGATTGCACCCGACAGAACCCGGCTTATAGGTCTGGTCACACACCCCTGCCGATGCGAAAGACTTTCCGCATCGGCATTGATGTTTTCATCGCTTTTTAACCGAAAGGAGCATGAATCATGCGCCGTTTACTCACTTTGATGCTGTGTGCGGTATTCTGTTTCGGCTGCACAGGCTGCATTTCAAACCCTGCGCTTTCGTCTGTCAATGAGGTGGAAAGCACCACCGACACCAACATTGTGTTAATTCCCACAGCTTTGCCCGAATACTTTCACATCACGATTCCCGCAGGCTTTACAGCAACCTCCTCCGCTGCGTATGAGGAATACTACATATATAACGATGCTTCCATTATCATCACGGATGACCCCATCGCCATTTCCGGCGAACGACTGGAAAGCTACGCTGCCAAGGTCAAGGAGATTTACGAGGAAACCGCTGATCAGTATCTGCTGCTGAACGAATCCACGGAAACCATTCATGGCGTAGAGGCAGTGCTGTTGGAATTCACCTACGCATTGGTGGGAGAGGATAAAAAACAAGATCTGCAAGCGATGGTCTGTATCATGCTGCACCACGATGTGGCATATGTCATTACCTGCAAGAGCAAGGCGGAAAACTTCATGCAATATCGTGCCGGATTCCGTGAGGCAATTAGCACCATCGAAATTGAAACACCCCCCGCTAACACCGAAAATGCTGTGACGAGAACAGGAGTACGGGAATCTACTACAACCACATCGGGAACCGCCATTGCATAATTCGTCATGTTGCACAAATACAAGAAGCGAAAGTTGAACATAATCACAAACTTTCGGATTTTTCCCAAAAGGGATTTGACAAATCCGATATTTGTGGTATAATATAGTAAGGTATTCGTGTGCAGTTTGTATGATGTGCTCAACGTGCTGCATTGAATATATCAATCATCATGCATTTCTTCGCCTGATTGGCGAAGAGGACGACTGCGCCACCGAATCCACAGCGTCCTGAAAGGAGCAATCTTTATGTCAAAAATGATCGCCGTAACCTCCGGAAAAGGCGGTACCGGTAAATCCTCTATCTGTGCCGGTATCGGCTATACGCTTGCAAAGCAGGGTAGCCGTACCCTGATCATTGAGCTGGACTTTGGTCTGCGCTGCATTGATATCATCTTCGGTATGACAGGTCAGATCAAATATGACCTTGGCGATGTATTGGCAGGCAAAATTTCTGCGCTGGACGCTGTTACCCGTGTGCCTATGGCAAGCAATCTGTTTGTACTGTGTGCACCCAAGGATCCTTTTCTCTCCGTTACAGTGGAGCAAATCACCGAAATTTGCCGTTCCATTCGTAAGTATTATGATTACATCATCATTGATACCGGTGCGGGCATCAACAACCATGTGTTCGATATCGTTGAGCAGGCAAACCTGATTTTAGTCGTCACTACCCCCGATCCCATCTGCGTGCGTGATGCACAGATGATGTCTGATGAATTCTACTCTCGCGGCAATCGTCGTCAACGTTTGATCATCAACAAAATCAGTAAACGCGCCATCGGTGCGGAGCTCGTGCGTGACCTGGACGAGATTATTGATACGATCGGCGTACAGCTCATTGGTGTTGTTCCCGATGACTACGATCTCGTCATCTCTACCGGTAAGGGAGAACCACTTCCCTCTACCGCGCCCAGCCTTGCTGCGTTTGATGCTATTTCTCGTCGTTTACGCGGTGAGAATGCACCCTTGACCGTGAAAATCGGCTGATATTACACCGTTACATTTTCCGCAAACAATACAGTAATAGAAAGGAATGACCCAACCATGACCATTGCCTTGATTGCCCACGACGCGAAAAAAGAGCTCATGATCCAATTTTGTACCGCCTATTCCGGCGTGTTGTCACGCCATACCCTTTGCGCCACCGGTACCACCGGTAAACAGGTCAGCGAGGCAACCGGATTGCCGGTCAAGCGATTTCTAAGCGGTGCCCAGGGTGGCGGTCAAGAAATCTGTGCGCGTATTTCCTGCGATGAAATCGATGTACTGCTGTTCTTCCGTGATCCCAACAATCCCAAAATGGCAGACCCCAACGATATGAATCTGCTGCGTTTGTGCGATGTACACAGCGTGCCCGTTGCGACCAATATCGCAACAGCAGAGGCACTGATCCTCGCACTGGAGCGCGGTGATCTGGATTGGCGCGAAATTGGCAACCCCATTTGAGCAGACACCCCAATGACCATTGCCCCTTTGCAGAAAAAGGGGCAATTTCTATGCAAGGGAAGGCGAAATTTGTGCTTTCCTCGGAAAGGAAGAGATCATTATGGCAACAAACTATATCCAACGTCCCATCGGCACAGAAGATGTAACACCGAAAACCATCCATAAATGGATGACCGTGGAAAAAGTCGTGAAGGAAACCGCCGAGTGCTTCGGTTTTTCTGAAATTCGTGTGCCCACCTTTGAAACCACTGAGCTGTTTCATCGTTCTGTTGGCGAAACCACGGATGTGGTGCAAAAGGAAATGTATTCCGTTACCGCCAAGGAAACCGTGTTTACCCTGCGTCCGGAAGGTACAGCAGGTACCATTCGTGCAATGCTGCAAAACGGTATGCTCGCGGAGGCTCTGCCACAAAAGGTGTTCTATGTGCTCTCCTGCTTCCGTCACGAGCGTCCGCAGAAGGGTAGACTGCGCGAATTTCACCAGTTCGGTATCGAGATGGCCGGCAGTGCCTCTCCCTATGCAGATGCGGAAGTCATCATGGTGGCAAAGCAGATCCTCGATTCACTGGGCTTGAAAAATATCGCACTGCACATCAACAGCATTGGCTGCCCAAAATGCCGCGCCAAGTATTTTGAAGCATTGCGCGCTTTTTTTGCTGATTCCACGGAAAAGCTTTGCGATACCTGCCGCAGCAGATTGGAGCGCAACCCGATGCGCATCTTGGACTGCAAAAGCCCCATCTGCAAGGAGATCGCCGCAAACGCACCTAGTATCCTCAATTATCTCTGCGCGGATTGCGAACAGCACTTTGCAACCTTCCGCAATGCATTGGACACCATGGGAATTGCCTATACCATCGACCCCACGATTGTACGTGGACTGGATTATTACACCAAAACCGTTTTTGAATTCATCACCACGGATATTGGCTCGCAGGGTGCCGTTTGCGCCGGTGGCAGATATGATGGTCTGATTGAGCAATTGGGCGGTCAGGCAGTGCCTGCGTTGGGCTTCGGTATGGGTCTGGAGCGTCTGATCCTAACGATGGAAAGCCAAGGCTGCGAATTTTTGGAGCCTTCTCGTTGTGAGTTGTATATCGCACCTATGGACGATGCTGCAAAACCGGAAGCGATGCGCCTTGCCAATGTGCTGCGCAAAAATGGCAGCCGTGTAGAATTTGACCTCGCAAACCGTACATTTAAGGCGCAGATGAAATATGCCGACAAGCTTGGGGCAGACTATCTGCTGGTGCTTGGCTCCGATGAACTGGCAACCAAGCAGGCAAAACTCAAAAACATGAAAACCGGTACACAGACTCCCATTTCATTGGGGGATGATTTCGAAGATGCATACAACGACATCATACTGGCAGATATGTTTCGTGACGAAAAACTGGAAAGCCTGCTGAACACACAGAACTGACCGCTCCCCCACCCCAAGGAGGCTTACCCCATGCACCCGATGAACTCCATCAAAGAACTATTTCGTCAGCTGTCACAGTGGATCCGCAATGGCTTTCTGGTGCTGCTGATCCTCGTCGCAACAGGTCTTGGCATCTATCGCCTGCTGCACGTGCAATTGCTCACAGAGGAGGCTACCTCTGACCCCAAAGTCAATACTTCGGTGTATACACAGGTGATCAACGCAAGCCGCGGTAAAATCGTGGATAGCAACGGTGAGGCAATCGTATCCAACAAAACCGGCTATAATCTGATCGTGGAAAAAGCATATTTCCCTGCTGATCACGTTGAAGGAAATCGCATTCTGCTGGAAACAGTCGATATTTTACAAGCAGCTGAATGTGAGTGGAACGATACGCTGCCCATCACACAAACAGAACCATACTGTTTTTTGCCCGATAGCGATACTGCTGTGACAAAGCTGAAAAGCAATCTCAAACTCAACGACTATGCCACCGCCGAAAATTGCATGAATAAGCTGATAGAGGATTACGGCATCTCCGAGGATTATACCCCGGAACAGCAACGGATTCTTGCCGGTATACGCTATGAAATGCTGTTACGTGATTTTTCTATATCCAATGCGTTCTATCTTGCAAATGATGTGGATATTACCATCGTCACACGCATCAAGGAGCGAAGAACATTGCTCAAAGGTGTGGATATCATTGAGGAAGCTGTACGTACCGTGGAACGCGGTGATGTGCTGCCCCATGAAATTGGCTATGTCGGGCCGATTTTCAACACAGAGGAATATGAAACGCTTTTGCAAAATGGTCACGATGACTACCGCCTGTCGGATCTGGTAGGCAAAAGTGGTCTGGAATCCGCCTATGAGCCATTGCTGCGCGGCATCAATGGCACAAAACAGATCACCCTGACCAACGGAGAGGTCTCCGATGTCACTGTTACCGAAGAGCCCATCGGCGGCAATACCATTCAGCTGACTCTAAACAATGATTTTCAGACAGGGTTGCAGAATACGCTAGCAGACTTCTGTGCCTACCTGCGAAACAGTGACGCAGAATGCAGAAATGTCTATTGCGGTGCCGCAGTTGTGCTGGATACCAAAGACAACGCTGTGCTTGGCATGGCAACTGCACCTACCTACGATCTGACAACACTGCTGGAAGATTATAATGCCGTTATGCAGCGGGAAAACCAGCCACTGGTAAACCGTGCCACCGATGGATTATATCGCCCTGGCTCAACTTTTAAAACCATTACCGCAACAGCAGGGCTTAACAGTGGTATTATCAGCGCAAACAGCAGCTTTTACTGCAACCGTGATTTTCATTATATTGATACCACCTATCATTGCACAGGCAACCATCAGTATATTTCGGTATCTCGCGCCATTCGCGTATCGTGCAATATCTTTTTCTATGAGGTCGGTTTGAAGCTTGGCATCGACCGATTGGTGGAGTACGAAAAACAGTTTGGACTTGGCGCACCGCTTGGTTTAGAATCTGGCGACAGCGGCGGTTACCTTGCCTGCCCCGAAACCTTCGAAAAGCTAGGCATCGACTGGTATGTAGGCGAAATCACACAAGCTGCCATCGGGCAGTCTGAAGTACAGGTCACGCCTTTGCAAATGGCTGTGGTGGCAAGCACCCTCGCCAATGATGGCATACGCTATCAGCCACATTTAATCGCTTCCGTATGGAACAACGCCATGACAAAGCAAATCTCCCAAACAGAGCCTGTCATTGTGGCAAACATCACCGAACAGTACGACGGTGTATACAATGCCATTGAACAAGGCATGATTGGTGCGGCTTCCTCCTCCATGCCTGACGAATACTCCCTTACCGGACTCGGATTCAATGTTGCCATCAAAACCGGTACGCCACAATCACCCCGAGGCACCGATAGCTTTGTCATTGGCTATGCCCCTGCGAACGACCCCGAAATTGCTTTTTGTGTTGCGATTGAAGGCGGTAAAAATGCCAAATATATGGTTCGCAAGATATTGGAACAATATGCTGCCTGTTATCCCGATTCAACCATCGGGCAGGCATTGCTGAAATAAGGAGCACGGAATTGCCTATGAATATTCAGATTTTTGGAAAATCCAAATGCTTTGCCACCAAAAAAGCAGAGCGATTCTTTCAGGAACGCGGCATTCGGTTTCAGTCAGTCGATCTACCCAAAAAGGGCCTGAGCCGACGCGAGCTGGAAAGTGTTGTACAAGCGTTGGGTGATATCATGCTACTGGTGGATGAAAAACATCCCGATGCGACGCTGGTGCGCTATCTGCTACCCGATGCACAGTTTGAAAAGCTACTGGAAGAACCAAAGCTTCTGCGAACACCCATTGTGCGCAACGGCAAGTTGGCAACCGTGGGTGAAGCACAGGATGTATGGCTTAAGTGGATGCAGGAGTAAATTTTCACTCATAGATAGCAAAAGCCCATACCCTTTTACGGGTATGGGCTTTTTTGCGACTCTTTTTTCAGATTGCAGAACAATATGGAAATCACTCTACGGGAACGATCCAGCCAAACGCATCAGCAATCTTACCCCACTGCATACCGGTCATGGTATCGTAGATTTTTTGAGAAACAGCACCGATCTTATTGTCATTGATCTCCATAATCTTATCACCGTACTTCAGGTGCCCCACAGGAGAGATAACAGCAGCAGTACCGGTACCGAACACTTCATCCAGCTTGCCTGCATCATATGCTTCGGCAATTTCTGCAATGGAGATACGACGCTCGGTCACCTTCATCCCCCAGCTCTTGCACAGCTCGATCACAGATTTTCTGGTAATACCGGGCAAAATCGAGCCTTGCAAAGCAGGTGTGATAACTTCGCCGTCCACGATGAAAAAGATATTCATTGCGCCGACTTCCTCAATGTACTTCTGTTCAACGCCATCCAGCCAAAGCACCTGAGAATAGCCCTCTTTATGCGCCTCGTCCTGACCAATCAAAGAAGCAGCATAGTTACCACCGGTTTTGGTATAACCCATACCGCCGCGAACTGCACGAACATACTTAGACTCCACATAGATCTTGACGGGATCCAAACCGGAAGCATAGTATGCACCGGAAGGCGACAAAATGATAATGAACATATATTCATCGCCGGGGCGCACCCCCAAGAAAGGATCTACTGCGATGATAAAAGGACGAATGTACAATGCCGCGCCATCGGTAGAAGGAACCCAGTCCTTCTCAACCTTCAGCAACTCCATCAAGCCCTCCATCGCCATTTCAACGGGCAACTCCGGAATGACCAGACGCTGATTGGAACTGTTCAGACGCTTAAAGTTTTCCTCGGGACGGAACAACTGAATACCGCCGTCTGCACGACGATACGCCTTCATACCTTCAAAAACCTCCTGCCCGTAATGCAGGCACAAAGCAGCAGGGCTTAGCGATAAATTGCCATAGGGGACAATGCGCGCATCATGCCAGCCTTCACCGGTCTTATAGTTCATAATGAACATATAATCGGTGAAGATCTTACCGAAGCCCAACTTGGTTTCATCGGCAGGCTTCTGCTTCAGTGTGGATGCCTTTTCAAATCGAATATTCATTTTCAGTTCCTCTTTTCTGAATAAGAATAATAATGTTCTCTGCGGATGTAAAGCACATCAGCAGGCATTGCCTGTAAAGTAACGGGGACGATACTTGGTGCGGTAAAGTTCTATCGCATAACGAACGGAAATCAACGCAGTACAAAAAATAGTGATCAGTAGTAAAACCTTGGCGACTTGTTTCACGGTAAGCAACCTCCCAACACAAAATATGGAGCACACTCTTATTATAGCACAAAATTTCCAATACAACAATAGTTTTCGCAAATTTTTTTTGGCTTGCGTGAAAAAACTGCAAAAGCACTTGCAAAATTGCCGTTTTTCCTTTATAATGGTACTATGGATTGTTACGCAGTGCTTACTGCGGAAAGGAGCGACCTACCGAATGTCACAAAATCAGAGCAACACATCGACAAATAAGCCAATTCGCAAAACGACCGCCAACAAGAAGCGTCGTCGACGCCGCCCGGCTGTTGTGTTCCGCGCAAGTATGCTGGTATTCATCTGGCTGATTTGCTTTCTCTCCTGCTTTGCTGCCTATATGATCGGCAAAAATATGTTTGATGACAAAGCCAAGGAAAATACGGCTGACGGCATCACTACCAGCATTGTCTATACACTGTAACCACAATGTATACACGCGTTTATGTGGAGATCACAAACATCTGCAATATGCACTGCTCCTTCTGTCATGGGCATCATCGTGCGCCCATGCGTATGGATATGCAGACATTTTCGCATATTCTCAGCGAGTTGAAAGGCAAAACCGAATATCTCTACTATCATTTGATGGGTGAGCCGCTGACGCATCCTCTGCTGCCCGATTTTTTACGCCTTGCCAAAGCCGCAGGATTTCATTCTGCGATCACCACTAATGGCACTTTGTTGCCACAACATGGGCAGGCATTACTGGCGGCAGGGCTGTATAAAGTCAGCATATCGCTGCACAGCTTTGAGGATGGTGCCGTTGCAGATTTTATGCAATATCTTGATGGTGTCATACAGTTTGCCGAAAATGCTTCCACTGCCAACGTGATTGTATCTCTACGGCTATGGAATAAGGGCTGCGACAACGGCAGAAATACGACCATCCTTGCGTATTTGCGGCAAAAGCTAAACGGCGAGTGGAAAGAAAACAGCCGTGGCTACCGTATCCGTCAAAAGCTGCATCTGGAATGGGGAGAACGCTTTGGCTGGCCGGATCTGTCGGCTGCAATACAGGGTAAGCAGTTTTTCTGCTACGGAATGCGGGATCACTTTGGAATCCTTTGCGATGGAAGCGTGGTTCCCTGCTGCTTGGACAGTGAAGGCAACATCAATCTTGGCAATGTGCTGACACAGCCCCTCGATGAAATCTTAGCATCACCAAGAGCTACGGCGATCCATGATGGCTTTTCCCATCATTGCGCCACAGAAGAGTTATGTCGCCGTTGCGCCTATGCGCAGCGATTCATCAAATAATCGTATATCAAACAAGGGGAAAGCACACAAAAGTGCCTTCCCCTTTTTGCATTTTGCAGTTGATTTTTCTTGAAATCGTTTCGGGAAATGCTCCACGAATTCCCTGAAAAACCCTTTTTATGATTTCTTCACTTCACGCGCACGGGAATGATTTGCTGTAGGCTCAGGGAATAAATACAGCAATCTTTTACCGGTTTGCCTGTCAACAGTGTCAATGCAGCGGCATACAGGCGCAGCTGTTCACTGTAACGCTCTTGCAGCACCTCTGCGGTAACGTTGCGATCAGTTTTATAGTCCACAAGCACATAGCCATCGCCTTCAGTAAATACAAGATCCATGATGCCGATCAATAGACCGTCTGTACCTGCGTATTGTGCGCCAATCGACGCAAGGCTGTCGCTAAGCTGCAAATCCGCCAGCGCAACGGTAAATTTACGCTCACGTTGCACCAGTGTCGAGGCTGTGATACGCTTATACAAATCCGATGTAAAAAATGCAGCAATATTCGAATTGCGCACAGCCTTCGCCTGTTGTGCAGTCAGCTTACCACGCTGCTCCAATGTACGGATTTCTCCCTCCAAATCAGTGGCTGCTGAAGAAAAATCGGCATATTCCATGAAGGTATGCAGTGCAGTCCCGCGCTCCGCGCCGCTCAAACCATGACGATCACGTGCAAACAACGGGCGGCGCAGAGGCGCAGAAAACTCCTCAGCTTTTACCAGTTCCGAAACACCATATTTTGCCGTCAGCCCCACCATTGGTGAATCATAGTGCCATGCACAATGCCTTTGCAGCTCGGCAAGCAAAACCGGATCATACTGCTCAGATTGCTCTTCTGTTGCTTTGACTGTATCAGCCAACACGGTATCACCATCTATCACGCAAACAGAAAGCGTTGGCATCGCAGCATCAATGGAGCAATCCACCCCAAGTATATCACGCAGATCCTCGCAATTGGGGTGCCGGATCAACGCCATTAACAGCCAGTCACGCATATTACTTGCAAAGCCTGTGAGCATATCCGTCTGCCCACCAAAGGATTCCTGCATGACTGCAAAGGTCGTTGCACGTTCACGAACCGTTTTTCCGTAAGCAATCGGCAAGATGAGGCGTTCTCTTGCGCGGGTAAGTGCGACATACAGCAGGCGCATTTCCTCACTCAGAGATTCCTTTTGATTTTGTGCGGCGATGGTTTCGTAGGGCAATGTTTCACCGATGGTATACTGTTTTTGGTCGCGCAAACGGAATCCGAAGCCCATATCACCATGATAACGGTACGGTGCGTCACTCTCATTGCGGTTGGTGAAAGATGTGTCAGTATGGGCGAGAATCACAAAGGGTGCTTCCAGTCCTTTGGATTTATGGATGGTTTTGATGTTGACCACATTGGCTGTACCTGCCAATACGCCACCGCCTTCCAAATCACTTTTGCGATGAAGAATGGCTTCCAGATAACGCAAAAATGCAGCCAAACCACCGCCACGATTGACTTCAAAAGCACGGGCATAGGAAAGCAATGCGCGCAGATTTGCTTTCTTTTTAGCACCATCACCACTCAGCTGCATCATACCGAGAAAATCCGTGCGATGATACAGACGACGAATCAACTGTTCCGGCGTTTCCACCGCAGAATACAGCCGCATAGACTCCAAAAACATCAGATAATCGCTGCAACGCTGTACAAACTCTGCATCATAGTCTTGGGGCGAATTTACAATTTTGCGCAAGCCCCGGAACAGACTATTTTTACGATCAGCAAGGCGCACAGTGATCAGATCATCCGTCGTAAAGCCCATCATGGGTGAAAGCATTGCCGCCGCCATGGAAACATCAAGCAAGGGATTATCTACCGCACGCAGGATCTCCAGCAGCAATGTGATCTCCGGAGACTGCAAATAGCTTTTCGATTCTACCGCACTGACAGGCACTTGCTCTGCTGCCAATGCATCGGCAAAACGGGTCATACGAGTATTGTTGCGCAGCAGAATCAGAAAATCCTTGGGTTGACAAGGGCGCAAGGTACCATCACGATCTTTGACCGGCGTTCCTTGCTCCAAATGCTGTCGTATCCGCTTGGCAACAGCTTCTTCCTCACGGCACTGCCGATTCACAGTTTGCAGCATCAACAGCTCTACCGGTCGATCCGCTGGGGGGTACTCCGCGCCCTGCACCAATGCTTCCGCATCGGTATAGGCAATCTCGCCGACTGTCCCGGTCATCAACATGGAAAACACATGATTCACGAAGTGAATCACTGCGGTGTCACTGCGAAAATTACGGTTGAGATAGATGCAGGTGTTCTCCGAAAGCGTGGGCGCACTATAGGGCACAGATTCCTTCATAGCACGCGTAAAATTCGCAGGATTTGCCGCACGAAAGCGATAAATACACTGCTTGCTGTCGCCCACCAAAAACAAATTGCTACCATAATGTGTTGCATCGCCACCCTTGGAAAGCATACGGAAAATCAAATCCTGCTGGTTGTCAGCATCCTGAAATTCGTCAATCATGATGATATCATACTGTTGCGAAAGGGACTCCGCAAGTGATGTTTTTGCCAGCGTGCCATCCTCCTGCCGTGTTGCAAGCAATTGCAGTGCAAGCTTCATGGCATCAGCAAAGCCTACCACGCTACGTGCGACCTTTTCCTCCCACAAAACCGTATCAAAACGGCACAACAGGCGATACATCGCCATCAGCAATCCACTGTGCCGTGGCAGATCTTCTGCGGCAAACCGCAACGGCAGCGACCACTTTTCCAACTTCTCAAGCTGTTGCTTTGCGGTACTGCGCATAGCTGCTACCACTGCTTTGGCTTCATCAATACCAATGCCCTTTTTTCTGACAGTCACCATATGATCAAAGGGAATCTTACACAAGGCATCGGCAAGCGCCATCAAATCGTTGCGCTCCAGCGCAGAAAAAGCGTCCTCGGCATAGCGCGCTTCGGTTTGTAGCAGAGCGGTAAGCTTTGCATTCTCCAAGATCTCAGCAGCGTACAGTGCCTTTTGATACATCGCGCGAATGCCCATCAAATCGCTGCGGATATACGCCAATGCCGCTTGTTCATACTGTCCGCACCGAATCTTCTGTGCAGCATCCATCAGCAGTGTCATACCAAACGGCACGGATTCCACATCACGATAAATGGCAAGCAGCATCCCATCCAGATTTTGATCGCTCTTATCACAGAACGCATCCAGTAGCAGTGCCTTATCCTCTGCCATCACTGCATCGCTTGCAGCATCCGCATAAAACTGTTCAATGGCGATGTTCATGCAATCAGCACGCAAACCGTCCTCCTCGCTTGCCTCTATAACGCGGAATCCCGGCGCGATACCTAGTTGTGAAAAATGCTCTCGAAGCAGATCAAAGCAAAAGCTGTGAATGGTGGATATTTTTGCACTTTGCAACATGGTTTGCTGTCGGCGCAACCATACATTACCCATATCGGATTCCAGCTTTTCAGACAATGCCAGATCCAGTCGCTGCCGCACCTCTGCTGCCGCATCGGTGGTAAACGTCACCACAACGACGCGCTCTGCAGGGGTAGGATGTTCCTCATCGGCAAGCAGACGAATTAAGCGTTCAACTAGTACAGAGGTTTTACCACTACCTGCTGCCGCACTGACCACAAGCGATGCGCCTCGTGCCAAGATAGCAGCTTCCTGTTGGGGTGTCCAGCTCATGTTGCGTCCTCCTCTTCATCGTTGGCAGTACCGTTCATGATACTTTCCATAGCGGCAAGTACATTTTTTTCACTTTCGGGATACCGTGGTACAATTGCATCGGTTATGCCTGCACCGCAGATGCCCGAAAAATCGCAATAGCGGCAGGCATCGGTATAAAACGGAATACTGCTTTTCTGCCGCATAGGAGAAGGTGCTACCTCGCCTTGCAGATAGCTTTCCGCAGCAGCTTTGATGATATCTTCAATATACTTCCGCAGATTTTCCAGCTGTGCTCGCGTAAATACCTGCGAATCCTCCGTCAGCAACGGCTCACCACTGCCCGTATCCCCTGCGGCAAGCTTTGCAGGAATATATACACCTGCCACATTCTGCTCCATGGCACTGAGAACACCGCGGTCGCAAAGCACAGTACCACTCATGCGGAAATGACTGTTGAAATATGCCGCCACTGACTGCATATCATCGCGACTGCGGTCAGCAGTCGGTGCGCCCGCCGGCATATACAGCACACCGGCTGGCTGCACCTGCGGATAATAGGCAGTATCATCCAGCAACGCAAACAGATACAGCAGCATTTGCAGATTGAGACCATAATACAGATCAGCAGGGTGATATTGACGACTGCCTGTTTTGTAATCCACCACACGCAAATAGGTTTGCCCATTCTCCTCACAAAGGTCTACACGATCAATTTTGCCGTTGAGATAGATCATCATGCCATTGGAAAGCTGCAATGTAAAGGGCGATGTACCCTGCTCTTCGCCCAGTTTACCAATAATCAGTTCGCAGGCATTAGGAGAAAACGTCGACTGTGCCATTTCTGCTTGCGTATGCTGCAAAAGAGCAAGCATTTTTTCTGTAACGGCGCGGTAATTCTGCATAAATCTCGCACTGCGATTGGCTGCACCGCCCATCTCCCTGCGAAGAAAATCCGTAGCGCAGGTTTCGGCATGATGGCGCAAATCATCCGTGGAAAGTGCCAAAAATCCTTCTCGCGTAGGATACGCAGTAAACAGGCGCTCCATGCAATCATGCACCAGATTGCCTACTGACAGCGAATTGAAATCATTCTTACGGCGCACATACAGTCTTAACCCATTTGCGCAAAAGCCCTTGAAGGGGCATTCCATCAAGTTTTCAATTCGGGTAGCAGAGAGTCGCATTGCACTGCCTGTCAGCTCCAGCATTTTTTGCGGATCACTGACGCGCAAACGGGCAGGATCAGCAGTACAACGCAGACGTTCTAAGCGCAGCTTATCTTCAGGGCTTTGTTCAAGCATCGCTTTTACGGTTTCCGATTCCGTGCGATCAAGAAGATAATCCTGCACAAAGCTGTAATATGCTGCACTTTTTGTAGTGATATAAAACGCGGCACCCATGCGATCTGCAAACTGCATCACACGCTTTGGCAAAAGCTGCTTGATCTGCCCCAGCACAGCAGCAGGTAATAGGCGTTTTCCGTTTTCCTCCGCAAGAGGGTAGGACAAATACAGCTGATGGGATGGTGCAGAAAGGGTTTTGTAAACAATCAACCGTTCATCGGCGCACAAATCGCGCACGGAACGCGCCAGATGCACGCCCTGCTGCTCCAATACGCTGCGTTCATTTTCGCTGAACAAGCCACCTGCGGTGATATTAGCGGGAAACTCTCCTTCAATCACGCCAAGCACAAACACGATTTTAGGGGCATCATATCGAGCTGCCGCAGCCGTTTGTACCGTTACGGCATCCAATGTCTGAGGTGGAATCGGTATCTGATTTTGGCGCAAAACAGTAGACAGCAGGTCACTGAGCTGCAAAAAGGTAATGGTATCTCCTTGCAGCGCAGTGTACATGGTATCCAGCAGCTCTGTAAAACGATTCCACAACTTGCGCAATGCGCGAGCACCGCTAATATCTCCCTGTTCATGCAAATGGGCTGCAAGGCCGCCCACACGCATGGGAATCCCTGCTGCATCCATACTTTGATACAATGCTGCACAGAGACCTGCACCGTCTGCGGTAACTGCTGCACGACGCAGCTGCAAGACCGGCTCTATGATCTGCTGCCGCATCTGCTCCATACTACCGCTAGGATCGGTTTCCGCAACAAAAGGCTGCTCCCACTGTGTTCCCTCAATATCCCATGTATAGGCATAGTTTTCCAGATCGGCAGCAGCGGTAGGGTGCAACGGTGAGAGTTGCGTTTTCAAATACAGCAAAATATGCTCAGTAGTGGTTTTTTCGGCAAGCTGTAACAACGCGATGGGCAGCTTCATCACGGCTGTATGCAGCACACTGCGCCGCAGATCCATAAAATAGGGAATCTCATAACGTGCAAAGGCTGCCTCCAACAGAAAACCGTATCGCTCCAAATCGTGTGTTACCACCATGATATCTCGACACTGCGCCTCACCACGGTATAATAAATCCCGAATTTGCGCAGCGGTATACTCCGCCTCCAGTGTAACGTCTCTCGCTTCGGTCACGATCACTGCGGCTTTGCCTTCATAAGCGGGGCGGCTATCAGTAAAAACATAACGGCTGAGATGAGCAAGGGATGGGCTTACGAATCGATGCTGCCCGGTTAAAAGATGTGTTTCTACAGGGCACACCAGATCGGCTGCCAGACGCTTTAGCTGTCGGCAAGTCGCATTAACGGCATCAAATCGGGAATAATCTGGCGCATCAGGGTCATCGGTACGCAAAGCGATCCAAAGGGCATCTGCATCGCGCAGCATGACTTCCAACATCGCATATTGGTCACCTGTAAATGACTCAAACTCATCGAGAAACAAGGTTGTTCCGCGCAAAAAGCTTGTACCATCCGCATAAGCCGCTGCCATTGCTAGGTCACACATGGTATCGCGCAGTCCATGCTTTGCAAGCTCCTCCAAATAATCCGCATAGACGCGCGCCAAATCCAGTGCCTTTTCAGAGAGGACGCCCTCTGTTGCGACAGCGGCTTCAGTAAGCTGTTCGGGGGTATTGCCGGATTGCATCAACTCTGTCAGCTGTTTTTGCATCTCTGGCAAAAATCCGGGGCGCACTGCCTGCGCATCATAAAAACGCAGCGCATGGGCATCACCCAGCCGATGCAGCACACGGTGCAGTACGATAGTTTTTGTCACATCGTCTGCCGCATCTCTGGTGCCATTCGCCTGCGTTTCCAGGATCTCAGCGGTAATACCACGAAAGCTGCCTGTACGCACACAATTGAACGCCGCTGCACCGAGTTTCCTATAAAGTTTTTTATCATAGGTGAATGCAAACTGTTCGGGCACCAGTGTGCGCACGGTTTTGCCCATCTGCAAAGCAACCTGCAATTGCTGCATCACCATAGTGGATTTGCCCGAACCGGCACCACCAATGACCAGATGTAGCTTCATTGAATTTCCCTCATTTCATCTTCTGTTGTTTTTTACAAACGCAACCATTCCGCTGCAAATAAAAAGAGCAGCATCGCCCACATTGCCACAGTCGTTTGCATCTGATGCAGCATCAGGCAGGCAAGCGCAGCAGTGATGCATATGATCCAACACCGCCAAATACACTCCACACGATGTGAATCTGCGTCCTTTAGTAACTGTTCCAGCAGCAAATACAGCAATGTGCCACCATCGGTACTGCGATACGGCATCAGATTACAAGCGGCAGTTGCAAGCTGCCATTGTGCCGCACCATCAAAGCCTGCCTGCATGAAAATCACTGCGGCTAGCAGATTAACAGTCACCCCCGAAAGCAGAATCACAGCCTGCTGCTTTATGGGATAAACCATTAAATGGTCACCGCATAAATTGCAGCCAATCGCCGAAATTTGCAGCATTCGCGGCTTGCAGCCGTAGTAACAAAACGCCAGAAAATGCGCACTCTCATGCAATAAGCAAGCAAAACACATCTGTGTCACTTCTGAAACAGGCAGCATCATGCACAGGAATGCGCCCAATGCGGGTGCGGTAAAATCCACTCGCAGCTGCATCCCACCAAGATTTACACAAACCATGCTGTAATGATCTGAAAGAGCTGCTGCATGGTGGGCGAAGCCTGTGCAAGTCGTTGCAGTCGCAACAAGACTTCATAGGCATACTGTGGTGCAAAGCATTGCAGCACTACAAAGACCAATGCCGCACACACCACCAAGATCCCCTGTGTTGCCATATAATCCGGCAAGGTCAGAATGGTTTTTCTGTGCGTATATGTTGCATACGATGATACAGCCATATGATATGCCTCCTCAAAAGCGTTTGTTGTATCATATGCGCCATTGGAAACAGATTATGTAGTTTGCCTCTCATATTGTTGCAGTGCCCTTGTCAGAGCATCCGTCACACGTCGGCGCAATGTAGGAGGACTGACGATCTCGGCTTGGGCGCAATACTGTACTGCCCAACGAATCAAATCTTCTTCATTGACATGGACATTGACCATTACAGTCGTATCATTGGCATCGAACAATTCCACATCAAGACCGAAATAATCGATCACATCATTCAGGATACCACGATTCACCCGCATGGTAACAGAAATGCTTTCCCCCGTGAACATATAAATATGCTCCTGCATATGCTGGGCAAGATCCTCGCAAACGGCAGTTGGGCAAGGCGTTGCAGCGGTATCCAACAGCCGAATCTCACGGATACGGTCAACACGGTAATGCGCGATACCCTCGTACTTTGCATAATTACAAATAAGATAATATCTGCCGTGCTTTGTTACCAGCTGGTAGGGGTTCATCTGATATTTTCGAACGGTAGAATCCTCGCGCAGACGTGGCTTTAGCTGCTTGTCGATATCGTAGCTACAATATTCAAATTCCACCTGTTTTCCAGCCGATATGGCTTCATCCAGCACTTCAATCGTATAAAACAATTGCGAACGATCTGCTTCTCTGGGCGCAAGATTCCGGATATGCTGCATCCGTGAATGAAAATGCACCGATGCTAGCCCTTCCAGCTTTTGTATCAATTCCTTGCGCTGTGCCGAGGGAATGTGTTTGGAAAACATCACCCCATCAATGAGCAGGCGCAGCTCACTATTGGTAAACTCATGCTCGATATACCAGTCAGTGCGTAACATCTCATCAGTACCATCCTGTCGAAGCCTTGGAATCTCATGGTAGGCAAGGGGCATTCCCGCTGCAAGCAGCTCTTCCAGATTGCGACTGATGGCTTTGCGATCAGGACGAATTCCGTAATCCTGATCAAGAATATCACTGATCTCCTTTTGGGTCAGTGGATGATTTTCATCAGTATACTTTTGCAGAACGCGATACAGGTAGATGATCCATCGCTTTTTCTGTCCAGATCCTTCCATGTGGCGATTTCCTTTCTTTTTTCCAGCAGAATATTTACCATATCATTATACACGGAAAGTGCAACTACTGTCAACCACCCGCAACGATTTGATGGGGCATTTTTAGTGCATCACCAGACATTGCAGTCCATTTTGACAAAAAACACGGCACACCTTTTCCGGCTGCCGTGATGATTGACTATTACTTTCTGCTGCGTGAGCCACCCTTTCGCTCGCTACCGCGCTTTAAATCACAGATATTCTCCTCACTGTGCTGCTTGAATCGCAGTAGCATATCTTCAAAGGTCATCTCGGACTGCGGTACAGAACGCTTTGGCTCCCACACGCGAGGTTTGGGCGATTCGCGGCGTTTTCTGGGATGCTGTTCCTGTTCAACAGGCTGCTCCTCTGTCATCGCCTGCTTCATGGACATACTGATCTTCCCCTGCGGATTCACGCCGATGACCTTCACCTTGACAATATCATTTTCAGACAGATGATCGTGGATATCCTTGACAAAGGAATTCGTAATTTCGGAGATATGCACCATACCGGTTGCCGCTTTGGAATCTCCTTCCACCGTCACTTCAACAAACGCGCCGTACGCCGTGATGCTTTTGACGCATCCCTCATAAACCTGCCCTACTTCAAGCTGCATCGCTTTACTACCTCACTGTTTCAATGTATATCTGCCGATGACATCAATCTCTGGAAGCGTCGTAGAATCGACGCTCATTGGGATACGCATAGTTCAACTCTTCGACGGCGACCTTTTCCATATAAGCTTTCATGTCATCATCCTCAAGGATGCGCAGCAGTTCGGCGTTCTCCGCTTCTTCCACAGCAATAGCTGCTTTGATCTCCTCCAGCTCTCTGTTTTTTTGCTGAAGCGTAGAAAGACTACCAATCATGGAGATCAGGCAAACCACGGCAATGGCGCCGCCCGCCACAATACCAACCACCGATTTAACCAGTGCGCGCCGACGCTCCTTGGCATTTCGACGACGCATACCCTTGTTCCGTTCCATGTTCTGTAGCACACTCACTTTGCTATATAATCTCTTTCAAAAGGAGGCGATCTTCCGCAGCCTCATATCCTAATTATTATAGCGCAATTTTCTGCGCAGGTCAAGCATTTTTTGACATTTTGCATCTTTTTCTGCGTTTTTCGGGACATCCTACAAAAACGCTGCCGATTTTTTTCCAAATCAAACAACACATATGTTTCATTTGATTGGTCAGAGCGGTTCTGCCATATCGAATTTTTCGCAACATACGCCCTGTGACTGCGCCTACCGTACAACAATAGATGACGAATCCACATACACATCCAAAAGCATCATAGTAACGCAATGTACTGCGTGCAAACACGATGGCATAACTCTGTACAACAACCGCTGCGGCAAACACCAGCAATACATCCTCCAGAAATACCGTCACAATATGATGTGGCAACAGGCAGCGCAGCAACCGCATAGCATCCCACAGAAGACCCATTGGAATTCCCAGCAAGCAACTGCCAAGAAACAGCCATGTTTCCTGATAGACCGTGAAGAATTGCTCCGGAATCTCCATCAACGGAACAACCTCCCCAACAGATTCAACGGTGCCTGTCTGTCCTTATCGCCATAACGCAGTGCCATAATCTCACCCTCCACAGATACTTCGCCGGATTCGATGCTCATACGGTTCATATGCAAGTCTTTACCAAGGATCGTCAGTTCTCCAAGTTGTGTATACACCACCACCGCTCGTTCGTCAAAGCTATCAATCTCCGTAACCCCCGTCAGCAGCAATTGATTACGATTTTCCAGAATGGCATGGTGTACCCCTGCGCGGATCGTTTCGCTCATTATGTGCCGTACACCTCCTTTTCTCATGTCTGTATATTCTATGCAAGGGCGAACCATTTCAGAACAAGAAAATCGCTGCGATGCTTTCACATCACAGCGATCATTCTGTATTATTTTGGTGAAACGGTCACGGTATAGGAATCACCGGTCACATCGCCAATGGTGATTGTGACACCGGGGTCAATGGATTCATTGCCATTGCTGTCATACCAGCCAAAACCGGAGGTGCTGTTATCAATCACGGAGCCACTTTTGAACACGCCACCGCCATCGTTGACCAGACGAATCAAGCGAATACCCTCATCATCATAATCGGTATAGTAGGAGCCATTCTGATACTTCAAGTAGCTACCACCGTAATCAGAAAACAACTCTGCATTGACATGGAATGCGCAGATGCCGTTATCAATGGTCTGCCACCACAGCGACTGAATCATTTGATTATTGCCACCATCCGTACCATATTCCAGAATCATGTATTCCGAGAAATAATTCTCATTCAGCGTGCCATAGGGAATGATCAAACAATTGCCGTCATCGGTTTGCGCATTATGCAGAGTAAATGTCTGCGTACCCTTTGACGCATCGTACACCTGTACCTGATCTTTGCGATACCAGCCCAACATCAGCTTGGAAAACGCACAGAAATCAGACTGTGCATCCGTATCCATCATCTCAGTACCGGCAGAACCATGCATTCCTTCGCTGTCGCTGTCAGAGTAGTAGAGGTAGTAATCGGGCAGACCCATACAATGACCCATTTCATGGATATAGGTAGAATTGAAATTCACGGGATCAGAAGGCACCGCATAGCCTGTAATAATGTTACCCACTGCCATCCCATCTACACGATAGCTGGGATCACCGAAGCCACCGGAACACGGCCACCAGTAATCAAAGCTTGCGCTTTCAGGCACGCAGATCAACGTTGCATCGATCTTGCCGTCATTGTTGGCATCATACTGAGTGAAGTCCTCGCTATCCTTGAACGCCTCGTAGCACTCCTCCACGATGCGCACCTTATCATCATTGTAAACAGAGATACTGTTCTGGGCGGTATACGCAAAAGTTTTGCCACTGAGTTGGAAGCTGCCCTTTGAGGAACGTTCATAGAACGCACTCATACTCTCAAAGGGATAATAGGATGAATCGGTATCAGCTGCACCGAACGCCACCTGATCGACTTGCTCAGCAGTCAGCTTATTGCCGAAGCTACAATCGGGAAAATCAACGTAAAAGATCACGAGATTACCAAGGGATGCCGATGGTAAAGAAGCCCCCACCTGCGCAATGGGCGGTGTGAGAAATTCCTCTTTCTCATCGGAGATCTCCACTTCCTCATAAATGCCAACCCACTCCATTTGCTGCATCACGCAGCGTTTGATGAGCGTAAGATCGACCGCATCAATGGTTGCATTCTCGTCCATATCCGCCTTAGACGCAATCTCAGAGCGGATGGACTCCTGTGAGGTAATGTGTTTTTGCAAGATGACTGCATCGGCGATCGTAATAGTATCATCGCCATTGAGATCGCCACGCCAACCAACACGAGTCCACTCGGTGACCGCCTGCGATGGCATCGGAGTTGCATTCACTGCAAGCTGCAACGCAGCAAGGCAAGATAAGACCTTGTTTCTGATTTTCAATCTGGTTTCCTCCCTAAACAATTCTATATCTGGTTGCTTTGGTACGATCCTATTGTACCAACTGTATAATAGCACACATTTTTTACGTTGTCAAGGGCATCGAACATTTTGCAAACATTAAAGTACATTTTGCACTATCGCCCCGCAGAATAGTCAATACAGACATACTGGTTGCCCAGTGCACTGTGTTTTCCCACAGAGATGGCAGCAGTGGTGCATCGATGAACACACCCGAAACACTGCATACAATTTTTCCCGAAGTGCGGTTTGTCACCATTCTCCAATGTGATATTTCCCATTGGGCAAAAATCCACACAAACACCACAGGAAATACAAGCATCTGTCGCAGAGAGCTTTGGCGGAAAGCGGGTGAATCCTGCATTGACAACCTTAGACATCCAATCGCTGAACAGGGTAAAATCATCCTTATGCAGCATATCGTCATTGCGAATAGTCACGGCAATATCCTGAATTATGGGCATAGCCGCCTGCACGATACGGGAAGCTTCGGTCACATCGGGGATATGCCCGCCCGGAACATAGTTATTGGGCATACGCACCCCCTGAAACCCACGAAATTCCATATCCTTTTCAGCGGCGATGCTTTCACAAAAGCTATCACAGCTACCACTATTGGAGCCCATAGTGCC
The DNA here is from genome assembly GCA_964392175.1 of uncultured Ruminococcus sp. Lineage (GTDB taxonomy): Bacteria > Bacillota > Clostridia > Oscillospirales > Ruminococcaceae > Firm-04. Next base: position 40,940 of record CAYMOJ010000009.1, read on the forward strand.
CACAAAATAGATCCGATCGCTGCCTTCAAATGTCGTTGCGCGCAAAAGATCTTCGATTTTGCGCGGAAAACGCCATGCATAAATTGGTGCAACGATCACAAAAGGCTGCTCCGACTGAAAGATCGGTGCGGCATCCTCAAGCAAATAGGGTGCCAACGAACAAACCGTATCATCCAGATGATGCCCCAGTGCCTCTGCAACATAACGGCTGTTGCCGGTGCCGGAAAAATAAAGAATCATAACTGCCTCCATAGTGGAAAATCAATGTATGTCGCATGATGTAATTATATCATGATCTGTCGAAATTTGCAATCACTCTATATACGATTTTCGTCTGTTCACGCGATAAATTCCAAGAAGCAGCAGAATCGGGAAAAAATGATTGACTTTCTTTCTGAAATGGTGTATATTATGTGTGTGTGTCTGCACAAAACTCATATGATGGCTGAACGCCAAAAGGAAGCTATATGAACATCATCATTGTAGGCTGCGGTAAAGTCGGCGAAGCACTTGCCGAACACCTGAATGAAAAAGGCAATAACATCACCGTTGTGGATATCAATGTGGACAGGCTCAATGTTGTTGCGGCAAAACACGATGTCATGACTGTGACCGGTAACGGTGCAACCCATGCAACATTAGATGAGGCAGGCTTTGAGGACGCAGATCTGCTCATTGCTGTAACAGGGTCCGATGAACTGAATCTGCTTTGTTGCCTGATCGCACAGAAAGCTGCCAAATGTCAGGTCATTGCAAGAGTACGCAACCCCGAATACAGCTCGGAAGCATCCTACCTGAAGCGTGAGCTGGAGCTTGCCATGGTCATTAATCCTGAACAGGCCGCCGCTGCCGAAATGACCCGCGTGCTACGGTTCCCATCCGCAATTAAAATCGAGACCTTTGCGCGTGGAAAAATTGAACTGCTCAAATTCATTCTGCCGGAAAACTCCCCATTGGTAGGGCATACAGTCAAGGAGATCACCACCAAACTGCACTGCGATGTGCTGATTTGTACTATTGAGCGTGGCGATGAAGTGTTCATTGCAAACGGTGATTTTCTCTTCCGAGAGCGCGATGTGGTCTCCCTCATCGCACCACCGCAGAATGTCACACAATTCTTCCGCAAAATCAACTTTGTGACCAATTCCGTAAAAGATGTACTGATCATTGGCGGTGGCGAGATCAGCTACTACCTATGCAGAATGCTGGAAAAAGTCGGCATCCGTACAACCATTATTGAAAAGAACCCGGCACGCTGCAAGGAACTCTCAGAGCTGCTGGAAAACACCACTGTCATCCACGGTGATGCAGCCGACAAGGAGATCCTGTTAGAAGAAGGTCTGGAAAATGTGGATGCCTTCGTCGCACTGACCAACCTCGATGAAGAGAATATCCTGCTTTCTTTGTTTGCACACAGCCGAAGCAAGGCGAAGCTCATCACCAAGATCAACCGCATTGACTTCGATGAGGTCATTAAAACATTGCCACTGGATACCATCATCTACCCCAAGAGTATCACCTGCGAAAGCATCATTCGCTATGTGCGAGCCATGAAAAATTCCCACAACAGTAATATCGAAACGCTGTACCACATCATCAAGGGCAAGGTCGAGGCGGCAGAGTTCGTCGTTCGCGACAGCAACGCCATTACAAACAAGCCCCTGTGTCAGTTGCCCATCCGCAACAATGTGCTGATCGCAGGTATTCTGCGCGAAAACATGGTCATCACACCCAAAGGGCAGGATACCATCCAAGTGGGTGACACTGTGATCGTGGTTTCCAAGGATATTCTGCTGAACGATATCACCGATATTTTGCAAGCCTGAGACTGCGAGCGTAGACTTATGAATTACAGAATGATCATTTATATTCTGGGAATGCTGCTGATGTTTCAGGCGGCGTTCTTCACGATACCAAGTCTGACCGCTGCCATCTACGGCGAATCCGTGCTGTGGGCATATCTCACAGTGGCTGCGGGCTGTTTGCTTTGCGGATTCCTTATCACAAGATGGAAGCCGAAAAAAAAGAATCTCTACGCCCGTGACGGATTTGTCATCGTTGCGCTAAGCTGGATGCTACTCAGCGTCACCGGTGCGTTGCCATTCGTCATGACCGGTGAGATTCCTCACTATTTAGATGCACTGTTTGAGTCCGTATCAGGCTACACTACTACCGGTGCAAGCATTCTCCCCGAAGTGGAAACCCTTTCTCACGCAACGCTCATCTGGCGCAGCTTTACCCATTGGATCGGCGGCATGGGCGTGCTGGTATTCATTATGGCGTTTTTACCGCTTTCGGGTGCCCAAAATATGCACATTATGAAGGCAGAAAGCACCGGGCCATCTGTCGGCAAGCTCGTACCAAGAGTCCGTACAACCGCTTTCCTGCTGTATACGATCTATTTTGCGCTGACCGTGTTGCAGCTGATCTTGCTGCTATTTGGCGATATCACTCTTTTTGAGGCAATCAACATCGCCTTTTCAACAGCAGGTACCGGTGGATTCGGTTTCCGCAACGACAGCTTCGCGAGCTTTTCACCATACATTCAGATCGTGACCATGGTGTTTATGTTGCTGTTTTCGGTGAACTTTAACTCCTACTATCTACTGCTGCGTGGGAAGTGGAAAGAATCGCTGACAGCTGAAGTGAAAACGTTTTTCATCGTTGTTATTATAGCGATCGGCATCATCACATGGAATATTCACGATTTGTTTCCAACGGTCGGTGAGGCGTTGCGCCACGCAGCGTTTACCGTTGCCTCTCTGACTTCCAGCACAGGCTTTGCCACTACTGATTACGACCAGTGGCATGAGATCTCCAAAACGCTACTGCTGCTTATGATGTTTATAGGTGCCTGCGCAGGCAGTACCGGCGGTGGATTCAAAGTATCGCGCATTTTGATATTGGTCAAAAGCTGGCTGCGTCAGACTAAAAACGCTCTGCATCCCAAGCAGGTGAAGCCGATCGCTATTGACGGACATATCATTGGTCAGGATGTCGTGCACTCGGTGCATTCGTATCTGGTGTGCTATATCGGCATTTTCATTGTATCCTGCCTGCTGCTGACCTTCGACGATACAGACTTAGTCACCACCTTTTCAGCAGTATCGGCAATGCTGAACAACACAGGCCCAGGCTTTGAAATGGTTGGCCCAACACAAAATTATGCATTCTTCTCGAACTTTTCCAAACTGATCATGATCTTTGATATGCTTGCCGGTCGTCTGGAGCTGCTGCCTATGCTACTGCTTTTTACCCCTTCCACCTGGAAAAAGTAACAGAAAAAGGTATACAGTACTTACCACAGTACTGTATACCTTTGTTGTTTACGCGCTATTCGCCAATGTGCACCGCGATATAGGTCAGCACATCAATGGCATCCGCAATATCAATCGCGCCGTCGCCGTTGGTATCACAATTTTGTAGCTGTTGCGCGGTGGGCTGATGAGAAGCATCACCGATCACAATGGCATAATGCTGTAGCATTCGCACCACATCAATGGTCGTTACCTCGCCGTCGTTATTGAAATCGCCATAGCAAAACACGGTACACACCGCTTGCAAATCATAGATGCCTTGTTCGCAAAATTGCTTTGATTCTTCATAGGTTTCAGCAGTGTCAATCGCATCTGTCGCATTGGAAAGAATCGTTTCAAGGGTCACCAGCGCGTCAGCATCATAACGTTCAAAAGGCAGTGCGTCGTATGCAGCCTGCAACGATGCCTGCAACTGCGCCTTGCCCGATTCCAGAAACGCCCCTGCCAAAAATGTGGTTTTTTTCGCCACATAGCTTTGAACATAGGCAACGCAATCCGCATAGGTATAACCATTGACAGGGCCTAAAGGTTTATTTTTTCCAAGCATATTCCACTTCGCGTTATTCATCGCGGCGGATTTGGAAAGATACTCTCCCATGGCATAGATACTGTCGGGCGAGGTTTCGTCACAGAGTGCAGCAACCACCGGTGCAAAAACCTCATAGTAGCAAGAGACCACCTGCTCGTAATATTCTTCTTTGGCAAACAATGTGCCTAGCCAGCCCAAAATCTGCTCCTCGGCATTCTCACTGACATAGTCACGGTGAATGGGCAGATAGATAGTATAAAACGCATTTGTATTGCCACAAGCATGACCGTTTACTGCTCTGCCGAAGTTTGCAAAGGCAAGGTCAAAATCCCAAACAGGGCCTGCGTGCAGTTTACCATCGCCATTGGTATCAGATTCTTTCCAGAAATAAAAGCTCGTGTACGAACCATCGGCATTGCCGGTGATCTCCTGTATCAAATAAACCTTGATCAGAGAATCCACATCCACATACTCAGAATAGTGCTTGCCAAGCGCATTGTATCCTGTTTCGGAATAGATCGCGTCCTCCAGCTCCTGCACAAATGCCCGGATATACAGCACCTGTGCTTCCGTAGCATATTCAGGATCTTTCAATTGCACACACTGTCCACGTGTGGTTACAAAGCCACAGGTATCAATCTGACTGGTATAGCGGTTGTAGGTTTGAAATTCCAAAAGATAGCCGCCTGTAATATCAGCAGGATCATTGGGAATACCGCAATAGCGATAGCTCCCCTTTTCGCAAGTCTTCAGTTTCCCGTTAGAAGAAACGAATGTTGCCTCAGAAAGATCCATGGAACTGTTGGCTTTCTCCGTTTCTTCTTCTAAATCGGTGATATTGACGCGCTGTTTCTGAACCTGCACGCGCTCAAAGAGTTGATAGGTACCGCGATAATCGCCATCTGCGTAAAGATCCACATAAACATATTCCATGGTAAAATCTAGTCCTGCGCCTTCACTGAGTGCCATGGCAACACTGTTGCGAATCATGGGGTGATCAAGATAATTAGAAACCAACGCCCATTTTTTCGCCTTACCAAGACCAAAAAGATCTGATTTTTGCGGCAGCTTGAGGTTATATGGCTTCTTCCGGCTGTAATCCCACGAGCTGTTGCCACGACCATTGATCTTATCAAATTCGCCAAGATACTCCACCGTACCATCGGCATTGATCATCAACGCCGAGCCACTATCCGCATTGGTTTTTTTCTTGTCTACATAATCCAGTCCTCCCGTTTTGGTGGAAAGAAAGATCACACCAATATCGGATTGCAGCACCTTCAATGTACCGCAAGCAGTATCTCCCACGCGAACAGCAAATTGATCGGCAGTGCTAAGCAGATCAGTCATCTCGCCAGAAACCACAGGAATATTATTCAAATACAGTTGCCCTGCCGTTGTGCTATAGGTAATCTGCAAAGCGGTACGGTCTGCGGTGGATGGCAAACAAAGATATCGGCATTCATCATGCTGTGCATAAAACCACTCGGTATAATCCAACGAAGAACTGACATTCTTCGCCAGATTGCCCACAGTGAACGACTCCACAGGAATGGATTCATACAAATAAGAGGTAACAGTTGTGGTAGTTTCCGCCTCGATATCCGCAGACATCGCTGTTCCCGTTACCTGCGTAGCAGTCTGCAAAACCTCAGCCTCCACAGGCGTCGCTGAAAGAGAAAGCTCCTCCTTTGTCGCCATCACTACCAGAAATCCTCCAATCAATACGAGCATTCCCAACATACAAAAGCCTATGGTTTCACGATCGAATCGTCGCTTCCAGCATTGCCACTGCGGCTTCAACCATGCCTTCATCTGAAACAATCACTTTCCTTTCCAAATCAATCGGATCTGCGTCATCCTATGCCACCATCCAGTGCCTGAAGCAGCGTACCTGCCAATTGCGCGGTGGTCAGTTCACCGGATTTTCGGTTTTCGATCACAATACAAAAGGCGATCGGCAGATCATCGTCCGTACAAAAGCCCACCAGCAATGAATTTTCATACTCTTCACCGTCTTCTGTGACCTGTGCGGTACCGCTTTTGGCGCCACAGCTATACGCACCCAGATAGTTGCTGTACTGTTCCTGTGCGTTTGCCATCATAATCTCGCGCACGGCAACGGCAGTCTTGGCAGAAAACATTTGCTTTGTTTTCCCTTCTGAACCACCTGCAACGGTTTTACCGTTCACCGATGTCGTATTGGCAATCAGATACGGCTGCATAGCAGTGCCGGTACCGTTTGCAATGGCAGCCTCCCACAGCATCAGTTGCAAGGGACTAATGAGCGTATCTCCCTGCCCCAGGCAAGCCCATTGCGTATCAAAATCACCATCATCGGTAAGCGTAAGGCTTGCGGCAGATGCCGTAATGCCGTTGACACACAGCGCATCGGCTTTTTCGCCATTGACGCTATAGCCCATATCAGTAAATACCCGCAGAATACGACTCAAGGGCAGTTGGTTAGACTGCACCAGCTGCGCAAAAAAAGGGTTGCAACTGTTACGAAATGCCTCATACGTGGTTTGTGTGCCATGCCCCGCCGATTTATGACAGTTTATGCGCTGCCCGTTTTCGTTGAGCCATGCGCCACTACAATCATATTGCAAATGATTGATCTCATCGACACCACAGGTTTCATAAGCAGCAATCAGCGTAGAAACCTTTTGTGTTGAGCCGGGTACAGTAGGATAAAACGCCTTACAAAGCAAGCTACCCTTCGGCATTGTTGCGATATTTGCATACCCTTGTGCGATATCCACACAGGGCTTGCTAACGCACACTAAGATCTCACCAGTTTTCCAATTGCAGGCGATGACCGTGCCGTTTTTATCACCAAGCGCATGAAACACCTTTTGATTGGCAGAATGCAGCAATGTAGTTTCAATATTTGCTGTACTCCGTGCTGCACCATCCATAAAGCTGTAATTCACAAGGTCTGTACGGTTGCGCGCTACCAGTGTATTGCTCATCTGCCCACTGGTATCTCCGATCAGGTTGCCCACATCCGCAAAATGCCCTTTGGGATACTCCGAAAGAGAGCGCGTGCCATCAAAAAGCACATCGCCCTTGCGGTCGTACACAATCCCATAGCCTGCCTTCCCCGACATTGCCATATAATAGGGCGATTCGGTGACAAGCGTATAGGTAAGATAGCACAATGCCGAAATAAACAACAACAGCAGACACCATGTCATTTTGCCTGCGCGCAGCACACTGGCAGGGGTGGCAACAGAGAGCTTCGTCACTGATTTCTGTGCTTGTTTACGACTCTGCTTCATACACACTCCTTCCTCCGCTTCGCCTTGGCTGTGGACAGAACAGGTGCCTGTGCTGCTTTCAAAAATCCCGCCATGATCCCCGCAGAAAGCATGGAACTGCCGCCCTGGGATATCAGTGGAATGGTAACGCCCGTAAAGGGTATCAGATTACAAGAACCGAAAATATTCAATGTCATCTGCACCATGAACACCGCAGCAACGCCAACAGCAAGCCCTGCATGATAATAGCTTCTGGGTGGCACGGTCAACACGGCAGCCGGTAGAAACAGCACCAATGCAGCGGTCATCAGGGCAGAAAACAGCCCCCATTCCTCGCTAATGGTTGCAAATACAATATCAGTATTGGCAGCCGCAACACTATGCAATGTGCCATTGCCGGCACCCTTGCCAAACCAACCGCCTTCGGAGATGGCAACAAGCGCACGCACCTGCTGATAACCGCTCCCTGACATATCCGCCCAGATATCCACATTCAGGCGTTCCTGCACATAGGCAGGGGCAAGCTGCAAGGCAACGATACCCACACCAACGCAGCAGATCCCCACAAAGAGGATCAGGCGCATAGACCATTTTTCGCGCAGATAATACATCCGCAGCAGGATTCCAAAGGCGGCAATTGCCAAAAAGGTCGGCAAAGAACCAAGATCTCTGCACCACCATTGCAGCACGACGATCACAGCAGTACACCCCAACATTCCAAGATTATCGGGGACAAAATGAATACCGCAAAAGCTTTTCTTTTTCAGCAACGTTTGCATAGAAGTTGCGCAGATCAGAATAAACACCGGCTTTACAAATTCTGATGGCTGCACGGTAATAAAGCCCAGATCAATCCAGATACCACGACTGCCTGTAAAAAACAAAATCGACAGTACCAAAGCCGCAAACAGTGCATACCACAGGGGCTTGAGTTTTTCTGCGCGATAGGGATTACGAGTCAGCAGATAGGAAAGCTGACAGCATACAAAAGCAATCAGCCCAAAGAAATAATGCTTTGCAGCAAACATTACGCCACCAAAGCAGGATTGATAGATCGTGCTGATGCCAATGGTCAGCAAAAAGACGAAATCCACGGTGCACGCCTGCCGCTGCACCAGAGAAAGCACGATGCTGCCGACGAAATCGGCAGCAAGCACTGCACAGGCGAGTTTTAAAAATTCCGCGCTGATACCGGTAGTAAACGCCACCGCAAACAGCATTGCGATATGCGCCGCCAGCGTCAGCAGCATCAACAATGGATGAGATCTGGAGGTACGAGGATTCAATGCAACTTTCATCACCGCAGCCCCCTTTCACTGCCACGAATGACAGTAAAGCGATTCTCGCCGATATGAATCACATCGTTGCGGTGAAGAATATGCGGTGCTCGTATGCGCTTGCCATTGACATATGTTCCGTCTGCGGATTGCAAATCCTCGATGCGCCAACTGCCGTCACGCAGTACCAGCAATGCATGAAACCGCGACACAGCGGGGTCACTAAGATAAATATCGGCAGAGTGATGCCTGCCAATGAGAAGCTCCGCAGCGCCCAACGGATACACCTTCGTACCATCCGTCAACATCAAACCACGGCTCTCATTTGCCCAAAGACGGTCACCATATTTTCGCTCTCGCAAAGCTGCAAGCAAGATCATCAGCGCACAAAAATCCGTAAAAATGACCACAAACGCAATCAGCCCTTGGCGGAACACTGCATTCTCGGTCAGAAGCATGGCTGGGTACATCACACGGCCTTCCTTTCACTCGAAATATGGCTTCAATGCTTCATTGTAGAGTATACCATATTGCCATAAAAAAGTCAAGGTATGGCAAATCTTTCACGCTTTTCGCAATGATCACACCCGCGACATACCTTCCAGATAACGTGCCACAAGCGCTTCGGCATCGGCATAGCTTTGCAAATTACAACACGCTGCACGAAACGCCGCCGAACCGGGTTTTCCGCGCAGATACCACAATGCGTGTTTTCGCACCTCACGCATTGCCAACGCCTCAGATTTGTCGCTTTCTGTCAGCATCATGCGAATATGCCGCAACATCTCCTGCAAACGTGCCTCCGTGGTAGGAGCTGTATAAACTCTGCCTGCCATGGCAGCAGAGATCTCCTCAAAGATCCACGGGTTGCCATAAGTCGCTCTTCCCACCATCACCAAGTCGCAGCCGGTCTGCTCGTACATTTGCAAACAATCGGCACCGCTTTTCACATCGCCATTGCCGATGACAGGCACTGAAACGGCTTGCTTTACGGCTGCAATCTGCGACCAATCGGCAGTACCATTATAAAACTGCGCACGCGTTCTACCATGTACGCATATAGCGGATACCCCTGCGGCTTCTATCGTTTTGGCAAATTCCACAGCATTGATGGTATACGCATCCCAACCGATGCGCATTTTTGCTGTAACAGGCACGCCGCCTGCATTGGCAACCGCCGCTTTTACCAATTCCGCGGCAAGCTTCGGGGTACGCATCAGCGCAGAACCTGCGCCGCCGCCAACGACCTTCGGCACGGGACATCCCATGTTTAGGTCAATCCAATCGGGCGCATATTGCAACAGCATTGCAGTTGCCTGCCCGATAAACTCCGGCTCGCTGCCGAATAGCTGTAAGCCCATGGGACGTTCTGCACCGGTGATGCGGCACAATTCCGCACTGCCCTTGCTACCATAGCACAGTCCCTTTGCAGAAATCAATTCACTGGTACACATACAGGCACCATGCTGCATATTCAACTTACGGTAAGCGGTATCTGCCACTGATGCCATCGGTGCGAGGGCAGCGGTCTGTGGCACAGCAATGCCTGCAATCGTCACAGTACGCATGGTTGATCTCTTTGCAAAAGATGCAGGGCATTCTCATGGGTGATTTGATCCAACTGATGTCGCGTCAGCCCCAAACCTTGCAAAAACGCAAGGGTATCAGCAGGGCGCTCCCACGGAGAATCCGAACCAAAGAGAATGTGTGCTGCACCGTGCTGCTCAATGATACGTTTTGCCTGTTCGGGCGCAATATGATCTTTGATGAAGGCAGTATCTAGGTAAATATTCGTGCCCACCAGATACCGCTCCACATCATCCCACTGACGCCAGCCACCAAGATGCGCCGCAATCAGATGGCTGCCTTCGGTGTATTCCAGCACATGGGCAATCTTTTCGGGTGTTGCGTATACCGGTGGTGGCAAGCCGATATCCACACCTGCATGAAACACCACCAACAGCCCAAGCTTTTCCGCCTTTTGTATGATGCGAATGCTTTCTGGGCTATCAATATCACTGTGCTGAAACTGTGGATGCAGCTTGATGCCACGAAATCCACGGGCAGCAAGAGATTCCAGCACCTCCGCCCAATCTTCCTGCATAGGATGCAAGCTGCCAAAAGAGAGCACTTTTGCATTGCGCACACCCTCGGCAAAGCGGTTGATACTTACCGTTTGGGAGGGCTTTGTTACAATGGGCAGGCAAATACTCTGCGTAACATTTTGCTCCTCCATGGAATCCAACAACCCCTGCAAGGTTGCATTGGTAAAATGCAATGTCTTTCCCTGTGCATATTCTGCGCCCTGTTCTTGTATGATGCCACTGATCAGTGCATCAATGGTGCGGGGCGCAATGGCATCAGGGAAAATATGCGTATGAAAATCAATTAGCATCATCAGAATGCCTCCTAAAAAAATAAACGCCGCAGCAATGGCGGCATTTACGCAAATACACTGTAAAACGATGGGTTACAAAGAGCGGTCAAGCTACGCTCCGTGCGGTCGCAAACGGTGCAAAGAGCCTCCCAATCCCCATCTGCTACGGAGTCATAAACGCCTACGGTATAATATCCCGCGTGTTTTGCGGTGGTGGCTGCGTGCAGCGAATCTTCCAGCACAACAGTTTGCGCTACAGAAATGCCCATACGCGCCGCCGCTTTATGATACAAAAACGGCGTATGTTTCCCCTCACCTTCATGGGTGGGGGTCACATAAAAATCAATATACTGTCCGATCCGTAAACGCTCCAGCGCCGCTTCAATCAGCTTAGGATATGTTACACTGGCAATGCAACATGGGATGCCTCTTTGGCACAGCCCCTGTAGCAGCTCTGCTGCGCCCTCTTTCAGAGGAAGATGATAACGATACTGGGCGTCAGCAAGTGCCTCAATCCGATCCTGCACCTGCTCGGGAGTCAGATTCAACGAAAATCGCTCAACGAAATAGGCTGCCGATTGGTGGATGGTCATCCTCTTGACAATATCGGAAATGCCGGGTGGCGGCTCAATCCCATTTTCGTGCAGAAAAACATGATCAATGCTCGTCCACATTCCCATGGAATCCAACAAGGTACCGTCAAAATCAAAAATCACACCGCGTTTCATCACATCTCGCTCCGATTAGAAAGGGCACGAAACAGCGTGACTTCATCGGTATACTCGATCACGCCGCCCACAGGCAACCCAAAGGCAAGTCGTGTAACTTTCATCTCCAATGGCTTAAACAGTCGTGACAAATACATCGCAGTGGCCTCGCCCTCCACGCTGGGATTGGTTGCCATGATCAATTCCTTCACTCCGCCACTGCGCACCCTTGCCAGCAGAGCATCCACGCGCAACTGATCGGGTGAGACGCCGTCCAATGGCGAGATCAAGCCATGCAGCACATGGTACAGCCCGTGATATTCGCCCACACGCTCAATGGCAGTTACATCCTTTGGCCCTTCTACCACGCAGATCACAGAGCCATCGCGTTTGGGGTTTCCACAGACAGAACAGGTTTCCTGCTCGGTAAGATTGCAGCACACGCTACATTCATGCACTGTTTTACGCGCATTGAGAATGGCAGCTGCGAACGCCTCTGCCTGCTCCTTAGGCATCTCCATCACGGCATACGCCAGACGCTGCGCGGTTTTCATACCGATACCGGGCAGCGCGGCGAATTGCTCAGACAACACAACCAACGGCAGTGCGCCAAATTGCTCCATAGATCAGAACAGACCGGGCAGTGCCACGCCGCCGGTGATCTTGCTCATTTCCTTCTCGGTGGTCTCCTCCACACTGGTGATCGCCTCGTTCACTGCGCTCATGATGAGATCCTGCAGCATTTCGATATCAGAAGGATCAACGACCTCGGGCTTCAGCTCAATGGACTCGATGATTTTTTTGCCGTTTACGGTTACACTGACTGCACCACCGCCTGCGGCTGCGGTAAAGCTACGCTGCTCGATGTCCTCTTGCAGGGCCGCGATCTGATCCTGCATCTTTTTTGCCTGGTGGATCATGGACTGCATATCCTGTCCACCGCCTTGGAATTGCTTGGGGATTCTGGATTTCATATGAATTTCTCCTTACATTTTGGTTTTCATTCTGCGGACAAACCGCAGTATATACAAACCGCGATAAATATCACGGCAGTATGGCTGATTAAATGGGTGCTTGCGCAACATCGGTTATCTCAACACCGCTGCTTTTTGCGCGTTCCAACAGACTTTCCACCGCAGAAGGCTGCCCTTCGGCAGATTCCTTACACTGATAGCGAATGGCATAAGACTTCCCGGTAATTTCGGCAGCCGCCTTGCCTAATGCTTTGGCATCATTTGCGGTAAACAGCCGACGAAACAGGCGATTATAGACGATGATCACCAACACACCTTTTTCGTCGCTAATATAAGCGTGAGAACCTTGCAGCAACCCCGAAACAGAGGGATTGACCTGATCGAAGCGTTCCAGCACAGATGGCCAGTTTTTCAGCAATACAAATGTGTCACCACTGGGTGTAGCCTCCACCTGCAAATGCTGTGCGGGAGCATCATTACGAGAAGAAACGGTCGTAGCTTGTCTAGGCGGTGTCTGACGCACCCCGTTGCGCATTACTTCGGCAAGCTGTGCCTCCAGTGTTGCCACGCGCTCAGTCAATGCCTGCACATCGCCCTGTGAACGGCGCACATCGCCACACAGGCGAATCAGCGTCATTTCCAGTTCCATACGACGGTTTGCGGATCGCGCCATACGGTCACAGCACTGACGAATGGCATCCAGTGCATTTAAGACATCCTGCATCGTATACAACTGCGCGATCTCTTGCAATTGCGCCAGATCATCGGGCATACACTGCACCAGTCCCTTTGTGTTGGGTGCCGATTTCAGCAGCATCACGCTACGCAACTGTTGAGATAATTCATCAGCAAAACGCGTCATATCCTTGGACTGACGATACAATCCATCGATCATCTGCAACGCGGCAGCGGCATCATGATTTGCAATATGACGCATAACCGCAAATACGGATTCGGTACCTGCAATGCCCACTGCAAGCTCCACGGTGCCGGTATCCACCGTATCGGATACAGCGGCACACTGGTCAAGCAGGCTGAGCGCATCACGCATACCACCATCGGAAAGCTGTGCGATTCTGGCGGCCGCGGCATCGGTAATGGTAAAATCCTCATGAGATGCCACATATTGCAATCTTGCGGCAATATCCGCAGGTAAAATGCGACGGAAATCAAATCGCTGACAGCGCGACAAGATCGTAGCAGGGATTTTGTGGATCTCGGTGGTGGCAAATAAAAACTTGACGTAGGCAGGCGGCTCCTCAATAATCTTCAGCAGTGCATTGAAAGCCGCAGGGGTCATCATATGCACCTCATCAATGATGTAGATCTTATATTTGCAGCGCACAGGCATAAAGGCAGCACTGTCGCGAAGGTTTCGTACCTCATCCACACCGTTGTTGGATGCACCGTCAATTTCAATGATATCCGTCAAAGTACCATTTTCCGCCTCTTTGCAAAGCTCGCACTCCAGGCATGGATTGCCGTTTTGTGGGTGCAAACAATTGACTGCCTTTGCGAAGATACGGGCACTGGTGGTTTTACCCGTGCCACGAGAGCCTGTAAACAGATATGCGTGGGCGGTTTTATCGCGGAGGATCTGGTTACGCAGTGTTGTTGTAATATGGGGCTGCGCCACGATATCATCGAAGGTACGAGGACGCCACTTGCGATACAAAGCCTCATACACTGCCATATCCACTCACTCCTCTCTCTGATGTGCCATTGCCTGTTTGGCTTCCTCATAAAACGCCTTGAAGCCTTCCGCGCCGGCGGCATCCATGGCACGCATTGCCTTATGATAATATCGCTCGCTCTCCTCGGCATCACCAAGATACAACTGTGCAACTGCAATGCCACTCAGGCAATCGCAACGTGCTTTTCCCTCGGAAAGAGAGTGACGAAAGCATTCTAACGCCTCGGCAGGGTGATCATTGTGCAGATACATCATACCCATATCCGCTTCTACAATTTCGAACAGAGGTAGATTCATTGCAATCAGCTTTTGATACAATGTGGCAGAAGCCTCCACATCTCCCGTATGCCCACAGGCTCTGGCAAGAAATATCAGGTTGATCTCAGGTGCAAATTCCCCTGATTGTGCCTCATCGAAAAACAGCCTTGCGTTCGCAGCACAGCCCATCAAAAGGTAGCATCTGCCGATATAATGGCAACAGGCACTTTTCTGCACGGGATCGCATTTCAGCTCGCGCACTTGCAAAAAAAGTTCCAATGCGTAAGGGATATTTTCCTCACAAAACGCTTGCATTGCCTTGCAAAACAGACGATCACGCTTGCTGCTTCTGCCAAAAATCCTGACGGTTGCAATATACTCCGATGTGCCTTTTGAGGGCAGTTTTTCATAATCCGCAGCTGCAATGGCAGTGCAAGTGATCCAGCTCACAAGTGCGATCATCAATGGATCAGGCAAAAGATCAGGAAACACGATTCCGAGGCTGAAAATCAAGCAAGCAATGAGCATGGCCGGGGCAGCAGCTCGATAGAAGATCATAAAGAGATACCGCGCAATACGGCGAACGCGTTCGCTCATATGATCTATACTCCTTTCCTTGCTACGATATAAAAAATTCCGGAGCATAGGTGTGCAGGCTAACTGCGGCACGCCTAGCGTTCCGCTTAATGCTGCTCGGTTCCCCGCCTGACATGGTTCACGGTGCTTTGCTGCACAGGGCCCGCACACCTATAATCCGGAATTTGACCGAATATTGATACGGTGTAAGGCAACACCATTCAATGCGATATCGCCTCAACAGTTATCATTATACCACATTCGCCCGGAAATTTCAAGAGGTAAATTGTGATTTCTGATAATTTTTCAGAAATTGCGAAATTTCCTCTTTACAAGCGTTGCAGTTTGTGGTATAATGTTTAAGTCGCAAGGGAGAAATCCCCTGTACGGTGGATACACAGCGAGATGTGGCTCAGTTTGGTAGAGCGCTGCGTTCGGGACGCAGAGGCCGCAGGTTCGAATCCTGTCATCTCGATCATCTCTGTTGTACAAAATAGATGACAGACCAAAAAAGCCCGAAACTTCGGGCTTTTTTGCGTGTCTGGAACCGAAAATTTTTAGTGTAAAACCGTAGATGACATTTTGCCTTTTCAAGCCTTAAACAGGACTCGAACGGGCGTCTTTTGATTTTCAAGAGAATTGAGAGCAGATTTGGATAGAAATTTCCGAAGTCTGC
>CAYMOJ010000010.1:0-55026 GCA_964392175.1 uncultured Ruminococcus sp.
CCCGACCTGCTGATTACAAATCAGCTGCTCTACCAACTGAGCTACACCAGCGCATTTGGTACGGTAGCAACGCTCTCCGTAGCCAGCTTCATTATTATAGCACACTCGCGAAGAAATGTCAAGCCCTTTTTCAAAAAAATTTCGAGTTTTTTCGTTTTTTTTGAATCTCTCTCCTAAGATCGTACTTTTCGTGCTCGTTACCGCATAAAATAAGGCAACCGCATGACTTTGCATACGGTTGCCAGCATTCATAATTCACTGCCGACCAATTCATTCCATGTGATATCATCGTTGAGAATATCATGGTGTGTATAATATTGCAGAATCAGCACAGCATCTGCAGTATCACGGATGCCGTCCCCATTGATATCAGAAACCGAAAATGCTACATCAGGAGCCGTTTCATCAAGCTTCACCTTATAGTCATCTTCCACGCCATTGCCCATGATATGGCAAGCATTATAAAATTGCAACACACAAATGGCATCTGCCGTGTCAATTTTGCCATCGCTATTGATATCACCAAGGGCAACTTCTGTATTCGAATCGTCTTTCACCGTAATTGTACAACCGATTGCATCAACAGCCGGCAGATCTTTGCCATACTTTCCTGCTTCGGCATATAGATTGAACAACGGAAATAGCTTACCCGACTCCAATGTTAGTGACCGCTGATCCAGATAGATGTCATATGTGCCGGCTGCTGTGCCCTGTGGTACGCGCACATCAAATTCAATAAACGATGCGTTCTCGTCAGAAACGGGTGTATCAGCATAACTAATGCCGTCTGCGGCGGTTGGCCCATACCACGCCACCAGATTGGACACATCCTGCACCTCGGAATAAGAATTGTAGACATTGCGCACCTCGTCACGACCCTCCAGAAAACAAGGATCAGAGAAGCCACCGTTTTCCACCGTGATGCCCTCATCGGAAGAAATCACGATGCGCATAGAACAGATACCACTGTAGTTATCGATATACAACGCACCATGGATCACCACATCAGCATCCCGCAGTGACGAGACTGTCACTGCAGTTTGTTCCAATTCCAAACGCAATGCCATATTCTCGCTCTCAGCGACAGATGGCATTATCAGCGATCGCGCACCCAATATGATTGACACAGCAAAGCTCGCAACGGATCGCAATTTTCGTTTTTTCATATTGCATCCTCCATCAAAACCAGATCATAAAGGAGATTCGAATGGCAACCACACTCAAGCGCAGTCTGCGAATGCGATACGGTAGTACCCCGCTTTCCCGCATTTTATCGCAATCAGTGGAGTCTTGCACCGCAGGGCACACTGTCATCCACGAACATGACTTTACAGCTGCCATCAGGCAGATCTGCTGCACAGATCATACCGCAACTTTCCACACCGCAGAGCTTGACAGGCTTGAGATTAGCGACCAACATAACCTTCCTGCCGATTAGATCTTCCGGCTGATACCATTTTGCGATACCCGACACCACTTGACGCTGTGCTGCACCATCATCCAATTGCAGACACAGCAGCTTAGAAGATTTTTTGACCTTTTCGCAGGTGATGACCTTTGCCACACGCAGATCTGACCGGAAGAAAGTATCAATGCTGATTTCCTCCGCAAACGGCTCGATCGCAGGCTGTTCAGCGGCCTTGGCAACGGCAGCCTTTTTTTCTTCCTCGGCTTTCAGTTCAGCAATCAGGGCATCGGCATTGACGCGAACAAACAGGGGCTTTGCCTCACCAATTACTGCACCGTGCTGCAATCCGCCAAACACAGAGCAGCGAGCAAACGACTCTTCCTCCGCACAAGATACAGCATCAGGGGTATATGCAAGAATTTTTGCAGCGGTATCCGGCATAAATGGCATCAACAGTCCACCAATGCAACGGATTCCCGACAGCAGATGATACAGCACTTTTGCAAGGCGTGGCTTTGCATCGGGATTTTTTGCAAGCACCCATGGTGTTGTTTCATCGATATATTTGTTGCAACGACGTGCCAGCTCTATCACGGCTTCAATGGCATCGCTGATGCGGAATGCGTCCAACAATGCAGCCACACGAGGCGCAGTGTTCTCCGCTACGGTACGAAGATCATCGTCCACTGCTTCATCGGGGGCAGATGCGAGCAGCTCGGCAGAGGGAATTTCACCGCCAAAATACTGGTGCAGCATCGCCACAGTACGGTTCACCAAATTGCCCAATGTATTGGCAAGATCAGAATTGAAGCGGTCGATCATTGTTTCGTAGGTAATGGAACCATCGGCAGCAAAGGGCATCTCACTGAGTAGATAGTACCGAACAGCATCTACGCCAAAGCGCGCCACCAGTTCATCGGCATAGATCACATTACCGCGCGATTTGCTCATCTTATCATTGCCGAACAGCATCCACGGATGCCCAAAGATTTTTTCGGGCAATGGCAACCCTAGTGCGTGCAGCATGATAATCCAATAAATGCTATGGAAACGCACAATATCCTTGCCAATGATATGCACATTGGCAGGCCAGTATTTCTTGAACAAATCGCCGTGATTGCCATTAATATCATAGCCCAACGCAGTGATATAATTGGAGAGTGCGTCGATCCAGATATAAATCACATGGTTCGGATCAAACGGCACGGGAATCCCCCATTTTACCGTAGTACGGGATACACAAAGATCCTGCAAGCCGGGCTTGATGAAGTTGTTCAGCATTTCCTTTTTGCGGCTTTCCGGATAGATGAAATCCGGGTGTGCTTCAATATATGCTTCCAGCCACTGCTGATATTTCGACAGTTTCAGGAAATAGGCTTCCTCCCTCGCATCATGCACCGCTCTGCCGCAGTCGGGGCACTTGCCGTCCACCAGCTGCGATTCCGTCCAGAAGCTTTCGCAGGGTGTGCAATATTTGCCCACATACTCGCCCTTGTAGATATCGCCCTGCTCATACAGCTTGGTAAAGATATCCTGCACGGTTTTTTCATGGTGGGGATCCGTCGTACGGATAAAGCCATTGTAGGTAGTATTCAGCAGGTCGCAAATCTCACGGATCTCGCCGGCGATCTGATCCACGTGCTGTTGTGGTGTGATGCCTGTTTCTTTTGCAATTTCCTCTATTTTCTGACCGTGCTCATCTGTACCGGTCAGAAAATACACATCGTAGCCCTGCATACGGCGGAAGCGTGCCAGTGCATCGGTCATCACAATCTCATAAGTGTTGCCAATATGTGGCTTACGCGATGTGTATGCGATCGCGGTTGTCAGATAATAAGGCTGCTTGTTCATAGGTAAAAAAACCTCCTCCTGTATTGCCCATTGCCACGGATGCAGTGCGGCAATTTTCGTCTTTTATCATTATAGCATATTTTTCGGCGTTTGTCATGTATTTTTTGAAATTTCATGAAAAGCAGTAAAAACCCATACCCCCTACACAGGGGATATGGGTTTCGTCTACAACAAAACAGTGCACAGTACAAGATCACTTGCCTGCCTGCTCCTTCAACAAATCGCGGATCTCAGTCAGTAGCACTTCCTCCTTAGAAGGGGCAGGCGGTGCAGCGGGTGCAGCTTCCTTCTTACGCTTGAGCACATTCATAGCCTTGACAATCACAAACAAGCAAAGTGCAGTCAGCAGGAAGGTAATGATATTCTGGATAAAATTACCCAGGTTGATAAAGGGATGATTGCCCCACGGAATCGTGATGCCAAAATTGTCAAAGTTCAGACCAAACAGCACAGTACCGATCAGAGGGGTGAAAATATCATTGACCAGAGAGTTCACGATCGCAGTGAACGCACCACCAATGATCACACCAACTGCCATGTCAACAACATTGCCCTTGGAGATAAACTCTTTAAATTCCTGGAAAATGTTCTTCTTCTCGTCTGCCATATGTAAAACATCCTTTCTGTGGCTGCGTTTACCGCAGCATTCTTACGGTTCTTATTATATCACATTTTGTCGAGAATTGCACTATTCGATGTGCCGAATTATCATGCGTTTTTCAGAAAAAATTGTGCATTTTGCAGAATTGCACCGCGCGTATTGCACAAAATTCTCTTTCAATTTTATGCAGCTTTCACAAAGATTTTGAAAATCATTTCCATTTTCGCAAAACCTATGGTATAATGGTTATCATAGCTTGGACGAGGCACAGCAGCATCGGATGCGCTGTACGAAAGAAACCAATGTTGTGAAAGGAGAATGTGCGGCAAGGCATAACGCCGTACATGATGTATTTTATGGCTGTATACCATACCACAGGCAAAGAACTGCGAAAATCCCCGAAAAAGCTGATTGCCGTTTTGGTCGCATTGCTTGCCGTTGGAAGTACGGCATTTGGCGTAATATCCATTGCAGACAATTTACAGGATATCACGACGAATCCACCGGAAGAAAGTCATATTGATGTCAGCTCACCTCCCTCCCCTGACAGTTCCAGCCTGCCGGAAGATCAAGTAATCTATGCCTATGATGTGCGTTTCCATGATGAAATTGCAAGTGGCTCGCTGGTGCTTGTGAATCGCACCTATGGCATTGAGGATACCGAAAAGGGTCTGGTGCCGGTATATGAATACAAAAACGAACACTACAAGGTGCGCGACCACGAAGTGCTTTTACAGGAAGAAGCCATTTTAGCACTCAATGAGATGACTGCTGCATTTTATCTGGCAACGAAGATTGATGACCTGCAAGTAACAACAGGCTATCGCACCAAGGCATATCAGCAGGAATTGTATGACAACTACAAGCCTGATCCCGACGAAGATTCCTCAGAGATGGCAGCAGAAGGCGGTCACAGCGATCACGAGAGTGGCTATTCTGTCGATTTCAATATCTACCGTAACGGCAAAAGCTTTACCATGGATGGCACTGAAGATTATGCCTGGCTTGCAGAGCATTGCGCGGAATACGGTTTTATACTGCGCTACCCCGAAAATAAGGTATCCGAAACCGAATTTGCATACGAGCCATGGCACTTCCGCTTTGTAGGCAAGGCACATGCAATGTATATGCAGCAAAACGATTTGTCACTGGAAGCGTATCTCAATCTGCTGAAGAATTACACCTACAGTGGCACCCATTTGCAGATCACCGATGCACAAAATAACCTGTGTGAGATTTTCTATGTTCCCGCAAACATGGATTCGGAAACGACAGAGATTCCCGTACCTGCTACCTGTGAGCACAGTGTATCGGGCAACAATACCGATGGATATATCGTCACGGTGTACCCCGATCGTCCCTTGCAGTCTGATGACACATCTACCGCTGACACAGACGAATCCATGGATGCAGCAACAGAATAGAATCATACAAAAATGCAGTCTTTTCCCAAGGCTGCATTTTTTTCGCTCAATCTATCATCTCGCGCCATATTATCCTATCCGCTCTACACCAGATACACAGCCACGGAAGGCAGTTTCGGCAATTTCTATGTGGGCAGGGAGTGTGACGCATTCTGGTTTCAACGCCTTGCAATTGGCAAATGTCCAGGGAAGAATTCTTGTAACAGACGATGGTATGTTAATCTGTTGCAACGCAGCGCAGCCGTAAAATGCCCCTTTGCACAGTGTTTTCAAGGAAGCCGGAAAACGGATCTCCTGCAAAGTCTTGCAACCGTTGAATGCATCTTGCCCGATACGCACTAACAAATCATTGGTATACACCTTTTGCAAATGCGTACAGTCACGAAAACTTTCAAATCCGACAGTGACCAGCGATTCAGGAAATACCACACTCTCAATCTGTTTGTTTCCCTTGAAAGCACCCTGTCCGATTTTGGTAACACCATTCGGAATCACAACATCAGTAACTGTGCCATGGTATGCGATCAGTACTCCATCAACCACTTCAAAAGTTGTAATCGATTCTTGCTCTTCTGCCTGCAAAGGAATCTGCGCAGTTTTGTTCTGTTGTATTCGGCATTCGTCAATACCATGTACGCGATACAGGGCATTGTAGAATTCTTCCTCAGTCTTGCAACGACTATTGGTACACTGCCAATGATACAATGCCTGTCTACGGCAATAACGCATTCGAATGCCTTTCGAAACCTCGGTATCATCCAGATATACCAGCAGACGATTTCGGCACTGCTCACGGGCAAAGAACAGCTCATCTAAACAATTTTCGGAAATCGAATAGCTTTTGGTCATAAACGCGATGAACAAATGGCACCTCGACAAATGCTCTGCAATCACATCTACCCAATCCACATTGCCAACAATTCCCTCATCGTACCACAAACGAAAGCCATCCTGTTGCAATTGCTGCATCATCGGCATGACTGTAGCGACATCAGCATGGGCATAACTGATGAAAATATATGGATCATCGCCCTCATAGGATTTCAACATTTTGCGTGCCTGCATTACAAACTGCGACATTTCTGACCATCCTCCGAGTCTTTTTGGTCATTATAACATATATAGAAATGGTTGTCAAGCATTCATTTTATTGTTGGTGTCTTGTCAAGACGTTTAAAACTGTATGTCAAATAGAGTTGCATCCTCCCCTTTTCTGTAACCAACTCGCAACACCATTACCACAATAAAAGCCTGAGAATTTCTTCCCAGGCTTCATTTGCTTTATGGAACAGTAACACGAATAACATCATCCACAACGGCAATGTGTATTGCAGTAACCATACGGTCAGCTTCCAGCAACACCGCCGCAATACGATCATCGACTTCATCACGCAGCACACGGCGGATATCTCTTGCACCGTATGTGTGTCCGTGCGCGTTTTTCGCCACCCAAGTCAGCACTTCGGCATCCCATGAAAGAAGCGTATTGCGTTCGGCGAGTGCCTCGGCGGTCTCTTTCAGCATCAGCTCGGTGATCTTGGCAAAATCCTCCACCGAAAGCGGACGGAACACAATGATCTCATCAATTCTGCCAACGAACTCAGGGCGCAAAAATTCCTTGAGTGCCTTCATCGCTTTTTCCTTAGAGATATCCTCCTCGGTGCGATGGAATCCCATACCTGTAGTGCGATCCGTACTGCCGGCATTCGAGGTCATCACAATGATCGTATTTTCAAAGCTGACAGATCTGCCCTGCGCATCATTGATTTTGCCCTCATCCAGAATTTGCAGCAAAATATTCATGATGTCGGGATGCGCTTTTTCGATTTCGTCAAACAGAATCACGGAATACGGCTTACGGCGTACCTTTTCGGTCAACTGACCTGCCTCATCATATCCGACATATCCGGGAGGGGAACCGATCATACGGGAAACAGAATGCTTCTCCATAAACTCGGTCATATCCAAACGGATCAACGGATCAGCGGAATCAAACATTTCTTCGGCTAGCACTTTGACCAGTTCCGTTTTTCCAACGCCCGTAGGCCCTACAAAAATGAACGATGCAGGTCTACGGCGTTTGGTCAGCTGCACGCGGGTACGCTTGATGGCTCTTGCCAATGCGGATATTGCCTGCTCCTGCCCAATCACCCTTGCCGTGAGGCGATCTTCTAATCTGCCAAGCTTTGCAAACTCAGTTTCCTCGATCTTATCAGCCGGCACACCTGTCCACAGCTCCACAACCTTTGCCAGATCGGAAGGCTCAACAGCAACCTCTGCAGCAACAGCTTCCAATCTCTCCAGCTCTGCCTTCTGATGGATCAGTATGCCTTTTTTCTCCGCCAGCAGCTGATAATCGGGGTTCACATCGGTTTCCATTTCTTCAATTTCCGCTTCCAGCTTTTGTACATCTGCCTTAGCGGCATCCAATTGCGACAGCTCCGGATGACGGATACTTGCATGTGCGCAGCCTTCATCCAACAGATCGATCGCCTTATCGGGGAGAAAACGATCATTAATATATCGTTCGGATAGCACTGCACAAAGCCGCAGCAGCGAGGGCGCGATCTTCACGCGATGATACTGCTCATAGTAGGTTGCAATACCACTGAGAATGCTGATCGTATCCTCCAGATTCGGCTCCTCAACCTTGACAGGCTGAAAGCGTCGCTCCAGTGCGCCATCTTTTTCAATATACTTACGATATTCGCTAAATGTCGTCGCACCGATAACCTGCACCTCGCCACGGGAAAGTGCCGGTTTTAAGATATTGGCAGCATTCATGGAGCCTTCCGCATCACCGGTGCCCACCAGATTATGCACTTCGTCAATAAACAGAATCACATTGCCCTGCTCCTTGACCTCCTCCACCAGACCCTTCACACGGCTTTCGAACTGCCCACGAAACTGCGTACCGGCAACCAGTGCTGTCAGATCCAGCAGATAGACTTTTTTGTTTTTGAGATGAAACGGGACATCGCCACTGGCGATGCGCTGCGCGATGCCCTCGGCGATGGCAGTTTTACCGACGCCGGGTTCACCAATTAGGCAGGGGTTGTTCTTTTGGCGGCGCGAGAGAATCTGTACCACTCTGGCGATCTCACGGTCTCTGCCAATGATACGGTCAAGTGCGCCCTCCTCGGCACGCTGACTGAGATTTGTGCAGTAGTTATTCAGAAACTTGAGTTCCCTCTGCTGTTTTTTTTCTTCCTTCCGCTTCTTACGTTCTTCCTTACGGCTTTGCTTATCTGTAGGTGCATCATCCTGCTCTGCTTTTTTCTCACCGGATGGCGAGAAAAGCTTCTGCAAGAACGGCGGCATCATCTCTGCGCCACCCATTTCAAAGGACTCCCCGTCCATGATCTCCATCATCTGCTCACTCATTTTGTCCAGTTCATCAGCAGAAATGCCCATCTGCTCCATATACTCATTTACCTGCGGAATGTTCATTTCTTTCGCACAGGTCAAGCAAAGGCCCTCATTTTTGCGCTCCTGCCCCTGCATGGTGGTGATGAATACCACTGCCGGACGTTTCTTACATTTGCTGCATAAAATCATAGTTTCTCTCCAATTCTTAGTGCCGGATAGATGGAATGCTGCTTACAACAGCACGCCCAAATGCTCATAGAAGAACGAAAACAGCTTCGATGCCGCCACCGTTTCTTCATTGAAAAACAAGAAGGTATTTCCGCCGAGCAAAATCGCAAGCCGTGTACCGGCTGTGAGAAGCACGACCATCACGCCTGCCTCAATCAAACCAATCACGCCACCCATGATATGCTCTGTTGCAGGATAAATATTAAAGAAGATACGGTTTTCAAGCATGGATGCGATGAGTGCCGCAAATACCATGATAACTGAAAACAGAATGAGATAGATAAAAATGCCAAACACCTCAACGGTGGATTCTTTCACAAAGGCATCCTCCACATAAACAGCCGCGCTTTGAGCAGACATCGTAGAGCTGTATGCATTCTCAATCAGCGCATACATGACATTCACATCTTGCGCCAGCGCCTCACGAAAATTTGCTGCAGCATAATCAGGCAACTCGTTCAGCATCAGATCGCTGTAATACGCCGAGAAAGCATCGCGCATCAAATAATGAAACTGCATCTCAGTCACCGGCTCATAGCCTGCCTTACGCACAACATACTTGTACAGATTCGTGATACATTCTTCGGTATCGGGAGGCAACAAAAACGCTTCTGTCTTACTCTTCTCCAGATCCATTCCGTAATTCTGCGCGTTGACGGCATCCGTCAGTGCTTTGGCAGCATCAAAATCGCGATTCATATGTACAATTGCTTCAAGGTTGCTTTCTCTTGCCATGATTTCGTACAAACCGGGTGCGATAGCGGCACTGATCAACGAACCTGCCACTGTTGCAACAATATATCCGATACACATGACCAGAACCTTAGAAACGCCACGTCTGCCATTGGAATAAATGAAATATCCCACGACCAGTACCAGAAGCGTGTCAAAAACCCACCAGAACTGTGTTGTCATTCAGGTATCCTCTTTTACGCACAGCGCACAATTGCGGCTGTACGTTCTTTCTCTCAAAAAAATAAATCAGGGTGCCTCAATGCGGTCGATCGTATCATAACCCATCAGAAAAATATACGATTCCATGGGCAAAAAGCTTTCAAACCGATCAAAGCGTTCACTATTTGGGGTAGTTGCTGTCGCAATCTTTTGCCCGTTATGATCACAAACTTCGATGGCGGTGCGTGTTTGTACAGTGACGGTATTGCTATCCACTGCCACATCCTTTACCGTCGAATCAAAATTGATCATCACAGGCTCGGTACTATTCTTTTTGAGCAACGCAACGGTATTGGTTCGTTTTTCTTCATTGCGCAGCAGAATGGCAGCGGTATCATCGCAAAAGTCAGCGCACACAAGTGAATCGGGATATGTATATGTACTACGCACGGCACCGCCCACATCCAGATAAGCGCACCCGACATCGCCCAACACGAAAACGCCACCATCTTTGGTATTATACACTGAAACGCACATCATGTCAAGAGGTGCGCTTGTCCAGCGTGGCTGCTCACTCCGGAAATCATAGGAATTGACCACCGATTGCAGCACGCCATCCTTTGTGCGGATACTTACGGCATAGCAGCCTCCGTTTTCAGTATCAAAAATCACCTCGACAAGCTGGTTGATACAATTTCGCTGATACACCGCCTTCCCATCTGCATTGTACACAATCAAGGTACACGCTGAGGTATCGGATGTAGTCACCAACGCGACCATACCATCCTGCGATACTCTGCCAAAAACGATGTTATCGCTGCTTGTTTTCTCATAAACGGTTTTGCTTTTGGTTTCCAATCGGAATCTTGCGCTGCCATTTTCATACACCAATGCATAATTCCCTGCGGTTTGCAGCATAGCACTGCCATAAGCGTGCTGTCGGGCATCTTCCAAAGAACCATCCGCTTTATAAAGATACAAGTATGTATCGCTCAGAATCAACAAGCGGTCATCAATGGTACCCGTCTGATATGAAGCACCGCCATAAATCGAAAGCGGAAAATGATTTCCCACCAGTGCGCCATCGCTTTGCTGCACAAACTGCTGCGATTGCCCTATCTTTTCGAGTTTTGGTATCCACAGCTCACGGTTGACATACAGCACCATAATAAAGGCACTCAGCAACACAAACAGCAGCACACGGCGAATCATCCGCCGTCTTCGTTTGTTTTTTCGAAGTGTATACACATCCTGTGCCGGCTGTGCACCGGATGATGTTCGATGTTCGTTCATACTGCTCCTTTCACGGGCACGCCCTCTTTCGGCAACACCGTTTTTTCGCGATGTTACCACTGCTCTGTATGGGCAAAATCCTTTGGGTCATAAAACACGCGATTAAGATACAGTCCGTGCGCCATTGCAGTTCTGCCTGCGGCAAGTCGGTCTTTCGCCGCTAAAATGGCTGGCAATGCATCTGGGGCGATTTTTCCCTCGTTGATATCCAGCAGTGTACCTACAAAAATGCGCACCATATTATACAAAAAACCATTGCCGCTGATATAGATCTCCACCATATCTCCATGGCGCACCACGGAGGCGTTGTAGATCGTGCGCACCGTATCGGATTTTTCAGTTGCCTGTGCGCAAAAGCTGTGAAAATCATGCGTACCCACAACATCACGCAGTGCCTGTTGTAGGCGTTCCTCATGCAATGGTCGGCGGTAATGATATGCCATATCCGTAAGAAACGGATTCTTGCTTTCGTGATTATGGATGCGATAAAGATATTCTTTGCCCAGGCATTGGAAGCGTGCGTGAAAATCTGCTTGTGCCTCCTCGCAAGAAAGCACTGAGATATCATCAGGCAGATAGCCATTAACGCCACGCACCAGATTTTTGCAGGGAATGGCTCGTTCTGTATGCAAATGCAGGCAAAATTGATTGGCGTGTACGCCGGTATCCGTGCGAGAACAACCATACACCGTCAAGGGATGATTCAGCACTTTTGCAAGACAACGTTCCAGTTCTCCCTGTATGGTAACAGCATTGGGCTGCCGCTGAAATCCGTGATATCTCGTGCCACGGTATGCTATAAACAGTTTCAGTGTTCGCATAGGTTGTATTCCTTTATGAATTACAGAAAGGTATTGAGCAAAGCCACTGCTGCAAATAGCAAAAGGGTAAATCCAAGGGCGATATAATCCCTTGCGCCGCTTTGCATGATGCGCAATCTGGTTCTGCCCTCACCACCGTGATAGCAACGACATTCCATTGCCAGTGCCAGCTCCTCGGCACGGCGGAATGCAGACACAAACAGGGGGATCAGGATCGGCACCAGCGCGTGGGCTCGTTGCAGCAGATTGCCGCTTTCCATATCTGCGCCTCTTGCCTTTTGTGCCGCCATGATCTTATCGGTTTCTTCGATCAGCGTGGGAATAAATCGCAGTGCGATGGTCATCATCATGGCAAGCTCATGTACGGGCATTTTCAAGCGTTTTAGTGGAGAAAGCAGATACTCAATGGCGTCTGTCAGTGTAATCGGTGATGTGGTATAGGTCAGCAATGCCGTGCCGGCAAT
This sequence comes from uncultured Ruminococcus sp., assembly GCA_964392175.1. Classification (GTDB taxonomy): domain Bacteria; phylum Bacillota; class Clostridia; order Oscillospirales; family Ruminococcaceae; genus Firm-04. The sequence goes on from CAYMOJ010000010.1 coordinate 12,354, forward strand.
CAGCAAGCAAATACGAATCACCATAAATACAGAGGTCTGCAAGCCCTCGGTCGTGATCTTCAGGAACCTCCACTGCCACAACACATCACCGCCGTTGAGCAGCAATAGATTCAACACTCCTGTAAACAATAAAATCGGGATAATGGGTTTTAAGCTCTTGAGGATCATTCGGAAAGGGATCTTTGAGCAAAGTGTAGCGATCACGGTAAACAGCAGCCCAGCGATGATGCAATAAATGCGTTGTCCCAGAAACAGCATCACCAGATACAGCAAAGTGATAATGATCTTAAAGCGCGCATCCATGCGATGCACCACGCTATCCATGGGGAAAAACTGTCCCAGCGTAATATCCTTCAGCACGATGAAGCACCACCCTTCTTCAAGTGCTCCAACAACATGGTGGCAGCAAATTTGACGGTATAGACTTCCTCCGGAAACGCAATGCCCTTTTGCCGAAGCTCTGCAAACACCTGTGTAATCTGTGGCAGTGCAAGGCCCATTTGCTCCAGTTCATCTGCTTTGGAAAAGACATTCACAGGGGTATCATAGCAAGGAATGGTGCCGTGTTGCAGCACCAACAGTTTCGAAGCATACCTTGCTACATCTTCCATGCTATGAGATACCAACAGTATGGTACAGCCTGTGCGCTTATGGTAAAGCGAAAGCTGGTCAAGAATTTTGCTTCTGCCAATGGGGTCAAGACCTGCCGTTGGCTCATCCAGGATCAGCACTTTCGGCTCCATTGCCATCACGCCTGCAATGGCAACGCGGCGTTTCTGCCCCCCGGAAAGCGCATAAGGGGCTTTTTCCAGCAGATCCTCGTGCAAGCCCACTGCATAGGCAGTCTCTCGCACACGGCGATCGATCTCCTCCTCGGAAAGCCCCATGTTCTTTGGCCCAAAGGCGATATCGCGATAGACGGTTTCTTCAAACAGCTGATATTCGGGATACTGAAACACCAGCCCCACCTGAAATCGCACCTGACGACGATCTGCTTTTTTCGCCCAAATATCCTTACCATCCAGCAGCACAGTACCCGATGTGGGCTTCAACAAACCGTTGAGCATCTGCATCAGGGTAGATTTTCCCGAACCCGTATGCCCGATCACGCCTACAAACTCACCCTGCTCGATCTGCAAATTGATATGGTCAACAGCGGTTTTCTCAAAGGGTGAACCGATGCTATATGTGTATGTTAAGCCCTGCGCTTCAAGAATCGGCACCGATATTCTCCTTTCCTTTCAACAGGTCATAGAGTGCTGCAACGCATTCTTCTTTGGTAATAATATGGCTATCCAACGGATACCCTGCCTGTCGCAGCAACTCAACAAGTTCAGTTACCTGTGGCACATCCAGCCCCAGCTTTTTCATCTCTGCCACCCGTGCAAATACATTGCGAGGCGTATCATCCATTCGGATCTTACCATGATCCACCACGACTACGCGTTCGCACTGCGCTGCTTCGCTCATCTCATGGGTAATGAGTATCACAGTGATACCATACTCACGATTCAGCTTGCGAATGGTGCGCATAACCTGTCCCCTACCATGGGGATCCAGCATGGCAGTCGGTTCATCCAGCACAATGCAATCGGGGCGCATGGCAATGATACCTGCAATCGCCACGCGCTGCTTTTGCCCACCTGAAAGCTGATGGGGCGCGTGCTCACGGTAATCATACATATGCACGGCTTTCAGTGCATCATCCACGCGCTGACGCATCTCTGGCTGCGGAACGCCCATATTTTCAAGGGCAAATGCCACATCCTCCTCCACAATCGTTGCAACGATCTGGTTATCGGGATTTTGAAACACCATGCCAACTTTCTGACGAATATCCAGCAAGTGTTCTTCATCGGCAGTGTCCATGCCATCCACCAGCACTTTGCCTTCAGTGGGCAACAGAATCCCGTTGCACATCTTTGCCATGGTCGATTTTCCCGAACCATTATGTCCAAGCACTGCCACCAGCTCACCGCGGTGAATGGTCAGGGATACACCTTTGAGTACCTCCTCAGAGGGGGCGTCATCATCGTTGGGATAACGAAAACGCACTTTTTCCAGTTGCAAAAGAGGTTGCATAGCTTCTCCTCTCAAATGATCGGTTATTTCAATTCGGCAGAATGCCAGATGGCAGTAGAGCCACATGGCAGCACACCACCCGATTCCTTAACGGGCAGACCGATCTCATCGGCAATGATCGCACCACCATAGCGCTTTTTCAATAGTACATTGAGCATATAGCCCATCACAGAAGGCGAAAGCCCCGTTGTATAGCTGTTCAGCACAAAGAACAGCGGCTGCCCTGAAAGCACGTGCATACAGCCTTCTACCAACGGATAAATGCTGTTTTCCAGCTTCCAGATCTCGCCACCGGGACCTCTGCCATAACTGGGCGGATCCATAATGATCGCGTCATACTGTCTGCCCCGGCGCGCCTCACGCTGAATGAATTTTTCGCAGTCATCCACAATCCAACGAATGGGCTTATCGCTTAACAAGGAAAGTGCAGCGTTTTCTCTTGCCCACTGCACCATGCCCTTGGCGGCATCTACATGGCAAACTTCTGCACCGGCTTCCGCACAGGCAAGGGTAGCAGCACCCGTATATGCAAACAAATTCAGCACACGAATCGGTCTGCCTGCGTTGCGGATCGCATTCGCCACCCAATCCCAGTTGACAGCCTGCTCCGGAAACAAGCCTGTATGCTTAAAGCCTGTAGGTCGCACCTGAAAGGTCAATGCACCATAACGAATGTTCCACGATTCGGGGGGCATTTTGGCGTAACTCCAGCTGCCACCGCCACTTTTGGAACGATGATAGTGCCCATCCGCCTTTTGCCACAGCGGAGATTCCTTTGGCGTTTGCCATATCACCTGTGGATCCGGGCGAATCAAAGTCACATTTCCCCAACGCTCCAATCGCTCCCCACAGGATGTATCCAACAGAGTGTAATCCTGCCAATGCTCTGCTACTCTCACAAACAACAATCCTTCCCAAAAGCGTTGCAGCCATGCTCACGCACCTGCATACTCCTTGATTTTTTCTGCAATATCCAGTGCATAATGGTTGATTCTACGAAAATCTCTACCTTCCAACAAAATCTGTATAGTAGCCTCACGACTGCGCTCTCTCACCAAAATTCTGCCCTCATTACCAAGCTGTCGCTCACATTGAGCAATGTAGTCAGTGATGTGATAATCGTTCTTCCATACCTCTTTCCAAAGGGGTGAAATGCGAACTGAAACCGAAACCTGTGGGTCGCGCTCCAAGCAACCGGCAAGCTCGTGCAAGGGCTTTGCGGTATGTTGCATCACACCACAAAGCCGCAATGCGGTACAAAGACCATCTGCGCCGCACATATCCTCAAAAAAGAGATACCCGCTGCGATCGCCGCCCAAAGAAAGCTTTGCATTGTGGAGCTTTTCGGGCACAAATCTGGCACCAACACGGGTCGTATGCACCAAGATCCCTTTTTGCTCCGCAAAACGCAACAGCCCCAAATTCGACAACACAGTTGCCGCAATGCCCTTATTATTCAGCGTCCCCTGCTCCAAAGCATCGCTTGCAAGAATTGCAAGCATGGAGTCCCCATCCAGCAATTCGCCCATTGCATCCACTGCAAGGCAACGCCCGCCTTCGCCATCGAAAGCAAAGCCTGCATCACACTGATGCTCGGTGACATATTCCATCAACATTTCCATAGATTGCACACCACAATCATGATTGATAGAAAGACCGTCCGGCGTATCATTGAGCAGATCCACCGTCATGCCGTAATGCGCAAACAACGGTTTTGCGATAGCACTCAGTGCACCGTTGGCACAATCCAGTGCAACATGAAAGGGCATCATCGGCAAGGGATTTTTTTCCTTTAACACTTCCCGGTACCGCTCCCCGGCGGTATCTTCCATATGCTCAATCACGCCACAGGCGCGGTAAGATGCTACCGGCAACGGCATATTTGAGGGCAGCAACGCCTCCACTGTGTCGCATTCCTCAGCATTCATGAGCTGCCCATTGGCGTTATACAGACGAATGCCGTTATATTCATACTCGGCATTTTCGGCGGTAATGGCGACCCCTGCCGAAACCGAATCGTGAGCGATCAGTAATGCCATACCCGAAGAAGGCAAAACGCCTAAGCATCTCGCGATGCCGCCGCCTGAACAAATTCCCGCGCACAAAGCCGCCTCCAGTGCATCGGCAGAACGACGCGGATCTTTGCAAATCATAATGACCGGCGTAGTCATTCCCCCACGGGAAAGGCTTTGTGCCAACGCACGCCCAATACGCATGACCAATTCACAGTTGAGCTCTGCAATGGCAATACCACGCATACCATCGGGCTTGATGATCTTACTCATGGGCATTCTCCTTTCGGGCAGCGTTATGGGAGGTGATCCCAAATGCGATGATGACTCGCCGACGGTACAGTTCTTCGAGGGAATCGGTAACGGCTGATGGGTGGCGGCTATATCGATTATACACCTGTGCCATGCCGTTTCCCATACCGCATAAGCATATGATATGTGCCGATGACAGAAATGGTTTTTTCGTCCAGTATGCCATCATCATCACTTGATCCTGCTGTAAAAAATCTTGTGCTGCCCGCAGACCTTTCACGCGTTTCGCTTGCACACCAAAGTGGCGCATTGCACGGCTGAGTGCAAAGAAGTTCACGCCGAAAAGTCCTCCCAGCAGACGATAACGCTCCATGTACTGTGTCACCTCTGCAAGCGGTACCGGAACACCACAAAGGATCAGCGCATTGAATACCGTAATCACACCACAGCCTCTTTTACCTAATGTACCAACACCGAATTTCACGCCCGATACCGCTCCCAACGCCTGTCCATTCACAGGCACGGTCGGAAGCGGTATCGTTTGATTGTATTGATAGTTCTTTTTGGCAAAGAGAATCAATGCATAGCTCCTTTCACGTTATCCCTCGGCACCGTCCTCCGTCACCTCTTGCAGCGAAAGCTGCATCGCAGTGTTTTCCGGTGGCGGATATCCGAGATGTATGTAAGCAAGTGCGGTTGCACATCTGCCTCTTGGCGTACGGGCAAGCATCCCCTGCTGCATCAAAAACGGTTCACAGACATCCTCAAGCGTCACAGCTTCCTCACCCAGCGCAGAAGCCAGTGTTTCCAATCCTACAGGACCACCGCGATACCCACGAATGATCATATCCAGCATACGACGATCAAGCTTATCCAGACCAAGGTGGTCGATCTCCAGCCGTTCCAGACCCATGGCGGCGGTATCACGATCAATGACGCCGTTGCCCATCACATCGGCAAAATCGCGCACACGGCGTAGCAATCGGTTTGCGATACGAGGCGTTCCGCGAGAACGCTTTGCAAGCTCCATCGCACCATCTGCCTCGCAAGGGATATCCATCAGCATCGCACTGCGACGGATAATATCGCAAAGCTGATCCGGTTCATATAACTCCAGCCGCTGCGTAATGCCAAAACGGTCACGCAGAGGCGGTGTCAGCTGCCCTGCGCGTGTCGTTGCGCCCACGAGGGTAAACGGCTGTAAATCCACGCGGATACTGCGCGCTGATGGCCCTTTGCCGATCATGATATCCAACACTCTGTCCTCCATGGCAGGGTACAGGATCTCCTCCACTGCACGGGAAAGGCGGTGAATTTCATCTACAAACAGCACATCTCCTCTGCCAAGATTGGTCAGCAGTGCAGCCAAATCACCGGGTTTTTCGATGGCTGGACCGGATGTCACGCGCAGATTCACACCCAACTCATAGGCGATAATGCCTGAAAGCGTGGTCTTGCCCAATCCGGGTGGGCCATACAGCAGTACATGATCCAATGGCTCACCACGTCGCCTTGCGGCCTCAATATAAACAGCAAGATTTTCTTTGACCTTATTCTGCCCGATATAATCTGCCAGTGTTTTGGGACGCAGCGACAGCTCCAAGTCCACATCCTGTGAAGTAAATTCGGGACTGCTGACGCGCTCCTCATCAGAAAAATCAAATGCGTTGTCGCCTGTCTGAATCATGCTGCCTCCAAGAAAAGAAATGGGTAATCAGCGTTCAAAATAACGCTTCTTGCGGATGTAAAACGGCTCAATGCCCTCGATCGCCTTCTTCGCGGCAGATTCCTCCAAACTGAGGAACACCAGGCTGTCACCAGATTTCGTATAGCTCTGCATATACTTGGAAAGTGGGAAGAACAACTTACGGGTATTGCCAATCATATCAAACACAAACAATGTCTGAGGACGCTCACAACCACGGATCATATCCAACACATAGCAACTATCCACATTTGCCTGCCTTGCCAGGTAGCGCACCATAGGTCTGGTGAGATGTTCCACATCTTTCTGGCTGCGGCGATACTCGATGGTTTCCTCCTCCTTCATGGAGATGGCAGGAATGTTCAGATTCTTCGCAACCATCAGAATGCTCTTGATCTCTTGCGAAGAAAACTCCTTGCCGTAGGAATTAGGGTTCAACACAGCAGAAGCGGACTGGATCAAATCAAACAGGCGCAGACAGTTCAAGCGATAGCAATTGACATAGCGCTTGGCGAACTGCTGCACAGCGCGATAGCTGGTGAAAAACGGGATAAAAATATCACCATCCGGATTTTGGGTCGTAACCAATTCCATAGAAATACCACCTGCGGTCTGATCCTGCTTGACAGGTTGCTTGCAGATGACATACACATCACTTTTGATCAGTGTCTGTAAAAAAACAGAGCGTTTTTCCGGTTTGGTTATGGCTTCCTTCAGCAATTCGTCGAGATTCATGAGTATGTCCTCCTTGAAAATAATATCATAAAATCGTTTCACGCGATGTATTCTACCGGATTCGTAACAGCATCATCCGAGCATCTGCTTCCCAAGCTGCATCAGTGAAAGTCGGATCAACTCGGAAGCAGACAATGCCGGATCCAACGATGAAAGTACGCCGGCGACCTCGGATTGTCCATATCCCAGCACCATCAATGCCGCCATCGCTTCCTCCACATTGCCACCCACGGGTTGTACGCTGACGGCATCTGCATAGCCCGCCGCCTGTGCCGTTTTAGAGACTTTATCTTTCAGTTCCAGCACAATGCGCTGAGCAAGCTTTGACCCTACGCCCTTGACTTTTGTAAATACCTTATAATCCCCTGCCGCAACCGCCAGAGCAAAACGATCAGGCGAAAGATCAGAGAGAATCGAGAGTGCAACCTTGGAGCCAACACCCGAAACGCTCAACAGCTGCAAGAAGCAGGTTCTCTCACTTCGCGTAGAAAAGCCATAAAGTGAGATTTCATCCTCACGCACCGTCAAATGCGTTAACAGTGTAGTTTCCTCCCCCACGCTGCCAACAGTAGCTGCCGTTTGCAGGCTGACTTTGCATCCATAGCCCACGCCACCGCAGGCAACTACAACGAGCGATGGCTCTTTGTACTGCACGATGCCACTTAAGCTGTCTATCATAACAAAAATGCGACTCCTTTTCAATAATCAGGCTGTGCACAGTGACCGTGACAGATTGCCAACGCCAATGCATCGGCTGCGTCATCGGGTTTTGGCACCTCATCCAAACGCAAGATACGTCTTGTCATATCCATGACCTGTGCTTTTTCTGCCTTGCCATAGCCCACCACTGCTGATTTCACCTGCAATGGTGTATATTCGTATACCGGCGTCTGATGCTGCCCGGCAACCAACAGGATCACACCTCTTGCCTCGGCAACCATGATACCGGTGGTTTTATTGGTATTAAAAAACAGCTTTTCCACAGAAATACACTGGGGCTTGTAATGCTCCAGCAGATAAGTCATATCTTCATAGATGACGCACAGCCTGTCGGAAAAGTCCGTATGTGCCTCTGTCAGGATTGCGCCGTATTCCACCGTAGAAAACCGCATTCCCTGATAATCGAGAATGCCGAACCCCACCGTTGCATAGCCGGGGTCAATGCCCAGAATGCGCATAGATCCTCCTTACCGCATAACATACCTGCGTATCATTATACCATGAAATTCCCATAAATTCAAGAGGATTTGCACAAAATTTCTGAAAATCAACGAGTTTTTTCCAAACCTTTATGCGATTTCAGCATCTAATTCGTGCACACCCGGTGCTCTCTACGGTAAACCGTAGGTGTCACACCGTGATTCTTCTTGAACTGTCGCATGAAATGCTCTTCGTTATCGTAGCCACACAGCTGCGCAATATGCGAGATGGTATATGCCGTTGCGGTCAACAGCTCACGGGCACGGTGCATTTTGCAGTTGATCACATCCGCGATACAGGTCATGCCGAAGGTTTCGCGATACACCAGCTGAAAATAGCTGCGGCTCATGTTCACCTCAGAGCAGAGCATTTCGACGGTCCATTTTTCCTGCGGATTTGCATAGATCTTCTCGCGCAGACGCACCAGTGCCGCATAATGCGGATCTCCACCCTGCATGGTTGCCGCGCCGGCAGGAGCTGCCGTTTCCGCAATGCGGATAAACAGTGCCTTCAGCAAGCTATCTGTCATGTCGGCACGCTTTGGGTTGCCTGCATAAAATTCCGCGCAAAGCTGCCGTAGCAATGTACACAGAAAATCCGTATCAGCACAGCGCAGCAGCACATTTTCAGGAATTTGCAAGGAACGGAAGAATTCGATATCCGTATCAGCATCAAACTCCACCCAGTCATACATGAGCATCTCACGCACCGCCTGAAAATGCAACGGAGCATTTTTGGGCAACACGACTGCATCACCCGGCTGTGTTGTAACGGTCTCATGCTCCAGCCACAGCTGCATGGGTGTATGGGTCAGCAGCAGTATTCTGCCCCCTATGCCCTTTGGCTGATTACAGATCGTTTCCATATCCTGTAAGATATGGTATCCCATTGTCAGTACCTGCATTTGCGCCCCCTCGCACGATGAATCTTCAAATCACAACGTCAATTGCCCTGCAACTTCCAGATCTTTTGCCATACCGCCTACAGCCGGTATATTCTTCACGATATATTTTTTCAGCTGCTCCAACTGCACATCATTCACAATGGCTGCATACTCTACCATCGCTTTGGTTTTCAGCGTCATGACCTGCACACCGATGCTATCACGGGTTGCTTTTGGTAGCAACATTTCACTGCGGAACACCAATGCTCTGCCGTTTGTAGTACGCAACAGCACCGAAGACTCCTCGGGCAGCATAATGACAGCCACCAGCGGTGATTTATCAGAATAGGCATTGGCAAGCTTCCGGCGATTCGTTTTCGTTTCGTAGGCGCGCAGCGGCACCTTTGCCACCTTGCCATTTGCATAACAGAACAGCAAAAATCCGCTGTAATCGGTGGTATATACCATAGATACCACGCTCTCGCCCTCATCAAAGCCGAGCTTCACCGGCACATAATCGCCCAACACGCTGGTCTTGCTATCCTCAAACTGCGCCGCACGGGATTTATACACCTGTGCTTGATCCGTAAAGAACAGCAGCTCTGTACGATTGGTCGCCTCTGCTTGCTGCGTCAGCACATCGCCTTCTTTTAGCTTATGATCACCGCTCATGCGCAGACTCTGGGGGGTAATCTTTTTGAAATATCCGCCTGCGGTCATAAACAAATGCACAGGATAATCGGGGGTATCCTCCACAGGATCCTCCTCCGGTTCATCATTTTTATCATAGAACAACGTTTTGCGTGGCTGCCCATATTTTTTCATGACATCCTTTAACTCGTCGATCATGATGGCGCAAATTTTTTTTACATCGCGCAGGATTTCCTCCATTTCAGCGATTTCAGCAGCCAGTTGTTCGATTTCCTTGGTACGGTTGAGGATATACTCGCGGTTTAAATGGCGCAGCTTGATCTCAGCCACATACTCCGCTTGTATCTCATCAATGCCAAAGCCGATCATCAAATTGGAAACCACCTCGGCCTCTTCCTCAGTTTCACGAACAATGCGAATCGCTTTATCAATATCCAAGAGGATTTTTGCAAGCCCCTGCAACAGATGCATCTTATCCTTCTTCTTGTGCAGATCAAAATACACTCTGCGGCGGATGCATTCGGTACGAAATGCTACCCACTCTTCCAGGATCTCACGGATTCCCATCACATGGGGTGTACCCGCAACCAGAATATTGAAATTACAGGATACGGCATCCTGCAAGGGTGTCATGCGGAATAACTTTTGCATCAGCTTGTCGGGATCGGTATTGCGTTTAAGATCCAGTGTCAGCTTCAGGCCGTTGATATCGCTTTCATCACGCAGATAAGAAATCTCTCTGATCTTGCCTGCCTTGATCAGATCTACTGTTTTCTCCATAATGGCTTCCACCGTAGTAGAATATGGAATCTGTGTGATTTCAATACAATTCGCCGCTCTATCATAAGAATATTTCGCACGCAGACGCACGCTGCCTCTGCCTGTTTCGTAGATGCGCTGCATTTCGGCTTCATCATACACGAGATAGGCTCCGGTCGGAAAATCAGGGCCTTTGAGGGTTGAAAGCAGATCATGCTCTGGGTTTTTGATATAAGCAATGGTCGTTTCGCAAACCTCTGCCAGATTAAACGGGCATACATTGCTTGCCATCGAAACGGCGATACCCACATTGGAGTTGACCAACACCGTTGGAAAGGTGGCAGGCAACAGCGTTGGTTCCACAGTAGTATTATCGTAGTTGGGTACAAAATCCACTGTTTCCTTGTCAATATCGCGGAACAATTCATTGCTGATAGCTTCGAGCTTGACCTCGGTGTAACGAGGTGCAGCATATGCCATATCGCGGCTGTACACCTTGCCAAAGTTACCCTTGCTATCCACATAGGGATGCAACAATGATTCATTGCCCCTTGCCAGACGCACCATCGTTTCGTAGATAGCAGCGTCCCCGTGAGGGTTCAGCCGCATCGTCTGACCCACCACATTGGCAGATTTCGTTCTGGAACCGTTGAGCAATCCCATCTTATACATCGTGTACAAAATTTTGCGATGCGATGGTTTAAAGCCATCGATCTCGGGCAGCGCACGGGAAACAATCGCACTCATAGCATAGGGCATAAAGTTTTTGCGGAGAGTTTCGGTAATGCGTTCCTCTACCACAAGACCCGCGCCCTCAATATACGCATTGGAGGGATTCGCCGGCTTTGCAGGCAGTTCTCTTTTTTTTCTTGCCATGTTCTATCCTTTCTATACGCTTACGAAATATCGGCAAGGTCAAGATAATCGCCGCCGTGTTCTGCAATATAATCTTTTCTGCCCTGTAGATTATCGCCCAGTAGCATTTCAAACATCTCTGCAGTGGCAGCGGCATCCTCTGGCGATACCTTAATAATGCGCCTTGTATCGGGATTCATCGTGGTCAGTGCCATCATCTCCGCCTCGTTTTCGCCCAAACCCTTAGAACGTTGCAGCGTATATTTCTCGCCCTCAATCATTTTCAGAATTTTAATGCGTTCTTTTTCGTCATATGCGAAATAGGTGCGGTTCTTTGTCGTGATCTCAAACAGCGGCGATTCCGCAATATACACATACCCCTCACGAATCAGCGTGGGCGTCAGACGATACAGCATGGTGAGGATCAGCGTACGGATATGAAACCCGTCCTCATCGGCATCAGTACAAATTACAATTTTATGCCACCGCAGGTTATCAATATTGAAGGTTGAAAGTTCCTTATTGCTTTTGGCACTGACCTCCACGCCGCAGCCCAGCACCTTCAACAAATCAGTAATGATTTCACTCTTAAAGATGCGGGTGTAGTCAGCCTTCAAGCAATTCAGAATCTTGCCACGCACCGGAATGACCGCCTGGAACTCTGCATTTCTCGCCATTTTTACAGAGCCCAATGCAGAATCGCCCTCCACGATGTACAGCTCACGTCTACCTGTATCCTTAGAACGGCAATCGACGAACTTTGGCACCATATTGGCAAGATCAATATTACCCGACAGCTTCTTTCTCAGATTCAGACGAGTACGCTCGGCGTTTTCACGGCTGTGCTTATTCACCAGTACCTGCCCTGCAATTCTTGCAGCATCATCGGGATTTTCAGTAAAATATACCTCTAACTGGTGTTTCAAAAACTCTACCATCGCCTCATAGATAAAACGGTTCGTGATCGCCTTTTTCGTTTGGTTCTCATAGGACGCAACGGTAGAGAACGATGACGACACCAGTACCAGACAATCTTGCACATCGGCGAAAGTGATCTTATTTTCATTTTTGGTATAGCGATTATTGGCGCGCAAAAATGCATCAATTTGTGCCACAAAGGCACGCTTTACGGCATCATCAGGCGTACCACCGTGCTCCAAAAAGCTGGAGTTGTGATAGTACTCCAACTTTTGTACCGTATTGGAAAACGCAAACGCCACCGACAGCTTGACTTTATATTCCGGCTTATCCTCCCGATCTCTGCCCTTGCGATCTGCCTGCCAATACTGCACCGTGGTCATCCCCTGATCACCAAGCATTTCAGCAACATAATCAGAAATGCCGTTTTCATAGCGATACTCGGTCGTTTCAAATCTGCCTTTCTCTACCTCATTGCGATAGACCAACAGCAAATTCGGATTCACCACCGCCTGACGGCGCAGCACATCTCTGTACCACGCATCCGTAACCATGATATCGGTAAACACTTCCAGATCCGGCTTCCAACGGGTACGTGTACCGGTATGGCGGCGTGAAACAGGCTCCTTTTGCAAGCCACCGATATTCACGCCCTTTTCAAAATGCAATGTATACTTCGTATTGTCGCGCACGATCTCCACATCCATATACTCCGAGGCAAACTGTGTGGAGCAAAGACCCAGCCCGTTGAGTCCCAAGGAATAGGCATAGGTATCAGCATCTGCATCATATTTACCGCCGGCATACATCTCACAGTAGACCAGCTCCCAGTTATAGCGTTTCTCTGTGCTGTTCCAATCCACGGGGCAGCCTCTGCCAAAGTCCTCTACCTCAACAGAGCCGTCTGCATAACGTGTCACAATGATCTGATTGCCAAATCCGGCTCTCGCTTCATCGATGGAATTGGAGATGACCTCAAACACCGAATGTGCACAGCCATCCAGACCGTCAGAGCCGAAAATAACCCCCGGACGTTTTCTTACTTTATCCGGACCTTTCAGCAATGTAATGCTGTCATTGCCGTACTCCGGCACTTTGGTTGCCTTTGCCATGAAACACGATCCTTTCTTCCCCCTCATGAGAGCGCAAAGGGGCATTGTATACAGCACACATTATAACATAATCCACCGAAAAAAGCAAGTGCGCCACGCTCCAAAAAGTGCATCAGAAAACGACCGAATACACGATCTTAGAACAAAATACTTGCTTTTCTACCGGTATTATGCTATAATGAGTGTGCATCCATGGTATAATGGATGTTATCACACACCAACCACAACCCATCAAGGAGAATTATGAACCGCAATACCGCAATCAAGATCATCGCAGCTGCCCTGCCAGCCGTTTTTTTTGCTGCCCTTGCAGGTGGCATGGGGATCGCACTGCTTGCACAACGTAAAACCATCAACAGCTTATCTGCCATGCAGCAGCAATTCAAAGAACAGGATGCCACTACCACCACTACCACCACCGTGACCTACGAGAGCATTCTGGTTGACCGTTTTTACGAGCGTAGCGGGCAGAAGATCTTGTTGAAGGACGAAGTATATGGGCAGATCTGGCTACCGGTACTGGAAGATGTCGCGCTTTCCACTCACCCATTGGAACAGCTCAAGGAAGAAAATGGTCGCATGATATCCTATGACAGCTACGGCAGCATCAATGCCATGACAGGTATCGATATTTCTGCATACAACGAAGTATACGATTGGGAGGCGGTAAAGGCTGACGGCATTGATTTTGTCATGATGCGCGTGGGTTACCGCACCTACGGTGGCGGACAAATCAAGAAGGACACGGCTTTTCAGCAGAATTGCAAGGCTGCCAAGGAAGCAGGTCTGCTGGTGGGTGCGTACTTCTTCTCGCAAGCAATTACCATAGAAGAAGCCATTGAGGAGGCGATCTTCACTGCACAGCAGCTAGAGGGGCTAAAGCTGGATTTTCCGGTTGCGTATGACTGGGAGATCATCTACGATGACGACGCACGCACGGACGCCATCGCGGTGGATGTACTGACCGATTGCACCCTTGCTTTCTGTCAGCATATTGAATCCTTTGGATACCAGCCCATGATCTACCAAAACAAGCGCACTTCCCTGCTAAAGCTGGATCTGCCCCGTATACAGGATTATCCCTTCTGGCTTGCCGAATACGGTGACGGCCCTACATACATCTACGATTACGATATGTGGCAGTTCACCTGCACCGGCACGGTAGATGGCATCAAAGGCGCGGTAGATATCAACCTGAGCTTTTATGATTACTCCAAAGAAAATGCGCCCACCATTGTAAAGCCTGCAACACCCTCTACCGAAACCACAGCTGAACCCACCACAGACACTACAACTGAATAAACGCAGAGAGGACGCCCTTTCATAAGGCGCCCTCTTTTTTTGAGATTGCAAATGCAATGCCTATATTTTAATCCCACCCGCGGAAATGGGCATATCGTTGTGACGCTGCGCAATCAAAAACACAATGATCTGCGGCAGCATCGCCACACAGCACACTGCCATTACACGATTCCATGCAAAGCCGCTATCAGCATCCATAGAAAGCTTGACAAACACCGAAACCGGGTATCGGGACGGCGTTTTGACATACAGCAATGGCCCCATATAATCATTCACAGACCATAACAGCTGCAACACGCCACAGGTCATCAGCGCGGGCTTGAGCATGGGCAGCAAAACATACCACAGTACTTGCAACGAATGGCAACCGTCCAATCTTGCTGCTTCGTCGTACGCCTTGGGGATACTGCGGAAAAACTGTATCATCATGACTACCAATGCGGTTTCCCCCGCCAAAGCCGCCGGCAACACCAACGGCAAATATAGTGGAGAATCCACCCATCCAAGCCGTTCAAACAGCACAAACTGTGGTACATACAGCACCGTTTGTGGCAAAAACAGTGTACAGTACAACAAAATCTGTAACAAGCGTTTGCCCGCAAATTGAAATCTCGCAAAACCATAGGCAGTCAGTGTGGTGGAAATCAGCGTCAACAGCACTTTCGGCAGGGCATAGGCATAGGTATTGCCCATAGCACGCAGTAAATTGATTTGTCCGCCATAATCGGCAAAGGCATTGCGCCAACCATCTAATGTAGGGGCGGTGGGAAGCAACCCTACCGTGGAAAATATTTCACTGTTGCTGCGAAAGGTTGCACTGACAAGAAACAGCAACGGATAAATCATCACAAACGCACCCGATATCAGCAACAGATACCGCAACAATGCGTAACGATATTTGCGTTTCATCAAGGTGCCTCCTGTTCAAAAAACACGAATCGCTTTCCTAATGTGAGGTATAATCCCACACAAATTGCCGTCAGCAGAAACAGCACCCATGCCAATGCACCGGCATAGCCCATCTCATATTGACTGAACCCATAGCGGTAGATCAACAATGAGATCAATGTAGTAGAACCCATAGGGCCGCCATCTGTGATGATAAACGGCGCATTGAATTCTTGCAGCGCAGCACAGATCTGCAACATTGCTGCATAAAACACCACAGGCGAAATCATCGGCAATTGAATGCGAAAAAAAATGCGCACAGCACTTGCACCGTCCAGCCTTGCAGCATCCAGCAAGGTATGTGGAATTTGTTGCAGTGCTGCAAGCATCAGCACCATTGGCGAACCGAATTCCCACACACGCAGCAAAATCACCACCCAAAGAGCCGTATTCGGCTCGGCAAGCCACGACACAGGCGAAAGCCCAACCGTTTGCAGCAGCTGATTCACCACACCACCATTACGGAACAACGCTTTCCACAAAATGGCAACTGCAACAGACCCACCCAGAATCGAGGGAAGATAATACAAGGTACGAAAAATCCGGATGCCTTTGATGGAAGTATGTAGCAAATATGCTACAGCCATAGCCAGCACGATTTTCAGCGGTACGGTAATACAGGTATACAACAGCGTGATACCAATGGCGCGCAATGCTTCTGTATCAGAAGCCAGATCGATGTAATTCTGCAAGCCCCACTGATGGATGCCACGGAACAAATGAAAATCACTAAAGCTACAAGCCAGCGACCATAGCATGGGCAACGCTTGAAACACCAAAAAGCCAATCAACCACGGCATAATATAAAGGATATGCCGGTTTCGTTTGCAGAAACCGACAACAGCCCTGCGTCTGGACATCTTCTCCTCCCAAAGTCTTATTCCACACTGCGCACCGAAAGCTGCATCTGCTTCCATTGCAACTGCGCAGCGTGTGCCATCATCAATGCACCCACACCCTTCGGATCATTTTGTACACGAGGTTCACTGCAATAATAGGCACTGCTGCCATCACGATGAGTTGCACCGCCCAAACCCGCACTACGACAAATATCGCAAAGCACAAGGTCACTTTGCCGCTGTACAAGCTTTTGCTTGCAGATACATCGCAATATGCGCACACCGATCTCTGCCTGCTCAGCAGACAACACATCTGCAATGCCGCCTTTCAACAACGCATAAGCGACCATTGCATTACCTGATGTTTCGGTATAGTTGCCTTCCAGATCAGGTTCATGAATTACATGATAGAACAGTCCACTTGTGCTGCGGTACGGTAGCAGATCCTGCACCAACTGCCGAAACATCGTGATCAGCTCATGGCATAAGGCAGTATCCACATCTGCAAGCAGTTCAATGCAATCCACCAAAGCCATAAGCAACCAACCTGTGCCCCGAAGCCAGCTGCTTGCAGAAAGTCCCGTGTTTGAATCTGCCCATGGCTGTACCCTTGCTTCATCCATGCCATGCCGATACAAACCCGTTTTCTCATCGCGCATATTTTTGCGCACAAAAGCAAACGCCCTGCGGATCTCCTCGGTGCAGCTTGTTGCGTCCTTGGCAGACCACACAGCATACTCTGCCAAAAACGGCATCAACATATACATACCGTCTAACCAGACCTGCTGGGGATAAATACCTTTATGCCACAGCAAACCACTTTTGGTGCGCGGGTGCTGCCACAGATATGCAAGGTGATACCGCAGTGCCTTCGCATATTTTTCATCCGAGGCACTTGCATCGGCAAAAAACAATGCTTTGGAGCACTGAAAGCTATCGAGGCAATACTGCGCCTGCAAAAAAGTTGAAATCGTTCCGTCAGGTGCGACTCTGCCATTCAAATAATGCATGATAAAATCATGATAGCACGCCGCCCCTGCGACAGCATACAACACGCGGCAGCCTCGCAGCACACAACCATCTTCATAATTCCAATACGATTTGAACGGCTGATATGTCGCCAGATACGATTGAAAAAACTGCTCTAACATGATCATTCTCCCACAAGCGCAGTGTTGATTCCGGCATAAAGCCGCTCTGCCGCTTGGGAAACCGAATATTCACCATAACTCAAGCCCATGAACGCATCTTCATACACCGTGCGGAGGGCGGATTCCTCAAAGCGTGGGTCGATCGAAAACTGCACCCATGCTTCCATCCGCTGATTGGCCAGTGCTGCCATATCCCCAAGCAGCCCTGCCTCCTTGCAGATCTGATATGCATTCTGATTCAGTGGCACACCACGCTCAGTACCAAGCGTTTTCACCGCCTCCTCCTGCGAAACCAGATAGGAAATCAGCTTTGCGCAAGCTTCGGGGTGTTCTGTCTCGCCGGAAATAGCAAATCCCAACGAGATCTTAGAAAACCCACCCTGATAGCTGCCCAAATCGGCAAAGTAATCCCCTACCACCATAGTCTGACCCTCTGCAAGCGAATCCTGAAACTTGCCCGCCGAAGAATCCCATTCAAAAATGCCGCCATAACGCCCCGTGATCCAGTTTTCGTCCTTGTCAAAGCTATCAGCACCGCCACCGATCACAGCCTTTAAGGGGGGGATAACATGAGCCGCTTCCATTTCTTGAATACATGCCATACCCTCTGCGATTTGCGCCTGTGTATATTGTAGCTTGCCATCCTTTGTCCAATCCATGCCATATTTTGATTCCAACATATACACGAAAAAGAGCATCCGATCGTACCAGCCCAATGCCAATGGGTAGTAATCATCTCCAAGCTTTGTGCGGAAAACTTCCCCCGCCTGTAACAGCTCGGCATACGATTTTGGAGTGTCCAAGCCAGCCTCAGCAAATGTTGTCTGATTCCAGAACAGCACACGTCCTGTCAAGCTGACAGGCACACAGCGCAACGCATCTTCAACAGTACAAAGTGCCAGAGATTCGGCATCATACTGTGTCAGATCCAGCCACTCGCTCATACCACTCAGATCCATAAACCGGACGGTATCATCATCAAAGCAGGTCAGCCAATTCCAATTGACCTGCATCACATCCGCCTCGGTGCCCGCATACAGAGCAGTTGCAGTTGCGTCCTCCCATCCTGACCAAGCGCCGTATTCACATTCTACAAGGATATCGGAGTTTGCCGCCATAAACTGCTCAACGGCTGCAAGGGTGACACGGTGACGAGAATCGCCACCCCACCACGAAAAGCGAATCTCCATTTGCTTATCTTCGGTGCAATCCGTGCAGGCAGTACAGTTGAGGGTAAACGCAACAGCGATGCTCGCGGCAAGCAAATGTTTTCGCATTCTCACCACCGCTTTTTCGCTAAAAATCTCAGTTGCTGACATTATACACGAATTCGAAAGCTTTGTCAACCGCATCAGGCATATCAATGGACTATGCAAGAAAAAAGCAGTGCCACCTGAATCCAAGCGGCACTGCTATGCATCTTATCTGATTTGCTTTTGCTGTTCTTCATTGCTTACTTCGCCATATGGGCATTCAGCTTCTGCACAAGCTCATCGGCATTTACGCCGTGAACGGCGCAGGCATCACCCAGCGACTCGCCACGAGCAGAGGGGCAACCAAGGCAGTGCATACCCATCTCCAAAAAATAGGGGGCAGTCGAGGGATCTGCATCAAGAATCTCTCCGATAATCGTATTCTTTGTGATTTCCATGTTTCTCACATCCTTTCCGAATATAGCCTTCCCCACCAATGCGGGATTATGCAGTTAAAAAGCGCAGCCGTGACGACTGCGCTCTTTTCACGAATCAAAAGCTTACTGCTCGTTCTTCATCTGTGCATAGCAATCGCTGCAGAATACGTCGCGGTCCTCCTTGGGACGGAAAGGCACCTTTGCCTCCTTGCCGCATCTTGCACAGGTAGCAGTGAACATCTCACGCTCTGCCTTACCGGCGTTCTTGCGTGCGTCACGGCAAGCCTTGCACTTCTTAGGATCGTTAACAAATCCCTTCTCAGCATAGAACTCCTGCTCACCGGCGGTGAATGTGAACTCCTGTCCGCACTCATTGCATACTAAGGTTCTGTCTTCGTACATTGTTTTTTCCTCGCTTTTTTGAAATTGGACCTCGGACGGTTTCACGCCATCACTATTGCTGTCATCGCCTGCGGGCAAACGCCCTTTGGAGCAAAGCGGTTTGCAGGTCATCGCGCTGGAAGAATACTCCCGGGTCTAGGTTACAGCCTTCCGGACTGTGCGGTCAATTCGCCAGATGTTCTGATTCTGACGAGCCTTGGATAAGCTTGTCTTCTGTCGCAGGGGAAGATCCCTCATGCAACAGCACATTCCGGACACCACGGAGTTTCCGTCTGGCACGCTGAATGGCGTTGTCGACGGATTTAACGGAGATCTGCAATCGCTCTGCAATATCCGCATAAGAAAGCGAATCCACATACAAGCTGAATATCTCCATTTCATGCTTGGAAAGGACACGCGCCATCTCCCGATAGAGAGCCGTCACACGCTCCTTCTGCAAAAAAACGGTTTCAGGTGTGCACTGCGGATCACCGACAGCATCGTCCATCCCATCCATAGAAACAGACAGTACCTCGACGACGCGGTGGTTTTCCCTCTGCGTTTTTTCGTGAACATTGCGTATGCGGTTACGAATACAAATCAGAGCATAAGTACGAAACGATGCGTCTTTTTCGGGGCAGAAGCAATACACAGCATTGAGCAGACCCAAAATCCCCTCTGCTACATAATCTTCGGCATCCTGCGGATTGGATGTCATGCCGTCAGCAATATGATG
Source organism: uncultured Ruminococcus sp. (assembly GCA_964392175.1). Taxonomy (GTDB): domain Bacteria; phylum Bacillota; class Clostridia; order Oscillospirales; family Ruminococcaceae; genus Firm-04. Next base: position 32,505 of record CAYMOJ010000010.1, read on the forward strand.
AATCAGCCGGACATAGCGCAACATCAGCACCTCAAACGCATATGCATTACCGGAAAACGTTGCGACCAATTGTTCATCCGTGGCATCACACAGTGAGGGATCACAATAAGACTGCATATGCAGATTTTCCTCCATCGCCGCAAATATCACAAAAGAGCACATATTCTCCTGCAAGGTTTCCTACTATCATTGGCGCAGCACCGCAAAGCAGAACCTTCGCCATGGCACGCCTAGACCTTATTATCATACTTGAAAATCTTGATTTTGTCAAGCACTTTTGAAAATTTTTTCCAACGGCAAATCAAATTTTGTCAGATTCCATAAATCAGAGCAGTGATTTTTATGCAATCATACAAAATTTCACGGCATGATTCTGTATTCTAAATCGTTTTACGCGATTTGAAAATATTGCCGCCATGATTATCGATAGTCACCAGAAGTGGAAATTCCGAAAGTTCCAAACGCTTGACCGATTCACAGCCAAGCTCGGGATAGGCAATCACTTCACAGGCTGTGATATGGGCCGCAGCGAGTGCTCCGGCACCGCCAACAGCGCAAAAATACACCGCACGGTTGCGGATGATCGCATCACAAACCGCCTGATTACGTTCTCCCTTGCCGATCATCGCTATCAAGCCGGCATCCAACAGCAACGGAGAAAACGGATCCATTCTGCCGGAGGTCGTAGGGCCACAAGCTCCAATGGGTCTGCCGGGGGGGGCAGCCGTAGGCCCTGCAAAATAGATTGCCGCATCCTGCAAATCGAAGGGAAGTGCTTCGCCCGCGCGCATTGCTGCAACGACGCGCTTATGTGCTGCATCCCGAGCGGTATATACGGTTCCAGAGAGCAACACACGGTCGCCCACACGCAGTTTTTGCTGCGCGCGCACGACCGCAGGAAGCTCTGCTGTATGCAGATGATACATCATAATGTCCAACCATCATTCTGGTCAGCGACCGCTTGTGCAGACTCGTCGATGACCGTATGTTTTTTCTCCTCAGTGCCCTTGCTGAAGCTATGCGATGCTACCTCATCGAAGCTTGCAAAAGAGGGCAATTCATCGCTGTCCGATACTGCATCCTTTGCCTTGGCGATCACATCTCTTGCTTCACTCATGCGAGTATTGGTCTGATCTTGCAATTCCTTCAGGGTGTGAGTTGCCTCGCTGATTCTCTTTGCTACGGCATCAATCTCACTACGAAGCAATGCGCGAACGGTCACAGCCGTATCAGTTGTCATCTTGCTACGACGGTCAGCGTCCTCAATTTTTGCGCGGACGCTCTCCTCCGCCTCCCGAATGGACTGTGCAGCTCTATTCTGCGCATCAGAAAGTGTGCGTTCCGCCTCAGCATTAGCAGAAGAAATGGTAGCATCCGCCTGTGCATTGGCATTAGCGATGGTCGTATCTGCCTGTGCGTTTGCAGCAGATACGACTTCCTCAGCCTGCGCATTTGCAGATGTGATGGTTTGCTCTGCCTGTGCGTTTGCTTCAGAAAGGATGCTGTCCGCCTGTTCCTGTGCCTCATGGGTGATGCGCTCCGCCTCAGCCTTTGCGTCTGCGGTAGCCTTATTGGTAAGTTCCTGTGCCTGCATGAATAGTGCGCTCATTGCGCTCATGCCGTCGTTCGATTTCAGATCAGCAATCTGCTTGTTCTGGTTTTCAACTGTTGCTTCCAACTCAGCGATTTTCTTCTGTGCATCAGCCAAGGCATGGTCTTTTTCAGCGATTGCAGTGTCTTTTTCGGCAACCTGCGCGGTCAATGCCGTGATCTGTGCCAAATCGGACTCATTGGAAAGACCGGACTGCTCTTCCAGCATAATATCCTTCGCATCCAACTCACCCTTAAGTGATTCGATCTCTGCGGTAGCATCCGCGAGCTGTGCGGTCAATGCAGCGATCTTGGCAGCATCTTCGCCACTGCCAAGTGCCTGTGCAGCCGCCGCGCTCAAATCGCTACGCAAAGACTGGTTCTCCTCAGTCAGACGTTCTACATCGGCCTTCATCGCCTCGACCTGTGTAGTCAAGCTGTCATTCTTTTCATTTGCTTCGGCAAGCTGCTGCTGTGCCGCTTCCAGTTCCGCAGCGGAAACCCCCGCTTCACCATCTGTGCCGATCACAGGGCGGTTTTTCAGCTCATCCTGTGCCGCACGCAATTGATTTTTCGTAGTACCCAATTCACCGCGGAGTCGCGACAGCTCAGCCTCATATTTCTGGACGGCATCATCACTTACTCCGCCGCCATTTTTCAGCTTTTCCTTTAGGTCATTGCATTCTTCTTCAAGCGTGTAAATTTTCGAGTTCAATTCATCAACATATGCCAGAACATCTTCTTTGATAAATCCGTTGCCGATTTTAGTGGTACGCAATACTGTAGGCTGATCCATAGTAACAACTCCATTTCTCCACAAAAGCGAATATTCAGTCCATTGCTCTCCTTTGCAGTATACCGAACCACATACACTGCACGCGAAACAAGCATCCATCGCAAATATCGTCGCCCTCGCAAGCATAAACAGCACGATATTCGGTGGCATACTCACTGTAACTATCTAATCATACCACAAAATGCCTTGAATTGCAATGTACATATCTCACAATTTTTTCATGTTTTTTCGTGCATTTTGCCTAGAATCGCCTGAAAAATAACGAAAAAAGGCGAATCTTTCCATGAGATCCGCCTTTGTATTCACAAAAAATTTACAACTTCCCCATTTCCGGATTATTTCTTATCCAGGATCTTGAAGATATCCGCCAAATCGTCATCGTCATCCAATGTGGGGATTGTCGTACCGCGACCGTTGGCTTTCTTGGGCTGTGCAGGCGTAAAGCCATCCACCAGAGGATTGGAAATGGAGATCACCTGCTCCTCCATCTTGTGCTCCTCAGGTTTTGCATCATCTTCCTCATCGTAGCCGGCAGCAATCACGGTGATGATCATCTCATCGTTCATATCATCGCGGAAGGTTGTACCGGTGATAACCTCAACACCGGGTGCGGCAGTTTCGGTAATCATTCTGTTGGCAGCATCGACTTCCTGTGCCAGGACATCCTCACTCATTGCAACATTGATGAGCAAACGCTTCGCGCCTGCGATAGAGGTTTCAAGCAACGGGCTGGTAATAACGGCGGCAGCTGCTTCCTCCGCCTTGTTCTTGCCGGATCCGTGACCAATTGCCATATGCGCGTAACCTGCGTTCTTCATGATCGTAGACACATCGGCAAAATCCAGATTCATGTAGCCATCTTCCACGATGAGGTCGGAGATAGACTTCACACCGGTTTTCAGGATATCATCGGACATAGAAAAGCTTTCACGCATGGTAAGGGGCTTGTCCAATCCAACCAGCAAGCGCTCATTGGGGATAACGACCAACGAATCCACATACTGCTTCAGTGCTTCGATGCCACGCTCGGCCTGTGCCATTTTCTGCTCACGCTCGAACGCAAACGGTTTTGTAACAACAGCAACGGTCAGGATGCCCAGTTCCTGCGCAAGTTGCGCAACAACAGGGGCTGCGCCGGTGCCGGTGCCGCCGCCCATACCTGCGGTAATAAAGATCATATCTGCGCCCTTGAGTGCATTGGTGATCTCATCGCGGTTCTCCTCAGCAGACTGTCTACCGATTTCGGGCTTATTTCCTGCGCCACGACCTCTGGTCAGTTTTGCGCCGATCTGGATACGGGTAGGTGCCTTGGAATTCAGCAATGCCTTCGCATCCGTGTTGATCGCGATATACTCGATGTTCTTCACATCAGCCTGTACCATACAGTCAAGTGCATTGCCGCCGCCGCCACCGACGCCGACAACCTTGATATTTACTTGCGGGTCAAAAGAATCTTCATAGATAAAATCAGTCATCGATTGTTCCTCCCATTTTTCGCAAACGGCGACAAACCGCCACGATTACATATATTCTTATTCTACCACAGTTTTCTTGCAATTGCAAGACCCAAATTCGTTTTTTTGCTTTTTTTCAAGATTCACCAAAATCAGATGGAATTATTCAGGCATGGTTGTGGTATCTGTCGATGTAGTGGGATCAGAGTCGTCAGAAGGGGGAATGGTCTCTGTAGCGCCTTCACTGACCACGGAGATCTGATTATCACCGACCATACGCAGACGATACAGTCTGCCCTCGGAAAGCTCCTGCATAGTCGCATCCGCAAGCTTCAGCTTGTACACGGCATCGATATAATTTCCCATTTCAAAAACGCTGCCATGATCATAATGCACCATGATATTATACGGCTCTTCGATATCAATGGCATAAATATTCTCTACACCCGACTCGATTGTTGCGGCAGTGATCGTGCGCAAAATATCATCCTCACTCGGATCCAATGAAGTGAAATACGAGCCGGGACTATCGCTTGCCGGATCAAAGCCACGAATGATCAGCAAGCCCTCCATAGGCTCAGCAACGGTTTCCAGAATCCGATTGGATGCACTGATCAGCAAATAGCCGTGTGAATATTCCACACTGGCAACCGGAACTGCTTCCGTTAACGTAATCTCTACCGTGGAGGGAAACACGCGCTTGACTTTGACCGATTCTGCATAGGGCAGCGACGCGCGAATGCGTTCTGCAGAAACGGCAGTATCCAGCCGTACCAAGTTATCCCCTGCGGAGATGCCGCTAACGGATATGATATCCGATTCTGCATAGCGTGTACCGTTACGCACATCAATGGTGGTGATGTTGAACAACAGCGTCATGGAAAGCGACACACCGATGCCAAGCACAAGCAGCAAAACAAGCACAAAATACAGCGCATGATACCGCGTTCTGCGGTGATGCCGCTTGCTGCTTTGCTGGCGTTTTACGTTGGTTTTTACGATTTCCTGCATTGCATTTTCTCCCTTTCGCACCCTAGAGTGCAGCTTCTTATAAATCGTTTGTGGAAAACTTGATGGGAAGGGCAGAAAATTTCCCACAATTCCAACAGGTTTTCAACAATCAACAGACGAATTTACGCGGTTTCGACAGGGTTTGAAATAGTCTTTCCACAAAAGAAGGCGTTTTCCACAGAATTTTCAACGGTTTCTGTGGAATAGCCGGCAAATCCCACGCATATACTGCTAAAACAGCTCCCTTCGAACCCTGCCGCCCAGACTGTTGAAAACCTTCGCGAAATCAGCATATCCTCTATCGATATGCGAAAGCCCATGTAGCACTGTTTCGCCCTCTGCGCCTACAGCCGCAACTGCCAATGCCGCACCGCCGCGCAGATCCTGTGCTGCGACCGTTGCACCATGCAATTTTGGTACGCCACGCACAAGAGCGGTTCTCCCTGAAATACGAATATTTGCACCCATACGCAGCAGCTCCCCTACGTGCATATAACGGCTCTCAAAAATCGTTTCTTCAAAGATGCTCATGCCTTGTGCCGTTGCCAAAACTGCCATCAGAATCGCTTGCGCATCGGTAGGAAAGCCCGGATGCGGCATCGTGCGGATATCTGCCACCGCCTTCATGGGACGTGCAGCATCCATAAAAATGCGATCAGGGCAAATGCCCAGCCGACAGCCCGCATTTTCCAATGCTGAAAGACAAGCTTCCATATCACCGGGGCGCGCACCGCGCACGCATATACTACCCCCTGATGCCGCAGCAGCGCATAGCCATGTCATTGCTGCAATGCGATCAGGCATCACTGTATGTGAAGTGGAATGCAATTGTGCTACGCCCTGCACCACAACTGTACCTTCACCTGCACCGTGAATCTTCGCACCACAATTGTTTAAAAATGCAGCAAGGTCTGCAATTTCCGGTTCTCTTGCTGCGTTTGTTAAAACAGTCTCCCCTTTTGCCAGTACCGCTGCCATGATGACATTTTCAGACACCCCCACAGATGGGAACGGCAAATGAATCCTCGCACCATGCAGCGCATTCGCCTTGCATCGAATGCGCCCACCCTCCTCCTCAACGGACACGCCCATACGTCGCATCGTCTCCAGATGAAGGTCAATGGGGCGCGGCCCCAGTTCGCAGCCACCGGGCATTGTCAGATCGCAAGCACCCAAGCGTCCCAAAATCGGGCCTAAAAACATAATAGATGACCGCATTTGTCGCATATCGGCATCGGGTATTTCATATTGTGATATCGCATCGGCTGCAACACGAACGGCATCTCCATCCATATGACATCGGCAGCCCAATCGGTTCAAGATCCGACTGGCAGCTGTCACATCGGTCAACCGCGGCACATTATGTAATACGCACTCCCCTTTACAAAGGATCGTTGCTGCCATCATGGGCAACGCGCTGTTTTTTGCACCTTGCACCGTCACCTCACCGCGCAATGGCTCACCGCCGATGATACGCAGTACCTGCTCTGCCATTTCGTTCACACCTTCCCATACCGGCTGAAAAGCCTTTATGGTTTATGGTATGCCATCGGCGTTTTTTTGTGATTATTTTCTGCTCTGCATGAGCGTCTCAAGAACGCGCAAAATACGAGCATCCGTATCTCGAATGGCAAGTGCGCCTGCTCTTTGCCCCATGGCTTCCAGCTTCTCGGGTTGTTCATACAACGACTGAATATGCTTCTTCATGATATCAATCGTCAGTTCCTTCTGCTCCACAACAATGGCAGCACCGGCTTTGCCCAGCACATTCGCATTGTGGAACTGATGATTCTCCGCAGCGTTGGGATATGGCACCAAAATCGAACCTCTACCGACCATTTCCAATTCACTTAGTGTTGATGCTCCGGAACGACTGATGACGAGATCCGCCGCTGCAAGGCAGATATCCATATCATGGATGTACTCTGATACACGCAGATTACGATCCGTCAACGGAATACCCTTTGCAGCCATGGCAGTAGGAAATTCCGTTTTGCCGTGCTTACCATATGCGTGGATATGATTGATCTTCATCCCTTCGCTACGATGCCATGCGATCAGGTCAGGCATAAGATCATTCAAACATTTTGCGCCCTGACTGCCACCAAAGCTGAGAATCGTCATCCCATCACCAAAGCCAAGTTTACGCCTCGCTTCTTCCTTTTTGCGTTTTAACAATGCACCTCGCACCGGCAAACCGGTCAGAGTAGTAGGGATATTCTCCGGGAAGTGCTTACTTGCGTCTTCAAAAGTCAGCATAATCGCCTTCGCGTGGGGTGCAAGCAGCTTGTTCGTCACACCGGGATAGGCATTTTGCTCGTGAATCGCCGTCGGTATGCCAAGCTGCTGTGCGGCACGAATCACAGGGCCTGCCGCATAACCTCCTGTGCCAATGGCAATATCCGGAGCAAAATCCCTGACCAGCTTTTTGGCATGATGCCCTGCTGTGACCAAATACGATGCCGCCTTCAGATTCCGCACGATACTATCCGGTGAAAAGCTTCGCTGGAAGCCTGCAACCTTTACAAACGCAATGGGATATCCGGCCGCGGGAACCAGCGTTGCTTCCATACCGTCGGGCGTACCGGCGAACAAAAACTCCGTATCAGGATACTTTGCACTGATGATTCCGGCGATGGCAAGCGCAGGATTGATATGCCCACCCGTGCCGCCACAAGCGAATAACACTTTCATAAGCTACCTCACTGATTTTCTACGAATATCGTCTTACTCCAAGGAAGATTGACGAGAGATGTTCAGCAGCAAACCCATTTCGGCAAGCTGCATCATCAAAGCTGTACCACCATATGAAAAAAACGGTAGGCTGATACCCGTATTGGGAATCAAATTACTCACAACAGCGATATTCAAAAATGCCTGCATCCCAATATGCACGGTGATACCAACAGCGATCAATCTGCCCAAACGATCAGGAGCTTTGGATGCGATATAGAACCCACGCACGACTAACAGACAAAACAGCAGGATCACAGTTGCTGCACCCACAAAACCGCATTCCTCACAAAGAATCGCAAACACAAAATCATTCTGTGCTTCCGGAAGATACTGGTACTTCTGACGCGAGGCACCCAATCCCAGACCAAAAAATCCGCCGGAACCAATGGCAATCAGCGATTGCGAGGTCTGCCACGTTTCCTTTTGCATATATTCGGGATTGAACGGATCCTGCATGGCAAGAAAACGCTCACTGATATAATCGAATTTATCAGATACACCCAGAACAATCAAGCAAAGCACAAGCCCGATGCCACCCAACGCTGCCAAATGCCAGATCCGACAGCCACCAACGACCATCAAAACAATGCCCAGTGCCAGAATGATGATCGTACCTGAAAGGTGTGGCTGCAGCATCATCAGGCAAGCGATCACAGCCAATACACCAAGATATGGCACCACACCATACACAAAGCGATGCATCCGATGCGCATTGTTGGAAATCATCATAGCGAACAGCAAAATGACTGCGATCTTCATGATCTCTGAAGGCTGAAATGTAATACCCACACCTGGAATCGTCAGCCAACGAGTGGCAAAGGTACCGTTATCCTCGCCCCAAAACAGCACGATGCCCAATAAAACAAGCGAAACAAAAAATGCACCAATGGTCAGCCAGGGCTTTTCAAATAAATGATAATTGCCGAACAAGCTGATCACCACCATCAGCACCAAGCCGCCACCTGCGAATTTCAACTGTCGCATGGCGTAATATGTGCCTTCCTTGCCATCCTCTATCGCAGCAGGATACGATGCGGAAAACATCATTGTCAGCCCGATCGCAAGCAATGCAATCACGATTGCAAACAGCGTGCCATCCATATCGCCTGTTACAAGGCGCATACCACGTCCCACAGATTTACTCTGCGACGCAGAGCGTCTTTGCCTTACGCTGGATTTGATTGCCTCTGCCATGCACGCACACTCCTTTTCATGTAATACGATGATACGCTTATGCGATGAACATCACCTTGCAGACTGCCAACAGACCGCACACCAGACCAAACAACGAAAATACAACGACGATCTTATATTCACTCCATTTGCACATTTCAAAATGATGATGAATGGGTGACATCTTAAAAATGCGCTTTCCTACGCCCTTTTCACCGGTTTTCTTGTAATGCTGTCTTGCTGTGAATTTGAAATAGCTCACTTGCAGTACCACGCTGAACGCATCTAAAACATACACCATTCCCACCAGTACCAACAGCAGATGCATTCTACAAGCAACGCCCAAAGCCGCAAATGCACCTCCAAGGTACATCGAGCCGGTATCGCCCATAAAGCATTTCGCAGGATGCAAATTCCAGATAAGGAACCCAAGACAGCCACCTGCGATCGTCATGGCGTACAAAGATAGTTCCAGCTGCTTGAGGGTCGCGCAGATCACAGTCATGCAAAGCATTGTAACCACTGTCACTGTGCCGCAAAGTCCGTCTACGCCATCCGTAAGATTAACCGCGTTGGAAATGTAAATGATGAACGCGACCATAAGCGGATAGTAGAGAATGCCGAGATCCAATTGCCAGAAAATCAGATCAACCGTTGTATCGTGATCACCTAACGCATATAGGATGCCCAACAGTGCAAGACTCAATACAAGCTGTGCAGCCATTTTTTGCTTCGCGTTCAAGCCAAGATTTTGCTTTTTCACGGCTTTAATATAATCATCTGCAAAACCAATTCCCGCAAACAGCATCGCAAACAGCATCACAGCCAACAAACGCATGGCATTGCTTGTGGTGGCAGCCGCAGTAGGATCAGCCCCACCAAACACACGCCACGAAGTATAACCGATCACCGTAGCAAGCACGCTGCCAACGATGAACAAAAATCCACCCATGATGGGCGTACCCTGCTTCGATTTATGCCATGCCGGCCCGATATCCAGAATCGTCTGCCCAAAGTGAATCTTATGTAAAAAGGGAATCAGCCACATACCCCCTAAGCCTGCAATAATCATAGCGGTGACCGCCGCCCCCATCGTTACCCAAATCGGCATAAAAACGCTCCTTCATTGATTACTTTTTCAAAGTGTTGCCAGTGCATCGGCAACCAGCTCGCGCTCGTCCATATGCAGCTTCACGCCACCGGCAATGATCTGATAATCTTCATGTCCCTTGCCTGCCAACACAATTACATCTCCTGCCCTTGCCATATGCACCGCAAAGTTGATCGCCTGTGCGCGGTCTGTCACAGTGTGATACTCCACATCGGTGTCCACCAGACCCGTCAAAATTTCCGCAATAATGGCATCAGGCTTCTCCTCTCTGGGATTATCGGAAGTAACGATCAGCACATCAGCATACTTCGCCGCCGCTATCGCCATCAATGGACGTTTGGTTCGGTCGCGATTGCCACCGCAACCAAACAGTGCGATCAATCGCTGATTGGTGCATTCTCTCATCGCCGAAAGTACCTTCTCAATGGCATCAGGGGTATGTGCATAGTCGCAGATCACGGCAAAATCACGATTTGTGGGAATCAGCTCACATCTCCCACGCACGCCTTTATAATCATGCAGCATCGTAAGAATATCCACATCAGCAACACCCAATCTACGGCAAAGTATCGTGGCAGCTGCTGCATTGGATACATTGAATCTGCCTATCATCCCTGTGGCGATGTGTATCTTTGCATCACCGGAAGCCAATGTAAATGCAGTGCCATTGCCACTGATGTGCACATCCTCCACGCAGAATGCCGCTCCTTGCGCAGCTGCATTATTCGTCATGCCAAAGCCCTGCTTGTCACAATGTATTTCTGAAAGCAGACGTCTCCCGTAGGCATCGTCGATATTGACCAGTGCGTAATCGCAGCGATCAAAGAGCATTTTTTTTGCCAGGTAGTAGTTTTCCATGCTGCCGTGTACATCCAGATGATCCTGTGTGAGATTCAGAAAGGCAGCCGCCGCAAAATGGGATGGGCCAATGCGGTACTGCTCCAGACCAAAGGAAGAAACTTCCATAACCACATCGGTGCAACCGGCAGCAGCCATCTTCGCAAGCATCGAAAAATAGGCATCGGTCAAAGGCGTCGTATTCACCGAAGGGATGATCTCATCACCGATCTCATACTGTACCGTGCCCATTAGGCCGACCTTTCTTCCTGCCTGTTGGAGCATCTTCTGTATCAGCGTAGTGACCGTAGTTTTTCCATTGGTGCCCGTCACGCCGATCAGGCGCATGGTTCGCTCAGGATGACCATACCATGCTGCACACAAATCGCCATAAGCTTTACGGCTGTTGGATACCACGATCTGCCGATCGCCCAAGCCCAGATCCCGCTCTACAACAACTGCGACTGCGCCCCTCGCCAGCATTTCTTCTGCGGCATCGTGACCGTCAAAGCGACTGCCTTTGATGCAGACGAACACCATTCCTTCGCAAATGCGACGGGTATCATCGCTGACACCTGTGATCTCACTGTCCGGCAGTGCAGTCGCCAAGCCTTCCAGCAAAGCATACAACTTCATGCGATCACTCCTGTTCGTAGATAAAGATTTCCCTGTTTCATATCGATATCATCAACCACTTTGATCACTGGTGCCAAAGTCCAAACTGATGACCGACCATTTTTCTACCATTGTACCCGCAGGCACGCTTTGCAGCAGAACCTTCACACTACTTTGCTCTGTGGCGGCGCCCTTCGCAACATAATTCAAATTGGCCTGTGCAAACTTTGCGTTTGCCTCCGCGAAAGAAAGTCCTGTGACATCCGGAACAACAACATACTCCTCTGTCACATTGTTGTCAGTATACAGCAGCACGGTGCTTCCCTTAGATACCACTGATCCTGTAATGGGGGTCTGCATGGTGACAACCTCGCCACTGCCTACCAGCTCATATGTCAGCCCCAACTGCTCCAACTGCGCCTTGACTTCGTTAATATCATTATCGATCAACAGCGGAATCGTTACATCAAGGTTTTCTTTTTCTTCATCGGTATACTCAGGGTAATAGCCCAAATACGGCAGAAGTTTTTCCAGTACGGCACGGGCATATGGCACAGCAACGGTACTACCGTAATAATTGATATCCGCATTGGGGCGATCTGCCATAACCAGCATCACGATCTCAGGATCGTCCGCAGGTGCGAAGCAGCAATAAGAAGCCACATACTGTGCGTCCTCTGCCGTGGTATCGCCGCTGATGATCTGTGCAGTACCCGATTTACCACCGATTTTATATCCCTTAATGTAAGCATTGCCACCGCCGTTGGTTTCTACCACTGCCTGCAATGCATTGCGCATCAGCTCGGAGGTTTCAGCGGAAATGACCTGGCGGCGCACGGTTTTCTCGTTGGTCAACACCTCATTGCCGTCGGTATCTACGATTTTACTGACCACATATGGCTCTAACAAATAACCGCCGTTCACTACCGCTGCGTAACCCGCAACCATCTCAATGGGGGAAATAGAGTTGGTCTGACCAATTGAGCTGGATGCCAATTCCACAGGGCCCATATCTTCCTGCTTTTTGTAAACGGAAGATGTCTCGCCGTACAGATCAATGCCGGTGCGCTCGGTGAGTCCGAAGGCTTCAAAATACCGGCAGAAAAGCTCTTTCCCCAAATCTCTGCCGATCGTCATAAAAGCAGGGTTGCAGGAGTTGGTCAGCACCTGCACAAAAGTCTGCGAACCGTGACCGGCACGTTTCCAACAGTGAATCGGCGGTACGCCTTCCACCACAACGTGAGATCCGGTACAGTTGAAATGACTATCATAGGTAATCACATTTTCTTCCAGCGCAGCCGATGCAGTGAACACCTTAAACACCGAACCGGGAATATAGGTTTCGGTGATGCACTTGTTGCGCCATTGCTTTTCCCGCTCATTGCCAATCGCTTTGCTCTGCTCCGTTTCATCCAAAATCGCTTCAATGGTTGCTTGTGCCGTCGAATCATAAATCACAAACGGCTCATTGGGGTCAAAGCCGGGCACGGTCGCCATTGCCAGAATGGCACCTGTTTTCGCATTCATAATGATACCGCAGCTGCGATTAGCGACCTCATAGGTATCCACCATTTCGTGCAGGGCATTTTCTAGGTATGTCTGCGCGGTGATATCTATGGTCAGATACACATCATCACCGTTTTGCGCCGCATAGGTTTTGGAATATCGATAGGGCATCTCGTTGCCATTGGCATCCTGCGCCGTAACGGTTTTGCCATCAATACCCGAAAGATAGTCGTTATAATATGCCTCTACACCATACATACCGTCACCATCTGCATTGTTAAATCCGATCACGGCAGCAGCCAATTCATTTTGCGGATAGAAGCGTTTGGTATCCGGTTCGCGGCTGATAGAAGAAAGGGAGATCACACGCTGACTTCCCTCTATGGAAATGGCAGTAATATAATCCAGAATGCGGTCTGCCTTGCTTTTTTCCACTTGTTTTTTCAGCACCACATAATTGCTGTTTGCCTCGAAAGCATCCCGCACATCCGCTGCATCCAGTGCAAGATTGGTCGCCAAAAAATCCACAATTTGATTCAGCAGCACATCAGTCTCTACGACATCTGCCACGTAGGTCTCGCCGTTTTGCTGTGCCTTCGCAGCTTTTTCCAGCTCCGAGGCATTCTTTTTTTCGACAAGCTCCATTTCATCAGCGAACAACCCGGGGTCAACAAAGATGCGGTACACGGTGGCACTTTGTGCCAAAATCGTACCATTTGCATCATAGATCGTGCCACGTTCCGCGGGAATCACTATAGTGCCAAACTGACGAGAATTTGCCATATCGGTGAACTCATCATGGCGCAGAATGGTCAGCCGAAAGATGTTGATGATCAGAACCAGTGCCATGAACAACAATGCAAACATCACAATGGTTGCATAATGATTCTTACGTTCCGTAGGAGCAGTTTTGGTAACAGTTTTTGAGGAACCTGAAGAAAAAAGCCGAAATCTACGTTTGCCGGTGCGCCCTGCATTGGGTTGTTCCTGCTGATTGCGTTTCTGCATTCGCGTTACTCCTTTCGGGATATGTGCGCTGCTGCAAGCTCTGCGCACGATAGCTATTCCGTGAAAACGAAACGAACGGCGAGCCAACACAACAATGCCCTCCGCCGTCCGTTTTCAATCCCTTTGCAGCCGCTTTTTACGGTCTTGCGCCGGTGTCGATTCTCTTTTTCTTTGTTCTACACACAGTGATCTTTCTGTCATATTCGGTATTCAAAAGGCACACAGACGGTTTGTTTGGTGTTTTTTATGTATATGTCAAACACCACGCAACCATGCCCACACCGCGCGGAAATTTTCCTGAATCTTTTCCCAGATGCTCTGTTCAGGCTCCGCAATAATCACCTGATCTTCGGTCTGGATCTTAACGTATTTGATCTGAGAGTCATCTAACTGCATCAGTCCAAGAACATCTTCAGCGTACTCCTCAACATTCTTGACGGTCGTCTTGCCGTCGATCTCTGAGCGCAGCGATACATTTGACGCCTTCAGGTCATCGTATTCAGCTTGCGCAACCGCCAGCGCGGTATACACCTCATTGGTTTTCACCTTTCCGTAAATCGTTCCACCCAGCAGTGCCAGCGCACATACTGCAAGAAAAAATACACGGATTGCAGCCACGGGGGTTCTGCGTATTCCGCTGCGTATCAACTCGCCAAACCTCCTTGCTGTGGCTTTTATGATTTCCGAATCTGCCAAGAAACGAACACCATCATGCACATCATCTTCACCTGCATCGTGCATGGGCATCGGCTCCGCGTCATACTCGGGCATCACATCGATGCCTTGCGTGTCTTCCGCATCGGCAGACTCCTCCTGCCACGGAGCGTAAGCATTGGCACCTGAAAAATAGGAAAATCCACCCTTTGGCCCACGGGGATAACCCGCATCATCGGGTATAGACGACTGCTGTCTCTGCTGATTCGCATCGTCCTGCCCCATAAATGCAGCGCGCAGATTCCGAGCAGATTGCTCATATCGAGCGCGACGGACATCATCATCATTCTGCGCATAGAGCACAAGATGGGGCGAATTTTGCATAGCCTGCACACGATTCTCTTCTGTCATCCGCCGTCTTTCCTCATCAGAAAGAAACGGGTCGTGAGAACCGCTTGCCGAAATATAATCCGGCACGATTCGCGCCCCCTTTCTAACGACCTGCACAGGATATTTCACTTCTATTTCGCCATCCGGCTTACTTTTTGTACTCTGTTTTTTCAGCCTTCCGGCACACTCGTTTTGTATCTTCTTTGAAAATCTAATCGTCTAGCAGGCGATCCCTTCTATTTGTTCCTGATGTTTTGCTATTCTTTTATTTTTTCTATTGTTCGCAGTTCTGCGCTACGGCTACGAGGATTCTGTTCCAATTCCGTAGCATCTGCCACAACCGGCTTATGGTGCACCAACCTGCCACGCGGCGTTTTGCCGCATACACAAACCGGAAACTGCGGTGGGCACTCACACCCGCTGCAAAACTCCTTGAATTTCACCTTCACGATGCGTGCTTCAAGACTATGAAATGTCAGCACCGCAAGACGGCCACCCGGCTTGAGGGCATCAAAGGCAGCGTCTAAAGCAATATTCAGTACATTCAGCTCGTCATTGACTGCGATGCGAATTGCTTGGAACGTCTTTTTGCACGGGTTCTTATCACGCCGTGCCTTGGCCGGCACTCCTTTTTTGATCAATTCAGCAAGCTCCAAGGTAGTTTCAATGGGTTTTTGCGTTCTCGCAGCAACGATCTGTGCCACGATAGTCCGTGCATATTTCTCCTCGCCGTACTGATAGAGGATTTCCGTCAGTGCTTGTGGCGAAAGCTGGTTGACGAGATCCGCAGCGGTTTTCCCCTGTTGGGACATCCGCATATCCAGTGGCGCATCCTTATTGTAGGAAAAACCTCTGGAAGCCTCATCCAGCTCGTGACTACTGACGCCCAAATCCAACAGAATTCCATCTGCTTTGGTATGGTGCGCAGCAAGCACATCGCCGAGTGTCACAAAATTCGCATGAATCATCGTCACAGGCAGCCCTGCAAGCCGCGCAGAAGCTTCTACGATGGCGTCAGGATCCTGATCCATAGAAAAGAGTCTACCGCCCTCTGTAAGACGCGTGGCGATTGCATAAGAATGTCCGCCTCCACCCGCAGTGCCATCCAAGTAAACACCGTTCGGGCGAATGTTCAGATCCTCCATCACCGCGTTCAACATCACTGGGGCATGATAACCGTACTCGGCTGGCATATTCACTCCTCCGTTGATGCATACATCCGCTTACGCTTTGCAAGCATCATTGCACGAATATCCGCACTCTTTTCGTTGATAAATGCATCGTAACGTTCTTTTTCCCAGATCTCAACGCCCTTTCCTGCGCCGACAACAACTGCTGTCCCGCTTGTCATCGAAGCAAAAGTGCGCAATTCCTCCGGCAACGTGATTCTGCCCATGGTGTCAGGTTCCACGATATGGGTCACATCGCCGATCACAGTCATCATCATACTGATATCATACGGAGTCATGCCTTCACACATTGTTTCGCAGAATGCCTCGAAGCCCTCTTTGGAGTAAGCGACAACGCAGCCCTTTCCATCGATATCCTGTGTGAGATAAATTGCATCGCCCAGTATTCCTCGGAACACCGCCGGGAAACTCATGCGGCCGCGCTTGTCCATTGACACTGTCTGTTTGCTCGTCAATTGTGTACTCACGCCGACCGCCTCCTTTGGCACAAATCCATCAGCAATGCGAAATCGGACAACCAATCAGCACGGAGATGATTGCTTGTCCACTTTCGCAGCTTCGGTTTTGTAAGCCTTTTTTGTTCTACACGACAGCAAGCATATTTTTTTCTTTGGCATACAGCAGGCTACAGGGCTTGCCAACAAATGCCATCGCTTGCCATCCGTTGCCATTATTGTATCACAGAAACAAGAGGTTGTCAAGAGGTTGCCAAGAGATTTTTATGATTTTTGGCAAATTAATTTTGCGCGGATCCAAAAATGACGTATTTCCGTTGTTTGCCATTTTGGAAACATCCTCATCTCATGATCAATGTCAAATCAAGGCAACAGTTCCATCGTGACTTCTCCGGGCAGGGCAGCTACAAACCGCTTTGCAAGTTGAGAGTTCCATTGCTTTTCGATTTCTTCAACGGAGTTCCAAAGAGTAACTCGGTCGGCATATTCGGGTGGATCATTTGAGGGCGCATGATTTCTGTATAGATCACTTCTTTTTTGCAAGTGTAGTTCTTGGTTTTCTGGTCATACTCGGAAAACAGCTTTTCTCCGGCTTGATAGACAGCCCCGGCAACCGCAGAGTTTTCTTTGCTCCGCTATGTGATTTTTATATTAAATGGGGAACAGGCATTCTCCATCATCTCTTTTTTGAATTTGGGTAAAGCAAAAGCAGGAGACCTTTTCAGATTTCCTGCTTCGTTGTGCCGCATGAAAAGCGGCGGTAATTCAATTGTAATGCGAGCCATTGATGGCTCAAATTGAAATTTTCAGGTGCTAATCATCGCTCAAATCTCACTACATACGTTTCCAACACCTGTTGGCATGGATTTTTTACAGCATTTTCTACCGCAAAATTCTCTTCAGGATAAAGCGTTGTAATTTCTGTCGGATATGCCGGTAACGTCTTTCCAATGCTTACACCATACGCATCTTCCTTTGCAAATCTCCAATTGAAAACTGCAATCACAAAACTCCTTGTTTGCTGTAACGATTTCAGGAAGCCCCAAGCACTCTGTATCTCCGATGAAATAGCAACCTGCATTGTCTTTTTCTACGGGACAGGAGCCGGACGGTGAATCAGACGAATCACTCGCCTAAAGCACTGTCACAGCCGGAGATTTATAGACTTACGAGGAATGCGGTGAAGGGATAACCACTTATTTTTTCGGATAGGAACACCCTGTTACATTTATCGGCAATCTGTTTTCTGCCGCAAATTTCACAAAAGTTTCAATTTCGGTATCCATCAACGCATACCCGCTGAATTTGTCAAACAGCATGGATACTGCCAGAACCCCAATTCCATCTGCAGCGTAAAAAAATGTAATGACTACCTCACGACCATTAAAATAGACTTTATCCCCATTAACCTCAAACTCTGTGTTTATGGTCTTAAACTGATTTTTTCGATTTTCCGCCGCTCTTTTAATGAGAATGATAAATATCGGTATAATCATCGCAAAGTCTATTATCATCAACAAAACTGCAATAATAGCGATAGCCTGCGGTGCATTACAGATTACCGCTAATAAAACAAAAATGGAAATTGCCCATATAAACACAGGGCTTAGCATTTTCAGCACTTTTCTGTCATCTATCTGACGCACTTGAATATTTAATATATGTTTTTCCATTTCATTTTCCTTAATGCTCGCCATAGCAGTAATACTTTGCGACATTTGAATCTTCATAGCCATCTACGATATCTTTTGAAAGAACTGTCAGAAGTTCATCGAAAATAATGTTCTGTCAATCGTAATTGTTAACTTATACCACAATATTTCAAAACGGAACAAATATGAACATGGATTTTTTCTAAAACCTGTCTGTCTTTAGCTTCCATAAATGACAACTCCTGTTTTGGCTATTTCGTTCTCTACTTCAGAATTCGGAATAATCTGTGACGTATCAAGAAGATCGACATCTTTCCCTAATGCTGTTACAACATCCTCAAGAAGCCTGAAAAAAGCCATTCCTTTCAGGTCACTGTCAACAAGCAAATCAATATCACTTTTGTCCTGTGCGATCCCCTTTGCATAAGAACCAAACAGAACAGCCTTCCGGATGTTATATTCCTGAAAAATCGGAATCAAAATCGTTTGAATCTGCTGCGGTGAATAAATTTGATTTGTCATAATAGCATCTCCCATTAGCGGTATCCCTGTTCTAATTAAAGTATAGCATATTTTCTTGTTAAAGTCAATCCACAGAAAGGCGGTATTCCATGTTCTTCACCCTAATCTTCGAAAACTCCACCGGCGACCGTATCGACATGAACACGGCCGCCAATCAGTACATGACCTCCAAAATGCAGAGTCAGGCTCCGCAGGCGGTCTTTTTATACCCAAGTTCAAAAAAGGAATGATGGAAATGAAAGAAACCATCCGCATGATCACCGTACTGGTCGGTGGATGGGACTCTGCATTGTCCACGCTTGTGATCTTCATGGTTGCGGTTGGCATGAAAATTGATATTCTGGTCGGTACGAACTACGCGCACTG
This sequence comes from uncultured Ruminococcus sp., assembly GCA_964392175.1. Taxonomy (GTDB): domain Bacteria; phylum Bacillota; class Clostridia; order Oscillospirales; family Ruminococcaceae; genus Firm-04. The sequence goes on from CAYMOJ010000010.1 coordinate 51,571, forward strand.
TGGAATGCTTTTTTATTTTCCTCGAAGTTTTCTACGCACCTCTCGAAACTCCTCTGGCACTTCCTCCAGTGTCATATTCCTTGGCACATCCGTTGTGCCATGAGCCTTTGCTGTTTCGTAGTACCATTTTTTGAAATCAAGTGCAATGAGAGTTTCCTGTAAATCGGCGATCTGCTGCTCCACCGCATCACGCTGTTTTACGATCAATTCCAGCCGTCCCTCAATCGTGGAGTCTCCCTCCATTGCCATCAGAATAAATGCACGGATATCCTTCAGCTGCATCTTCGTCTTTTTCAGACATTCAATGATCTGTAGCCATTCATAATCTGATTCCTTAAATACACGGATCCCGCCCTCGGAACGTTCCACAAAGGGCAGAAGTCCCTCTTTATCGTAATATCGCAACGTGGACGGAGCAACACCGAGCCGCTTTGCCATTTCTCCCACTGTGTATAGCATAAAAATTCCTCCGATTTTGAAAAAAGGTCTTGACTTAAAGTCGGGTTTAAGCTGTATAATGCACTTATATTATACTGTATCGAGACGGATTCGTCAATACAGTAAAGGAGGTTATTTTTATGAGCAAGAAAGTTTTGATTTTATCGGGCAGTCCTCGCAGAAACGGCAACTCCGACATTCTCTGTAATGAGTTCATGCGCGGTGCAGTAGACGCTGGCAACGAAGTGGAGAAGATTCGCGTTGCCGAAAAGAAAATCGGATACTGCATCGCCTGCTATGCCTGCCGTAATACGGGTGTCTGTGCCATCAAGGATGATATGGCAGAAGTCATGCAAAAAATGATTGATGCTGATGTGCTGGTGCTGGCAAGTCCCGTATATTTCTACTCCATTGACGCACAGCTCAAGGCTCTCATCGACCGCACAGTTTGTCGTTGGACAGAGGTCAAGGGTAAGGAGTTCTACTACATCATGACCGCTGCTGACAGCGAAATGGAGTCCATGGAAACGACGCTTGCCTGCTTCCGCGGCTATGCTGATTGTGTTGATGGCGCAAAGGAAAAGGGCGTGATCTACGGCACTGGCGTTTATGATAAGGGCGAGATCCTGGACAAAAAGACGATGATTGAAGCCTATGAAATGGGAAAGGGTGTGTAATATGAAAATTGCCGCACTTACAAACGGTGTGAAAATGCCGATTCTCGGCTACGGTGTCTATCAAGTCACAAAAGACGAATGTGAGCGTTGTGTGCTGGACGCACTGAAGGCAGGCTAAGGTGCGGATCGAGCATTACGGCTATCCGAGAATAATTTTTTGAGGCTATGAGTGCGTGGGAACATAAACATTTATGAGAGATAACGCAATCTTTCAGTTTTTCGAGATATTATAACGGGCGAAACCAGTGCAAGGTAAATATGTACCAGTGTAACCATCAGCATCCTGAAAGTATAGCCGAAGGGCAGAAAAGAAACTACGGAGGCTCTTTTTCAACTATTTGTATCTTTTTCGCCAAACCTCTTGCATTTTCTGATTTTTAGGCGTATAATATAGACAACAAAACACAGGGGAGCTTGTAGACGCAGGCTGAGAGGAAGTAATCAAACTTCGACCCTTTAACCTGATGCGGATAATGCCGTCGTAGGAAGTCGATATACAAGATTTTTTACAGGAGGCATCCAGAGGGTGTCTCCTGTTTTTGCGTAAAACTGAATAAACGGGGAGCTTGTAAACAGGCTGAGAGGAAGGTGTGACCTTCGACCCAGAAACCTGATTTGGATAATGCCAACGGAGGGACTTTTGCAATCTGCACACGGGGAACATCCAAAACAGGAGTTCCCCGTGATTTTTATTTTGGAGGTGCTACATTGGTCAAGGTAAACGGTGAGATGAAAGATATTGCCGGAAAGACGGTATCGGAATATCTGATGACAACACATTATGACCCAAAGCGTATTGCCGTGGAGCGTAACGGTGAGATCGTATTCAATTCCCAATATGAGACGACTGTTTTCGCAGACGGTGATACTGTGGAAATTGTCAGTTTTGTGGGAGGTGGCTAAACTGACTCCAACAAAAGAAGAATGGATGGCGGCGTTATCCGCAAGGCATGGTGAAGAAGTGCAAAAGCGTTTTCAAACTGCTACGGTTGCGATTTGCGGATTGGGTGGGCTTGGTTCCAATATTGCTATCGCTCTTGCCCGTGCCGGTATCGGGAAACTGATTTTGGTAGACTTCGATCAGGTGGACATCACCAATCTGCACCGTCAGCAGTACAATGTGTCGCAAATTGGAATGCCAAAGACGGAGGCTCTTTCCCAAAATCTGCATCAGATAAATCCGTACTTGGAATTGGAAACGCATACGATCAAAGTGACGGAGCAAAATGCAGAAACACTACTTAAAGAAGCAGACATCATCTGCGAAGCTTTTGACAATGCGGAAACAAAGGCAATGCTCACAAATCTGGTGCTTGAAAAAATGCCGGACAAGTACCTTGTTGCCGCATCGGGCATGGCTGGATTTGGGGATGCAAATGCGATCCAAACAAGAAAAATCACGGAATATTTTTATCTCTGCGGCGATTCTGTCAGCGATGTGGCAGATGGTATAGGACTAATTTCATCCAGAGTGATGATTTGTGCCGCACATCAGGCACACAAAGTTTTACAAATTTTATTGAAAGAAGGACACGAAAATGAACAATGACAAATTAGTGATCGGTGGGCATGAGTTTACTTCCCGTTTTATTCTCGGCTCAGGAAAATACTCCATGCAGCTCATTGAAGCGGCAGTCAAGGATGCCGGTGCGGAGATCATTACCCTTGCAGTGCGTCGTGCCAATACCAAGGAACAGGAAAGTATTCTGGATTACATCCCCAAGGGCGTTACACTGCTGCCCAACACAAGCGGTGCGAGAAATGCCGATGAAGCTGTCCGCATTGCAAGGTTGGCACGGGAGCTGGGTTGCGGCAATTTCGTCAAAATCGAGATCATGCGTGACTCCAAATATCTACTGCCGGACAATCAGGAAACCATCAAGGCAACGGAAATCCTTGCCAATGAGGGCTTTGTGGTCATGCCCTATATGTACCCTGATTTGAACACCGCCCGTGATCTGGTCAACGCCGGTGCGGCAAGTGTTATGCCCTTGGCATCTCCTATCGGCTCTAATAAGGGGCTTGCCACAAAAGAATTTATCCAAATTCTGATCGATGAGATTGATCTGCCCATTATCGTCGATGCCGGAATCGGTAGACCGTCACAGGCTTGTGAGGCAATGGAAATGGGTGCAGCCGCAATAATGGCAAACACCGCCCTTGCAACAGCCGGTGATCTTCCCCTGATGGCATCTGCTTTCAAAAACGCCATTGAAGCCGGACGGAAAGCCTATCTTGCAGGACTTGGCAGAGTTTTGACTCGTGGAGCATCCGCATCCGATCCGCTGACCGGATTTTTGCGTGATTAAGAGGTAGCACTATGGAAAATCAATTTTTTATA
>CAYMOJ010000011.1:0-52885 GCA_964392175.1 uncultured Ruminococcus sp.
GATCTCAATCACTTTTTCTATACCCTAAGGTCTCACTTCTATTGTAGCACTACACTTTTTTGATAAGAAAGTGCAAAAACTACTTGACGAAACACGCAAAATGTAGTAGAATAAGCATATGTGGGCATATTCGTTTTTGCCTTCAAATTACTTTTATATCCATCAGGAGGAAGTCCAAATGAAATTCATCGTTGAAACATCCGCTCGTCATGTGCATGTGACCGCCGAAACACTGGAGATTCTGTTCGGTAAGGGTGCAACCCTCACTCCCAAAAAAGATCTCTCTCAGCCCGGTCAGTTTGCTTGCGAGGAACGCATTGCCGTTGTAGGGCCCAAAAATACCCTCAATGGCGTATCCATTCTCGGTCCTGTCCGTCCTGCCGATCAGGTGGAGCTTTCCGCTACCGACGCTCGTTCCATCGGTATTGCCGCTCCCATTCGTGAATCCGGCGACATTGCAGGTACACCCGGTTGCAAATTGGTTGGCCCCTGCGGTGAAGTTGAGATTTCTGAGGGCGTGATCGTTGCAAAGCGCCACATTCACATGACACCTGCGGATGCAGCAGCTCTGGGTGTTACCGATAAGCAGATCGTCTGGGTAAAGGTTCAGACCCCTGACCGCAGTGCAATTCTTGGCGATACCGTTGTACGTGTATCTGATAAATTCTCTCTGGCAATGCACATCGATACCGATGAGTCCAACACTGTCTTTGGCGGTCGCGACCTGATGGGCGAAATTGTTACCATTGATTGATCACCAATGCTGTACGGGGCTGCTCTCTGCCGACAGCCCCTGTGCAGCTTTTTTATTATGAAAGGAGTGATACGCAATGCTGACGACTTCCCTTGCCGCGCAAATGCAGGAGCTTCCGGTTCTGTCCTTTGCAGAGCTGGATGCCAATGACACAATACTGGTCATCTGCGATATGATAAAAGGCTTTGCAGAGTATGGTGCTTTGGCATCCCCTAGAGTAGCTGCCTGCGTCCCCGGTATTGCAGAGCTGCTTTCCGCTTGCAAAAAAGTCAAAATCCCTGCCGTCGCATTTGCGGATTCTCATCCTGAAAATGCCACTGAGTTCTTACGCTATCCACCACACTGTATCATCGGCACGGATGAATGCGAAATTGTGCCGAAGCTTGCAGCCATCGGCGGATATATTACCATACCGAAAAATTCTACAAACGGTATGCTCACCGAGGCGTTTCAAGCATATCTGCAAGCAAACAGCCATCGTCACACGGTTTTGCTTTCCGGCTGTTGCACCGATATTTGTGTCATGCAATTTGCACTGACACTGAAAGCATACGGTGACCAGAATCATCACCCATACCGTATCCTTCTCCCTGCTGCCCTTACAGACACCTTTGACGCCGAGGGACATGATGCTGAAACCTTTCGTTTGCTTGCCCTGCAACTGATGGCGCAGGCAGGCATTGATATTACCAAAGAGGTATCCTATGGAGCATAATACTTGTAAACCTGATTTCTTTGCTCAGCGCAATCTGACCATGCTGGTGGACTTTTACGAGCTAACGATGGCAAATGGCTATCTCTCCAGTGGTATGGGCGATACTGTCACCTGCTTTGATCTATTCTTCCGTCAAGTGCCGGATCGTGGTGGTTATGCCATTATGGCAGGTCTGGAGCAAGCCATTTCCTACCTACAAAACCTGCATTTTACTGCGGAAGATATCGCGTATCTTCGTGGCAGGAAACTGTTTTCAGAAGCATTTCTGAACTATCTCGCTGACTTTCACTTCACCTGCGATGTATGGGCAATCCCTGAGGGGACGCCCATATTTCCGAATGAACCGTTGCTAACGGTCAGAGGTCCTGTGATACAAGCACAGTTTGTGGAAACCATGCTCCTTCTGTGCATCAACCACCAGAGCCTGATTGCTACGAAAGCAAGTCGTATCGTTCGTGCCGCAGAAGGCAGACCCGTCATGGAATTTGGTTCCCGCCGCGCACATGGTGCTGATGGCGCTGTTTTTGCTGCACGGGCTGCCTATATTGCAGGGTGCAGTGGCACCGCCTGCGTACTGGCTGACCGCGACTATGGTGTTCCTGCTGTGGGTACAATGGCGCATAGCTGGATTCAGCTGTTTGACCAAGAGCTGGACGCATTCCGTGCATATGCTGCGCTGTATCCAAAATCGCCCACACTGTTGGTGGATACTTACAATACGCTAAAATCCGGCGTACCCAACGCCATTGCCGTATTCAACGAGCTGAAAGCGAAAGGATACCACGGTGGTGCCATTCGCATCGACAGCGGCGATATTGCATACCTCTCCAAAAAAGCGAGAGTGATGCTGGATGCAGCAGGACTGCCGGAAATCGAGATCATTGCAAGCAACTCCCTGGATGAATATTTAATCCGTGATTTGCTGGTACAGGGTGCGAAAATTGATCGTTTTGCCGTTGGTGAGCGATTAGTCACATCACGTACCGAGCCCGTCTTTGGTGGCGTATACAAACTGGTTGCCGCCGCTGATCCCAATGCACCCGAAGTCATGATCCCGAAAATCAAGCTTTCGGAAAATGTCACAAAGATCACAAACCCCGGTTTCAAAAAGCCTTGGCGTTTATTTGATCGCAGCACAGGAATGGCAATCGCCGATGTCATTACCATGGCGGATGAGATCATTGATGATACCCAACCCTATGTGATCTTTGACCCCGAGTTTACCTATAAGCGAAAAACCCTCACCGATTTTATTGCCAAGCCTTTGCAAGTACCTGTATTTGTCAAGGGCGAATGCGTTTACAAACAATCCACACCAGATGAAATCCGCAAGTACTGTGCAGAGCAGCTTGCAACGGTGTGGGATGAGGTCAAGCGTTTCGAAAATCCCCACGCCTACTATGTAGATCTTTCTGAACTACTGTGGAAACGCAAGCGCGAATTGCTTGACCACTACTTCGCTGTATGATCCGTTCATTGATTATTTGATTTTGGAGGTACCATTTTATGAATATGCAGCTGCACCGCATTCACATGGGAAATGCCGTATGTGCTGCCGATCTTACCGATGGCAGCGAACGCGGTGAATACATTTCTCAGGATTATATCCTGCGCAAACTGGGCAGACCCCATCGCAGTGTGAATCTGATGTATTGCTATTATCCTCTGGATGCCGGCTGGCCGGGCCGTGCAAGCGTTGTACACGCAAACCCCGATGTCAGTTTCGCCTGGGATTTTCCCTATGATGACTATTTCCCCTACACAGGAGGCTTAAACGGCTCTCGTGACGGCGAGGTATTCCGTCAAATGCAGGATATCCGTTCTCACGGTCAAGATGTAACGCTGACATTGACCATTGACCCCCATGTCACAGACGACCACCTCATTGCCATTGCTGAAGATCTGCGCCCCTACGGCAGAGTACTGTTGCGTATCAACCACGAGGCAACAGGTAACTGGTTCTCGTTCAACAAACGCTGCACCTATCAAGAGGTTGCAGATTTCTTCGTCCGTGCAAGCAATATCATGCACGAATACGCACCCAATGTACAAACCATCATCTGCATTGGCGGCATTGAAGATCTCAACAGCACAGAAATCGTGAAAGAAAAAGAATTTGCACAGACCATCCCTGCTGCCGATATCTGGTCAGTGGATAAATATATGGCACTGCACTGGGGCTGGCCCTACGATGTCGCAGAAACAGGCGGTCACTCTCACAGCCGCGGTAGCTATGCCGAAACCTATGAAATGACCCATCGTTCCTATTTGCGCTTTACAGAGCTGAACGGTGGCGTTGCAAAGCCCATGGTCATGAGCGAGTTCAATGCCGATGGTGACGTCACGGGGCCATACGCACAATGCGATATGGTAGATGGGTTCTTCCGTCTGGTAAAGGCTGAACAAGAGCCGTGGCTGTCTGCTATCAACTTCTACCAATTCCGCGACCGTGGCAGACTCGGACTGGAAATCGAAGACCCTGCAAACCCTGCTGTGGGCATCGAACAGCCCATCTTGCATACCTATAAAAAATGGCTGCACGATGATTTGTTCCTCCCCACCATGACCGATTGTGGCAATGCAACACTCCCTGCCACATTGCGCTGGAGCTGTGCAGAGGATGCTGAGGGGCTGGCAATGACGATACATTTTGAGGGCAATCCTCATTTTTGCGAGTTGAACTTCAACGATGAAGGCAACTATATGATAGAAATCAACGGCACATGGTTCCACAAAGCACCGAATGTCAAATTCGTGGATCTGATGCCCGCCTTCTTTGAAAAGCCTCTAAACGGTGCGTGTGATCTGACTCTGCGCTTATTTGCGCCCCCCGCAAACGGTCGCAACGATCTCTCCCTGCCTGATGGTCTGCATAATGCTTACGCCATCATCAACGAGATTCCACAATTACGTGTGCGCTACACCCCTGTGGAGTCTTCCCGTGACTGACAAAACCCTATATATATCCGACTTAGACGGCACATTACTGCAAAGAGATGCCACGCTTTCACCCTATGCCAAAGAACAACTCGCGACAATGCTGCAACAGGGGCTTGCATTTACCATTGCTACAGCAAGAACCGCTTACTCCGTAGAACCGATCCTTGCAGGACTGCCTTTGCAGTATCCACTGATTTTGCAAAACGGTGCGGTACTATATGACCCCGTCACAAAACGATACTGCCATGCTGCAATCATCCCCGCTACATCAGCCAAAGCAATGTTTGATCTGCTGGAAACATATCATCTCAACGGTTTTGCCTACTGTATGGAGGACAACGAAATTCGCTGCTGCTACACAGAGCTTTCTACGCCTGATATGCAAGCATTTTATCAGGAACGCAAAGATCGATACGCAAAACCATTTTGGCAGGTAGCACATCTTGCTGAACTGGCATCGCACGATGTGGTATTCTTCTCCATGCACGGTAGAGAACAGCTGGTACGCCCGGCGGTTGCATCATTACAACAAATGCAAGGCATCGCAGTATCTTTTTATAAGGATGTATATGAAACGGATTGTTGGTATCTGGAGCTTGCCGCCGATACCGCAACGAAATATCACGGTGTGAAAAAACTATGTGAGATGTACGACTTTTCTTCTGTAACTGCTTTTGGCGACAATCACAATGATCTGCCACTGTTTGCCGCTGCTGATACGAAGATCGCCGTAGCAAACGCAACGGAAGATTTGCAAAAAGCTGCAGATGACATCATCGGTTCCAATACAGAGGATGCAGTCATCACATATTTATCTGAACAAAAAAGCGAAAGGAATGAATCCTAGTTATGAAAAAACTGATGCTCGGTAACGAAGCGTTCGCAAGAGGTCTGTTCGAAGCAGGCTGCCGATTCGCTTCCAGCTATCCCGGCACGCCTTCCACGGAAATTACCGAGGAAGTCGCAAAGTATGATGAAGTCTACGCAGAGTGGGCACCCAACGAAAAGGTTGCTCTGGAATCTGCACTGGGCGCATCTTTGGCAGGTGCAAGAAGCTTTGCTGCCATGAAGCATGTCGGTCTGAATGTTGCTGCTGACCCCCTCTACACCGCCGCTTACACCGGTGTCAATGGTGGTTTGGTCATTGCAGTTGCCGATGATCCCGGTATGCATTCTTCCCAGAACGAACAAGATAGCCGCCACCATGCCATCGCATCCAAAGTGCCCATGTTGGAGCCTGCTGATTCCCGCGAATGTAAAGAGTTTGCCATGCTGGCATTCTCCCTCTCCGAAGAGTTTGACACCCCTGTGATCGTACGCACCTCCACCCGTGTGGCGCACTCGCAGAGTGCAGTTGAACTGTGTGAGCGCACCGAATTTCCCCTGCGCGCATATGTCAAAAATCCTGCAAAGTATGTAATGATGCCCTCCAACGCAAAAGGTCGCCATGTGGTGGTGGAAGAACGTACTGAAAAACTCATCGCATATGCTGAAACTGCCGACATCAACAAGGTGGAGGATAACGGCGCAAAAATCGGTGTGATCACCTGCGGCGCGGCATATCAATATGCAAAAGAGGCTCTGGGCAATCATGTAAATTATCTGAAGATCGGTATGACCAATCCCCTGCCCAAGCAACTGTTTCTTGATTTTGCAGCAAAATGCGACACTTTGTATGTTATTGAGGAACTGGACGGCATTCTGGAAGCACACTGCAAGGCAATTGGCATTGTATGCAAGGGCAAAGAAATCTTTGGCTGTATCGGTGAGCTGAATCAGTCCATCATTGCAGAAAAGCTGTTGGGCAAAACCAATCCCATCACCCCCTACCCTGAGCAGCTTCCTGTGCGTCCTCCCGTGATGTGCGCTGGCTGCCCACACAGAGGTGTATTCTATTTGCTCGGAAAGCATAAGGTCACCGTTTCAGGCGATATCGGCTGCTACACGCTTGGTGCTGCCGCCCCCTTAAACGCCATGGACTGGACAATCTGCATGGGCGCGTCTGTGTCGGCACTGCACGGCTTTAACAAGGTGCTTGGTCAAAGCACTGAGCAGAAATCAGTGGCTGTCATTGGTGATTCGACCTTTATGCACAGCGGTATCACCGGTTTGGTCAATATCAGCTACAATGCATCCAACACCACCGTTATCATTCTTGATAACTCTATCACCGGCATGACAGGGCATCAGCAAAATCCTACCACAGGTATGAACCTGAAGGGCGACCCAGCAGCAAAAGTCTGCTTGGAAGATCTCTGCCGTGCCGTAGGTATCAATCGCGTGCGTGTGGCAGATCCCTACAATTTGGCAGAAATGGAGCAGGCGATCACCGAAGAGCTCGCTGCCAATGAGCCGTCTGTCATTATCAGTCGCCGTCCCTGTGCATTGCTGAAGAATGTCAAGCACAAAGCACCGCTGATCGTAAACGGAGACAAGTGTAAGAGTTGTAAAATGTGCTTGAAGCTAGGGTGTCCTGCCATCTCCATGAAAAACGGAAAGGCATGCATCGACCATACACAGTGCGTCGGCTGCGGTATTTGCAAAGAACTGTGCAAGTTCGGTGCGATTACGGAATAAGAAAGGGTTGGTGTGATATGCAAACAAAGTCCATAATGATCGTTGGCGTTGGCGGACAGGGCAGTCTGCTAGCAAGCCGTATTCTCGGTAATGTACTGTTACAGCAGGGCTATGAGGTGAAGCTCAGCGAGGTACACGGTATGTCACAGCGTGGTGGCTCTGTTGTAACCTATGTCAAATACGGCGATGCCGTTTACTCCCCCACTGTGGAAAAGGGTGAAGCAGATATTATTATCTCCTTTGAACTGTTGGAGGCCGCACGCTGGGCTTGCTGCCTGAAGGAGGGTGGTAGCATCGTTACTTCTACACAAACCCTTGATCCCATGCCCGTAATTACCGGTGTGGCAAGCTACCCGCAGGAGATCGTGGAAAAACTCAAAGGAATGCATCTGGATGTAACTGCGGTCGATGCCCTTTCTCTTGCTGAGGAAGCAGGCAGTGCAAAGGCATCCAATGTTGTACTGATGGGTGTTGTATCCAAGAAAATGGATGTGGATGAGTGCGTTTGGCAAAAAGCACTGGAACAGTGCGTACCTGCAAAATTCTTGGAAATGAACAAAAAAGCGTTCGCACTGGGTCGTGGTGTGTGATTTCTTGCACCTTATCTTTCGTTGTGACGAAATCATGATACATCCTATAATATGAAAGGAATGATTCCCATGGCAAACTATTGGAACAAAGAAATCGAATGTATGTCCCACGAGGATATGATCAAACTGCAAAGCGAACGCCTTGTGGCACAGGTGAAACATGTATACGAAAATGTAGCGTATTATCGCGATTTAATGGACAAAAAGGGTGTGAAGCCCGATGATATCAAAAGCATTGATGATTTGCATAAGCTACCCTTCCTGACCAAAGCTGACCTCCGTGAAGCATATCCTTACGGTCTGCTTGCAAAGCCTCTCTCTGACTGTGTGCGAATTCAATCTACCAGTGGCACTACCGGCAAGCGTGTGGTGGCATTCTACACCCAACACGATATTGACCTATGGGAAAACTGCTGTGCAAGAGCCATCGTGGCGGCTGGCGGTTCTAATGAGGATGTCTGCCAGGTCTGCTACGGCTACGGACTATTTACAGGTGGTCCCGGTCTCAACGGTGGCTCTCACAAGGTCGGATGCCTGACCTTGCCTATGTCCTCCGGCAATACTGAGCGTCAGATCCAGTTTATGCGCGATCTGCACTCGACCATCCTCTGCTGCACCCCTTCCTACGCTGCGTATATCGGTGAAACTTTGCGCGATATGGGCTATACCCCCGATGATATCGATCTGAAAGCCGGCATTTTCGGTGCTGAGCCCTGGACCGAAGAGATGCGCCACGAAATCGAAAAGCTCCTTGGCATCAAAGCATACGATATTTATGGTCTCACCGAAACCAGTGGGCCGGGTGTTGCCTTCGAATGCGAAGAACAGACCGGTATGCACATCAATGAGGATCACTTTATCGCTGAGATCATTGACCCCGAAACCGGTGATGTGCTGCCGGAGGGCTCCAAGGGTGAGCTGGTCTTCACCAGCATTACAAAGGAAGCATTTCCGTTGCTGCGTTACCGCACCCGTGATATCTGCGTGCTGACCAGAGAAAAATGTGCTTGTGGCAGAACGCTGGTCAAAATGTGTAAGCCCATGGGCAGAAGCGATGACATGATGATCATCCGTGGTGTCAATGTCTTCCCCTCTCAGATTGAAACCGTTCTCATAGAACAGGGTTACTCCCCCAATTACCTCATCGAGGTCGATCGCGTGAATAACTCTGATACACTGGATATCTCCGTGGAGCTAAACCCTGAACAGTTCTCTGACACCGTCAAGGATCTGCAATCTAAGGAGAAAGAATTGGCTTCTGCTATGAAAACCATGCTTGGCATCCATCCTAAAATCCACCTCGTATCGCCAAAATCCATCGCAAGAAGCGAAGGAAAGGCTGTACGTGTCATCGACAAACGCAAGCTGCACTGATGCTCTTACCATTTATTTGAAGGAGGATATGATTATGAACACCATTCAGCAGATCTCTGTTTTTGTGGAAAACAAGCAGGGCAGCTTGACTGCCGTGACCAATGCTCTGTGCGAAAACGGTATTGATATGCGCTCGCTCAATCTGGCAGATACCTCTGATTTCGGTATTCTGCGTCTCATCGTCGATCAGCCCGACAAGGCCTGCAAGGTCATTCAGGAGGCAGGGTATATCGTCAACATGACCCCTGTTGTTGGTGCTGAGGTCGATGATACCCCCGGTGGACTTGCGAAGGCAATGAATGCCATCGTCAACGCAGGTCTGAACATCGAGTATATGTACGCGTTTGTAAACCGCAATCAGAATTGCGCCAATGTGATCTTCCGTACCGATGACAATGACGGTTGCATCGCAGCACTGGAAAATGCTGGCGTAAAGGTTGTACCAGATAGTGAGATCTACGCATAACTATAGTAGCCCTTTGTGCATAATGCTGCAAGATCACAACTTTTTTCTATGATTTTCCCAAAATTTGCGGCAAACCTCTTGACTTTTTTCCAGAAATGTGTATAATAGTGATATAGGGAGTTTTCCGTGCCGTATTGTCCCGGATGATGCGCTGCGACTTCTGAGAGGTTTGTGTACCGCGGATTTCTCTTATACAGAGACCACACAGTCATACGATGTTTGTTATCGTGTATCGCAAGACAATGCGTGGAGTCTTTATCAACAATTTAGGAGTGTGTTTCATGGGACTGTTTGATCGTGTTTCCGATCTCGGAAAGGGCGCAACCGAAAAGGTCGCCAATATCTCTGAGGTCAACAACCTCAAGCGCAAGATCTTGTACGAAGAAGAGCGCATTGTGGAGATTTTTGCGGATCTCGGCAAAAAGTATTATAAGAATCCGGATGAGGATCCAGCCGTTTTTCGTGCGTTGTGTGATGACATTGATTCTCGCCGTCGCCGTATCAAAAAAATGAAGTTCGAGCTGAATACACTGCGTGGCTGCAAAATGTGCCCCAAGTGCGATGCACAAAATACAGAGAAGAATATCTTCTGTGGCGTTTGCGGCGCAAGACTGCCCGACCCCGAGGACGAAGATTTCACCTCTTTGGAGGAGAACGATTACTACACCGAAAGCAGCAATCAGTTCTTCAATGCGGACAGCACCGGCAATGTCGGTCTGTGATTGACAATTCCATAAGTACCATCAAGTGGTCAAGCTGTTCTGCACGAACGGCTTGACCACTTTTTTGTGCTAACCGTCATATCTTGTCCTTGCAGTGCATAAAATGCAATCGTATGAAAGGTGGTTTGCACATGAAACAAACAAGCTGTCTTGCACAGGCACTGCCCTACCTCCCACAGGGAGTACGCGGCGGCATTCAGCAGTTGTCACAACAGAAACAGGATGCCATACAGGAGGTTCGCTTGCGCATGGGACGACCTGTTACTCTGACAATTCAAAATAACGAAGAACTGCTTCTAACGGCTCCTCCAATTACAGTCAACACCTCCATAATGGAAACCGTGTTCAAAAGCATCTGTGAGCATTCCGTACACAGCTATCAGCAAGAGATACGACGTGGATTCATCACCATCGCCGGCGGTAACCGCGTGGGCATCAGTGCAACTGCCGTAATGCAGCATCACCAGCAGATTGAAACCCTACGCAATATCAGTGGTCTGAACTTTCGTATTGCTTCACAGATCATCGGCTGTGGCGAAGAGCTTTATCATCGCACACTGGCACAAACACCCGGCGGATTGCTCATCTGTGCGCCGCCCAACGGTGGAAAAACAACAATATTGCGTGATTTGTGCCGCATTTGTGGAGCTAACTACCGCGTCTCCGTGATCGACGAACGAGGAGAAATTGCGGCAATGAAGCAAGGAAACTCCCCATTTGTGCTGGGAAATCAAACGGATGTGTTCGATGGATACCCCAAAGCATATGGCATCGAAACAGCAGTACGAGTGATGTCCCCACATTATCTGGTCTGTGATGAGATTGGTGATGCAGAGGAAACCGAAGCCATTCTGCATACGCTGCACACAGGAGTTCATCTCATCGCAACAGCACATCTCGGTGATTTAAAAGAATTGACACAACGACCGCAATTGCAACGGCTTATAGATGCAGGCGCATTTCGATATATCGCATTGTTGGGTACGGGAGCAACCTGCGGGCAGATCCGTGGATTACGACGCCTTGGTCAGGGAATATGAGACTGATGGGTTGCCTGCTGCTGCTTACCATGTGCATCAGCACAGGAATGTACGCAGCCAATCACTTGCAAGCACATACACGGCGGATACAACTGCTTGTGCAGCTCATCAATGATATGATGCAGTATTTACGATACACATTGCCCACAGTCGATGTACTGATCGACCATTTATATGCACAGCCATGCTATCACACATTGGAATTTCTGGAAATATACGATGATACAGGCTTAGAGCAAAGCCTCCCCCACCGATTGGCAGCGTCTATCGATGCGACCCATTACACACAGGCGGAAAAGGACATTCTACAGCAGGTTGCCAGAACCCTTGGTAGCACCGATCTAGAGGGGCAGCTTTCTGCGCTGACTCTTTGCAAAACCAGAATGGAATCACTACTGACAGAAAGTGCCGAAAAGCAACGCACACATGGAAATCTCTACCGTAGCATGGGCGTGCTGTGCGGCTTGTTTCTGGTGATACTGTTGATTTAATCCCACAAAGGAGCATTCTCCATGGAGATAGATTTGATTTTCAAGGTGGCTGGCATCGGGATCATCGTTGCCGTGCTGAATCTGGTACTGAAACGCGCAGAGCGTGAGGAACAGGCAATGCTTACCACACTGGCTGGACTAGTTGTTGTGCTGATGCTCGTCATTGGAGAGATCGAAACATTATTTGAAACCGTTAAAAACGTGTTCGGGCTATGGTGAACGCGTTTCAAATCGCAGGGATATGCCTTGTAGCAGTACTATTCACCACACTTTTGCGACGTAATGCCCCTGAACAGGCAATCCTACTTTCCATAGTAGCATCCTGTGCCGTGACATTATGGGCAGGAACCGCCCTTTCGCCAATCTTACTGCAAATGGATACAATGCTTTCCGCGAGCGGGCTGAATTCATCAGAAATCACGGTCATCAGCAAAGCAACGGGTATCTGCTGCATCACGCAGCTGGCAGGAGATATCTGCAAAGACAGTGGTGAAAATGCCTTAGCATCCGCTGTCACACTGGTAGGGAAAGTTTCGCTGCTGATATTGGCACTTCCTCTTGCACAGGGGCTTCTGTCACAAATTCGGGAGGTGTTGTGATGCGCAAGTTTTGTATTTTTTCCATTATTATGATGATCTTGCTGTTTTCCGCAGGCGGTATCAGAGCTTCTGCTGCTGCAACAAGCAATACGCAACAAGATCTCGCCGATTGTATCCATGCTGATTCACTGGATCTCCCCGATGAATTGGAAGAATTACTGGATCATCACGATTTTGACATCAGTGATCCTTCAGCATTGCTCACACTTTCTCCGGGAGAGCTTTGCGGTACATTATGGAATATTGCGGTTGATGCTGTGGCTGCTCCCCTACGGTTGCTTGGCACACTGCTGATGCTTACCATGCTCTCAGCAGGACTTGGGGGTATGGGCGATGCCTGTGTGGGGCAACGAGGGCTCCAACGCTTGCTATTTCTGATATGTGGTATGATTTGCGTTGGCATTGCTGCAAAACCGCTATGCAACTGCTTGTATCAAACAGCAACCGCTTTGGAAGATGCCAAACTTTTTATGCTGAGCTTTGTACCGGTCTTTACTGCATCGGTTACTGCCAGCGGACATATTGCTTCAGGCATTGGATATCAGACATTTTTATTTTTTCTAATGGAAGCCATCGGCGTGCTGCAAACCAATTTTCTCTTTCCCGCCATACAATCAGCTGCGGCACTGGGGTTAGCCGATTGCATCAATCCCACATTCTCGCTGCACAAAATTGTAGAGGCGATCCGCAAGGCAGTGGTGTGGATTCTTGGGACAGTCATGACGCTGTTTACAGCACTGCTCTCCGTGCGCAGTTTTGTGGCAGTATCTGCCGATGGGCTATCCGCAAAAACACTGAAGTTGCTCAGTACAGGGCTGATACCCGTTGTGGGTAATGCGGTATCTGACGCTTACGGAACACTACAAGGCAGTCTGCAGCTGATGCGAAGTGGCATTGGAGTGGTGGGTATCCTCGCGATTTTATGGCTGATGCTGCCACCACTGCTGACGATACTACTGTATCGTGCGGCGTTTTCCATTGCAGCATTGCCGGCCGAGATATTTGGCACCGGCTCATTGGCGGTACTGTATCGCAACAGTGCCAATGTACTGTCTGCAGCAATGGCAATCCTCTCGGCGTACACGATGATGATGGTGCTTTCTACTGCATTGATGCTACTGCTGCTGCACGGCAATCAATAGGAGGTCATATGGATACGCTACAAAGCACAGTGCTTGCCGTATGCTCGGTAACGATCGGTCTTTCCTTTGCAGAACATTTGGTGGATATGGAACGATTCGGCAGACAGATGCGATGGCTAACCGTGCTTCTGTTAATGATATGTATGCTGCGACCATGGAACAACGCTCTGCATACCGATGAAAACCTATTTCTACCGACTGCTGATAAAGAACAACAGACAGAAGAATTACAGGCAGCCGCTGACAAACTACTGACTGCGTGCATATCGGCACAATTGCAACAATCGCTCAATGCAGCTTTGCAAGAACAAAAAGTCAATGCACAGATCACGGCAATCGATGTGCATATTGCAGAAGATGGTGGCATAGATATCAAAGGGGTGACTGTATCGGGAAATCGTCTGACCGCTGCAATTTATCTGCATGAATGGATCGGTGATGAAATCACCATTACCACTACGGAAACGGAGGACTGAACATGACCCTTTCAGAAACTTTGCAGCAATGGAAAACGAAACTCGATAGGCATAAAACCACATTACTGGTTATCATCGGACTGATGGGAATGGGCTGTATTTTGCTTTCAGAACTGACAGCTGATGAGGATTCCCCCTCAGAAACACAGCCCATTGCTGCGGAACGCACAGAAACCGACTACGAAAGGCAGCTGGAAGCTCGTCTGACAGAAATGCTCAGTCGAATGAACGGTGTTGGAACCGTATCGGTAATGGTAACGGTAACGGGCAGCACAGAACAAATCTTTGCAGAGGAGGTAAAGGAATCGGCAGGAGAAAACAGCAATCAGACAGAACACGCACCTGTCATCACCAAACAGGATGGGGACGAATCAGCACTCATCCGCAAAACAGAATACCCCGATATCCACGGCGTGGCGATCCTTTGCACGGGCGGTAACAATGCTGTCATTCGTGAACAGATCTGCGATGCGGTTTCTACCATACTTGGCATTCCGGTATCGCATATCTATGTGGGCACACATTTGTGATATACTGGGGGTATACAACAGCCCTCATGGGCAGAAATGGAGCAATCTTATGAAAAAACCTACTGTGATTATCGGCAAAAAGCAGATCGTACTGACTTGTATGTCATTGGTACTCTGTGGCGCAGTATATCTCAATTACACCCTTGCAGGAGATAAGGGACTGCTTCCAACGAGCAGCGACAAGAATATCACCGATGCAGATGCCGACCGGCTGGGTCGCAATGACTATGGCGCAGCAGAACTAGTCAACGGCAGCGCAGAATCCGATTATTTTGCGAAAGCCAGACTGGAAAAACAGACAAGCCGCGACACCGCTGTAGAAACACTGCAGAGCATCATTGGTGGCGGCGACTTGAGTGAGGACGAAATGGTGGTAAACGCCATTGATGCTGTGACCCTTTCGCAGCTGATTGAAAGCGAAAGCATCATTGAAAGTCTGATCCTGGCACAGGGCTTCAACGATTGCGTGGTGTATTTGGACGGCAATGGTGCCAAGGTCGTGGTGGAAAGCGATGGCCTGAATGCATCAGAAGCAGCTGCTATCAAAGATATCATTCTCAGCGAGGCTGATATTTCTGTAGAAGGCATCCGCATTTTTGAGGTCGCAAGCGGAAAATCTACAGATGATGCCGAGACCTAACAGGATTTTTCTTGCGAAATCTTACTTTTTTTCAAAAAAAGGTTGTGCAATCACATTTTTTTTGATATAATAGATGTGTATAAGTATGCGCCATCGTCAGCAAGAACCTGTTACGGCAATCTCAGCGGATGGCGCACAACCAAAACAAACGGAGGTAACGCTTATGAGCAACCAATACCCGAAAAAAGCTTCTACGGAAGGAACTATCAAAATCTCTGAGACGGCAATCCGTGCCATTGCCGAAACCGCAACCACCGACATCGAGGGCGTCGAGCGTCTGACTGCACGGAAATATGGTTTGCTTGGCTGCACCGAACCGGTCTCGATTCATGTTGTTGCAGATATGGTGGAAATCACCGTGCACATTATTTTGGCGAGTGGTGCAAAGTTGACCCGTGTTGCAGAGCAGATCCAGCGCAATGTGAAAGAAAATGTGCAAAGCATGACCGGTGTCATCGTATCAAAAGTCAATGTAGTAGCAGACGGCATCAACTTCAACTGATTGCTGAGAAAGGACGGAAAATATGCTGGGACAGCGTCGCGTCATTCGTGACAGCGCATTTAAAATCTTGTTTGAGCAGCTCCTGCGCAACGATAGCGTTGCTGAGCTGTATGCCATTGCTGAGGAGATCGACGATTTTGTCATCAACGATGGCGTGAAGGAAATGGTTGATGGTACTGTGGCACATCTGGAGGAATTGGATGGCATCATCGCCATATATAGCAAAAGTCGTGAGGTCAACCGTATTCCCGCGGTAAACCGTACCATTTTGCGCATCGCACTGTATGAGATCCTGTACGACGAAAAAACACCCCGCCGAGCTGCCATCAATGAAGCTGTGCTATTGGCAAAAGAGTACGGCTATGAGGCAGATGTTAGCTTTGTAAATGGCGTTTTAGGCGCGTATGACAAGGAGCATCCATGCGAGGAGGCATCCGCAGAGGCATGAATTTTCTGGGAATCGATACCAGTAACTATACCACCTCCTGCGCATGGCTGAACGCTGATGCCATGACAATCATACAGCAAAAGCAATTGCTGCCCGTACCACAAGGACAGGCTGGGCTGCGGCAAAGCGATGCAGTCTTTCATCACACAAGACAACTGCCCATATTAATGGAGCAGCTCTTTGCACAATGCGGTAGTCAAATTCCGAAAGCGATGGGAGTATCCACTGCGCCGCGCTCCGCAGAAGGATCGTATATGCCATGCTTTCTTACAGGACAAGCCATCGCACGAAGCATTGCCTCGCTGACCGGCTGCAAGCTGTATGAAACCTCTCACCAAATGGGGCATATTTTGGCTGCGCTCTATTCGGCAGAGTGCCTTGACTGGGTAAATTCCACACAGAAACCCTTTCTGGCATTTCATGTCAGCGGTGGCACCACCGATTGCGTCCTCTGCACACCCGATGCAAAACAGATTCTACGCATTACACCGGTTTCCGCTTCCCTTGATTTAAAGGCCGGACAAGCCATCGATCGTGTAGGTCTCATGCTGGGGCTTTCCTTTCCTGCGGGAGCTGCTCTGGAACAGCTTGCCACGGAAAGCGACAACAAGCACAAAGCGATCGTGCGTCTAAAAGATGGTTGCTGCTCCCTTTCAGGGCTGGAAAATCAGTGCAGTGCTATGCTGAAAAAAGGTCTGCCTGCCTGTGATATCGCAAAATACTGCCTGAACTCTATCGCTGCAGTACTGCTTGCCATGACAACATCAGCACTGGAGCAATACCCTGATGCTGCTGTTTTGTACGCTGGTGGTGTCATGTCCAACAGGTTGATTCGTAAGCAGTTGCAATGCTTACCTGCAAAAATCGCATTTGCTGAACCCGCCTTTTCCTGCGATAACGCAGCAGGAATTGCCATTTACGCTGCCCTGCGTGACAGAGGTGAAACATTATGCCCATATTGACCGTATCACAGCTGAATTGCTACATTGCTGCAAAAATCGATGGCGACACCAAACTACGCAGTATCATACTGCGTGGCGAAGTGGCAAATTTTACGCGGAACTACCGTTCCGGGCATTGCTATTTCTCACTGCGCGATGCTGATGCATCCGTACGCGCGGTCATGTTTCGTACTTATGCAGACAAGCTTCCCTTTGAACCGAAAAACGGTATGGTAATACTTGTACACGGTGATGTAACAGTTTATGAAAAAGACGGTGTCTATCAGCTGAAAGCATTTGATATGCAGCCTGATGGTGTTGGTGCTAAGGCAATTGCATTGCAGCAGCGTCGTGAAAAGCTTGCACAGCTTGGATATTTTTCGGCAGAACATAAACGCCCCCTGCCGACGATGCCAAACAAAATCGGGCTGGTTACCTCACATAGCGGTGCCGCATTACAGGATATGCTACAAATTCTTGAACGACGATACCCTCTGGGATCAGTCTGCATCTACCCTGCACAGGTACAAGGCGATGCTGCACCTGCCTCCATTGCCGCTGCTTTGTCGACGGCCGGTGGCGATGGCTGCGATGTGATCCTTATGGGTCGAGGCGGTGGCTCTGCAGAAGATTTAGAGGCATTTCAGTCTGAAATGGTTGCCCATGCGGTCTATCACTCCCCTGTACCTGTCGTCAGCGCAGTGGGGCACGAAACCGATCACTGCATTGCCGATGAAATCGCTGATCTGCGCGCGCCAACCCCATCAGCGGCTGCTGAACTTGCCACACCCGATATCCGCACACTGTATCAACAATTGCAATACACACTAGAATCGCTCACAGAGGCGATGGATGATTATTTCTACAACAAAGCAGATGAACTGGAACAATTGCAGGATCGACTTGCACTACTTGCCGTTGATCATCAAGTGGAACAACAGCAGATCACCTTGGATGCTTTACAACATCGTTTGCAGAATGCCTTTGATATCTGCATGACAAACTTTTCTCATCAATGGCTGCAAATGATGCAACGATTGGAATCCATCAGCCCTGTGGCAGTGCTGAAACGCGGATACAGTTTGGTCTATCACAATCACAGACTGATCAGAAATGCCACACAGCTGAACATCGGTGATACATTGACCATGGAATTTGCAGAGGGTAGTTGCACCGCTACGGTGACTGCGATCACAAATGCGCAAAAGGAGACATAAACTATGAAATTTGAAAAAGGAATGCAGGAACTATCTGCAATTGTAGAAAAACTGGAAGGTGGCGGTCTGACCCTGGAAGAAGCGGTCAAACTCTACGGCAAGGGCGCAAAACTCGCTGCCGACTGTAAAACAGAGCTTGAACGTGCCAAGCTGACGGTCACTACATATCAGGCACCAAAAAATGACAGTGGGGAGGATGCTGATCATGACAAAGCAAGCCTTTGATGCGCGGCTGAACAGCAATATCAGCCTGATTGAAAAAACCATAGAACAAAAAATGCCCAATGGCGCACAGGATGCACAGAAAACACTCCTTTCTGCCATAAAACATTCGCTTTCAGCAGGAGGAAAGCGTATTCGACCGATGCTTGCGCTCGAATTTTGCCGCCTATGCGGTGGTACAGATCAACAGATCCTGCCGGCAGCCTGCGCACTGGAATTGCTGCACACCGCAACCCTAATCCATGATGATATGCCTGAAATGGACAACGACGATATGCGTCGCGGTAAACCTGCCTGCCATGTCGCCTATGATCAGGCAACAGCTTTGCTTGCCGGCGATACACTCTTTTTGTTGCCCTTTGAATGGATCGCTACAGCAGAACGTATTGATGCTGAAAAAAAGGTCGCGCTCTCTTTAGAGCTGACAAAGGCAGCTGGCTACTATGGTGCTTGCGGCGGTCAACAGATCGACTTGGAAAATGAAAAGCGTGATGATGTAACACTTGCACAGCTCAAACAAATGTACGCATACAAAACCGGTGCGCTGATCATCTGCGCTTGCCGTATGGGCTGCATTGCTGCCGGTGCCGATGCCGAAACACTGGAAATGGTTACACAATATGCTGCGCTGCTCGGTCTAGCATTCCAGATCGTCGATGATATTCTTGATGTCGTTTCTACCGAAGAAGAGCTGGGTAAGCCCATCGGTAGCGATGCGGAACAGAACAAGAACACCTTTGTATCTCTATATGGGCTGGAAAAAGCAAAGCAGGAAGCCGCCGATTTGACAAATCAGGCACTGGCACTGCTGAAGAAGTTACCCAACGCAGATTTTTTGATCGCGTTAACCAATCTACTGCTTTGCAGAAAATCTTAAAATTAACGCTGCTATGAAGCAGGGAGATTACTGAACATGAAAAAAGAACGGCAATTGCAAGTCACAGAGTCTATTGCACTACGGGATCTGACATTACCTTCGCAGCTAAAGGATCTGAGTATCCCGCAATGTACGGCACTGTGTTCTGAGATCCGCGAAATTTTAATCGATACAGTGACCCGTAACGGCGGACACTTGGCATCGAATCTTGGCGTTGTGGAATTAACGCTTGCTATCCATCGCCAATTTGATTCGCCCAACGATCGCATTGTCTGGGATGTAGGGCATCAGACCTATGTACACAAGCTGCTGACCGGCAGGCAGGCAGAATTTCATACACTGCGGCAGGAAAACGGTATCTCCGGATTTCCAAAGCCCGCAGAATCACCACACGATACCTTTGTCACAGGACACAGTGGCACAGCGGTTTCGGCAGCCTGCGGTATTGCTGATGCGCTGCGCATTCGTGGCAGTAATCATTATGCCGTTGCTGTAGTCGGTGATGGTGCTGCTACAGGTGGTATGTTCTACGAGGGGCTGAACAACGGCGGAAAATCCAATAATAATCTCATCGTTATCCTGAATGACAATAACTGTGCAATTTCAAAAAATGTGGGCGCAGTAGCAAAATATCTTTCCAATATTCGTCACAGCACAGAGTATGTGCGTACGAAATGGGCAGTGGAACGTGTGCTGGATCAAACCCCCGTAGTGGGAAAGCCCATCGCGAGTGTGTTGAAAAAAACAAAGGACGCTGTACGCAAAAATGTGGTAAAAAGCTCTACGATGTTTGACTATATGGGTTTTGTTTATCTTGGCCCTGTTGATGGGCATGATATCGAGGCACTTGATGAGGCGTTGGCAGTAGCGAAAAGCTATCACCGACCTGTCCTTCTTCATGTGAACACCGTAAAGGGGAAGGGCTATGCTCCTGCAGAGCAGAATCCCGGTGAATACCACGGTGTGCCAAAAATTGACCTGCTTTCTAAGAACCCCGAAATCTCCACAGATGAATGCTACTCTACCGTATTTGGCAGAGAGCTGACCGCAATGGCACAAAAGAACCGGAAAATATGCGCTGTAACAGCCGCCATGAAATATGGCACGGGGCTACAGTTTTTTTCAGCAATGCATCGTGACCGTTTCTTTGATGTGGGAATCGCAGAAGAACACGCTATGACTTTCAGTGCAGGGCTTGCCTCTATGGGAATGGTGCCTGTGTTTGCGGTATACTCCACCTTTTTGCAGCGCGCCTTTGATCAGCTGCTACATGATATCGCCATTGCCAAACTCCATGTGATCATTGCTGTTGACCGTGCCGGTATGGTCGGTGAGGACGGTGAGACCCATCAGGGCTTATTTGATGTGGCAATGCTTTCAGCAATTCCCCACATCAAGATTTACTCCCCTGCCACCTATGACGCTTTACGCAAAGTCCTGCATAAGGCGATCGACAAAGACAGTGGGCCTGTATGCATTCGCTATCCCAGAGGTACCCAGCCTGACCATCTTGCTACACTTGCCTATGATAGTGAAATGACGCATCTTTCCGGTGAAAACACGCTGCTCATCAGCTATGGCAGACTAACCGCCGAACTGCTACGCGCACGCTCTGCCCTGCAAAAAATGGGTATATCTTGCGGTATTCTCTCCCTCAACACAATCTATCCCATTCCACAAGCTGCCATCCATGCAGCTATGCCATATGAAAACGTGTTCTTCTTTGAAGAAGGCATCAAAGAAGGCGGCATCGCACAAAAATTTTCGGCAGCACTTACGGAAAATGGTTTTGCAGGAAAATATCACTGCCATGCAGTAGAGGACTTTGTAGCGCACGCAGCGGTCAGCCGATGCCTTGCATTGCACGGACTGGATGTAGATTCCATCACCCGTTATGTGATAGAGGAAACGCACCATGGCACGCTTTGATATGGCTTTGGTACAGCAGGGTCTTTGCGAAACACGCTCTAAGGCAAAAATGGAGATCGAAGCAGGACATGCTACCATCAACGACAAGGTATGCACAAAGCCTGCTGCAAACATCACAGAAAACGATCGCATTGCGTTGACCCAATCGTTGCCCTTTGTGGGGCGCGGTGGCTTAAAACTTGCCCACGCACTGGCTGCTTTTCATCTGGATCTGCACGGACTGCACTGCCTGGATATTGGCGCATCTACCGGCGGATTTACCGATTGTATGCTGCAAAACGGCGCAACAAGCGTGCTTGCAGTCGATGTAGGACACGGACAGCTGGCGGATATCTTGCGCCGTGACCCAAGAGTAAGGGTCATGGAAGATACGGATATCCGCGCATTAACCCCAAATATACAGGGGCTGCCCGCAGACTTTATCAGCTGTGATGTTTCGTTTATTTCTCTAACATATATTCTACCACTGCTGCCACCCCTGATGGCAGAGAACGCAAAGGCTGTTTTACTGGTAAAGCCACAGTTTGAGGCAGGGAAACAGGCACTCAACAAGCATGGTGTGGTGCGTGACCCAAAGATCCATACGCGTGTACTGGAACACATCCGCAGTGCTGCAATGACTGTAGGACTAACGCCTCTCAAGGATTGCCCCTCGCCCATACAGGGTGGCAGCGGCAACACAGAATTTTTATTACTGCTGCAAAAAATCTGAACATCCATAACATCGAAAAAAACTGCTGAAATCAACCTGCTACACGAAGTGTCTCTCGTGGATTGTCGCCGATCTGCCATTTACCGTCATTGTCTGTTGCGCAATAAGCGGTACTCATATCAATATGGCTGCTGCAAAATAATCTCATTACGGTTTCGAATCATTGCACGGAGGTGACCTGCAAATGAATCTTGTGATATGGCCCAATCTCTCCAAGCGGCACGCATTCGATACGGCACTTGCCGTTTGCCGACTGCTGGCATCTCACGGAGCGAACATCTACATGGACAGACGGTACGAGACGACTTTTGCACAGGTGGAAGGTATCCATTTTTTACCTACCGACCTGCTGATGCATCACGCAGATTTTGCCATTGCGATTGGTGGCGATGGCACTATTTTGCGCTGTGCAGAGATGCTACAGAATACCGATACCAAGCTCGTGGGCATCAATACAGGAAGGTTGGGCTTTATTGCTGCTTGTGAAGCGGGAGAAATCAATCTGCTGCACAAGCTGTTTACCAATGAATACGCCATTAGTCACCGTATGATGCTACAAGCGGTGTTTCCCGCTCATAACGATGACGTACTCATTTATCACGCACTGAACGATGTATACGCCACCCGTTGCAGCGGCAGAATCTGTGATTTTTCCGTATTCGTGGATGAACAGCATATCGGAACCTACCGCGCCGATGGCATCATTCTCTCAACACCTACCGGTTCTACAGCGTATGCACTTTCGGCAGGGGGACCGGTCATGGAGCCAGACCTTTCTCTCATTGAAATGAATCTCATCTGCCCCCATTCTCTGTTTGCAAGGCCCATGCTCTTTGCGCCTCAGCGTAAAATCCGTGTGACATATCGTGTGAAGGACGGTGGCGGACTAAATGTTTATGTGGATGGCAGAACCGCAGTGACAGTGCAAGAGGGACAATCGTTTACAGTAACAGAATCCACACATACCATACCCTTTGTAGATTTCAAGGGGTATGGCTTCTATGACGCGCTCAATGGCAAGCTGATGCAACCGCTCAAAGACGGTGGCTTTGCCAAAGAGGAGGTCTGAGGGAGGAGATCATAACATATGGCAAATGCAAGGCAGGAACGCATTCTGACGCTGATACATGAGCATGATATTACAACGCAGGAGCAGCTGAAAGATCTACTGGAAAAAGACGGCTTTTCTGTCACACAAGCAACGATCTCTCGCGATATTCGGCAGCTGCAACTGCGCAAAGAGCCTTCTCCTCAGGGTGGACAACGCTATTGCAAACCTAGTGCCGGCAACGGACAACAGCTGATGACGCAATCGGTAAAAAAGATTGATTACGCCATGAACACCGTTGTCATTTTGTGTCATGTGGGCACGGCACAGGCAGTTTGTGCCGCATTGGATGCCCTCTCGCTGCCTATGGTGATCGGTACCATTGCCGGAGATGATACCATCTTTGCAATCACACGCTCGGAACAAAATGCAAAAGAACTGACTGCATATTTACAGTCCCGTATATGGGGTGCAACATGATAAAGGAACTTTCAATTGAGAATCTTGCGGTGATTTCTTCGGCAACCATTCCGCTGGAATCACAACTCAATGTATTTACCGGCGAAACAGGCGCAGGTAAATCTATACTGATCCATGGCATTCAAGCGGTGCTGGGACAGCGCATCAGCAAGGAATATGTTCGGCACGGCTGCAAAAAAGCAGTGGTCTCCGCATTGTTTTCTCCCATTGAAGCGGATACAGCGGCGATTCTTGCAGAATACGGCTACAGTACGGAGGACAACGCACTTCTGCTAACAAGAGAAATCTCGGCAGATGGCGGTAGCATTGGACGTATCAACGGCAGAACAGCACCTGTGAATCTGCTGCGGACACTGGGCGAAACGCTAGTCAATATCCATGGACAGCACGATAATCAGGTACTGCTACGACCGGAACGTCATCTGGATGTTCTGGATCGCTTTGGCGATGATGACCGCCCACTACTTGCATATCGAGAACAGTTTCAGGCATTACAGGCCTGCGCCAGACAGCTTAATACGCTAAAAAAAGCCGAACAGGATAAGGCAAATCGTCTAAAAGAGCTGCGCGAAATGATTGAAGAAATTGCACCGATGGATATTCAGCCCGATGAGGATATTGCCATCGAGGAGCAATATATCGCGGCTGCAAAAGCGGAAGAAACAGCGGAAATTACCGCCATGCTACAGCAAATGCTGACAGAGGGCGATGAAAATATCTCTGATGCCATTGCCAATGCCTGTATCATCATACAACAGCTTGCCGCAAAGCGTGAAGATGCTACACCGCTTTATCAACGATTGCGCTCTGTCAATGCCGAATTGAAAGACATTGCCGATGAATTGGATATGCTGGGTGGCACAATGCTCTCTCCCGCAGAATTTGACGCGCTGAACAAACGCCGCAATGCACTGAATACGCTGATGGTACGCTATCACACCGATGCAAATGGTTTACGTAAGCTACTCGCTGACGCTGAAGCAGAAATCGATGCGATCAGCAATTCTGCAGACACCATCGCAGAATTAACCGAAAAAAAGCAAAAGCTGCTGCAAAGCGTCACCGAAAAAGCAAAAGCACTCTCGGCACATCGGCAGCAACTTGCAGAACAATTTGCAAGCCGTGTGGGAGAAGAATTAGCGCAATTGGATATGCCAAAGGTGCATCTGGAAGTTGCCATGACCAGGGGAAAGCTCACAGCAAACGGCATGGATACCGCAGAGTTTTTGATCTCAGCAAATCCCGGTGAGCCACCAAAGCCCATTGCACAAATCGCTTCCGGTGGTGAACTTTCCCGTATGATGCTGGCACTAAAATCCGTAATTGCGCAAAGAGATGCAATTCCCACACTCATTTTCGATGAAATTGACACAGGTGTCAGCGGAAGGGCAGCCCAAAAAATCGGAAAAAAACTACGCAGTCTGGCAAAACACAGTCAGGTCATCTGCGTGACGCATTTGGCACAGCTCGCAACACAGGCACAGCACCATCTACTGATTGAAAAGCATAGCGATGAAACCTCTACAGAAACCTGCGTCACCGTACTCCAGCCAGAGGGGCGTATTCAGGAAATCGCACGCATTATGAGCGGCAATACTCCCAGCGATCTACTGCTGCAAACCGCTAGGGAAGCATTGGCAGCAGCAGAAAAAGAAGTTTTTTGAAAAAATCGCGAAAAAGTACTTGACAAATAATTACAGATGTGATATAATGATGAAGCTGTGATGAGAATCACCACGAATCCCGTATTCCAAAGACAGTCGGCAGTGCATTTGCCTTGTGGCAAAACATGGAAGTCCGACCGAGGAGTGCCGGCTGTGTTTCGTTTGATGCTGAACCAACCGCCTCTCCTGTCAATTCGGGAGAGGCTTTTTTGCCTCTGATGTGGCATTTCTACCCACAAGCAAGATTTACGGAGGTGAAAATTTATGCCAAGTGAGAAGATCTTGCAGCAAAAGCAAGCTCAGGTTGAAGCTTTGACCGAGCAGCTGAAAGGCGCTGTGGCTTGTGTCCTCGTGGATTACAAGGGCATCAGCGTTGCCGATGATACACAACTTCGTCGTGAACTGCGTGAAGCAGGCGTCAGCTACTCCGTTCAAAAGAACACTCTGCTGCGTTTTGCTCTGCACAATGTCGGTTATGAGCAGTTTGATAGTGTCCTTGAGGGTACTACCGCTATTGCCATTTCCGATACCGATCAGACCGCTGCAGCCCGCATTCTGGGTGCTTTTGCTGAGAAGTCTGATGGCAAGTTCACACTGAAGGCAGGCTTCGTAGACGGTGAGGTTTACGATGCTGACGGTGTGATGGCGCTTTCAAAGGTGCCGTCCAAGGATGTCCTGCTCGCACAGTTGGTTGGCTCTCTCCAGGGTCCTTACCAAAAGCTGGCAGCAACGCTTCAGGCTCTTGTGGAAAAGAACGAAAGCGCTGCTTAATCATTTGTTGTTGTTTGACCCAAATCTATTTTTATTTTGTAAAGGAGAATTATCATGGCTTCCGAAAAGACTATGAAGTTTATCGAAGATATCAAGGCTCTCTCCGTTCTGGAGCTGAAAGAGCTTGTTGACGCTATTCAGGAAGAGTTTGGCGTTACCGCTGTTGTTGCTGCTGCAGGTGCAGGTGCTGCTGCCCCCGCTGCTGAGGCTGAGAAGACCGAGTTTGATGTTGTTCTGACCTCCTTTGGTGATGCTAAGATGGGCGTTATCAAGGCTGTGAAGGACGTTCTCGGCATGGGTCTGAAAGAGGCAAAGGCTGCTGTTGAAGGCGCACCTTGCACTCTGAAGGAAGGCGTTTCTAAGGCTGATGCAGAGGCTCTGAAGAAGTCTCTGGAAGATGCTGGCGCTACCATCGAGCTGAAGTAATTCTGTTTTCGCTTACAAGAGAGCCGTTCTGCATTGCAGAGCGGCTTTTTTTGCTTTCTATGCAAGGATTTCACGCAAAACGGTTGTTTTTTTTCGCAATTTATGGTATACTGTTCGTATGTACTGCAAAGGAGAATCAATATGCGGATTTATAATGCAATGCTGCTTGACGATCAGACAGGTGATCTACATTCAGGATGGATCGCAATACAGGATGGCATCATTACCGAAGTGCATCACAATCACTGTGATGTCACAAGCGATGGCGATATCAACGCAATGGGCGGAATGCTTCTACCCGGTTTTATTGATGCACACTGTCATCTTGGCATCATCGAGGACGGCATTGATTTTGAGGGCGACGACTGCAACGAGGCAACCGATCCCTTTATGCCCCATTTGCGCGCCATAGATGGCATTAATCCCTTTGATGACTGTTTCAAAGATGCAAGAGAACGCGGTGTTACCACGGTACTAAGCAGTCCCGGCAGCGCAAACCCTGCCGGTGGTATCATTGCTGCAATCAAAACAAGCGGTATCTGCGTGGATCGTATGTTGCTACAAACGGTGGGCGTAAAATTTGCACTGGGTGAAAACCCGAAAAGCGTGTATGATCGCCGCGATGAAACACCGATCACTCGTATGGCAACTGCCGCGATCATCCGCGAGGGATTGTTCAAGGCAAAGCGATATCTCACCGATATTCGCTCCGCCGAACAGGATGCGGAGCTTTCTCCCCCCGAATTTGATATCAAATGCGAGGCGCTGCTGCCATTACTGCGCGGTGAACAAAAAGCATTCTTTCACTGCCATCGCGCCGATGATATGGCAACTGCTATTCGCATTGCACAGGAATTTCAGTTGGATACAGTGTTGATCCATGCAACGGAAGCGCATCGCATTGCCCCATATCTTGTTGAGAAACAGATTCCTGTCATTATTGGGCCGCTGATTGGCAATCGCTGTAAACCCGAATTGCAGCTGCTCTCAGAGAAAAATGCTCCGATTTTAGCTGCTCATCAAATCAACTTTGCCATTTGCACAGATCACCCCGAAGTGCCGATTCAGTATCTCCCACTTTCGGCAGCTGTTGCACGCAAAAATGGTCTATCCCCTGCCAAGGCACTAAGCAGCATCACCTGCGATGCTGCTGATCTCGTGGGCATTGGAGACAAGGTTGGACGTATTGCGGAAGGCTATGACGCAGATTTACAGCTCTATGCCCCAAGTTGCGATCCCCTTGCACTGGAAAGCATACCGGAATGGGTCATGATTAACGGAGAATTTGTAAGCAGAAAAGGAGAAGCAAAATGAGAGAATTGCATATCAGTGCGATTACAGCTGCTGTACGCCAACTATGCATTGAGGCAAACAGTGTGCTGCCTGTATCGCTGGAGCATTGTATCCGCTGTGGCAAGGCGAAGGAAACCTCCGCGGCCGGACAAAGTGTATTTGACGACCTGTGCGCCAATCTTGATGCAGCAAAGGAAACCGGCTTACCTATCTGTCAAGATACAGGCATGGCTGTCATTTTTATGCGCATCGGTCAGGATGTACATCTCACGGGCGGAAATCTCCGCGAGGCGGTCAATGCAGGCGTTGCAGCAGGGTATCTGGATGGATATCTGCGATGCTCGGTGGTTTCTGACCCGTTGGAGCGCGTTAACACCGCCAATAACACCCCCGCTGTGCTACATCTGGATATCGTGAGCGGTGACATGGTGGAGATCGATGTTTGCCCTAAGGGATTTGGCAGCGAAAACATGAGTGCACTGAAAATGTTTACCCCTGCGGCAACTGCTGAGGATATCATAGATTTTGTAACCGAAACGGTCAACAAAGCAGGTAGTAATCCCTGCCCACCCATGGTGATCGGTGTTGGAATCGGTGGCGATTTTGAACAGTGTGCATATCTTGCCAAAAAGGCACTGTGCCGTGATATTTCTGTTCGTAATCCCAAAGCACTGTATGCTGATATGGAACAAAAAATGCTTGATTCTGTGAATGCCCTTGGCATTGGACCGCAAGGCTACGGTGGAGCAATCACTGCACTGGCGGTCAATATCGAACAGGGCGCGACCCACATTGCAGGATTACCCGTATCCGTTAACATTGGTTGCCATGTTACCCGCCATGCAAGCTGCGTGCTGTAATTCCATCAGCCCGAGGAGGATCTATGACACAATATCCTGAAATTATTGCCACTGCCAATGCCATCGCAGAGCTTGGCAAACCCCTGCGCATCTATCTGATCAGCCTGAAATCCAATCATACAACAGGCGAACTCCGCAGCTTCAAACTGGCAGTGATCGTATCCGATGACGCACCAAACATCGCGGAGCTGGAATGCTACCTCTATACCGCTGTAGATTGCGATTATCCCTATGATCTTGTACTGTATAAACAATCCGAATGGCAAACGCTTGCCGATGATCCCCGCACCTTTGCATGGTCGATCAGAGAGAATGGGAGTGTGCTATATGGCTAGGGGATATCGTACCTCCGACAGCAAACGTTACTACGACTGGTTGTATTACGCCGCCATCGATCTGCACGTGGCACAAAAACTGACAGATGACAAGCACTGCTACAATACAATTGCTTTTCACTGCCAACAGGCAATCGAAAAGGCTATGAAGGGCTACCTACTGTGGAAGCGTAACCGCTTCTATGACGGACACAACCTGCCCTTCTTGTGCAAGCAGTGTATGCATGATAACCAAAGCTTCAGCAAATGGCTGCCAAACTGTGTGCAGATCACGCGGTATTATATCGAAGCACGCTACCCCGCCGATTTTCTGTTGCAGTTAGATGCGTCAACTGCTGGTACGGTCATAGAAGACACTGCACAAATCTTGAACGCCATTAACACAATGGTGAAGTTTGATTTTAACAGCTACCGTCCTAAGCAAACCAAACAGGACGAAGCAAATGCATAAGGAGATCACTATGAAAACAATTCGCAAAATCACTGCACTGAGCCTTGCAGTCTGTACAACGGTATCCATGCTCACTGCTTGCGGTGAAAGCTACGATATTGCTGATTATCAGGATGCAGACGCACGCACGGAGTTTAATACCTCGTTGGATCTCAACAAATCCATCGCAGGTACGGAAAATCAAGGGCAGGACTTCTTGTGGACAGGTGAAGCGGAAGATGCCAAGTGCGTTGGCAATGTTACGGTGCAGGATGTCAACTATCCGGGATTTAGTGGTACAAGCTATGTAGGCGGCTTTCAGAATGAAAATGACCAAGTCATTTTTACCGCTGAAATCCCCGCGGATGGCGTTTATACGCTCTCTTTTTCCACCTGCGGTGGTAACGCAAACGCGAACAAAAAGAATCCGGCACTGGTCGATGGCGCAAGCGTTGGCAATATCATTACGCCTGTAGGCACTTCGTTTACACAATGTGCTGTAGAAGGTGTCTACCTCACGGCAGGCACACACGAAATCGCTGCCGGTACCGAATGGGGGTATTATTTTGTGGATAGTTTAACTATTACAAACGGCACACCAATCAGCAAAGATGTTTACAACATTACAGCAGAGCTTTCGAATCCCAACGCATGGGATAACACCAAGCGTTTATACAAATTTCTCACCGACTGCTACGGCAAGTATACCATCACAGGGCAGAATTGCGATGGCGGTATTGACGGTAAGGAAATGGAAGTCATCTATAAAAAAACCGGAGAGTATCCTGCCATGCTGGGCTTGGATATGATGGATTACACACCCTCTCGCGTAAGCTTTGGCGGTGCTGGCAATGCGGTTGATCACGCGTTGGATTTTTATTGCAATCATGGTGGAATTGTCACATTCTGCTGGCATTGGAACGCCCCTGAGGATTATCTGATCAACAGCACAGAGCAGCCATGGTACTCCGGCTTTCGTAAAGAAGCAACCACCATTAATCTGGATGCCATTGCAGATGGCACCGATACCAAGGGAAAAGAACTGCTTTTACGCGATATTGATGCCATTGCTGAGGCGATGAAACCCCTGAATGAGGCACAGGTACCGATCCTTTGGCGTCCGCTTCATGAAGCATCGGGCGGATGGTTTTGGTGGGGCGACTGCAAGCCCGAAAGTTATCTCTGGCTTTGGAATTTGCTATACGACAAGCTAACCAACGAACACGGTCTGAATAATCTCATTTGGGTTTGGAATGGTCAAGATCCAGCATGGTATCCCGGTGATGATACGGTCGATATCATTGGCATGGATATTTATCCGCCAGAGCATACCTACACCTCACAGAGCAGTACCTTTTCGAGTATGACCCAGTGGACAACTGAAAGAAAAATCGTGGCACTAACCGAAAACGGTTGTATGCCTGACCCTGATCTGTTAGTACGTGACGGTGCAATGTGGAGCTGGTTCTGCACATGGGGTGGCGATTTCATTCACGATTTTGGTATCGCTTCGGAGAAATACACTGAACTTTCCATGTGGGAAAAGGTCTACAAAAGTGAACACACACTCTCACTAAGTGATCTTCCCTGCTTATGGGAATACCCTCTCGACTGAAAAAAAGCAGCACACACCGTGTAAAAACGGAATGTGCTGCTTTTTCAGCTTCATCATGATTGATCGCGCAAATTCGCTTCATTTACCATACGGAAATCAGTAAACTCTGTCCATACAGATGTATTCAACTGCACAGCATACAGCCCGAGCATCACACCTGTGAAATTGTTTGCAACCTCAGTGGAAAGATACTTAGAATCCAGACAACCCAGATCGTAAACCTCCCCTGCGCAGACAGCACGGAACATATACACATAGCAGTTACCCTGAATCTGCAACCGCACTGCCTTCGCACTTGTGGGAAGCATCCATATAGGCTCCTCATGCACCAGATTGCCAAGCTGCGCACGACGCACCACTGCATAGCCTTCACCACAAGGACGCACCAACAGTTCATAATGCTGAGTGGGCGTCATATACATGACCATGCCTGCCTCTTGAGGGGCAAGAGTCAGGGTACATTCCGCAGAAAAACACATCTCTTTTTGGCGAATACCCAAAAATGTTGGCGAGACATCATCCTGCGAAAGCGTCGCTTTTGTACCACTGAGCGAAAAACGATCCGCTGCAATACGATATTGAGAGTAAAGTGGATTTTGCATATAGACCCATTCCATATCCACTGCGGTATTGGCAAAGGTCATCTCCTGCCAGATTTGCTGGCTAACGCTTTCGGAAATGCGGTCGGTTTCCATTTCCAACCGACTTGTACCATCTACACCGGCAGTAAACCAACCATCTTCGTCAAAAGTCACAGGCACCAATGCAACCTCTCTGCCAGTGATATGATGCATCAACCACTGGTCGATTTGTCGGAAACAGAGGTGCACCATCCAATAATTGCCGTTTTGATCATCTACCAGATCTGCATGACCGCAGCCCTGCAACAAATATCCGCCAAGATTACGATTGGTTAACACAGGATTTTTTTCATATGCCGTAAAAGGCCCATAAGGCGTATCGCCCTTGGCATAGGTGACCATATGTCCATACTCAGTGCCTCCCTCGGATGCCATAAGATAATAGCAACCATGGATGTAATACAAATGCGGACTTTCCAGGAATCTACCGCCGGTGCCCTGCCAGATACACCGCGCAGGAGTTCGCTTTTGACCGGTAGCGACATCGATTTCGCACTGAATGATACCGTGAGTTCCTTGATCATCCGTTCCGTTGCTCATGAAAAACACGCGGTCACCCTCAAAATAGAGAGATGGGTCGATGCCATCCTGATCCACATAAATGGGATCTGACCATTCACCGTAAATATCATCGGTATAAACGTAAAAATTGCCACCATGGGTGGTATTGGTGGTCACCATATAAAATCTACCATTGTGACAGCGAATGGTAGGGGCATAAATCCCACCCACAGAGCCTGCCCCTGCAAGCGGAAGCTGAGAAGTACGGCTCAGCACATGGCCAATCTGCCGCCAATTGATGAGATCTGTGCTTTCAAACAGCGGCACACCGGGAAAAAACTGAAACGAACTGCAAACCATATAAAAATGATCACCGCTACGACAGATGCTGGGGTCAGGATAAAAGCCTGTAAGTATGGGATTCTGATAACGCATATAAGCCCTCTTTTCTGTTTATTTTGCTTCTGCTTCAAAAGTCACAGCAAGCATTTTACCGTTGGTTGCCTGCAAGAACACATCGGGAGAGAGGTGGATTTGCGTACCCAGCTTGCCACCACTGACGATGATCGTCTCAAATGCGGCTGCATGAGTATCTAACACAACGGGATAATCTTTCTTCATGCCGATGGCAGTACAGCCACCCCGAATATAGCCCGTCACCTGTTGAATCTCCTTTACAGGTAACAGATCAACCGATTTTTCCCCCACCGCCAGTGCTGCTTTTTTCAGGTCAAGGGTACAGGGTGCTGGGATCACGAAGGCGTAATAACTGCCACTTTTGCCCCGACACATCAGCGATTTGAAGGTCATATCAGGCGATTGCCCCAGCATCTCAGCGATTTGTAGGGCATCTGTAAAATGCTTACAATCATAATAAAAGCATTGATGAGGCAACTTTTTTTGCTCCAGAATACGCATGGCATTGGTTTTGGGTTGAGAAGCCATTGAAATTTCCTTTCTACATTCGTCTATCGGTAGATCATACGCTGCTCTGCTCATTCTACCAGATTCTTCTGGGTTTGTCAATCGCTTTGCAGCAAAATCTCATAATCAGTAATAAACGGCACAGAAAACATCATTCCGTGCCGTTTTATTTGTATTCAGCTTGCAGTCTCCTGACGGGAAAGCCATGCCGCTGCCAATTCCAAAGCATCCAACAATGAGCCACGCTCACTGGTTTGGGTAATTGCCTGCATGGGATTCAGAGATTTATCGGTTTTCATCAGGTAGCACTTAATGGCGGTTGCCTCCTGTTCCTTCTCTGAAAGCACGGTCATCATCACAACATACTCATTTGCCATGTCGCCATAATAGATCGTTTTTCCGTTTCGTACAACGGGTCTACCCTTATAGGTTACAAATTCTGCCATCGGGGGTCCCTCCTATTCTGTTTGATTACCAAGTCATGGTAAAATCTTGATCGGTGTGGAAGATCTCCATATTGGAAATCAGGGTTGTAACATATGCTTTGCGGCAAAGGAAGCGTACTTCTCCGTTCACCACGATATACACCTTCATGCCGTCTGCTTCGTAGAATGCTACGCTCATCGGTCGTTCGCCATCCTGACGTTCCAATTCAACGGTGGCAAGCGGTGCGCCGGTCATCGTGATATCCTCCAACACAAGATCCTCGGCAGCGGTTTTCAGCAGATATGTGTACAGCAGACGGAAACGCTCTGTCTCAACTTCTTCACCATTACAGGTAACCACATAATCATCTGCAGAAGTACCAATGCCCTCGAAATCCAATTGCAAATCCCCAGCAGTATAGGTCAGTTTGCCGATATCCCAAACATAGGTATCTACAACGATCTTTGAAGTGATATCCTCGGGCTGAAGATTCTCGTATACGGTATCATCCGAAGCAAAGCCATAGATGCAATCAACGGTATCAATATAGCCATAACGGTAGGTTACTGTTTGAAGCTCGCCGTTTTCATCCTCAATTTCGGTTTCGTAGGTGCTGCCAAGGTAGAATATCACAGTTTTGCCGGTACTGATTTTGGTGGTAACCCGCGCAAAATAATTGTCATCAGTCAATCCGCAATCAATAAACTGTTGCTCTGTAGGGTGCGGATATACAACTTGACTTGCCGTCATCGCATAAATGCCGTGGGTCGCGCCGGAAGACTTATCTCCGCTAAGCAGAGAATTGATCGGTTCCTTCATCACATGTACGGCTGAAGAGCCACCACTGGGATTATCTACATAGAATGCATCGTAAACCAATGCAAAGTCATAATCAAGATCGGTGCGCTCAATACGAACTTCTTCAATGTAGGAGTCATCATCATCTGCTTGCTCCTCTGTAACATCGGTGCTAAGATAATCCATCCAATCCACACGATACTGCGCCATCGAACTGCTTTCCACGGTATAAACGGTATTCTCACCTTCCATACAAAGATAAGAATAATATGAGGAAGGGCTGATATCGCCAAGCAAAAAGCAGATATCATCTGCATCATCGACAGTGAGCGTCACACGAATGGGCTGGTCAAGCCCATATTTTGCCAAGTCGCTTGTGGGAGTATCCTCCTGAATGATATCCACAGAGGAGATATTTGTCACGCGGGTTGCTAATGTACGGATATTCACAGTTTCTGTAGGAAGATCATCATAGCCATCAAGATAGTAATTCTCGACCTCACTGACCTCTACCTCACCCGTTGTAGCATTTGTACTCTCCTGCTGCTCAACGACGCGATGCACAGAAAAATCCGTGCCATTGGGCTGTTCTACCTGAATGGCTGCAATATCGCCGCTATCCGCGATGCTCCAGAGGGAAACCACACCGGAGGTATCCACCGTGGAAGAACTGTCAACAGGATCCTCCTGCTCGGTCAGTTTCAACACAGCAAGCGTACCGCCAAGGAGCACCACCACGCCTGCACCACAAACCACACCCTTTACGCCTCTGCTCATCTTTCCTTTTTGCTTTGTATGCTTCTTCTGCGTGGGAGCTTCTGCAAAAAAGGTAGAAAACGCTGCCTCTTCATCATCCGTCAGCAACCCCGATCCCTGCGGATCGGAGAACTGCTGTTCATTTTCAGGATTCTGCTTGGGGTCTTTGGTTACGCTCATTTGTTTCTTCTCCTTAGATATACCACAAAGCCGATAATTGCAACCAACAGTGGAATGCCAAACACGACAATATTACGGGTGGTTTTCGCCTGCGAAGCTGTAATGGCAATGGATGTGGTGTCAAGGGACTTTTCAGCGATGGTTATGACATTCTCTTTGCCACACATGGTATTGACAACCGTAACAAAGTAATCCGCGTTGTTATAAGAACGCTCCTCTGTTACATTGATATCAAGCAGCCATGAGCCGAACACAGCAACAGTACTGGTATAGGTAGCGGCACCGACCGTATTATGCTGATGCCCCAATGCTGCAACGATGAACGAACCGGTTTCCGTATCACTTTCACCAGCGGCTTCGTCATCGTCCTTTGTAGTCAGCGGCTGGAGATATGCAGTATCGGAGGTAACCAACAGTGCCTCGGTGGTGCGACCGGAATTGCTCTCGTACAGCAACTCCAAGGGACGGCAGATAGGTGCAACAATGGGCAGATTTTTGTTGGCAAGCTTTGCAGCATACTCACTGTCAGTCAGAGAAACTGCAGGGGTAGAACGCAGCATACTCAACGCAGTATTCACCTGATGCGCAGTAGAATCATTGCCCTCATAGATCACTGCATTGCCGACAGCGATGCCCCATGTTTCCAGAAACGCATCCAAATTGGGCGTCTCATTCTGGAAAGTACTTGCAAAGTACAGCAGCTTACGCTCGTAGTTGCCTTCATTGTACAGGAACACGGACAGCTTATCGATCTGCGCTTGCGTCAGATCATTCTGAGGTGCGACCAACACTGCCATATCATATTCGGCGGGATCAAGGGCATCCGTACTAATATCCACATCGGTGCAGATATAGTTGTTCTTTTCCAACAAACTACAAATGCTCTGGTAATTGTAGGATTCATATCCGTGATAGATCGTCGATTCACCCAGATTGCCTAGCAATGCTACATTGATCGGATTCAGGTCAGTAACACCCATAATGGCAGCCAGCAAAGACTGCTCACCAACGAAGGTATAATTTGTTACCTGAGAATACGTGGTATAATCTATGCTTGATTCCACATTAATGACATCCTCAAAGGCAACAACGCGCACCAGATCACCTGCTGCAACCACAATATCACCGTCAACGATCTCGCCGTTGTAATTCTGCGAATACTCTCTGACAGCGTCAGGATCCTTGGTGATATCCACATACTTCACAGAGATATGCCCGTTGCTCTCCGCCTTAAAACGATTCAGAGTCTCATCTACCACTTTCAGCATAGCATTCTCCGCGAACAAGGACTCATCCGCCATCACGACCAAGTCGATATCATTGTTCAGCTGATTGAGATATCCAACTGTCTTTTCATCAATCTCGTACAGCCCGGTAGAGGTCAGATCAATATTCCACTGGTAACGATCGTTGAGCACACTTACAATGATATTGACCACAACCACAGCTGCCACAAACAGGATCGTCAAAGTTGTTGCCAATGCGCCATACTTGAACTTCTTACGACGCTTCACACGGTTCAGGGCACGTTCACGCTCCTGCTCAGGAGTCAACTCCATTTTTTTGGCCTTTGCGGGCTTTTGGGCTGCGGTTTCTTCCACAGTTTGCTTCGTTTCTTTCTCACTCATTGGAACACACCTCCTTAGCTCCAGCGTCTGCGCTCAAACACGCGAATGGTCAGGTAATTAAAGATCACCGCTACGCTGGCATAGAACAGGACGGTGGTGATATTGAATAAACCACAGGTCACAGAATAATATCTGGTATAGAATGAGAGCGATTGCAGAATATTTGCAAGCCACTCCCATGTCACATTATTGGCAATCATATCGATTAAATACATTGCCATCATGACCACAAAGCTCAGCACGGATGCGGCGATCTGATTCTCGGTGAGAGCAGACACCAACGCACCCACAGAAATAAATGCCATACCAAGCAACAGCTGTGCAAGGAAGTTTGCAAAAACAATGCCCCACTCCACCGTGCCATAGCTACTAAGAATCAGCGCATACAGAAAAGGCATAGCAATGGCAATGGCATAGAGGGTCAATGCTGCAAAATACTTGCCAAAGACGATCTCTCCCAGACTGACAGGAGCGGTCAGCAGACCCTGCTCGGTTTTTTGCTTTTTTTCCTCACTAAACAATCGCATCGTAAGGATGGGAATCAGGAACACACAAATCGTGAACATATTCTGAAACATAGCCGACATATCCGTGGTTGCGTAGGATAGGCAGTAGCCATAGAAAAAATAGCCACTAAACAACCAGAATGCAGCAAGGAAAACATATGCGACACCGGAGGTAAAGTACGCACCAATCTCGCGTCTGTAAATCGCACCCATTACTCGTTACCTCCATTCTCTTGCGGGGCAGACGGCGTGCTGGGGATCGTAATGCCCTCGCCCATGGTGATCTTCAGGAACACATCTTCCAAGGTCATTTCGGCAGAATGCAGCATTAGCAACGGCCAACCATGCTCGGCAAGAATCTGAAACAGCGGACGTCGAATATCAGAGCCTGCAACTGCCTCCAGCTCATACTCATACACACCCGGCTCACGTTCCATATCGGCACGGCAATACTTAATGCCATTGATATTGCGCAGTGCTTTGACAATTTCCTCACGAGGGCCTTCGATTCTGGCAATCACGCGATGATCCGTAGAAATATTTTTCGAGAGATTATCGGTGGTATCATGCGCTGCAATGGTACCGTGATTGATGATAATGATACGATCACAAACCGCTTGAATCTCGCTGAGAATATGAGAAGAGAGGATCACAGTATGATTCTTACCCAGTTTTTTGATCAACGTTCGAATTTCCATGATCTGTTTCGGATCAAGACCAACAGTCGGTTCATCCAGAATCAGCACGGGAGGATTGCCTACCAATGCCTGTGCAAGCCCTACACGCTGCTTATAGCCCTTTGAAAGATTCTTGATGATTCGCTCCTGCACATCATGCACCTTGCACAATGCCATAACTTCATTGAGATGGGCACGGCGAGGCAGCTTACATTTTTTTAGATCATAAATGTAGTTGAGATAGCCCTTAACGGTCATATCCAAGTACAAAGGAGGCAGCTCAGGGAGATAACCGATATAAGCCTTCGCCTGAATGGGATTTTCCAGAATATCAACGCCGTTGATCAGTGCCTGACCGGATGTGGAAGAAATATAGCCTGTAAGCATATTCATGGTTGTGGATTTTCCTGCATCGTTTGGGCCAAGAAAACCCAGAATCTCTCCATCGTTGACGGTGAAGCTAATATCATTGACTGCGTGTTTATCGCCATAATGCTTGGTCAGATTCCGCACTTCAATCATTGCATTCATCCTTTCGTATTACAATTTTGTATTTGCCATAATGATTTCTGCCTTGAACATTGTAGTCTTTTCATGTGAAAATTTCGTGTGGAACAAGCGAAAATATCACTCAAATATCTGCTTTTGGGTATCGTGCAACAGGGCACGCCGCTTTTTGATATCCTCTTGAATCTGCGCAGAAAGCGCATCAATGGAAGGATAACGAGATTCGGGGCGCATAAAGCTGTGCAAGGTCACGCACAGACGCTTACCGTTTAAATCACCGTTCCAGTCCAGAAGATGGGTTTCGGCAATGGGTCTACTGCCTCCTGTAACGGTGGGTCTGGTACCAATATTGGTAATTGCCGGCACACAGACATCATTGATTTGTGCAAAAGAAGCATACACACCATGGCACGGAACACACTGCCATGCTTCAAAGGGCTGATTGGCAGTCGGAAAGCCCATTGTTCTACCGATCTGGTTTCCGCTTTCTACATGACGGTCAATACGATAATCGCTACCAAGCAATGCATTTGCCTGCTGCACCTGTCCACTTTCCAACAAAAAACGAATCTTTGCTGAAGAAACCTGGCTGCCGTCAGCGTCACACAAGCGGGGTACAAGCACAACCTGAAAGCCGTATCGCTGCCCCATACGCACCAGTGCTTCTGCATTGCAAGCAGCGTTTCTGCCAAAGCGAAAATCTTCACCGCAGACCACTGCATTCACCCGCAAACGATTTTTTAGCAATTGCGAACAGAACGCATCGCCATCCAGTGTATGCATCTCAGAAAAAGACAAGGGATATACAGCATGGGCACCGCATTGTGTCAGCAATTGCTCTCGCTGTCTGTTATCATAGAGATAGCGCAGGGTTCTACCCTGCTTACCGTGCATTGTTTCCACGGCAAAGGTCACAACATGGCACTGCCCCATGGATACTGCCTGCGCAAGCACTCTGCGGTGACCGAGATGCACGCCGTCAAACACACCCAATGCAGCAACAATACACTCTTTGGAAGCCTTTGTTTCCTGCTTCATATCATCGTTCCTCAAAATTTTTGAATACGCGCAGCAGCTGTTCTTCACGGTCTGCCTGTGCAAGCCCGATGAAGCCACCTGCCGTATCATAAACAGCATAACGTTCTTCGTCGGAAACACCGCGTAGGCGATCGAGAGAAAGCTTGACGCCATTACGGTACATCCGCGCTTGTCCATCTGATAAAATCAGCTTTGGCAAATCTGCAAACAACGACTGCGTTGGCTGTAAGACCTCATTCAGTCTTCCTTCCAACATGATCTGCTCCACGTCAGC
The DNA here is from genome assembly GCA_964392175.1 of uncultured Ruminococcus sp. GTDB lineage: Bacteria > Bacillota > Clostridia > Oscillospirales > Ruminococcaceae > Firm-04. The sequence goes on from CAYMOJ010000011.1 coordinate 39,683, forward strand.
AAAGCACAAAGTATCTGCAAGTGCATAGCCACTTGCCATAGTACGAACCAGCGAGGTCATACAGGCACCGCAGCCAACTGCCGCACCCATATCATGAAGGATGGTTCGCACATAAGTGCCTTTGCCACAAGTAATCTCCACGATACCCTCCCCTGTTAATGCATCGTAACATACAAGGGTGATACCGTATACGGTAACATTTCGGGCCGGACGCTCGATGGTCTTGCCCTCTCGTGCCAAATCATACAACCGCTTGCCATTGATCTGCACGGCAGAATACATCGGTGGCACCTGCCGGATCTCACCAACAAATTGCGGCAGCACTGCTTCAAGCATCGCTCGGGTGATATGCACCTCAGTGTTAGACAAAACCGTTCCTGTGATATCCTGCGTATCGGTAACAACGCCCAACCGAAAGCCTGCTCGATATACTTTTGTTTCATTGGGTAAAATATCACAAGCCTTGGTGGCAGAACCGACCAGCACGGGCAAAACGCCCTCTGCCATCGGGTCAAGAGTACCTGTATGCCCCAGACGTCGAATCTTCAAAATACCACGCAGCTTTGCGATCACGTCAAAAGATGTGAAATCGCGGGGCTTGTTCATGATCAAAATTCCGCTCACACTCATGCGTTCAACATCGCCTCTGACACTTCCATCAATGTTTTACAGACCGTTTCAGCAGTCCCCTTGGCAATGAAGCACCCTCCCGCCTTCACGTGTCCACCACCGCCAAAGTGGCGACAAATCGCGGAAACATCGGCGTGGTCGCCTGCACGCATTGAAATACGGTAGCCGCCTTCAGACTGCTCTTTTACAAGGATACCGATCTCCACTCCCGCAATTTGCAGCGGCAGATTGGAGATTCCATCCGTCTCACTCGCAGTAACATTCAGCTCCTCCATCCACGCATAAGGCAGATAGAGCAACGCGATACGATCGTTGGCGGACATCTGCACTGCCTGCATCAGACGAGCATCCAGTGCCATGCGTCCTTTGGATTTCACATCAAACAACTGTCGGTTCAATGCGGCGTAGGGCAAATCAAACATACGCTTCAAATCTGCAACGGCGGCGAAAGTATCTGCGCCTGCATTACTGAATTTAAAGCAACCGGTATCCGTGGCCATCCCTGTATAAAGGCACAATGCAATCTGCTTTGTAATGGGATACTGCATGAATTTCAAAAGCGTATAGAGTACTTCACAGGCAGCAGAGGCATTGGCGTTCCAAAAGTTTGCCGCAGCATATCCGGTATTGGATATGTGATGATCGATACAAAGGTCAATTCTTCCCTCATACTGCGCGCGCAAATCGCCAAGCAGTTGCAGATCTGCAACGTCCACAGCAATAACCGTTTTCGGCGGAAACGCTTCAAAGGTTATACCCTCTGTCAGAAAATGGTACATGGGGGGAATTGGATCAGCACAGCAAACTTGGGCACGCACCCCCAATGCAGACAGCACTGCATACAATGCATAGCCACTGCCGATACAGTCGCCATCTGGCGAACGGTGAATGAGAATATGCACATCGGAGCATTCACGCAGAAAAGCTGCGGTCTCTCCGGCATTGAGCAGGTTCATCAAAAGCGTTCCTCCGCGTAGGAAAACAGGAAGCTATGCTCCGATTGTACAGATACAATGCTCCTGTTTTCTGTAATTTCAGATATCGTCCTGTTGCAGGTCGCGAGGCGCACCACCGATCAATCCCAGATCATTCAGCTTTTCGCTAATATCTGCTGCATAGGCAATGGAATCATCGGGGATAAAATGCAGTTCAGGGGATTTCCGCATATCCAACCGCGAAAACAGCTCTCTGCGGATATACCCTGCTGCGGAGCGCAAGCCCTCACAGGATCTTCGTGCGGCATCTATGCCCTGCATGGCTGAAACATACACTTTGCAATGTCCCATATCGCCCGCAAGTTCAATGCGCACAATGGTTAGCATGGGGGCAATGCGAGGATCCTTGAGCGTTGGCAAAATTGCCGTCAGCTCACGGAGTATATCCTCGGATGCACGCCCAAGTTTAAACCCTGCCATAGTTTCTCCTTTCGGATGACAGCCGATTCACTCGATTTTCAATCAAAACTGAATGGTGCTGTCGGGGTCGGGATTGTAATAATCGCCGGTAGTTTCCGTTTCGTTAAAGAAGCCCTCGTTATCAAAGATCGTTTCCTGATCTTCTGCCTCGGAAACGCTCAGTTCGCCCAGAATAATGCGCTTGACGGTATCAAAAAACATGATGTCGATGGGGCCGAGTTCTTCCCACGCAAGGGCTTCGTTACAGTATTGCACCATATCGGCATTGCTCATTCTCTCGTTATCCATGATTGATCATCCTCCAATCTGCGTTTTTATTCACTTTTGGGATCCTTCGTGTTAGATTGCCTTACTCTTCGCGGTACTCCTCCATACGGAATGCTTCAAGGATATCGCCCTCCTTCATATCGGAGAACTTCTCCAGAGAGATACCACATTCATATCCGGTTGCCACTTCTTTCACATCGTCCTTGAAGCGACGCAGCGAATCAATTTTATCCTCACTGATCACAATGCCGTCACGAACAACACGGATCTGGCACTGGCGGTTGACCTTGCCTTCCAGCACATAGCAGCCTGCAACGGTGCCCACACTGGAAATATGATACACCTGACGCACTTCGATACGAGCATCCTGTACCTCACGGTACTTGGGTGCTAGCATTCCCTTCATTGCGGTGCTGATCTCCTCGATCGCATCATAAATAATACGATACAGGCGAATATCCACACCGTCTCTTGCGGCGGTCTCAGCAGCAACAGGCATGGGGCGAACATTGAATCCAACAATAATCGCATTGGATGAAGTGGCAAGCATGACATCGCTTTCGGAGATGGCACCCACTGCACCGTGAATCACAGAAACACGCACCTCATCGTTGGAAAGGCGCTCCAAAGATTGCTTGACAGCCTCCACAGAACCTTGCACATCTGCTTTGACAATAATAGGCAGCTCTTTCATTTCACCCTCGGCAATCTGAGAGAACAGATTATCCAATGTCACCTTGCGGAAACTGCGGAATTGCTCCTCCTTTGCCTCGTGCTTTCGCTGCTCAACCAATTCTCTTGCCAGACGCTCATCCTCAACGGCATTGAAAGTATCGCCGGCACTGGGCACTTCTGCAAGGCCCGTGATTTCCACAGGTACAGAAGGTCCTGCTTCGGTGACGACCTCTCCGCGGTGGTTGGTCATCACTCTGACCTTGCCCACGGCAGTTCCTGCGATGATCACATCGCCGGTATGCAATGTACCGTTCTGCACCAGAATAGTAGCAATCGGGCCTCTGCCCTTATCCAGGCGCGCCTCAATGACAGTACCCTTTGCATGACGGTTTGGATTTGCCTTCAGCTCTGCCATTTCGGCAACCAGCAACACATTTTCCAACAGATCGTCAATACCCATACCGGTTTTTGCAGAAACGGGAACACAAATCGTATCGCCGCCCCATTCTTCAGGAACCAGCTCATGCTCGGTAAGCTGCTGCTTAATACGCTCAGGATTTGCGCCTTCCTTATCCATTTTGTTGATTGCCACGACCACCGTAATGCCCGCCGCCTTTGCGTGGTGGATGGATTCGATCGTCTGGGGCATGATGCCGTCATCGGCAGCAACCACCAAAATGGCAATATCCGTGATATTTGCGCCACGTGCTCGCATAGCAGTAAATGCCTCATGACCGGGCGTATCCAAGAACGTAATGGTCTTGCCATTATGCTGAACCTGGTAAGCACCAATATGCTGTGTGATGCCACCTGCTTCAGACGCAGTCACATTTGCATGGCGAATAGAATCAAGAATGGAGGTTTTACCGTGGTCTACGTGACCCATAACGACCACTACAGGGCAACGCTCCTTCAGCGCATCGACATCATCCACCTCATCCTCAATCAGGCGTTCTTCAATGGTCATCACGACTTCATGGACAACTTTTGCGCCCAATTCCTCTGCCACCAGAGAGGCGGTGTCAAAGTCGATCTCTTCGTTGATCGTTGCCATAACGCCCAGCCCCATCAGCTTTTTCATAACATCGCGCACTTGCACTTTCAGACGAGACGCCAACTCACTCACCACGATGGTATCAGGGATCAAAACCTTAAGCTGTTGTTTTCTGGCGCGCTCCAATTCCAAACGACGCAGCTTCTCTGCCTCAGTCTCGCCACGCTGCTTGTTCGAATGCTGCTGTTGCTTTCTCTGCTGCGATTTCTGGGTAATTTTCTGCTTCTTAGATGCATTGCCGAATGCATCTCTGCCACGCCCCTGCGGCGCGATCTGCTCATAACGCTCGTTGTACTTATCCAGATCCACATACGAGCCTCTGGTATCTACAGTGCGTCTGGGCTGTCCCGCCGGTGATTCCGTGGTTGCAAAATCCACTTGCAGCTTTGTACGCTCACCGCGCTCCTGTGCCTTTGCCGGCTTTTTGGGCTGCTTATGTGTACGACGATCCGGCTGTGGTATCGCCGCCTTTGCAACCGATTGCTGATTGGGTGTTGCGACTTTTGGCGATTCTGCTGCCTTGCGAACAGGTGCAGCAGCAGGGCTATTCTGCTTGGGTGCAGTCGGCTCACTGACAGGTACTGCCTGTGGCTTAGGCTGTGATTTCTGCGACGTCGCAGATCTCTGCGCGTTTTGCTTTTGCTGCTGTTGCTTCTTCTTCTGCTGCTGGCGTGCATTACGGTCTGCCTGCTGCTTTGCGTATTGCTCTGCGCGCTCTCTTGCACGGCGCTCAGTTTCTGCTGCCGTCAGCACACGAGGCTTCTCCTGCACAGGAGCAGTTGCTGTTGCTGCTTCCTGTTCCGATGCGGTCTTTGTCTCAACAGGAGCAGTGGTTGTTTTTTGTGCCGGGGCGGATGTCTTTGCGGCTGCCGCCTCTTGCGCCGGTGCTGCTTCCTTCACAGGTTGATTCTTCGTCTTAGGTGTGGTCTGCTTTTGCTTGGTGGTTTTTTCAGACTGCTCCATTTTCTTGGTGGACTGGATACGCTGTGGCTTTGCCGCAGTTTTTTTCTCCTCAGCTGACTTTGTCTCCTCGCGCACTCCACCTGCCCGACGATTCTCGAAATAGGCATCAAAGCTTTCAACCTGATGTGCTTGGGTAAACCGCTCCAGAATGGTATTCATCTCTTGCTCGCTCAAAGAGGACGACGGCTTTTGAGGCTTATCGCCACCGAGCATATCAATAATCTCCTGTGCGGACAGATTGAGATCTGCTGCAAAATCGCTCACCTTTGTTTTCATTGTTGGCATAGGCATTCCCTCCTATATGTTCTTCAAATATCAGTCAAACTTTGTTCATCACAAGCTTCCGCTGCAAATGTTTTCAGTATTGCGTGGGCAAAGCCACTATCCGTAACACCAAACACAGCAGTACGCTTAGTAAAATATGCTGTCATATCCTGCATGGAAAAAGGCAGCTTCTCGCAAGAAATTCCATTGCAATAATAGCGGATCTCCTTTTCCGTTTTACTTGCACAATCTGACGCAAGCAAAACGCAATGCACAAGATTTTGCTGCGCTGCTTCCTTAACAGGATCAAAGCCAAGCAGTAATTTGCCTGCTTTACGACACATTGTCATCAAAGATATCAGCTTGTTTGCGGCTTCATCATTCACCGTTACTGACCTCCGTCAACATCTGCTGCAAATGCGCATACACAGCATCTTCAATGCGGCAGGAAAAAGTCTTTTCCAGCCTTCTCCCCTTTTGCACACGGGTCAGGCACTGGGCGGTGGGACAAATATACGCGCCTCTACCGGGCATTTTGCCCGTAGCGTCCAGTACAATGGTTTCATCGGGGCGGCGCACAACTCGGATCAACTCTCGTTTTGGTTTCATTTCACCGCAGCCAAGGCACATCCGCAGGGGCACTTTTCTGGTCTTCATGGGTCACTCCCCTTTCACACCATCTTAGATATCCTGTTCGTCGCCAGTGGTATCATCGTTCTCATCATCCGATGCCTCCGGCACAACATATTCCGGTTTAATGTCGATCTTGTAACCGGTCAGCTTTGCGGCAAGCTTTGCGTTCTGGCCACGGTTTCCGATCGCCAGCGACAGCTGCTGATTGGGCACAATGACCGTTGCAGCTTTGATTTCACCCTCTTGCAGTGTAACGGATACCACGGATGCGGGTGCCAAAGCTCTGGCAATAAAGGTAGCAGGATCTTCAGAATAGGGAATAATATCAATTTTTTCACCATTGAGTTCACGCACAACCGTCTCGATACGGGCACGGTGCGGACCGATGCAAGCACCCACCGCGTCTACATTGGAATCATTTGACCAGACGGCAATCTTGGAACGGAAGCCTGCCTCACGAGCAACAGCCTTAATCTCCACAACGCCGTCCTCTACCTCAGGCACAGCCAGCTCAAACAGCCGTCTAACCAACTCACGATCTACACGAGAGATTCGGACAACCGGCTTTTTTTCGGGGTTAGCGATGGTAGAAACATAAACCTTCACCATTTGTCCCTCTACCAAATTCTCCCCGGGGATCTGCTCGCGCGCGCTAAGGTACAATTCGGTGCCGTCATATACAACAGTCACACTGCCACGACCCGGCTCTACCTGTGTGACCTGCACCGAAAGAATATGGCCGACCTTATCTTCAAACTTCCGGATGGTCTGCTCACGGTTAATGGCTCGCAACTCGCCGCGAATTGACTGCTTGGCAAGCTGTGCGATACTTCTGCCGAATGCAGAAGGATCGATGCGACATTCTACAAAATCGCCTTCCTCCACAGCTGGGTCGATCAATTTCGCTTCATGCAGTGGAATTTCATATGCTTCATAGCCGCGGTGCAGAGGCCCATCTACTGCAGTCTTCATCATCCACAAGGCAAATGCATGGGTGCCGGGGTCGATCTCCACGCGGAAGTCCTCTTCTTCGCTGTTGGGGTAGGCTTTCTTGGCTGCCTTAAGCATTGCTTCCTTGACCTTATCGACCAGAAGCTGTTGCTCTACACTGTTTTCACACTCCAGTGCCGCGAGTGCTTCAAAGAACCCTTCGTTCATAGCTGATTGTTCTCCTTACATTCATTTTACTGTGCTCGGCACAATATCGTTAGATCTCTTCTGCGCCACCTGCAACATCCGCGTCAAAATCAAAATCGGCAAGATGGACGAACGCCACACCGGCAAGAGGATATGCAATGTTTTCGCCTTCGATCTCCACAGTAATGGTTTCACGGTCGCAGGAAAGCAGCGTCCCTGCCAAATCACGACGACCTTTCTCATCGGGGCGGATCAGACGTACATTGACGTTACACCCTTCGCAGGCATCAAAATGCGATTCACGAATTAGTTCTCGCTCCACTCCTGCTGAGCCAACTTCCAGCGTATAGCTTTGCGAGATGGGGTCAGTTTCATCCAACAGTTGATTCAAGGGGCGGGTCACATTCTCACAGTCCGTGATATTGACCGCGCGCTCCATGTGATCAAGCAGAATACGCAGATACCAACAAGCACCCTCTTTTTCAAAGCGCACATCCCATACGATCAAGCCATGCTTCTCCGCGATGGGCAGTACCATCTCATAAATTTTGGCTTCGGTATTCCCGAATTTCTTGAGTTTCATGCAGTTTTTTTCACCTCAATCTATGCTGTTTTCCAAGTTTGTCAGAATGCCTCTTGACGTGGCATTTGCACATAAAGAAAGGTCGGAGTGAAATCCGACCTTTCTTCATACTTCTTATGTTACAATTTTACCACATTTTTCGTGAAAAAGCAAGCATTATTTCGCTTCGATGCTCAATTTTCACATCTTGCACAAAATACGCCCGATTTTTTGTGGCGTTTTCATCAAGAATCGCTTCAGTTTGTCTTTGTGTTATACTCATCCACCACAGCGTTGACCACAGACTGCCACTCAGAACGGATCTCCGCCCAGGTATCAGGGGTATTTTCGTAACCGATCAGCAACGCATCTGCAACATTATTCATCACACCACGCGTACCGTAATCATAGGTTTCGCTATACATCAGGCTACCCATACCGTACCCGAAGTCAAACACGGTCTTGATCTTGTCAGAATCATACCATGTTTGCATGAAATCATACTGTTCCTCGGTGATAAAGCCTGTTACCTTTCCTTGCGCATTCACAGTCTGGATGAGGGCTTTCTCCTTAGCCGCAGCTTTATACTCCTCTTTTGTACTTGCCATGCGCTCACATTTAATCCACATTGCAACAGCGTCGCCCTTATCGGAGTTCTTCACCAACATGGTGGCTGCATAATTCATATTCAGGTAGTAATCCTCAGCCTCGGGATCCTTAGGGAACGGCACCAAGAACAGATCAGCATCAGGGTTCTTTGCGTTGGAATCCGACAGATGCCACGGAGCCATACCGTAGAACAACACAGAGCCATCATTGGGGAAATAGCCATGCCACACAGAAGTATACAGACCCTGTTTTGAAATTTCTTCCATCAAAAGCTCGGCACGCTCGATGTTGGCACTCATGATATTATTGGTAAACTTGCTGCCATCATATTTCACGACGGTATCACCGGTAGACTGCACCAGAGCCTGTCCGAACCAGCCTGCACACCCATAACGAATTTCATTGCCATCGCCATTTGCCACAAATTTCTGCATCATATCCATGAATGCATCCCAATCCCACTCACCTTTCTGGTACAGATCATAGGGATCCGGCAGACCTTCTTCCTCCAGCATCGTGCGACTGTAAGTGATTGCCAATGGATCAGAGGTTGCATAAGGAATGACATAGTAATGCTCATTATATTTGAACATCTCAGCCATATCGCGTACATCATCATACAGCGGATCGGAAAGGTCAACATAATCATCCAGCGGATCAAACATACCCTTATTGACACCATTCGGCACGGCATCCCACTCATAAGGGAACATATCGACAGGATCACCGCCGTTAATACGGTTTGCAAGGTCATCGAATTTAGTATCGGCAGTGGTCGGCACATATTCGATTTTCGCACCATACACATCCTCGAAAAGGGTAAGCGCGACGGAACGATCGGCATTGCCTGTAGGGTTCAGATCATACAAAGCCATCCAATAAATGGTCTGACCGGAAATATCCGGATCACCGGCATTCACCGCATCATCGACCACGACAGATACATCGTCCTCAGATTTTGTACGACCGCCGGAGCTTTCCTCATCACCACAACCGGCAGCCACTGCTGCAAGCATCATAGCGGAAAGCACTGCAAGGAGCTGTTTCATCTTTTTCATGTTCTCTGGCACCTCATTCTTTATTTCATGCGCATATCTAACAACATACGACTGCGCTTGTTACATTATACCATGAAGCATTTCCGATTGTCAACTACGCTTCTTACAAATTTGGTCATGAAATATTGTCTATTTTGCTAAAAAAAGAAGAATCTTGCCATTGTGGTACTATTTTTTGAAATCACGATGCTGCTTGATAACATGATAACCACGCTTGCGCAGATGCTGAAAGATCAGCTCTGCGAAGGTAACTGAACGGTGTCTGCCACCGGTACAGCCAAAGCCGATAACCAATTGCGGACGCCCCTCCTTCACATACAGCGGTATGACAAAATCCAGCATATCCTGCACTTTATGATAATATTCGCGTGATTCCGGTGCATTCATCACATATTCACGCACGCTTTCCTCGCAGCCTGTATGATCGCGCAACTCCGCTACATAATAGGGATTCGGCAGACAACGCATATCATACATCAAATCTACTTCCGTGGGCGCACCGTACTTAAATCCAAAACTCATGACTTGTATCAGCATGGCATCGCTGATATGCGCCATAAACAGTGTTTTGACCTGCTCCTTCAGCTGCGATGCCGAAAGCAAAGACGAATCAATCAGATAGTCAGCATGGGCGCGCACGGGTTGTAACATTTCGCGCTCAAAAGTAAAGGCGGCAGGCAGATTGCCTTCAAAGCGTTCAGCAAGAGGGTGACTGCGTCGCGATGTACGAAAACGATTCTGTAAAGTCGCCTCCGATGCTTCCAAACAAAGCATTCGGCAATGAAACGGCTCAGCAGCACCGATTGGCTCGGTTTGACGAATGGTAAGATACGCGGAAACCAACTCCGAAAAGCTGTCGCAGGAACGAATATCAATGACCGCAGCCACGCGGGAAAGTCGTCCGGCACGCTCTCTGCACAGATCGACAAATTGCGGCAAAAACGAAAGCGGCAAATTCTCTACACAATAATATCCGATGTCTTCCAGTGCATTCAATGCCAAGGTTTTTCCCGACCCTGCCATGCCTGTGACAATGATAAACTCCATGATGGTTGCTATACTCCTTTTGATAACAGGAAAATATTCATTCGCCTAACAGCTCAGGTTCTAATTCCAGCACATAACCCGTCTGGCGATACACCGTATCACGCACCTGCTCGCAAAGTCGCAAGATATCATTACAGGTCGCGCCACCGCGGTTGATCACAAAGCCTGCGTGTTTTTCGCTGACCTGCGCCCCGCCCACTGTCAGACCCTTTAAGCCGCATTGGTCAATCAGCATCGAAGCATAGCTCCCTTCGGGACGTTTAAAAGTACTGCCTGCACTGGGATATTCCAACGGTTGTTTTTCGATGCGACGATGCATCAATTCATCCATCTTATTGCGGATCTCCGCAGGATCGCCCTCACGAAGTCGGACTGTTGCTTGCAAGATCACAAGGGTATTCTCCATAAAGCAAGAGTGCCGATACGAAAGCTCCAGTTGTGCTGCGGTAAGCGTTTGCAGCGCACCATTTGCGTCCACCGCCTGCACCTCGGTAATGATTTGCGCCATTTCGCCACCATATGCACCTGCGTTCATATAAACGGCACCGCCTACTGTGCCGGGAATACCATATGCAAATTCCAAGCCCGTCAACGATGCATCTGCGGCGGCATTACAGAACGATTTCAGTGAGCCACCCGCCCATGCGGTCAACACGCCGCTTTCCAGCTGTTGGATTCTCGCTTCAGGTGCAAGCATCAGCACCACGCCTGCATAGCCGGCATCGGAAACAAGGAGGTTACTCCCTCTGCCAATAAACCGGTGGGGCAATTCTGCCTCGGACAAAAAGCGACGAAGCGTTGTGCAAGCCACGGCATCAGGTACAATCACAAACGCCTTACACACACCGCCGACCCGAAATGTCGTATGATTGCAAAGAGGTTCATCGGCAGCAAATGCTGCGCCATGCTGTTTACAAAGCGTTTCCAGATGATCAAGGTACTGCATCTATATGAAAACTCCTTTCAGAGAGAAAAATATCGTGGGGAATCTGCTTTACACGAAGCGGATATCACGCTTTTGCTCTGCCATTTCCATCATGCGCTGTGCATCCAGATTGAGAATCAGATCGTGAGGAAAATCCAGTGCCTCCAGAAGTTGCGCGGCAAGGGGAACTTTACCCACCAATGTGTGATAGTGGGCATCGGTATTGACCACAATCGGCACACCGATCTTTTTGCAGGCAGCATATGCGATATAGGCATTCTGCAGTGCGCCTTTTTTCCATTGCAATGAACTTTCATTCAACTCGATCAGCTTGCCCGATTCTTTACAATACGATGCAACTGCTTCGTAATCGCAGGGAAAGAAATCCGTGGTAAAATGCCCGATCACATCCACGGCAGGGTTTTCGCAAACTTTGCGATATCCCTGCGTGACCAGTGCGGATTCCCGTGGAAAGTGAACGCAAGGCTTATGGTATGATGCAATCACCCACTCACAAAATGCAAGTTCTTTTTCGTCCATATCCAATGTGCCGTTTTCATCCATAATATTCGCCTCAACGCCCTTCAGAATCCACACGCCGTTTATCTTCCGCGGGAGAATCTTATAATTATGAAAATGCCAGAGGTGAGGAGCATCGGGAGAGCCGGGCCCGTGATCGGTGATAGCGAGAAGTTTCAGCCCCTGCTGTGCTGCTGCGGTTGCCATCTCGGTAATGGTAGAATAAGCATGGGTCGACGCGATGGTGTGGGTATGCAAATCTGCTTGTAACTGCAAAATGATCACCTGTATTTCTCTGTGATATCATACGGCAAATAGCCGAAAATCATGTCTTAAAACTCATCGAACGCATTGACGATCTCTCTGCCTTCCATTTTGGTGCCAAGACGCATCATCAGCTCCTGTCCAGCGTTGTAGCCCATCTTCTTCTGGCGGTTATTCATAGCGGCAACCTCCATGATCACGGCAAGGTTACGGCCGGGTGTAACAGGAATCACCAGTGAAGGAGTCTTCACACCCAAAATGGTCGAATATTGACGATCAACGCCCATACGATCATAGATCTTCGCACTGTTCCATAGTTCCAGCTGAACGATCATATCGATTTGCTGCTGCATCTTAACAGCACCCATACCGAACAATCGGCGCACATTAATGATACCAATACCGCGCAACTCCAAAAAGTGACGAATATTATCGGGAGAAGTGCCAACAAGGGTATCGTTAGAGACCTTACGAATCTCCACGGCGTCATCTGCTACCAGACGGTGCCCACGCTTTACCAATTCGATCGCGCACTCGCTCTTGCCCACGCCGCTTTCACCGGTGATGAATACGCCCTCACCGTAAATTTCAATCAAGACACCATGGCGCGTAACGCGAGGTGCAAGATTATGATTCAGGTAAGACAGCACTGCCGTTGTAAAATGCGAGGTGGATTCTTTACTACGCAAAAGCGGCACCTGATATTGCTGAGCGAGGGTAAGCATCTCGGGGAAATAATCATGAAAACGGGTAATACAAAGTGCAGTGATATGATGAGAAAATAGACGCTCCAAATGGGCATAACGTGTTGCCTCATCTACAGATGAAAGATAGGCAAACTCCATATTGCCCATGACCTGTAAACGCTCCGGATTGAAATATTCATAAAAGCCCATCAACTGCAAACCGGGACGAATGATATCATTCTCAGAAAGGAAGATGGTATTCAGGTCACAGGGAGCATGGATCACCTCAAGCTGAAATTCATCAACGACAGATTGCAAGGATACGGTAAATTGCTCGGGCATAGGAATGCCTCCTTTATGATTTGAATTTGGTTATACCGATATTATCATACCACAAAAATCCTGTTCTTTCAAGTGGTTCATGTATTTTTTGCCAGAGTTTTTGTCCATATGTCAATGATGTGAGACCCCAAAAGAGAAAAAACAAGAAAGATT
>CAYMOJ010000012.1:0-52148 GCA_964392175.1 uncultured Ruminococcus sp.
TCTCAATCACTTTTTCTATACCCTAAGGTCTCACTTCTATTGTAGCACTACAGTATTTTCGAAAGAAAAGTTCGGTTTTCGTTGACATTTTCGTACAGATGTGATAAAATGAAAATGGCGTACTTGCTTCCGACAGAAACCGACATGGAATTTGTGAAAAAATAAAGGAATGGAATCAACATTATGGCGTTTGTTACTCTGAAGGATGTATGCAAACAGTACTGCATGGACGAGATCGCGGTGACCGCATCTGATCATGTGAGTTTTGAGATTGAACAGGGCGAATTTGTGGTGATCGTTGGACCTTCAGGCGCAGGCAAAACTACGATTCTCAATTTGCTGGGTGGCATGGATACCTGCGATAGTGGCGAGATCATCGTGGGGGGACAGCGCGTGGATGGTCTGAACGCCCGTGCATTGACCAGATACCGCCGCGAGGATATCGGGTTTGTGTTCCAGTTTTATAATCTGGTGCAGAATCTGACTGCCCTGGAAAACATAGAGCTTGCCGCATCGCTGTGTAAAAACGCAGCCGACCCCATGACAATGCTGGAAACAGTCGGTCTGCGAGATCGTGCTGCGCATTTCCCTGCACAGCTTTCGGGCGGTGAACAGCAGCGTGTTTCCATTGCAAGAGCACTGGTGAAGAATCCCAAGCTATTGCTTTGCGATGAGCCAACCGGTGCGTTGGATTTTCGTACCGGTAAGGCGGTGTTACAGCAGCTGCATGATAGCTGTCGCAATAACGGCATAACGGTTGTTGTGATCACCCACAACAGCGCACTCGTGCCTATGGCAGATCGCGTTATCGAGATCCGGAACAGTATGGTTGCCGATATGCGCGTACAGAAGCAACCGATTTCTGTTGCGGAGATTCACTGGTAACTGCTCATGAAGTCAAAAATTGTATTGGATACCCTGCGGAAGATCACAAGAGCAAAGGGCAGATTTCTAGCACTGTTTGGTATTATTGCATTGAGTAGCGGATTCTTTGCAGGACTGAAAGTAACAGGCTCCGATATGAAGCAATCTGCGGAAAAATATTACCGTGAAACCAATTTGATGGATCTTCACCTGCTCTCTGATATTGGTTTTCATGAAGAAACAGTGCCATTGCTTGCAGCAATGGATGGTGTGGCACAGGTTCAGGCAGGCTGTGCGGAAACAGCTTTTCTTTCAGCGCAAGATGATGCAGAAACCATCGTCAAGCTGTTTGGTATGGATTTTGACGCCGTAAAGCAGCAAGCAGCCATCAATTTACCAACATTGACGGAAGGCGAATATCCCCATGCGCCCAATGAGTGTCTCATTGAGGTCAATACGCCTGCGTGCTATCAGGTGGGAGATACACTGACGGTTACCATCGCCGATGCAGAAACCAGCTTGCTGAAGGAAACCACATTCACCATCACGGGTAAAGTAAATTGGTCAATGTTTGTGGATTTTAATCGCGGGACGACTTCCATTGGTAACGGCAGTATTGATAGCTTTCTGTTGGTGCCTATGGCGGCATTTTCGCAAGATTATTACACGGATATGTACATCACGCTGAAAGAAACACAGGAGATGAACAGCTATTCTGATGCCTATGATGCTATCATCGAGCACTACACTGAGCAGATTGAATCCAACGTGCCTGCCTATGCCGCACCGCGCATTGAGCAGGTGCGCAAAGAGGCAGCGGAGCAGCTTGTGAAAAATCGCCGAGAGTTGGATGACGGTTGGGCAGAGCTGGAAGAAAATCGAGAACAGTTTTTGCAGGAGATTGCCGATGGGGAGCAAGCCCTTGCCGATGCGCTGGCGGAGATCAACGACGGTATAGCCCTGTGGAATACAGGCACTGCGGATTATGAAGCTGGGCAGGCTGCGTATCTGGAAGCGGAAACCGCGCTTACAAAGCGGGACGCTGAGCTGAAAGTGCAGGAGGAAACGATTGCAGCTGCACTGCAAACACTTGCTACGGAGCGGGCATTTCTTTCTCGTGTGCAAAGCATTGTGACGGGATATCGTGAAGTGGCACTGATCGCCCCCTTTTCCAAGGATATTCAGGAGATGATTGACCGCGCCGCTGCATATGACAGTGAACTGTATTCGCTTTCTGAAAGCTTGACGGCGTACTTTCAGGCTGTTGCAGGCTCGTCGGATAAAGCTCGCTTGGAATCGACAATCGGGTATTATATTGGTAACTGTCAGGCAGATTTGACAAACAAAAAGGCAGAAGCTGAGCGCAATCAGCAATATCTTGCGAATATGCGTGTCTCCGTCACAGCGGCATATCAACAGTTGGCAGAGGAACAAACAAGGCTTTCCGATGCAAAGCTGGAGCTGGACAGTGCAAAGCAGCAACTCGACGATGCGCAGATCGCATATAATAATGGTGTTGTGGCACTTGCTGAGCAAAATGCGGAGGGTGAGCAGGCACTTGCTGATGCAGCGCAGAAACTCAAAGACGGGGAGGCGGCTTATGCCGAAGCGGAAGCGGAGATTCAGACCTTGGGTGAGGACACCAAATGGTATGTGTTTGGCAGAGCAGAAAACCCCGGATGGAGCAGCTATGCACTGGATACCGAACGCGTGGATGCCATCGCAGCTGTGTTCCCTGTGTTTTTCATTCTGGTGGCAGCATTGGTCTGTTTGACTACCATGACCCGTATGGTCGAGGAACAGCGCACGGAGATCGGGACATATCGCGCATTGGGCTATGGTACAGCGGCAATCTCGCTGCAATATCTGCTTTATGCTGCCATTGCCTGTGTTACAGGTGTGGCGTTTGGTACGGTGATCGGGTATCAGGTTTTCCCTAAGGTGATTTTCCTTTGCTATCAGCTGATGTATCGTTTTCCGTATATTGATTGCCCTTACCGCTGGGATTACGCGCTCGGTTGTCTGACAGTCGCACTGCTTTGCACGGGCATTATGGCAATGATCGCCTGCTATGCGGCATTGCGTGAAGCACCCGCGCAGTTGATGCGCCCCAAACCGCCCAAAAAGGGAAAGCGGCTGTTCATTGAGCGTTGGAGATGGCTGAGCGAGAAGCTGTCGTTTCATCATAAGGTGACGCTGCGGAATTTCTTTCGCTATCGCAGTCGTGTATTAATGACCGTAATCGGCATCAGTGGCTGCACGGCTTTGCTGTTGACTGGTTTTGGACTTTATCACGCGGTGGCAGCAATTGTGGATCTGCAATTTGAAGAAGTGTTTCGCTATGATGCGTTGATTGCTGTGAACGATGATGCGGAGCAGCAGACGGAGCTTTCTGCAATGCTTGCAAGTGATGAAAGCGTGACGACATATCAGTATGGCTTGCTTCAATCTGCGACATTGTATGGCAATCATGCAACTTTTGAGGTACATCTTGCCGTGCCTGCGCAGCCGGCATCCTTTGCCGAGTATGTGGTGTTACGTGACCGAAAAAGCCATACTGCTTATGCGCTTACCGATGATGGCGTGATCATTAACGAAAAGCTGGCAAAGCTGCTGTCCGTTTCAGTGGGAGATACGCTGCAACCTGCGGGGGCATCAGTTGCTGTGAGCGTGTCAGCCATTACCGAAAATTATGCCGGCAACTACATCTATTGTACCCCTGCGGTTTACAGCTCCATGTTTGGCACATATGAACCGAATGTGATCTATGTGAACGAAGCAGAAAACACGGACGAAGCTGCCCTTGCTGAGCGGATTTTGACAGAGGACGCTGCGTTGACTGTGAGCCTTTCTTCTACTGGCGGCGATTCCTTCCGTGAACTGGTCAGCACGCTCCGTTATATTGTCATTCTGGTGGTGGCCTGTTCGGGCTTGCTGGCACTGGTGGTATTGTACCATTTGTCCAATATCAATATTACTGAGCGTATGCGCGAGCTTGCTACGCTGAAGGTACTGGGTTTTTACCGCAATGAGGTCGCATCTTATGTGGCGCGGGAAAATCTGCTTTCGACGGTTCTGGGTACTGGCCTTGGGTTGATTTTGGGGGTCTTTCTCTGCCGATTTGTTGTGCAGACTGCTGAAGTCGATGTGGTCATGTTCTGCCCCGATATTCCCGTATATTGCTTTGTGATTGCTGCCGCATTGACGCTGCTGTTTGCGTTGTTCGTCAATGTGCTGTTGCGCCCCAAACTTGCCACCATTGATATGGCAGCCTCAATGAAAGCCATTGAGTAATATGCACGATTGTTTCCGTATGTGCTGTGTTATGCGTGGTAAAATCCAACCGGGATATTTGAAATCTTTACGGCGGATGCTGTAACATTATACGATAAAGGAGCGACCCTTTTATGACAAAATCAAAATGGAAGCAAGTACTGGCTACGCTTACAGCAACATTTACTGCATGGTGCAGCGTTGCATTTGCGGCTGACGAAATACCGGATAACGGGCTATTGTTTGGCAGTGCAAAATTGAATGCTTCGGCGGCGTGGTATTTGGCAGGCGATGTGGATACGAGTGGTAGTATCGAAATTAACGATGCGATTTTGATTCTGCGGGAATATGTGCATCAGCTCAGCAATCCCACGGGCAGTTTGTTGACCAATGCACAGCGCACACTTGCCGATGTGAATCACAGCAATAATATTGATACATTCGATGCCAACAAGGTATTGCAATACTATACCAAAACGCTGCTAGGGCAAACGCCCTCTAATTGGGAGCGCTTCTGGATCGAGGACGCGGGCACTACTACTCCCTCCACATCATCTACCACAACTACGACAACAACGACAACAACGACAACAACGACCACGACGACAACAACGACCACGACGACAACAACGACCACGACGACAACAACAACGACTACTACGACAACAACTACAACCACCACAACTACTACGACAACAACTACGACTGCCACGACCCCATCGCCTACAATTGGGCAGACCTCGGTGCAGATCGGTGGCAGAACATTCGTCATTGGGCAATCGGTGCAGAATATGATCGCTGCGCTAGGCACTGTGACGGAAACCATTCAGGTGCCGATGTCCGATTACAATGCCACTTTCTATGTGTTTGCATCTAATCCTGCCAATACCGTTATTGCCGTAACCGACGGCAGTCAGGCGGTGGGATATTACGCTCTTGGCAACTCCTACCAAACAGCGGATGGAATTTCCGGCTATGTTTACAGCGATGGCATCGGCACCAATACCACATATGCTGTGTTGTTGATGTCCGAAAACTACAGTATTGCATTCAATAAGGTGCAAAATCGCAGCGAATTGAGTGGCATGGCAAAGGTCAGCTTCCATATCACGAACGCATTGCGCGCCTTGAACGGCATAGGCACTCTGCAATGGAGTGCAGCAACTGCCAGCGTGGCATATGCTCATAGCAATGAGATGGCAACACTGGAATATTTTGCCCACGAAAGCCCCAATTACGGTTCGGTTAGCGACCGCTTGAATGCAACCGGTATCACTTTCTTCGGCTGCGGAGAGAACATCGCGGCAGGGTACAAGAATATCTTTGCTTTGATGGACGGTTGGTATAACTCCTCTCAGCACCGTAAAAACATCCTCAATGCATCCTATCAATATATGGGCACAGGGCTTGCCTATGCAGAGGGCAACACAATGGGTGTGTACGCCACACAGGACTTCTACTACTGACATAAGGGTAAATACACGCAAACGTATATTATGCAGAATATTATGAATATTATGCATCAATTCATCGGAATTTTGCATAAATATTCAAAAAGCCCTTGACAAATCGAAATTGTGGTGTATAATAAGAATATGAAACGGCGCTCTCCGTTTTCGGGAGCGCGTTTTATATCATTCTACTGTCTTCCCCATGGTGGATGCCGTGTGGATCATTTTACATACAGAAAGGATTTTGAACATTATGGCTGAACAGAAAATGCCCAAGAAGATCGTGCTGGCTTACTCCGGTGGTCTCGATACTTCCATTATCATTCCGTGGCTGAAGGAAACCTATCCCGGCTGCGAGGTCATTGCAGTTTCCGGCGATGTAGGACAAGGCACTGAACTGGACGGTCTGGAGGAGAAGGCGATCAAAACCGGTGCTTCCAAGCTGTACATTGAAGATCTGACCGATGAATTTATCGATGACTATGTATTCCCCACCGTAAAGGCGGGTGCCGTTTACGAGGGCAAGTATCTGCTGGGTACTTCCTTTGCACGTCCCATCATCGCAAAGAGAATTGCCGAGATCGCCATGAAAGAGGGCGCGGATGCCATCTGCCACGGCTGTACCGGTAAGGGCAACGATCAGGTGCGCTTTGAGTTGACGATCAAGGCGTTCTGCCCCGATATGCAGATCATTGCACCTTGGAGAGTTTGGGATATCAAGTCCCGCGATGAGGAAATCGACTACGCAGAGGCACATCATATTCCGCTGAAGATTTCCCGTGAGACCAACTACTCCAAGGATAAGAATCTGTGGCATATCTCCCACGAAGGTCTGGATCTGGAGGATCCTGCCAACGAGCCGCAGTACAATAAGGAAGGCTTTTTGGAGCTGGGCGTATCTCCTGAGCAGGCTCCCGATGAGCCTACCTATGTGACCATTGCGTTTGAAAAAGGTGTGGCTGTTGCCATTGATGGCGTGAAGATGAAGGGTAGCGATATTGTCCGCAAACTCAATGCGTTGGGCGGTGCAAACGGTATCGGTTTGGCTGATATTGTGGAGAATCGTTTGGTTGGCATGAAGAGCCGTGGCGTGTATGAAACACCCGGTGGTACCATTCTGTACTATGCACATGATGCATTGGAAACCATTTGTTTGGATAAGGCAACCGCAAGAGTGAAACAGCAACTTGCGATCCAGTATGCAGATTTGGTATACAATGGTCAGTGGTTTACGCCTCTGCGCGAAGCTTTGGACGCTTTTGTAGACAAAACACAGGAAACCGTCAACGGCACCGTGAAGCTGAAGCTGTACAAGGGCAACATCATCACCGCAGGGCTGACTTCGCCTGATACCCTTTATGATGAGGAAGTCGCCACCTTTGATGAGGACGAGGTGTACGATCAGGCAGATAGCGCAGGTTTTATCAACCTGTTTGGCTTGCCCATCAAGGTCAAGGCAAAGCTCCAGCAGAAAAGACAGAAGTGATTTTCAAACAGGGCAGCAGGGGATGGCGTATTGCGCTATCCCTGCCCTGCTTTATTCGCAGGCTGCTGCATTGATCGCTTGCAGGACAAGCGACCACTGGAGCAACTGATGATTTCAGAAGATCTTTCATCCGAAGTACGAAAGGCAGGTTATTGATTATGGCGAAAATGTGGGCAGGCAGATTCTCTAAGGAGGTTGACGAAACGGTTAACGCCTTCAATTCATCCATCGCATTTGATGCGAGAATGTATCGACAGGATATTGCAGGCAGCATCGCACACGCAACCATGCTTGCAGATTGTGGTATTATCACTGTGGCAGACCGAACTGCGATTGTAGCGGGCTTGCAGGGCATTCTTGCCGATCTGGAAAGCGGTGCTTTGCTGATCGATCCCACCGCAGAGGATATTCATATGTTTGTAGAGGCAGAACTGACCAAGCGCATCGGAGATGCCGGCAAGCGGTTACATACGGCGCGTTCCCGTAACGATCAGGTCGCATTGGATATCCGTCTGACGCTGCGCGATGAGATCCGGGAGATCCGTGTGTTGATTAGCAATTTGGTGGATACGCTGATCCGTTTGGCAGAGCAGCACACCATGACCATTCTGCCGGGATATACCCACTTGCAGCGCGCCCAGCCCGTGACATTGGCACATCACCTTATGGCGTATGTTTGGATGTTGCTGCGTGATGATGAACGCTTGGCAGACACCGCAAAACGCATGAATTACTGCCCATTGGGTGCAGGTGCTTTGGCAGGTACGACTTACCCCATCAACCGCAAGCAGACTGCTGCATTGCTGGGCTTTACAGCACCGGTTGCCAACAGTCTGGATGCGGTTTCTGACCGTGATTTCTGCGTGGAGATGGCTTCTGCCCTTTCTTTGCTGATGGTGCATCTCTCTCGATTCTCTGAGGAGATCATTCTCTGGTGTTCGTGGGAGTTCAAATTTATCGAACTGGATGATGCCTACGCAACCGGTTCGTCCATCATGCCCCAGAAGAAAAATCCTGATGTGACAGAGCTGATCCGCGGAAAAGCAGGTCGTGTGATCGGCGATTTGACGACGCTCTTGACCATGCTTAAGGGGCTGCCCCTTGCCTACAATAAGGATATGCAGGAGGACAAGGAAGCGATCTTTGATGCAATTGATAATGTTAAGCTGTGCCTGAGAACCTTTGATCCGATGCTTGCTACCATGCGCGTGAATGCAGAAAATATGCGTGCAGCAGCTGCCAAGGGCTTTATCAATGCCACCGATTGCGCTGATTATCTCGTCAAAAAGGGACTGCCTTTCCGTGATGCATATAAAATCACCGGTGGCTTGGTGGCAAAGTGCATCGAACTGGGCGTGACATTGGAAACGCTGCCTATGGAAGAATATCGTGCTGCCTGTGAGACATTTTCTGAAGACGTGTATGAGGCAATTGCGTTGGAAACTTGCTTAAACGGTAGAGTATCCGAAGGTGCGCCTTCGGCAGAGGCTGTTACTCGGCAAATCGCGCTGGCAAAGGCTGCAGTTGCCGCGAGGGACGCATTATGAATAAAAAACGGCTGCTTTACATATTTGTGGTATCGCTGATCGCTTTTGTGATATGGCTCATCGGTGAGTTTGCCATTGCAAAATTCATTCCGGATGCTACCATGACGATTTCCCGCGGGTGGGTGATCATCGTGTTTTCCGCAGCCTGCGCGTGGAGCCTGATCCGCTTCTACCGCGAAGATAAAAAAGCAAAGGAAGAGGAAGAAAATGAAAACTACAAAAGTCTATATTGACGGGCAAGCCGGCACCACCGGTTTGAAACTGTATGATCGTATCAAAAATCGCCCCGATGTGGAACTGCTGCTCATTGATCCCGAAAAGCGCAAGGATAATGACGAGCGCGCGCGCATGATCAATGCGTCTGATATCACCTTCCTCTGCTTGCCAGACGCGGCATCGCGAGAGGCGGTATCGTTTATTACCAACCCGAATGTGCGCGTGATCGATGCATCCACCGCACATCGTACCAGCCCCGATTGGGCGTATGGTTTTCCGGAGCTTTCTGCCGCGCATCGTGCAAAGATTCTGACCTCTAAGCGTGTGGCAGTGCCCGGTTGCTATGCTTCGGGATTTGCATCTCTGGTATATCCCATGGTGCAGAGTGGTCTGCTTCCGGTGGATTATCCCGTGACCTGCCATGCAGTTTCGGGCTACAGCGGTGCAGGCAAAGCTGCGATTGCGCAGTATGAGTCTGCTGACCGCCCAAAAGAGCTGGATAGTCCCCGTCAGTATGCGCTGGCGCAAGGGCATAAACATCTGCCGGAGATGCAGGCGGTTTCGGGCTTGATTGAGCCTCCGATGTTTAACCCTATGGTGTGCGATTATTTTGCAGGTATGGTGGTCTCTGTACCGCTGCATCGCAGATTGCTCAACGGGCAACCTTCTTTAGAGGAGGTGCACGCTATGTTCCAGTCACATTATGCAGGGCAGCAGTTTGTGCAGGTGCGTGCATTACAGGGCGCAGATGTGTTGGAGAACGGTTTTTTGCCTGCTAATACGCTTGCGGGAACCAATCTGTTAGAGGTTTTTGTGTGTGGCAACGACCGGCAGATCTTGCTTGCAGCGAGACTGGATAATCTTGGCAAAGGTGCATCAGGCGCGGCACTCCAGTGCTTTAATCTGATGACGGGTGCGCCGGAGGATACGGGTTTGAATACATACTGAAAGGACGGATCAATATGAAGCTTCAAAGCTTTGCAGAATATCCCTTTGTGGAGGGTGGCGTATGCGCCGCAAAAGGCTTCAAGGCAGGCGGTGTCTGTTGTGGTCTGAAGCACCATGCCCTCACCGATGAAACTGTCTCGAAGGCAAACGCTGCCGGAAACGGCGTTACCGAGGCTGCCCCCAAGAAAAACGACCTTGCTATGATCGTTTCTGATAGTGAATGTGCAGCTGCTGCGGTGTATACATCCAATAAAGTGAAGGGTGCACCTATTTTGGTAACCAAACAGCATCTGCAAGATGGCAGAGCAAGAGCCGTGATTGTGAACTCGGTCAATGCGAATACCTGCAATGCCGATGGTGTAGAAAAGGCGACTGCTATGTGCAAACTGGCTGCGGACGCGCTGCAAATCGCCCCGGAAGATGTGATTGTTGCATCCACGGGCGTGATCGGTCAGGTGCTGCCCATTGAACCGATTGCGGCGGCGGTGCCTGCGCTGACTGAAGCACTCTCCTATGAGGGGAATGCGACAGCACTCAACGCGATCATGACCACAGATACGCGCCCCAAAGAGGTGGCTGTGTCGTTTCAAGTGGGCGATGTCACCTGTAAGCTAGGCGGTATGCTGAAGGGCAGTGGTATGATTCACCCGAATATGGCAACCACATTAACATTCCTGACCACTGACTGCGCCATTGCGCCTGCTATGTTGCAACAGGCACTTTCCGATGTGGTGAAAGTGACATTGAACCGTGTTTCTGTGGATGGAGATCAATCCACGAATGATATGGCGTGCGTGATGGCAAACGGTGCAGCGGGTAATCGTGAAATTACCGCTGAAAATGTCGATTATGTCGCATTCCGTGGTGCGTTGTATGCGGTTATGCTGAATCTTGCAAGAATGTGCGCTGCCGATGGCGAAGGAGCGACCAAGCTTATTGAGTGCGTGGTATCGAAGGCGGCGAGCGTACAGACAGCAGAAGCCGTTTCGAAATCGGTTGTTTGCTCTAGCTTGTTCAAAGCAGCAATGTTTGGTGCCGATGCTAATTGGGGCAGAATCGCCTGTGCCATGGGCTATGCCGATTGTGATTTTGATGTTGCGAAGGTGGATGTAGATCTGGCGTCGGTTGCAGGAAAAATTGCGGTGGCGAGAAATGGCTTTGGGGTTCCGTTTTCGGAAGACGAGGCGAAGAAAGTATTGTTGGAGGATGAGATCCAGGTGCTGATTTCTCTGAACAGTGGGGAGGCTTCCGCAGTGGCATGGGGCTGCGATCTTACTTACGATTATGTGAAGATTAATGGCGATTATCGTAGCTGAAAACGCAGGAAAGGACAAAAATGATCATGGAACAGATGGAACAAATGGAACTGATGGAGAATATCTCAAACCGCATTCGCTCCCAAGTGCTGATTGATGCGCTGCCCTATATTCAGCGATATAATCAGAAGATCATTGTGGTGAAATACGGCGGCAATGCCATGACAAACGAAGCATTGAAAGAAGCTGTTATGAGCGATATTGTGCTGCTTTCTTTGGTGGGTATCCGTGTGGTGCTGGTGCATGGTGGAGGCCCTGAAATCAGCGATATGTTGCATCGTTTGAACATCGAAAGCCGCTTTGTGGGCGGTTTGCGCTACACCGATGCCGAAACTGCTGAGGTGGTGCGCATGGTACTTGCAGGTAAGGTCAACAAGGAGTTGGTTTCCCATCTCACGCGTCATCAGGGTCAAGCATTGGGGCTGTGCGGCATTGATGGCGAATTGCTGCGTGCAACGAAAAAGGAAAGTAAGCCTGATGTGGGTCTGGTGGGCGAGATCACCGATGTGAACACCAAGCCCATACTGATGGCATTGGATAACGGTTATATTCCCGTGATCGCAACGGTTGCCTGCGGTGCGGACGGTCAGGTGTATAATGTCAATGCAGATACCGCTGCGGCTGCCATTGCTGCGGCTTTGGGCGCGGAGAATCTGATTCTCATGACCGATATTGCGGGCCTGCTGCGCGATAGAAATGACCCTGAAACGTTGATCCCTTCCGTCAGCATCAGTGAGGTGCAAAATCTCAAGAAGCAAGGTATCATCTCTGGCGGCATGATCCCCAAAATTGATTGCTGTGTGGAGGCCATTCGTCGTGGTGTGAAAAAAGCGGTCATTATTGACGGCAGAATCCCCCATTCGATTCTGGTGGAAATTTGCAGCAATGAGGGAGTCGGCACACAGTTTCTTAGCGTATATTGATATGGGCAAATCGCCCTGTTTTTCTGAAATCCCGTTAACAAATTCATAAATTATGTCTTGATTTGTGCCCGCAAAATGTGGTAAGATAGAAATGAGGAAAAGCTATGAATACCATTGAATTTTCTGAGCAGTACCTGATGAAAACCTACGGTCGCCAGCCCATTGCCGTGCGTAGCGGTAGCCGTAGCGTATGTACCGCTGAAGATGGCAAAACCTATATTGATTTCGGTAGCGGTATCGGTGTCAATTCCCTTGGCTATTGCAATGCCGATTGGGCGGATGCTGTTTGCGCACAGGTGCGTGCGATCCAGCATACCAGTAATTACTACTTTACCGGCGTACAGGCAAATCTTGCCAAGCAGCTTTGCACGATGACGGGGTATCGTCGCGTGTTTTTTGGCAATTCCGGTGCGGAAGCCAATGAGTGTGCCATCAAGGTGGCGAGAAAATATAGTTTCGACCGCTACGGCAAGGGCAGAGGCACAATTATTACCCTGCAAAACAGCTTTCACGGCAGAACGATGGCGACGCTCGCTGCAACCGGTCAGGATGTGTTCCATAACTATTTCTTCCCGTTCCCCGAAGGCTTTGCCTATGCCGCAGTAAATGATCTTGCGGATTTGCAGGCAAAGCTAGATAATACCGTTTGTGCCGTAATGATGGAGATGATCCAGGGCGAGGGTGGCGTGAATGTACTTGACCGTGACTTTGTGCAGGCAGTGGCAAAGCTGTGTGCTGAAAAGGACATTCTGCTGATCGTGGATGAGGTGCAGACCGGTGTTGGCAGAACAGGTACATTCCTTGCAAGCGAACAGTTCGGCATCAAGCCCAATATTACGACGCTTGCCAAGGGCCTGGGCGGTGGCTTGCCGATCGGCGCCTGCCTTGTGGATTCCGTTTGCGCGGATACCCTCGATGGCGGCACGCATGGATCTACCTTTGGTGGGAATCCCGTGGTGTGTGCTGGCGCAGCCGCTGTGTTGGAGCGTGTATCGGAGCCTGGCTTCTTGGAATCCGTTGTAGACAAGGGCGTCTATATCCGGGAAGCACTGGAAAGTTGCCCAGAGGTTGAAGAAATCAGCGGTTTGGGCTTAATGATTGGCATTCGCCTGAATACGATGAAGGCAGCAGATGTTCTTGTTGCCGCAAGAGAGGCCGGTTTGCTTGTGCTAACCGCAAAAGAGAAGGTCAGACTTCTACCACCGCTGACCATCTCGAAGGAAGAGCTGGACGCAGGATTGGAGATACTGTTGCAGATTTTGAATTCCTGAAACGATGCGCAGTGCGCATCCGGAAGGGGAGGTGTGCATCATGCTGGAATTTACGATTTTTCAACAACGAAGCAAATATCTGGTAAGCGATATCGATCATAATATCGTGTATACGCTTAAGAAAAAATGGCGCGGTGGTTGGGCGATTATCGACCGTAACGGCTATGAGCTGTACGTACTCAGCGAGCCGACTGCGGAGCGACACCCCGTCTACAAGCTGATGCTGAATGGAAAGCCTTGTGGGCAGTATCGCTGCCGCTCCAAGTTTTTGGAACCGACGATGGAGCTGACTTTTGGCGATAAAGTCATGCTGTTTCGTACCGATGATGGGATTCACTATACGATTTTGACCGGTGGAAAAGCCTGTGGTACGGTGACTAATGTTCCGTTGCAGCGCAGTGATGAATACCGGTTCGAGTTGAAGATTGCAGCCGATGCTTTTGAAGATTTTCTACCGTTGTTGCCTATGGCATCGCTTGCGTGCATTGCGCCCAAAGAGCAGCCGCAGGCCGATGTCGCACTAAATGCCAAAACGGACGCAGATGCGGTTTCGAATCAGAACCCCAAGGAGTTGCCCAAGAAGGAGGCACTTCATCAGCCAAGTGCGATCGCCGAATGAAAGGCGTGAACACATACAACAGAAGAAAGGAATGATTCCTATGAAGCATTTATTGAAAATGTTGGATCTCTCCACTGAAGAGATCATTGATCTGCTGAATTTGGCAGATCAACTGAAATATGAACGCAAGCACAACATTCCCCACCCGCATTTGCAGGGCAAAACGCTGGGCATGATTTTCCAGAAGGCATCTACCAGAACTCGTGTTTCCTTTGAAACCGGTATGGTGCAGCTTGGTGGTTATCCGTTGTTTTTGTCCTCCAACGATTTGCAGATCGGCAGAGGTGAGCCTGTGCAGGATACCGCAAGAGTGCTTTCTCGTTACCTAGATGGAATCATGATCCGTACTTTTGCTCAACAGGAGGTTGAGGATCTGGCAAACTATGGTTCCATTCCGATCATTAATGGTCTGACGGATTTCTGCCATCCCTGTCAGGTACTGGCGGACTTGATGACCATTCGTGAATATAAGGGAAGCTTTCAAGGGCTGAAAATGTGCTATATTGGCGATGGCAATAATATGGCAAACTCCCTGATCGTTGGTGGATTAAAGGTTGGCATGAAGGTTAGTATTGCTTGTCCGAATGCTTATCAGCCCGATGAAAAGGTATTGGCATTTGCCCGGAAAAACGATGGCTTTACCATGACGGATTCTCCCATTGAGGCAGCCGCAGGGGCGGATGTAATCTTTACCGATGTGTGGGCTTCCATGGGGCAGGAGGGCGAAGCTGAGCAGCGTAAGATTGCATTTGATGGCTATCAGGTCAACGATACTTTACTCGCAGCTGCAAATCCTGAGTGTATGGTGCAGCATTGTCTGCCCGCACACCGTGGCGAGGAGATCACCGCAGAGGTCTTTGAGGCGCACGCCAAGGAAATATTTGACGAAGCTGAAAACCGTCTGCACGCGCAAAAAGCGGTTATGGTCAAGGTTATGGGCTGAATAGAATTACCGATATATCATTCAGAAAGCTTGCAGATGATGATTCTGCAAGCTTTCTTGTTTCTTCATGCCGTACTTGGAGATACACCGTCGCAAAGGGGCGCACATTCGCTTTTCTGGATTTGTTTTTCTTTCCGTATGTTTTCTCGCAATTGCGGTATATTATGGGTATCGTTTTTGAAAGAGGTGCTTGCTATGGCAAATGTAGATAAGCAGAAATGTGCGATCATCGGCTGCGGACAGGTGGGGGCATCCATTGCATTTACGCTGGTGCAAAGCGGATTGTTTTCGGAACTGGTGCTGATTGATATCAACCGACAGAAGGCAGAGGGCGAAGCTATGGATCTGATGCATGGAGTGCCCTTTGCATCGCCGATTAGCGTATATGCCGCCGATTATGATGCGCTGACAGGTTGCGGGGTAATCATTCTGGCGGCAGGAGCCAATCAAAAAAAAGATGAAAGTCGTCTGGATCTTGTGCATAAAAACACAGGGATTTTTCGTGAGATCGTACCGCGGATCACATTTTACAACCAAGATGCAATCTTATTGGTGGTCACAAATCCTGTAGATGTGCTGACCTATGTGACTTTGCAGGAATCGGGCTTTCCCGAAAATCGTGTGATCGGTACCGGCACTGTGCTGGATACGGCAAGGCTCAAGCAGCTGGTGGGAGATCATTTGGGCGTGGATAGTCGTAGTGTTCACGCATTTATTATTGGCGAGCATGGTGATTCTGAGCTTGCTGTGTGGAGCAGCGCGAACATTTCCGGCGTGGATCTGGACGATTTTTGTCGGCTTTCCGGTAAGCATGAAACACAAGCGACCCTCCATCGTCTGTACGAGGAGGTGCGCAGTAGTGCTTATGAGGTGATTCAGCGTAAGGGCGCAACCTATTACGGTATTGCTATGGCAGTATTGCGCATCGTGCGCGCGATTATTCGTGATGAACATTCCGTATTGCCGGTTTCCTGTTATGTGCAGGGGCATTACGGCATGGAGGATCTCTGCGTCGGTGTACCTGCCATCATTGGGGGGCACGGCATTGAATATGTGTTGGATATTCCACTGGATGACAATGAGTGGCGTTTGCTGCGGAATAGTGCGAACCAATTGCGCGATGTGCTGAATGATTTGCAACCGTGATACAATGCCCTTGAATTGCACTGAAAAAGCAACGCTTTTTTCGACATTTCTCGAACTTTGACGCAGCATTATGACAGATACCGTCGCTTGATATCGGGCTTTGTTCGTGAAAACTGCCGTTTTGATTTTTGTTCGTCCGTTCTTGATTGACTTTTTGCTCAAGATATGTTATGATTTGTTAGTAAATTTTCTGGTCGATGAGCCATAGCGAGAGGTGAAATGTGTGCAACAACTGCGTATCTTAGTGGGTGATAACGGTACGCATTTTGCGCGTAGATTTGTCGCATCGTTGCGTATATATGGTTGTATTTGTAGTGTGCATCATCAGTCCTTGACCAACATGGTGCGCTCTGCTGTTGAGGAACAGCCAGATGTGGTCATTGTAGATATAAGTGAAAATGCAGCATGGAATTATGAACTGGTTAGGCAGCTGCTGCACAGCACAAGATCGGTTGTGTTTGTTGTTACCTCAGTGCATCATTACGCTGCCAAAGCGGATCTTCTTCGTGCGGGTGCAGTAGCGGTATTTCAAAAGCCGGTGGAAGCTGCACTCATGCTGCGTGAGATCGCACGCTATATTTACGGCGAACAAACCTACGCCCGATACCGTGTAACGACAATAGAAACCATTGTCAGCGATTTTTTAGTACAGCTGGGTGCCGCAGCCAATATGTCCGGATTCCGTTACCTGCACGCTATTTTGTGCCGTACAGTGGAAGAACCCACGCTGGTACATGGGATTTGTACCAAGCTATACTCTGTAATCGCTGCAGAATACCATGTAAATGTGCCTTGTGTGGAGCGTAATATCCGCACTTTGCTGGCAGATTTGTGGGAACATACCAATGCATTTGTGCTTTCCGAGACATTGCATTATCCTGCAAACTTGCTACATAGCCGTCTGCCAAATGCAAAATTCATAGCCAGTGCCACCGAAGCGTTGCGTTTAGATAGCAGAGTGCAATTGTTTCTGGAGGACGATTTGTCTGATGCATGGGGGGATTGAATGCAGCAAGCCAAACGGCAAAAGGCAAAGATACCACTGCATAAAGCGGATGCGCTGTAAAAAGTACAACGCCATGTATAAACTGTGCGGAAACGGACAACAATATCTGCAAAGATCCGAATCACAGTTTTTAAATGGAAAGGCGTTGGCTTATGAAGAAGAAACAATCAGCCGGCATGACCGGCAAAGGCTTTTATGTTGCGCTGTCGCTTTGCGTTGCAATGGTTGGTGCGGCGTGCTGGTATGCTTATTCGCAGACAAGCAACCCCCAGACCGACCCGAATTATGGGTATCTTTCGCAGGCAGATGATTCTCCCGATAAGGTGACTACTACTACAACGGGTGCAACAACTACAACAACATCGTTTACCACACGGCAAACGGCACCTGTTACTACCGATGTTGCAGCGATTCTGCCACCGCGCAGTACCACTACAGTCACTACGACCACTGCGACGGTGACTACTACGGCATCGGTAGAGCAGCCTGTGATGCCAGTGACCGGTACTGTCATTGTAGAGTTTTCTAACGGAGAATTGGTGAAATCCTCCACAACGGGCATCTGGCAGACGCATAACGGCGTGGATTTCTCGGCAGCAGTGGGCGATGCAGTGGTTGCTGTTGCAGATGGCACTGTGACTGCAATTGATCGCGATGTACTGTGGGGCGTATGTGTGACGGTACTGCACAATGATGGCGTGACTTCTCGCTACTGCGGTTTGAACGAAGGCTTATCGGTCACGGCAGGTCAGATCGTGGAGCGCGGCGAGGAGCTAGGCACAGTGGGCAATACCAATGAATCCGAATCGGCAATGGAATCGCATCTGCATTTTGAAATGCGAAGCAACGAAGCCTATATTGATCCAATGGCTTGGCTACAGTTGGCTGCCAAACAGTAAGAAAGACCCGAGAAGTGTCGTTTCGAACTTCTCGGGTCTTTTGGTTGTGTTGGCTTAATCGTCCTTTGGTTCGGCATAGGGCTGTGTGAAATGCTCCAGATCCGCTTCGGTAATAGCAAAGTGGATCGCGTCATTGCTGTAATATCGGTAGGGGAAGTAGGTCAACTGCAAGCCCTCAAAATCCGTTGGGACGCGCATATACACATAGCCTGTGACAGTTTCATCGGGCTGGATGGGCGTATTAAAGCTTTGCAAGTCGCTGTCAATAGTGGTATAGTAGCGTCTGGCAAAGATGGACGCGGCAAGATCAGCAACAATATCGGTTTGCTTTTCCTCACCGATGAATGCGCCAAAGTGGCTCAGCACGGTACAATCGAGCGTATCCGTGCTAATATTGGTGATTTCCATTTCGGCAAGAAGTATCCTGCCGGTGTCGGAAGCGGAGTTATCCAACTCCACGACCTTGGTGATCTTTGCAGTGACCTTATCCTTGTAATTGGCCACTTCGCCGACTTTCGCCATCAGTACTTCACCCTCTTCATTAGGGTCTACGCGGCTTTCGGGTATGGTGGGGGAATAGATACTGTTTCCGGACTCTGTCTGCGAGCTGTTATCGTTACAGCCTGTCATGGCGGCGACACAAAGCATCACGCTGCAAAGCAATGCAGCGGTACGCTTACGAAAATGATTCTGCATAGGTTGCATCCTCCTGAGATACCGTTTTCATAGCAATTGCGAGTGACAAACGGAAGCGGCGGTAGCCGGACGCTTCCGCCGCTTCTCCGTCAGTCTGTGTGCATTCGTTTAGCCCTGCTGGGGAGCCGAAACGGGGCATGCCTCAGCACAAGCACCGCATTCGATGCAAGCATCAGCATCGATTACATACTTGCTATCGCCCTCAGTGATTGCCTCAACAGGGCAAGCACCTGCGCAGGCACCGCACTGGATGCAGTCGTCATTGATGATGTATGCCATTGGTTTGTACCTCCGATTTGATATTCCGGCTGCTACGATTGCAACCGTTACTTCTATTGTACCATAAATCTGAAAAAATGCAAGCGTTTTTTGAAAAAAAGGTTTGGAAATCTCATTTTCTGCTTTCCGTAAATATGCTTTGTGGCAAAGTGTTGGTTTGTGCCATTCCATCTCTGGCGATATTTGGAGAATATTGCAAATTCTGCTTTGCATAATGCAAGAAATTGCAAGTTTTATTGGCTAGTATGGTGAAATTCTTTGAAATTATTGAAAAGACTTTCTTGCATCTTGACAAATTCGGCAAGATTTGTTATAATGGTCTAATGTAGAAAAGTGTGGGCATATTGTGCCCATATGGCGCTGCCTGTGACGGTGGCGTTACAAAAACTGCGGCGAAAAAGAGACCAATGATTGTCCGTGACTGCGCCGCGGGAAAGGTGGAGATCCAGTGAAAAAAAAGGCAACAGCCCGATGGATGTCAGCGGTACTGACCTCTGTGCTGGCGGTGAATGCCGCTTTGCCCTTAGTTTGTGACGCGGCGGAAGCCACATCCGATACGGCAACCACAAACGATGACACGCTGTATGAGCTGTTCTATGAACAGGAAGTCAGCTACAGCGACTACTACGACGAGCATCTTGACAAGCCACGACCCGATACGGAGATTCTTGTGAACGGTGTGGACTTTGACACGACTGACGGTGGAAGTTTCTCCAAGGGCAGCTGCGGTGAGGACGACGAGAAAAGAGACGACGTTCTGTTGTGGGAGAGCGCAGAGGGCAGCGTCACTTATAAGATCCAAGTGCCACAGACAGGCGTGTACTCATTGCAAATGGTTTATTACGCCATGGCTTCTGCTTCCAATGAGGTAGAACTTGCAATGGAGATTGACGGGAAAACGCCGTTCGAGTCTGCATCTCGAATTTGCCTCAACAAGGTGTTCGTGAATAAAAACGACATCGTCACCGATTCGCGTGGCAATCAGGTGCGACCTGCACAGGTGGAAAAGCCTACTTGGCAGACTGCGTTCATCTATGATGAGGACGGTCTGTTCAACGATCCCCTGGGCTTTTATCTGGAAGCGGGCGAACATACCATTACGCTGAAAGGTACCAAGGCGAATATTGCGATCCAAACCATGCGGTTCTGCCAGCCTGAGGGCACGGCGGAGTATCAGGCACCTACACAAGCGGAATTGGACAACACCCCCTCGACACTTTACCGCATTGAGGGAGAGAATGCGGTGTACAAGTCCTCATCCACGCTGTATCCTGCCTATGATAACAACAGCTATACGGTTTCACCCTCTGACCCTGTAAAGATGGTCTACAATACCATCGGTGGTGCCAACTGGGATCAGGCGGGGCAGTTTATAACATGGGAGATTCCCGCGGATGCTTTGCAGGGCGATGGATGGTATAAGATCGGTATTAAGGCTTGCCAGGATGTTATGCGCGGATTCTATTCCAACCGCCGTGTACTGGTGGACGGTGAGCTGCTTAATAGCGATATGGGGCAGATTAAGTTCTATTATAGCACCGATTGGAAACTGACACCGATTACTACAGATGATGGCGATTATGTGTATGTCTATCTCACCGCAGGAGAGGCACACACCATTACATTGGAAGCAATGCCCGGAGAGATCGGCGAATCTATGCGCCGCTTGGAGAGCGTGGTAGCCGACCTGAATGTCTGCTACAAGCAGATCCTAATGTTGACCGGCCCGAATCCTGATAAGTACAATGATTACTATGTGGAGGAAAGCATTCCTACACTGATGGACGATTTCAAACGCCTGTCACAGGAGCTGAAGGGCGCGCAGGCAGGTATCGAGGAATTGTCCGGTACACTGGGTTCTGAAGCGGCGGCGCTGCAAAGAATGTATGTCATTCTGGATAAGTGCATCGCGAAGCCAAGCCGTATTCCAAACTATGTTTCGCAGATTAAGGATAACATTTCTACCATTTCTACCTTTATCTGTGATTACCGTGACCAACCGCTGGAGATCGACTATATTGAGATCGCATCGGCTGACCGCGATTTTTCCTCTTTGAAATCCAATTTCTTTAAGCAGTTTGCCTTTCAATTCAAGGCCTTTATTGGTTCGTTTACCGAGGATTACACGACCCTTTCCGATGTGGATGCCGATGCCGATGACGTCATTGAAGTGTGGGTCAACCTTGGCCGTGACCAGGCACTGGTAGTCAAAGAACTGGTAGAGAATGGCTTTGCACAGGAGTACCCCGATATCCCGATCTCTGTTAACCTCGTGGTCGGTGGCGTGGTGGAAGCGACTCTTGCGGGCAAAGGCCCCGATGTGGCACTGTTTTTGGGTGGAGAGTTCCCCGTGAACCTTGCCTGCCGTGATCTGCTCGTGGATATTACGCAGTTTTCCGATTACAACGAGGTCATCCAATCCTATCACCCCGATTCCACATTGATGTATGCGTATAACGACGGCGTGTACGGTATGCCGTTGACCCAAAGCTGGACAATGCTATTCTACCGTACCGATATTCTCACAGAGCTTGGTTACACTGCGTTGCCACGTACATGGGACGATCTCATTGATATGCTGCCCGGCTTGCAGCGAAACCATTTGGGCGTTGGTCTGATCCTGCCCGCTACCAATGTGGCGGCTTCTACCGAATCCGGTCATACCTTTGCAACGCTGCTGCTGCAATCCGGTTTGAACTACTATAATGCGGAGCAAACCCGTACGCAGTTTGATTCCGTTACTGCGATTCAGTGCTTTGAGAAATGGACGGATTTTTACAGCGAGTATAAGTTCAGCCAGACTTATGACCCATACAGCTATTTCCGTACCGGTCAGTATCCTATGGTCATCGCCAACTATAGCTTCTACAATCAGCTTTCCGTTGCCGCACCTGAGATCAAGGGTTTGTGGGATTTCACCGTCATGCCCGGCACCCTGGATGAAAATGGTGAACTGAATCACGCTTCCAATTCCGGCGGAAGCGGTGCAGTCATTTTCAATAAGGTCAAGAATAAGGAAGACGCGTGGACGTTCGTGAAGTGGTTCTGTTCTGCCGATGTGCAAACGGAGTATGGTATGAATCTGGAGGGCTTGTTGGGGCAGATGGGTCGTTACGAGGCCGCCAATGTGGAGACGCTCAAGCAACTCAACTGGTCTTCCAATGAGCTGGATACTCTGTTGGCACAGTGGGAGGCGTTGGACGAGATTCCGATCCTGCCTTCTTCCTATGCGGTGACCCGTAATATCATGAACGCATTCCGTGAAACTGTAAATTCGAACGAGAATCCTCGCGATACTCTGATGTATTATAACGGCGATATGAATGACGAGATTCTCCGTAAGCGAGAAAACCTTGGTCTGGATACCAACTGACATTTTGAAAACTGAATGCGTAAAAACGCAGCAAAGGAGGGCTTCCGTTTGGAGAAGGAACAAATCGGCGTGAGAACCAAAGCGGAACAACGACGCTTAGTCTGGTTGCAGATGAAGCAAAGCAAAGAGGCATATCTGATGATGCTGCCCTTTATGCTTATGTTCCTGATTTTCACGATCATCCCTGTTATCATGTCGCTGCCCATCGGTCTGACCGATTTCGACATGGTCAAATATCCGCCGACCTATGTAGGTCTCAGTAATTTCTATAATCTGTTCTTGAACGACAGCATTTTTGTAAAAGCGATACGCGTCACATTGGTGTTCGCCGTCTTTACCGGCCCTTTGAGCTATTTCCTCAGCTTTTTACTGGCATGGCTCATCAACGAACTGAATGCAACGCTCAAGGTTATTTTCACACTGATCTTCTATGCACCATCTATGGCTTCCGGTGTGTATGCCGTATGGCAGCTGATCTTCAGTGGCGACAGCTACGGCATCGCGAACTCCGCGCTGATGAATCTGGGCATTACCACCTCCGCGATTCAGTGGCTGACCGATTCTGATTATATCCTGACGGTGGTCATCATTGTGCAGCTGTGGGTGAGCATGGGCGCGGGCTTCCTCGCTATGCGTGCAGGCTTCCAGAACATCGATCGTAGCCAGTATGAGGCGGGTGCCATTGAAGGCATCAAGAACCGTTGGCAGGAGCTGATCTACATCACCATTCCCGGTATGGGTCCCTCGCTGATGTTTGCTGCGGTTATGCAGATTGTTTCCGCCTTTACTGCGGATATCGTTGCAAGAAACCTCGTAGGCTTCCCCAGCACCGATTACGCTGCCCATACCATTATGACCCACGCCTTCGACTACGGTTGGATCCGTTATGAGATGGGCTATGCTTCGGCAATCTGTATGGTGCTGTTCATTGTCATGTATGTGGCGAACAAGTTTATCAGCAGTTTGCTGGGCAAATACATGGATTAAGGAGGCCGATGATGAAAGATCCGAAAAAGCTCAAAGCGTCAAATCGCAGAGCGGGACGTAAAATCGGCGGCTCCATTGCCATTTTTGTCTTCCTGCTACTGCTGGGCACCTTCATGGCACTGCCCATTTGGCTGATGGTCGTTAACAGCATCAAGCCTGTGAATGAAATGTTTATCTTCCCACCGAAGTGGTATACCCTCAACCCAACACTGGATAACTTTAAGGATACCTACCGCGTACTGGGTGCCATGTGGGTGCCCTTCTCCCGCTATGTATTCAACTCCGTGTTTGTGACCGTGGCGGTTACCGTTTTGCAGTGTATCTTTGCTTCAATGGCTGCGTTCTGCTTGTCAAAGGTCAAATTCCCCGGCAACAAGCTAATCAACAATGTCATCGTTTTGGCACTGCTGTACAACAGTAATGTTATTTATCTGATGCAGTACATGGTGATGGCAGAACTGAATATGATCAACACTTACTCAGCATTGATCCTCCCCGCGGTTGCGTCTTCTATGGGTCTGTATCTCATGCGTCAGAGCATGACCTCTATTCCCGATGCCATGATCGAAGCAGCAAAAGTGGATGGCGCAAACCTGTTCACCATTTGTTGGCGGATCGTCATCCCCAACCAGAAGCCCGCTTTGATGACCATGGCGATCTTCGCATTCCAGGGCGCATGGAATATTACGGGTGGCAGCCTTGTATACGATGAAGCACTCAAGACACTGCCTACCGTCATTCAGCAAGCAGCAAGTGCAGGTATTTCCCGGCAGGGCGTTACCATGGCGGCTGCGGTCATCCTCTTTGTGCCGCCGGTATTGTTCTTTATTCTCGCGCAGAGCCAGGTTATGGAAACTATGGCGCATTCCGGTATTAAAGATTGATTTCCGGCAAATTCATACAGAAAGGATGAGATATTTGTGAAGAAACACCTGTTACGGCAGATTGCAACTGCCGGTATCACCGCCGTTATGGTAGCATCGGCATTCACAACCACTGCCTTTGCAGATGAGCCATACGATGTGTACAACTATAACTATCTGGGCGAGGCTGTGCCCTCGCAGGCAGGGTATCTTGCCGAACGTGCTGTATCCGGTCTGGATCTGGGCACGACTGCATTGAAGTCCCCTTCGGATCTGTTTAAGGATGCCGACGATA
Source organism: uncultured Ruminococcus sp. (assembly GCA_964392175.1). GTDB lineage: Bacteria > Bacillota > Clostridia > Oscillospirales > Ruminococcaceae > Firm-04. Next base: position 24,402 of record CAYMOJ010000012.1, read on the forward strand.
ACTTTTATATCGTGGATTCAGGTAATAACCGTATTCTAAAGGTCAATTCTGCATTCGATGAGATCTTGCTGATTATGGATACCTTTACTATGCCGGACGGCTCTACCACGACATTGAAAAATCCCAAGGGTGTATATGTTTCACCTGATACGGGTCTGATTTACATCGCGGATAACGAGAATTCTCGCGCGTTGGTGGTGGATGCCGATCTGAAGGTGCAGCAAGTGATCACGAAGCCGACCTCCACTGTTTATGATCAGGCGTTGACCTTTTTACCGCAGAAAATCCTTTGCGATAACGCGGGGAATGTGTATATCGTGCTGAATAACACCACAAAGGGTGCAGCCATGTTTAATCGCGATGGAGAGTTTCTCGGCTATTACGGTGCGAACTCTGTTGCTGCCACTGCAGAGGTCATCGCGAATCATTTCTGGAACGCCATTGCCTCTGAGGATGAGAAAAAACTTCGTGCCAGAAGTACCCCTACCGCGTTCGATAATTTTGATATTGATGTAGAGAAGGGCTTTATTTACACCTCTACCTCTTCGGGCAGTACGGATACCGATATTGTGAAAAAGGTGAACCCCGAAGGCTATAACCTGTTCGACTATATGTCCAATTATGTATGGGGCGACCTGTTCTCCACATGGTATAGCGGTACAAGTTATAAAACCAAGATCGTGGATATCGACATCGGTGATGATGGCTCGATCAACTGTTTGGATGCAACCACGGGTCGTGTGTTCCAATATGATGAAGAAGTATCGCTGCTGTTCATCATGGGTACGATCGGCGAACAAGTCGGTGCGTTCTCTTCAGGTGGCGTGGTCGCCGTGGAAACCATGGGCGAGAATTGCGAATCGGTGCTGGTGCTGGATGCTACCAAGGGTACCGTGACGATCTTTACACAGACTGTGTTTGGCAACATCGTTCACAATGCGACTGCATTGTATAACGACGGCTACTACGAAGAAGCACTGGAGCCGTGGCTGGAAGTGCTGAAGCGTGACGGTAACTACCGTAGTGCGTATTTGGGTATTGCCAGTGCGTACTTTAACATGGGCAGATATGAGGAATCCATGGAATACGCCAAAAAGGCAGACGCTTCCGCCAGGTACAATCGGGCGTTCGAACGCTGGCGTTCTGAGTTTTTGAAAGAGCATTTGACATTGTTCCTGATCGTGCTGGTGATACTGATCATTGCATGGCAGGTCATAAAGCGGATACTGAAAAAACGGCGTGCGGCAGCACTTGCCACCGCTACGGCAGAGCCGATTCCGAAGGCTCCCGAAGAAGAATAAGGAGGTGCTTTCATCATGTTGGATTTAACACAGCCTCAATTTGTGAAACACGCGATTTTCCACCCGTTTGAAGGCTTTGAAGATCTGCGTTGGAAGAAGGCGGGAAAGCTCTCCTATACCTTCATCATCATTTTTGCACTGTTTGTGGCAGAAATTGCCTATGATCGCTGGTGTGGATTCCAGTTCCGTCCGCTGCCCGATGCCATATTCAGTGTGGTGCCATACATCATGCAAAGCGTCGTGTATTTCTTGGCGTGGGTTGTGGGTAACTGGTCTGTGTGTACGTTGCTGGATGGCGAAGGTACCATGAAAAACATTGCCATTTATAGCTCTTATGCATTGATCCCGTATATTGTGTGCCAGTTTGTGGATGTGTTCCTTTCCCATATTCTGGTACGGGATGAGGTAATCTTCTTTACGGTGTTGCAGTATATTGGTTTGATCTGGACAGGTATGTTGCTGTTTTCTGCCATTAAGGCGGTACACCAGTATACTTTCACCAAAACCGTTGTTGCCATTGTGCTGACACTTGTCGCAATGTTGATTATTCTTTTCTTGGCGGTACTCCTGCTGAGCTTGTTCCAGAACGTTTATGTATTTATCTACTCCATCTATACAGAGATCCTGTATAGAGTGCGCGTGTAAAGGCGGTGAACATAGTGTTAATGAAGAAAAAGCGAATGCTCGCTTGCCTGTTGGCAGCAGCGATGATGACATCCATGAGCATCACTGCGCTGCCTGCCCTTGCCGATGAAACTGCCGATTCCGCGACAGACTCCGCCGACAACCAGGAAGCACAAAGTGGCGAAGATACGGATGACGAAGATGCTTGGGTAGATCGTACCGAGGAAGAAGTGCTGCAAAAGATGAAAATCGTTGCAGAAAACGATAACTTGGTGTTGTATGCGTGGGACGAAGAGCAGCTCGATGAGGACAACGACGAAAAGCCTGAGGATATCTTTGCACTGAAAAACAAGAAGAATGGTTATATCTGGTGGTCGTCACCCATCAATGCTGCGGGAGATTCCATTGCAACCCCGGTGCTGGCAAAGGGGCTTTCCTCCGGTTTGATTCTGACCGCAGCTGAGACCGATGATCGCTCTACCACTACAGTGCGCTCGGCAGATACCGGAAAAACGACGATCAGCTATAAGAGCATCAATAACGGTGTGGAAGTTACCTATCACTTCCGCAAGGTTGGCATTAAGATCCCTGTACGTTATGAGTTGGGTGAGGATTACTTGCAGGTTACCATTGATTCCTCTGACATTACCGAGAAATACGGCCCGGATTATGAGGATGGCCCCATTCTTACGCAATCCCTTGCGGTGCTAAATGCATTTGGGGCTGCGGATTCTGAAGAGGAGGGCTACTTTGTCATTCCCGATGGTAGTGGCGCACTGATCAATTTCAACAATGAGAAGTACAGCGCAAAAACCTACAATCAAACGATCTATGGCAAGGATGTGACCGCTGTGCCCAAAACCAAGGGTGCTGTGGTCGAAGGCGTTTCGTTACCGATGTATGGCATCGTCAAAGGCGAAAACGCAATGCTCGCAGTGGCAACTTCCGGTGACGGCAACTGCAATATTCGTGCAGCTGTTAGCGGTACGGGGCAGTCCAATACTGAGTACAATGTCTGCTATTTCGAGTTTACAACTCGTGCCGCCGATGAATACTATCTCGGTACCGATCAGCTGACGCCTTTGGCTGTGTATCAGAAAACGATGCCTGAGGTAACCATGCAGGTGCGCTACTATCCCTTGTGCGCAGAGGACGAAGTGAACGCTGACCAGGGCGGAACGCTTGACTATGTGGATATCGCAGCAAGATATCGTCAGTATCTGATAGAAGATGAGGGCGTGACCGTTAAGGCAAAGGCCAACAGCGCGTACTGCTATGTGGATGTGTACGGTGGAACCAAAAAGCAGAGAAATATTCTCGGCTTCCCTGTGTTTCTCAAAACCAGCATGACCAGCTATGAGGAAACACAAGAGATTCTTTCGTTGATGAAAGAGGCAGGCGCAGATAATCTGGTCGTTTCACTGAATAACTGGACGGATGCCGGTATCAGTGGTAAAGTGGATTACAAGGCAAAGCCTTCCGGCACGTTGGGTGGCAAGTCCGATTTCAATGCACTTGTGGATTACATGAACGGCAACGATATCGCGTGGTATCCTACTGTGAATAACTACGCTTATTATTCGGGTGGCGGGTATTACTCGCTTACCGATACCGCAGTGCGTGTGTCGGGTTCCTTTGCAAGAATCGTAGACTTCGAGCGTGCATATGGCGTGCCATACGGTGAAAAGAAAACAATGTCGTTGCTTTCTCCCTCCACTTTTACGGAGTTGTATGAAAAGCTTGCCAAGAATTACAAGAAGGCAGGGCTTTCTTCTGTCAGCATCGGCGAGATGTCCTCTCTGTTATATGGTGATTATGGTAAAAAGTCTGCTACATCCCGCGAGCAGACCATGCAGGCGATTGAGGACAGTCTTGCAACGCTGAACACCGATGTGGGTTCGGTGCTTTCTCAGGATCCCAATGCTTATGTGCTGAAGTATACCGATACCATTACGGATATTCCGTTGTATTCCAGTGGCTTCGATATTCTAGATGCCGATATTCCGCTGTATCAGATGGTCATGCACGGCGTGATTCCTTATTCCACAAAGGCAGTCAATGGCAGTGCGGATGCGGAGCGACTTGTGATGCTTGCACTGGCAGCGGGCAGTAACCTGCGGTTCGATATGCTCTACGCCGAAACCAGCGATCTGAAGGATACCGATTTCGATGTGTACTACTACGGCTACTACGAGTATTGGGTTAACAATGCTGCGCAATATTATCAGTATACGAAGGATATCCTTGCAAAGACCAGTGATTCTTATATCGTCAGCTATGTGCAGGAGGGCGATGTGATTACGACAGCCTACGCAAACGGCGTGCAAACAGTGGTCGATTTGGAAAATTGCTCAGTGACCTGTGATGGCGAAACCTACTACCTGCGCGACTATGTAGAGGAAGGAGATGTGGTGTTTGAATGAAGATTCCATATGAACGCAGAAAATCCCTCTACGGTTATGGCTTTATCGCGCTGTGGTTAGTGGGAACGATCTTGTGGTTTTTAAAGCCCATGATTGAATCCCTTTGCTACTGCTTCATGGATAATGCCACGCTGAAGCCTGAAGTCGGTGGCATGAACAAGCAATGGTTGCCCTTCGCTGATTTCGGCTGGATCGCGAACTTCAAGTACGCTTTTGCAGTGGATCCCTCCTATAAGCAAAAGCTCTTGGAGGTGCTGAAAGATACCGCACTGACTACGCCTATGATTCTGGTGTTCTCGCTGTTTATCGCGGTGATTCTAAATCAGGAGTTTAAGGGCAGGGGCTTCGCCCGTGCGATCTTCTTCCTCCCTGTGATCATTGCAACCGGTCCTGTTTACAATATCATCAATGGTGATATTGCCAGCACCGGTGCCGATAGCGGCGCACAGTTTTCGACTTTGTTCCAGACGGATATCGTGGATGAGCTGTTGGCGTTCTTAGGTGTTATGAATATCAGCGACAGTCTCAGTGAGGTCATCAACACCGTTACTACCGATATTTTTGGCCTGGTGTGGAGCTCGGGTATCCAGATCCTGATTTTCCTTGCGGCACTGCAAAATATTCCCCCATCTGCCAAAGAGGCAGCTTCTATGGAGGGCGCAACTGCGTGGGAGTACTTCTGGAAAATCACGCTGCCCTACGTTAGTCCCATGATTTTGGCAAATTTCATCTACACGGTCATCGATTCCTTTACTGCTACCGATAACGATGTTATGAGCCGTGTGCTGGAAAAGCAATTGGAGTGGGATTATGGCTATGCAGCAGCGATGGCGTGGAGCTACTTTGCTATCGTTATGATCGTTGTGGGCATCATTACCGTTATCATCAACAAGTTTATCTTCTACGAAGTGGAATAAGGGGGTGCAGCTATGAAAAACGAAAACATGATTACCCCTACTCCGCAGGAGAATACACAGCCGTCTGCTACGGCAGATGCTTTGGGCACTGAGGCACCCGTATCACAGTCCTCTCCTGACCGTCCGCATACGCTGCCGGAGGGCTATGTTCCTGAATCGGCAAAGCCTGTGGTGCACGAAGAGAAGCAGGTTGGTAATGGGATGTCGCCCAAAGAGGCAATGAAGATCCGTATGCAGGGCATGACCAAGCAAGAGGTCGCGTATCTGCGGCGAAAAATGGTCTTTGAAAAGGCATGGCCCATCTTCCGTTTCCTGATACTTTTCGGTTTGGGCTTCGTCATTCTTACACCGTTGATGTTTATGCTCAGCTATGGCTTCCGCGAAAGCGGCGATATGAATGATCCCACCGTGATGTGGATTCCTCGCAATCTGACGTTGAAGGTCATGAAACAAACCATTGATGCGATGGGGCTGACGAACCCGATTTCTGATCGCCAGAATCCGTTGTTCAACACATTGGTGCTGAATCTGGGCTGTTCGCTGATGCAGGTTGTTACTTGTGCGATCACCGGCTATGGTTTCGCGCGATTCAAGTTCAAGGGCAGAGATCTGCTGTTTGGCATTGTCATTTTGATGATTCTCGTGCCTACACAGATCATCTCGATTCCGCTGTACATGACCTTTAAAAACTTCATGTTCGGTGCTGTCAACCTCATCGATAAATTTGCGGTCATGTATTTGCCTGCAATGATGGCAAACGGCATTCGCTCGGGGCTGATGATTTTCATCTTCCGACAGTTCTTCCGTGGCTTGCCCAAGGAGCTGGAGGATGCAGCGTATCTGGATGGCTGTGGGCCTCTGAACACTTTCATCCGCGTGATGGTTCCCAATGCAGCTTCCTCCTTCCTCACCGTGTTCCTGTTCTCTATCGTGTGGTACTGGAACGATTTCTATGTCAGTAGTTCGTTCTTTACCAATACGAAGACCATTGCACTGGTGCTGAAGAATCTGGATGCGACATTGAACCTTGCGATCTTCAATAACGCAAACGCACAGGTCAGTGCCCGTGAAAAGATCGTGTGGCTGGAATCTGGCTGCTTGATTTCTATTACACCTATGCTGATTCTCTATGCCTGCTTGCAGAAGCATTTTACAGAAGGCATTGAGCGTTCAGGTTTGGTTGGTTGATCAACTTACAAAAAAACGAGTCTCGCAATGTTACGAGACTCGTTTTTTATGCTGATTTTTGCGCCCGTTTAATAGATTATTTCTTGGTGGCAGCCATGCCGGCGCAGTAGCCCGATGCCCATGCCCAATCCAGATTATAGCCACCGCAGTCGCCATCAATATCGAGTAATTCACCGCACAGATATAGTTTTTTTGCTATGCGGGATTCGAGTGAAGCGGAGATTGACTGCCCCGAAATGCCGCCTGCAGTGACCTGTGCTTGTGTAAAGCTTGCGACTCCGGTTACGGGGAAGATCCAGCGTTTGAGCAATTGCACCAGTGATTTCCTTGCAACTGCATTGGGAAAGATGCTTTTGACTGTACCTTGACTTTTTCCCATTGCCTGTTTGATGCATACTGCACTGACACGTTTCGGCAGCAAGCCGATCAGCAAAGATTCGGCATCGTCCTCGGCGTGAAGGGCGATCCATTGCCGCAAAAGTGCGTCCGTTTCTTCCATGCTGTGGTTCGGCAGCAGATCCAATGCAATGCACGCATGGTTGCCATGGGTGGCAGCCAATCGGCTGAGATTGAAGATACAGATGCCCGAAAGCGCATGCTCGGTAAACTGTACCTCGCCGATTTCCTTTTTGGCGACTTTATTTTGTAGCAGCAGCGAAGCCGACGCTTGTACGCGCATTCCTTTTAGACTGCGTACCAGCGCGGGATCTGTAGGAATGGGACAAAGTGCAGGCAGAGGACGGATTACAGTGTGCCCCATGGCTTGTAGCATCGGCAGCAGATTGCCGTCTGTACCACAATTGGGTGCGGCAGAGCCACCCGTCGCAAGGATTACCGCATCAGCTGTGTAGGATTTGTCACCACAAACGGCGATCCATTGATCACCCTTTTGCTTCAGGGCAGTAAGCTTTGTATCGCAAATTTCTTCAACATGGTATCTCGCGCATGCCAGTCGCAGCGCATCCAAAACCGAGGCGGCGGCGTTTGCCGCAGGATACATTCTTCCTTCAGCATCAACGCGTGTGAGGACTCCCAGTGATGCAAAGAATGCCTGCGTATCAAATTGTTGTAAAATGCCTTTTGCCTGAGGTACTGTGCCGTGATACTTGGAAATATCACAGCCCATATGCCCCAGATTACATCTGCCGTTACCCGTTGCAAGAATTTTTTTTCCCACACGCGGCAGTCGTTCCAGCAATGTGACGCGTGCGCCCTGCTGCGCGGCAGTAATCGCGGCAACAAGCCCTGCTGCGCCGCCGCCCACAACCAATATGTGCTTCATCATGCCATGCGGCGGAGGCGGTAGCGTACTTTTCCACTACGAATCACATTGGCAATGATGAAACAAGCACCTACAATCACGGAAAGCACGCCCCATAGAATTTCCTTGATGAGTTCTGCCTTGATATCTGCATCTGCCAAAATTTCCATTTCGCATAGCTCTTCAAGATGTACAAAACAATGCTTTGTAGTGGTGTAATCCTTCATCAGCACCATTGCCTCATAAAGGGTGTTGCGATTTTCCTGTAGTGATGCCTTTGTGCAGCCATACTGCTCGTTGATATCCTCATCAGACATGGTTTCCAGCGATTGGTCAATTAGCATGATATATTCATTGAGTTCAGTGATGCTGTACCCTCCATCACGCATATCGGCAGTGTAATCTTCGCGTATAAATTCTGCAAGATCTTTTGCAGTCGTGAATCGTGGAGTGACGACTGCTACCGCTACGCAAACCATCGTTGCCAGCAGTGCCGCGGGTACAGTGACCTTGCGCCCAAATTTTTTCATGGCAAACAGTGCAACCATCATGCCTAGATAACCGCTTAGAAAATGCATGACACCAAGTTCACTGAGTAGCCATGTCAAAGCAAACAGTGCCACCGCCCCCAGCAAAATGCCGAGCGCGACACCAAAATAATTGACTTTTACGGCATCTTCTGCGACACGGTTTTGGGAGAATGTTTCTTCCGTTTTGGCAGCACAGCTATCACAAAGTTGCAATATCTGAGTTTCATTGATCATATGTGGTGCGTAATGATTTGCATCACCGCAGGAAATGCAGCAGGGTACCATAGCGTATTCGTGGGCAAGCTGCGTCAGGATATTTAGGCTGCCAATGGCTTTTTCCTGGCTGTCTTTGCCCGGTATCACGATGATGGCTTGAAACAGATTTTGCTTGTATTGACACTGAGAAATGCCTTTTTGTGCACGTTCCCATTCTTTTAGCATTGTGGCAAACCCTTCAGCATCGTTGACCGATGCACACAGGGAAAAGATCAAAAAGCTGCGCTGAATATGATATTCCAGACAAATGGGATAGCCGTTGTAATTCCCCCAAAAAAGGCTGTTGTCCTTTTCATATTGCAGTGTGGTTGCTTCACTGAATGCTGCCGGCTTGAATGCCATATGAAATCGCTTCCTTTCAAAATGGTAGTAACATCCATTATACAGGATTCCACAGAGAAATGCAAGTGTTTTTTGTATTCGCATCGAGATTTGTCTAAGGCTGTCAGTTTGTAGAAAATTGCAGTGGCGATCATAAAATTTGTGTGAAACATAGCGCGCTTTACTTGACTTTTTCTCCAAGATAGAATATAATGAAACAGTGGTCTGGGGAATAAAAGATGACCTTTATGACTACACAGAATATAAGGCAACGTTGCACAAAGCCCATTTACTGACTAGAGTGTTGGATTTGCTTGTACCTCTATATCGCCCACTTTGTGCGCTGTTATCTTAAAAATTAAAAATGGAGGCCCTATATGACAAAAACAAAAGAATTTCTACAACGATTTTTTCAGCCGGGAGATCAGGTTTGTGTCACTTATAAAAATGGACAAGAATGCTGTGGCACAGTTGACTGTTTTCTGGAACAAAGCGTGATCCTGCGTCGTGCCGACGGCGCATCGCAGTTTATTGATTACGACCTGATCGGCACCTTTGAAAAATCAGCCGAGCGGCAGCTGCACTATCGATTGCAGAGCTGCTTGGAACAAAAAAAATCTGTGGTGCTTACCACCAAAAATGGTGCACAGATCAGTGGCGTACCTACGGATCTGGACGAAAAGGTGATCTGTATCCGCGCGGCAAGCGGTACAGAAACGATGGTTACTCTGGATTATATTGGGATGTTTATGGTGGGCACGGCAGCGACTGCCACCGCGCCTGTGCAGCAATCTTCTGTCGTCGTTCCGCGTCTTGCAAAGGTTTCTCCGGTGGGGAAGCTTGATTCTGTTGCATCCGCAGAGCCGGCTTCTGCGTTTGCGCCCCCTGCCTTGCCGGAACTTTCTCCCGCAGAGCGTCTAAAAGAATTCGCTGCTCCTTTGGATGAGGCGAAGCTGCCACTGAATGTGCTGCAAATGAAGCTGCGTGAGGATGGTACCCTTGCGAGCGAGTGCAATGCGAAGCTGAATTCTTTACAGAATGCGATCAAAATCAATGAGTTTGAAGCAAAGTATCAGCGTACCCCTCGTATTCTTGCAGAGCTCATTCAGGTCACGGACATCTACTATGCCAATACCGCATTGCTTTCCATTATCGCCGAAGTTGCGTTGATGGCTGGCAGCATGGAGGAACGTAGGCTTGCATTGCAGTGTTTGACTGACCATTGGGATCGTTCCTGTGCAGATGATCGTAATCTAATGCGGTTGCTTGCGTTGCTTTCGGAGAAGCAAGGCAACGCTGCTGCGCTGACAGAAATTACACAGAAATTCAGCCAAGGCGCAGAGGAGAAATATCTGCGCGCAATGGCGCATTATGCCAATGCCATGAATGTGATCGTTGCCGAAGAAACCCTATGTGATAATGATATTGCGGCAAGCTGCCGACAGCTGTGGGAGCTGCTGACCAATAGTAGCTTTGCGGATGTCGAGGAAGCACCTGCAAAAGAGTCGACCGATTCAAGAGATGGCTCTGCAAAGCTTCCTCAAAAGGCAACCGCAGACGGTTTGCCCCCGCTGGAGCCGGGACAGCGTTGTGGCAAGGTCACGCTGTATATCCCTTCAACCGGCTTTGGCGTGATTACCGATACAGAAGGAAAAACATACAGCTTTGTAACGCATAATATGTCGCTGGATGAGATTACCCATGTGCGCAATGATGCGGTCGTGTATTTCTATCATGGTGGGCAGCGATATAATCGCAAAAAGCAGCAGTATGTGGATATTGCAGAGCGCATTTGCGTGATGTGCGATGCGGATGCAGCTGATCTGCCAAGACCGGATATCGATGCGCTATTCAAAACGGAAAACAACAACGCGGAGCAACTTGCCGATAAGGAGATTGGCTATGTGATGCTCTACCGCATACCTTATTCCAATGGTTATATTTGTCATGAGATGAATTACGGTACGGCTGAGCGTGGCGATATCTTCTTTGAATTGACGGATATGAATCCGGAAATGTCGTTGGATACTTACCATTACCATTATAAAGTCGCGTTCAATTATGTCAATGGCTCGCCACGGCGCGCTACGAATGTCGTAGTGCTGGAACGTTTGCCCAAGCCGGATATCGATCGCAACGAACCGATTTTGCAGCCGCTTTCCGTGGAAGAATACCGCTATTTGCGGTTCTGTCAGGGAGAAACCATGCTGGTGGAGCGCCGGGAAGAAAACGCAGTGTTCGGTCGCTTTGTTTCTTATGCCGATGCGGTGCTGACGCTTGCGGTTGGCAATGAGCAAGTTGCAATTCCTGCGGCAGAGATTAAGGAAATGTTCTTCGCCGGTGTCGTTAGCCATTATCAGCCAGCCGCACTGAGCGGTAAGGTGAATGGGCAGTATCCGTTCCGCATCCACAATGTCATTGGGCAGGAACTGGATAGTACACTCAAGCAAGGATTTGCAGCCTCTATGCCCTGCTTGTACTCTTTGCGTAGATGCAATGACGAGCTGCGTGTACATAAGCTGCGTGCCTTTGATGCAGCTTTGCTGGAACAGCTTCCATGGCATAGTGGTATCGTTTCGGGCAGCTATCGTCTGGGATACTATTTTACTGTGGATGATAAGGTTCGCTGCCACACAAGTACCTATGCCGATACTGTGGTAAAGGGCTGGATGGAGAATCAGGATTTCCAGCGGCAGGAGGTACTTTACCGTTGCGTGTATCATAAATCTGCGGAGGCGGGCGTGAATAATATCGCTGCTGTGCAGGTGATGGCGAAATGTCAGCTTGCAGATGTGGTATCGCCTTTGGGTACGGATGCCTTGTGCTTGCAGTGTGGTACAGTGTACTATGAAGCACCGAACAGGTTGAGTGCCGATATGGTCGGGCAGCAATTGCGGGTGGTCTTTGCACTCAATGCGCAGGGTGTGCCTACCATTGTCAAAGCCGATGCGGATAATCTGCAATTACCGAGCTATGCTGTTGCGATTGCACAGGAAAGGCAAAATTTGGAAGAACAATTACGGGCTGTTGAAGCGACAGGGGACGCTGCACAGGTGGCAGAAGTCAGCAAAAAAATGCTGCGAGAAGCAATACTGCCTGCGGATAAGGCAATGGAACATATCTTTTTGGCTGCACTGCGCAGTAAGGAGGATGCAATTTTTATCGAAGCAATGGAATCCTGCGAGCATACGCTTACTCCTGTCGGCAGAACGGGCTATTGGATGCAATTGCATTGTCTACAAGGAAACATGGATGATGCGCGGAAATTGGCAGCGGAATACCTGACATTGAATTCGCAGGATCCGAATACTGTTCAGTTGGCGCTGGAGTTGACCCAATCGGATATGACTGCTGAGGAATTGCGCATCAGAGTGCTGGAAAAGCGAAACTTCACAGAAGATTGCTTGGCAGGGAAAATCGCATTGTTTAATCATGCTACCCGGCAGGGGAATATTCAATGGGCAAAGGGAAAATTGAATTTTTCCTACAAGGATATGTTAGATATGAATGCGGAAGCACTGGATCTGCAACAGTATGAGTATTGTGTTGCGTTCCGTATTGATGAAAGCCATCATGTGCCCAAAGCAGCTGAGGTGAAACTGCTGTATCGCAAAGAAAAAACCAATGAATAAACAGCAAAGCCCGAGAAGATAGTGGGTCTTCTCGGGCTTTATGTTTCGTAAGCGCAATCTTTGTCGGATTATGGGTTGCAATTACGGCACTTTTGTGTTATAATGAGATAAAGCGTTATCACACAAAATCGTTATCGCAGGAGGTATGTCGCTTATGACCGCATCAGAAATCTGGGGTGTTGTACGCATATTGTTCAACTATCTGGTGCCAACGCTAAAGCTGTTTGGCTTCACACTGCTGTATTCCATCCCCTTGGGCATGATTGTCGCACTGCTGAAAATGTGCCGCTTTAAGCCGGTTGCATGGCTTACCAGCTTTTATATTCTGGTGATGCGTGGTACACCACTGATGTTGCAGATCATTGTGACTTACTTTGCTATTCCCATGCTGCGCCGAGCAGAGTGGTTGCCTTCGTTTCTTTCGAGATTTTTTCACAGCATTGATATTCAGGGAGATCATTTCCTGTTCAATGCGGTGTTGTTTGCATTTGTGTTCAATTATGCTGCATATTTTGCCGAGATCTTCCGTGGTGGTATTGAATCCATCCCACAGGGGCAGTATGAAGCCGCAGCAGCCCTGAGCATGACCAAAACACAAACATTCTTCCGGATTATTCTGCCACAAGTAGTAAAGCGCGTGGTGCCAGCCAGTGCCAATGAGGTCATTACACTGGTGAAGGATACCTCTCTTGCCAATGTGGTTGCTTACGGTGAGATTACACTGAAAGCCAAGGAGCAAATGCAGAATTATTCTTCGCTGGTACCTTTGTTTATCGCAGGTGTTTTCTATTTTGTTTTGGCAACAATTTTGACGATACTTTCATCGTTTGTTGAGAAAAAACTCAACTACTACAAATAAGGGGGCGATATCATGGCAATGCTGGAAGTTAGACATCTACGCAAGAATTTTGGCAGTCTTGAGGTGCTGAAGGACATTTCGTTTGCGGTGGATACGGGTGATGTCGTCGCGATCATCGGCCCAAGCGGTTCGGGAAAATCGACCCTGTTGCGTTGTATCAATCAGCTGGAAAAAGCCACCGATGGTGAGATCTGTGTTTGCGGTAGTGAAATGCTTGTGAAACAACCCAAGGGTGGTGTGACCTATGCCGATGCAAAAACATTGCGAGATATTCGGTTGCACATTGGGCTTGTATTCCAGAATTTCAATCTTTTTCCACACTTTACCGTGCTGCGCAATATTACGGAAGCCCCGATTCATGTGCTGAAGCAATCTCGTGCCGAAGCGGAGAAAACCGCTATGGCCCTGCTTGAAAAAATGGGGCTTTCTGCCAAAGCAGATGCTTATCCGTGCGAACTTTCGGGCGGGCAGCAACAACGAGTTTCCATTGCAAGAGCCATGGCATTGCATCCCGATGTGCTGTTTTTTGATGAACCGACTTCTGCCCTTGATCCGGAGTTGACCGGGGAGATTCTAAAGGTCATGAAAGAACTGGCTGCTGATGGTATGACCATGGTTATTGTCACACATGAAATGGCTTTTGCACGCGATGTGGCAGATCGTGTGATTTTTATGGAGCATGGCGTGATTGTTGAGGAGGGCACACCGGAAGTGCTTTTTGGTGAGAATGCGTCCGAGCGTACCAAGCAGTTTCTGCAAAGATATTGACATCCCAAAGTGGTTGTATATCACATATGTAAATAAGCCAGAGAAGCCGTGTCAGCTTCTCTGGCTTTGTGTTATAGTGAGTTGTAGTGATGCGATTGATCAATCCACGATCATTGAGGTACCGGTCATTTCCTTCGGCTGTGGCAGATGCAGCAGGTGAAGCATGGTGGGGGCAATATCTGCCAGAACGCCTGTCTCACGGAGCTTGCAATCGCCTGCGCCGGCAACGATAAAGGGCACCGGGAAGGTAGTGTGTGCCGTGAAGGGTGCGCCGTCGGGTTCATACATCTTATCGGCATTGCCGTGGTCAGCGGTGATAATGACCTTGCCACCCTTTGCGAGAACAGCATCTGCAACCTTGCCAATGCACTCGTCAACTGCCTCAACGGCAGCCTTCGCAGCGTCAAAAACGCCTGTGTGGCCGACCATATCGCAGTTTGCGTAGTTTAGGATGATGACATCATGCTTGTCAGCAGCGATGGTCTCCAGCACTGCATCGGTGACCTCATACGCGCTCATTTCGGGCTTCATATCGAAGGTTTCTACATCCGGAGATTTGATCAAGATTCTGTCCTCGCCCGCAAACTGGCGCTCTTCTCCACCGTTGAAGAAGAAAGTCACATGAGCATATTTTTGTGTCTCCGCGATACGAAGCTGAGACTTACCGCAAGCGGAAAGGTATTCACCAAGAGTCATGGTCAATGCTTCAGGCGGAAACGCAACGGATACATTGGGCATGGTCGCATCATATTGTGCCATGCAGACAAAGTGTACGGGGAAGCATCCGTTTTTCCGTGCAAAGCCTGTGAAATCAGCATCCACAAAAGCGCGGGTGATTTGTCTTGCGCGGTCGGGACGGAAGTTAAAGAACACCACGCTGTCATTGGCGGCGATCATACCGTTTTTGTCGATGACGGTGGGCAGCATGAATTCATCGGTTACGCCATTTGCATAGGAGTCTTTAATTGCCTGTACGGGGCAGCAGCCCTCAACGCCTTCGCCATAAACCATAGCGGCATATGCCTTCTCCACGCGATCCCATGCATTGTCACGATCCATCGCATAAAATCTTCCCATAATGGTTGCAATCTTGCCAACGCCGATCTTGTTCATCTCGGCGACGGCTTCTTCCATAAATTCTGCGGCAGAGGATGGTGGAACGTCTCTGCCATCAAGAAAGGCGTGTACATAGACTTTCTCGATGCCGAAGCGCTTTGCCATCTCGCACAGACCATACATATGCGTCATATGGCTGTGTACGCCACCGGGCGAAAGCAGACCCATGAGATGCAGTGCGGAACCGTTTTCTTTGGCGTTATTCATTGCGGCAACCAATGCAGGATTTGTAAAGAAATCGCCATCCTGAATGGATTTTGTGATCTTTACCAGCATCTGGTAGACGATTCTGCCTGCACCGATATTGGTGTGGCCGACTTCGGAGTTGCCCATTTGGCCATCGGGCAAGCCGACATCGAGACCGGAAGCGCCGATGGTGGTGTGAGGATAGGTTGCGAAATAACGATCAAGATTCGGTGTAGCGGCTGCGGCAATGGCATTGCCGTAGGTATCTTTGTTGATCCCAAAGCCGTCCATAATCAGCAGTGCGACAGGAGATTTGCTCATGATATACAATTCCTTTCGTTCATAAAATATGCTTGATGTGCATAGTAAACATCAATGGGGGACAAGATGCTGCTTGTCCCCCTGATATTGCCAATGTTGGGTCAGCCCTCAACAGCAGCCTGCACGATGGTATTGAAATCGGCAGCCTTCAGAGAGGCACCACCAATCAAACCGCCATCTACATTCGGCTTAGAAAGCAACTCAGCAGCATTGCCGGCGTTCATAGAGCCGCCGTACTGAATAGTTACCGCCTCAGCGGTTGCAGCGTCATAGATCTTCGCCAGCGTTGCACGAATGAAGGCGCAAACCTCCTCTGCCTGATCGGCAGTAGCAGTTTTACCGGTGCCGATTGCCCATACAGGTTCGTAGGCGATGACAGTTTTCTTGACATCTTCAGCGGAAACATTGTACAGATCCAGCTTGATCTGACGGGCAATCACTTCCTCGGTAATGTTACACTCGCGCTCCCAGAGCAGTTCTCCCACGCATACGATGGGCTTGAGCCCAGCTGCCAGTGCAGCTCTGGTTCTCTTATTGACGGTTTCATCGGTTTCGCCGAAGTACTGTCTGCGCTCAGAGTGACCGATTACGACATACTCTACGCCAAGTTCTACCAACATATCTGCGGAAATTTCACCGGTAAAAGCACCACTTTTCTCGAAGTGAACATTTTCTGCACCGATCTTAACATTGGAACCGGCAGTTGCATGGATGGCAGTCTCCAGATTGGTAAACGGCACGCAAGCGATGACCTCTACCTTGCCATCAGCGTTTGCCACCAGGGGCTTGATCGCCTCCAGCAATTCTTTTGCCTCAGGGCGAGTCTTATTCATTTTCCAGTTACCGGCGATGATCGCCTTTCTCACTGCTTTATTCATGGTTGTTTACTCCCTTCATTTTCACTTGTGATAGCACAACTGTCGTAGTAATTATTGCTGAAGATACGCATTCCGTTTTTGATCGGTGCGATCAGAAAACCGGTAATGACTCCGGCAAGAAAGCCGATCAGCAGCGCGGCGGGTTTAGAACAAAAACCGCTGTCGCTTTGACAGTGTTCTTTCAAATCTGTTTTCATAGTGATCTCCTTCGTGATGAGAGGGGCGAATAGTTTGCTACTCGCCCCTCATGGATCCACCTTACTTTTCAGCGATAACAGCAACGCCGGGCAGTTCCTTGCCCTCCAGGTATTCCAGAGAAGCACCACCGCCGGTAGAGATGTGACTCATCTTATCGGCGAAGCCCAACTGAATTGCTGCGGTAGCAGAATCGCCACCACCGATGATGGTAGTTGCATCTGCTTCTGCCAGTGCTTCGCAGACAGCAACGGTGCCCTTCTTCAGGGTAGGATTCTCGAACACACCCATGGGGCCATTCCATACAACAGTTTTTGCGGTTTTTGCAGCCTCTGCAAACAGCGCAGCAGACTTCGGGCCGATATCCAGACCCATTTTGTCGGCAGGAATTGCCATGGTATCGCAAACTTCGACAGCGATTTCCGCGTCAATGGGATTCGGGAAGTCGGAAGCGACCATAGTATCTATGGGCAGCAGGATCTTCTTGCCGAGAGATTTTGCTTTTTCGAGCATCTCTTTGCAGTAGTCAAGCTTTTCGTCATCGACCAGAGAAGTACCGATAGAGCCACCTTGTGCCTTGATGAAGGTGTAAGCCATACCACCGCCAATGATGAGGGTGTCGCACTTTTCCAGCAGATTGGAGATCACGTTAAGCTTATCAGCAACCTTTGCACCGCCGAGAATGGCAACAAAGGGGCGAACCGGATCTTCCACGGCATTGCCAAGGAACCGGATCTCTTTCTCCATCAGGTAGCCGACAGCAGTCTCCTTTACAAAGGAAGTCACGCCGGCAGTAGAAGCATGTGCGCGGTGTGCAGAACCGAAAGCATCCATGACGAATACCTGATTGTCAACCAGAGCACCCAGCTCGGAGGCAAAGCCCTCACCGTTCTTGGTCTCTTCCGCGCCACGGAAACGGGTGTTCTCCAACAACACGATTTCGCCATCTTTCATTTCGGCAACAGCCTTCTTTGCGTTCTCGCCGACGACGGTGTCATCCTTTGCAAAGACGACCTTGGTATCTACGAGCTCTGCCAGACGAACAGCAACAGGTGCCAGGGAGAACTTATCCTCAGGGCCATTCTTGGGCTTGCCCAAGTGAGAGCAAAGAACGACCTTTGCGCCCTCGCTGATCAACTTTTTGATGGTGGGGAGTGCTGCGGTAATGCGGTTATCGTTGGTGATAACGCCGTCCTTCATGGGGACATTGAAATCGCAACGGACAAGAACCTTTTTGCCCTTTGCTTGAATGTCATCCACCGTGACCTTGTTCAAACCTGCCATATGAAAATACATCCTTTCAAAAATAGATTTTGGGGTGCAGCTTAATCAGCTTGTGAAATATTTCACAACTAAACCATATTATACACTATTTTTTGCGATTTGGCAAGGGCTTTCACCAAATCTGCAAAGAAATTTTCCCACGGATATGTGTCTGGGTTTTGTCCAAAGCGACAAATACGCGCCACGCGCTTCGTGCCTTAACGGCTTTGCACGGTGACTTCCTGCAATCATCCAAAGAGGTAGTAGCCCTGCTCTGTCTGGATCATCATCATTTCGCCACCCTGCACAACGGGAACGGCTTGACTATCACCCTCATAGAGGGCGTACAGCGTGAATTCGACATCGTGTATGGCAATGGCTTCCGTTTTACAGTCAGCAACAAACTGTTCGTCAAAAATGCCGAGTTTTACCCATGTTTCAAAGAAATCATCGGGATCTTCCTGCGCGTAGTAATTCATCTGGATTTCGGTGAACTCCCAGCTTGCATAGCCGTCCTCATCGAACTGCGAGGCAAGCCCTGTAAAAGAAGCTTCCAATGTTTTGCCTTTACCCTCCAGATATGCGCTGTAGGCTTCAGCGTAGGGTGCGTATACTGTCTGCTCATATGCTGCATAGTCTTGACTTTGCAAAGCATCAAAGTATGCAACGATGCAATCGGCATACCCTTTTTCGAAGGTTTCCGCGTCATAGGTTGCTGTAATGGCAGACTGTTTTGCAGTATCAGCATCGGAATTTTCCTGGCAGCCACAAAGCAGGAGCATTGTGGCAAGCATCACGGTGCCATATTTCTGCAATTTCATATCAGTATCCCCCTTAGTTGTAGATGATATACCACTCGTCCTTGCATTCAAATACGAAGAGCTTTTCGTCGTACATGACCTTATCCGTTTCACCCTTTATGCCGGAATCCCGATCAGCAAGATAACGCGTGATGGTCAACTCATAAAATTGTGTGATGTCCTTGGAAAGCTTGCTGCCATCGGCTTCCTCCGAAAGATCGTCGAGGATCTCCAGCAAAGTAGCACTGGTAGTGTATTCTGTTCCCTTTACACAGTCTGTGATATCTATAAAAGAGAACACAAAATCCTGATCATCATTAAAGGTTCGGAGAGCCTCACCGCTGTTATCCAGAATATCTTCGTTGGTATATTGTCCTCCCAGCACTTCCTCCAATTGATACTGCATATACAGTGGATGCTGCATCTGCGTAAACATTTCTACGTCGTTGGTTTGCACGGCATAATAGTAGCGCAGCACTGTATTCAGCAGCTCTTCATTGATAAAGCGGTGATCATACTGTACGGGCAGGATGTAATCCTCCTTGTTGACAGTGATAGTTGAACCGTAGGGCAGGTCTTCCTCAGCGACATTCAGGCCATTGTTGCGGTCGCAGGCGGTCAGTACAGGAAGGAATGTCATTGCCAGTAGTGCTGCGCTGAATGCTTTTATTTGTTTATGCGCCATGATATGTGATCTCCTTTCCGCAATTTTTCATCATTAAGCATACCACAAAACGTGCTTCCTGTCAAGAATTACAGCAATTTTCGCATCTTTTTCACATTACGGCGCAAAAAATGCTTGACAAATCCTTTCGAATGTGCTATAATAACAGGGTCGAATGCGGAGGCATAGCTCAGCTGGTTAGAGCGCACGGTTCACATCCGTGAGGTCGTGGGTTCGAGTCCCTCTGTCTCCACTTTCCAAAAACAGCGTATCGCCGTGTTTTTCGGGTTGATACGCTGTTTTACTTTTAGCGAACCGTGAAACTTTCATCGTATATCGTTAAGCCCTCTGTACACTGAATCAGTGCGCAGAGGGCTTTGTGTTTTTGTATCCTAATCTGTAATCTGCACTTGACCTGGCGAAATCAACAGTTCTTCTCGTGGCAGGATGGGCATCAGGTTATGAGGTGCTGCACTTGCGCATAATAGTGGTCTATGGTTTCCTTTTCCGCCAACCATGGAGAAAATGCCGTAGCCGAACCACAGGCAATGCCCATGCGTAGGCAATCTTTTGCAGAGTAGCCTTTTGTGTAGCCTGCAAGCCATCCTGCCAGCATGGAGTCTCCTGCACCGACGGTGCTTTGAGGCGTTCCTTGCGGAGCAGCCATTCGGTAGTACTGTGAATGTTCAGTGAGCAGAAACGCGCCTTCTCCCCCTAAAGAGATCAACACATTGCGTGCACCCATATCTTGCAGTTGCTTGGCATAGTGCAGCAAATCAGCATTGGTGGTGATGGATGATATTGCAAACAGGTTGCAAAGCTCTGACAGATTGGGCTTGATGATCAGTGGCCGGTAGGGCAGCGCTTTGCGCAAGGCCTCTCCTTCGGCATCTACGGCAAACTGTGCGCCTGTATGTCGGAGTTGCTCCATGATATTGCCATACAATGAAGTGTGTGTCCCTTTGGGAATACTGCCTGCAAGCACGATGATATCGCCTTTGCCGTAGGTTTGCAGTTGTGCGATGAGTGCTTGCAGCACAGCTTCATGCAGTGCAATACCGCTGCCGTTGATTTCTGTCGTGCCATCGGTATCGGTTAGCTTGATGTTGATACGGTTGCTGCCTTCTGATAGTGTCAGCCATTGGGTCGGAAGATGTAAATTGCGGATTGCGTGGTCGATCATTTGTCCTGTCATGCCGGCAAGCAGACCATGTACGATTGTATCTGTGCCCAGTCGCTGCAAGATCACGGACACATTGATGCCCTTTCCACCGGGTGTGAGCTGTTCGGCGGCGGTGCGGTTGACCGCATCTTTTTGCATAGGATGCGTTAACGATACGGTATAATCCACCGCAGGATTCAGGGTTACGGTCGCGATCACGTGGATGCCTCCTCAGAAAAATACTTGCATGGCAAGATAAAATAGTGCAAACGCAATGGCACAGCTCAGCAAGCCGATGCATAACTCTTTGAACAGTTGGTGACGCAACAGGTTGTTCTTCTCTACTGCCAGATATCCATTGCGCGCTTGTATCGGTTCAGGGGTGATGTCGGGGTATTCTCCTGTTGTAAACGCCTTGGTACGCAGCGCGATTTTTACAAGAGCACCCGGTTGTATGTCTGTGGCGGTTGGATGATCGGTGAGAAACACGATGGTGTGGTTGAGACGATTGCTGTCTGCAAACTGTATTTGCAAGCATACGCCTTGTTCGGTGATTGTTGCGGAAAGGCATTCTCCTGTAAAGCTGACCCACTCGGCAAAGGGTGTGATCAGTCTGCCAAGCATACGGCAGAACAGCCCCAGCAGCAGCACAGTGGGGATACCTGTTAGTAGATAACGCCAATATTCTTGCATTTGCAGTATGGCAAGCAGTTGCGACATGATATGACCTCCCTGATCATGGCGGATGCCGGATTATACAGCTGCTTCCGCAGCACCGGCAACGGCAGCAAGAGGGCGAATCTTTTTTTGGTATTGACGATAAAGGAAAATCAGTGCGATGATCAGGTCAACGCCTTCTGCAATGGGGAATGCCCACCAGATCAGCGAAAGCGTATTTGTTTTCGCAAGCAGTAAAGCCATTGGCAGCAAAAACAGCTGGCGGATCACTGCGACCAGTAAACTGATGAGACCATCTCCCAATGCCTGGAAGGATGAAATTGAGATGATATTGATACCCGCCACCAGAAAGGAGAGGCTAATGATCTGCAAGGCTGGGATACCAATTTGCAGCATCTCTGCGGAAGGGTCGAAGGGCATCAGCAGTAGTTTTGTAGCAAATCGGAAGATGCACAACCCTAGTATCATAATAGAAATTGCACAGATCATGGCGGTGCGCATGGTTGCGGTAATGCGCTTTGGTTTGCGTGCGCCGTAATTGTATGCGAGAATCGGTACCATGGCATTGTTCATGCCAAACACGGGCATGAACACGAAGCTTTGCAGTTTGAAATATACGCCGAATACAGCAACGGCAGTTTCGGAGAAACGGATGAGAATGCGGTTCATGCCAAAGGTCATAACAGAACTGAGTGCGGACAGGAGAATGGATGGCAGACCCACTGCGTAAATTCGACCTACAGTGCCCCATGCAATGCGGAAGCCTTTGAAGCTGAGTCGGATATCTTTGTTGTGAACGTGGTTGAGGAAAAATCCCACGATCGCTGCCAACCATTGTCCCAAGATGGTTGCATAAGCTGCGCCGGCTACGCCCAGCTGTGGGAAGAAGCCGATTCCGAAGATCAGCAGCCAATCGAAGAGGATGTTGGTCAGCGCGCCGACTAATTGCATCACCATAGAATCGATGGTGCGCCCTGTAGATTGCAGAAGACGCTCGAAGGTGACTTGTAAAAACAGTCCCATGCCGCCGATGGTGACCACGCGCAGATAATCAATGCCATATTGGCGGATGGCATCGATTTCTGTTTGTGAGTGCATGAATGCGGTAGTGAAGCACAGACCGAATATCATGAATAGTAGCGAGGTGAAAATTTCCAACAGCATACCATGGGCTGCCACGCGATTGGCTTCGGCAAAGTTTTTCTCGCCCAGATTGCGTGAGAGCAGTGCGTTGATACCCACGCCTGTGCCCACAGAAAAGGCGATCATCAAGTTTTGAATGGGAAATGCGAGGGAAACAGCGGTTAGGGCATCCTCGCAGATTTTGGAGACGAAGATGCTATCCACCACATTGTACATTGATTGTGCCAGCATTGAGAGCATCATAGGCAGTGCCATTTGCAGCAGTAGCGGTGTTACGGGCTTGACGCCCATTTTGTTTTCGGCAGATTGTGTTTGTGTAGCAGACATATTCGTGATACTTCCTTTTTCTTTCTATTCTTATCTTTTATTATAGCATTCAAATCTTTTCTTTGCAAGTCTCGGCGAGAGAATATCGTGGAAACACACAAAAAACGAGATGTTCATGGGAACATCTCGTTTGCTTTTGATGAGGATTGTGGGAAGCGTCAGCTCCATGCAGGATCCACAAATGCGGTACGGAAGTTTTGGAAGAAACTCAAATCGCTCATAAATGCGCTGATATTATTCATGTCTTTTAATCCTGCGGCTTCGGTTACTTCTCCGAATACATCGGTCGTGCTGATGGGGTATGCACCCACATAGCGGTTGGAATTGGTATCGGCGCAGATGACAGCCTTGACTTGAAAACCATCAATATAAGCGACCCAAGTGGTTTCGTTCTGACCTGCAAACAAACGCTCCATGCGATTCATGAACGAAGAGCGAGTGGAGTCATCGTTCAGGGTGTTCGTCAACGCGGTGTTAAATGCGGTATCTTCGGGAGTGTCCACAGTACCGTCGTGGTTGGTATCCTGCCATACGGTGGCGGTTGCCACGCCGTTGACAGAGTACACGATCATGTTGCCATCGGTAATGCCCGTCATCACATCTTTGCCGTTTTTCTGTACGGTACTGCCAGAGCCGTCCAGTAGCGGTTCACTGCCGTAGAAGGTCGTACTGGAATCGTCACGCTCGGAAAATTCCAACTCCTGACAAATGGTTTGAATGGAGTTGAAGATCAGTTTGGCGTTGGCGTTTGAAGATTTCAGGCGGCTGCGGCGCATATAGGAGCTGATGGTGGGAATGGCGACCGTCAGCAGTACACCGATAATACCGATTACAACGATCAATTCGATCAACGTAAAGCCCTTTGCACGGGCGGCTTTCTTTCTTTCAGACATAGATAAAGACCCTCCTTTTTATTACGAGATGTAGGCAACATTGCATATTCGAATGATAAATGCCCATATTCCACTATTAGTATAGCACAATCACGGGCAATTGTCAATAGAATCATGAACAATTTATGAAGTGCAGGTTACACAAAAATGACGGCGCAGATTCGTGCAAAACGACTAAATACCACCTGTATGATGAAAATCAATCATGGAGGAGAGCATGGTAGCGACCATGCCGAAGCGTCCGCAATCCTGTGGCTTGATTGGGCTTTCAAATGGGATACTGTACTGCTCGGACAGGGGGATGCGCAGAGTATATACCTTGCCCATACCGCCGGGCTGAAGCGTGATTCTTGCATTGTACTGCTGGCAGAATCGGCGCATCAGTGCCTCATTGGAAAGTGGCGTTTCGTCCAAATTCGAATGTCGGAGGCTGTGTATCTGCGAGGGGCGTTTGCCATGGATCTTTTCGGCACGCATGGAAAGCACGGCATCATTCTTCTCGCGCACACAATCAATAACGATGCGACAGTGCATTGTGCAACTTCTATGCACTGTCTGCAACAGCGAAAGAAGTGTAAACATTAGGCGCTCTGTATTGACCTTGACCCAGATCGCTGCATGATCAGCGATGCAGATTACGGGTAGCAGCCCGCCTGTGACTTTATCAATACAGCGGCAGAATGTATGCACAAAGGCAGTGAGCGCAATGGGATCATCTGCCTCGATACGCTGCAGTTCTGCATCGTTGTACCACGCAAATTCTTCAAAACGCACTGCTTGATTAAGCAAACGATAGCAAGCGGCAAGCATCTGGTCGATGGCTTCCGTACTCGTATCATTACAACGATTTTTTGTAACCAGCTGATGCACATCATTGAGCGCATACAGAGATTGTTCTGCTGCTACACGACATTCTCCGGCGCAGTGAAGCAATAGCTCTGTGCCGGTATCGCGTGTCAGAGAACGCATTGGTTCGACACGAAAGCGCAGTAGATAATAATCGGCATCCGAAGCAGGAATGCCGGTCGGCGCAGAGGATGCGGTATCTGCTTGTGGTTGCGGCAATGGCAGAAACATTTTTTCAACGGTGCAGTAAATGTATTCGGTTCCGTCAAACAGTGGGATCTCCGTGCATTCTTTGAGCGAAGCATGACCGGGCACGGCGACTGCGGCTTGTACGAGCAAAAGAAACCGTTGCTCGAAGAAGCGGTTGCTCCACAGTAATCGCAGCGTTTTTGTGACGGCACACATTGCCGGTGTACTTTTGCCGTACAAGAAATCCAGTGCATCGGCGTGCCGCTTGGAAAACCTCATACTACCCTTCCTCTCTTGTCTTGCGACTTTTTGCAGCAGCTGCGGAATGATGTGCTGCTACGAAAACGAGATACTGCTTCATATCCATTATACATGATTTTCTCGTAATTTGCGAGGATTTCTTACGCAATTTTTGCAATTTGTGATTATCCACAAAAAACAGCTTTATTTCTGCTGCAAGATGCACAAATCGTGGCTTTTTCTCTCTTGCCTGTCATTTTTTTATCAAAGCCCTTGCTTTTTTGAAAAAAATGGTGTAAAATAGAATCATCAAAATTATCAGGAGGTAATTCCAATGTCCGTTAAAGTTGCTATCAATGGCTTTGGCCGTATCGGCCGTCTCGCATTCCGCCAGATGTTCGGCGCAGAGGGTTATGAGGTTGTTGCCATCAACGATCTGACCAAGCCCTCCATGCTGGCTCAGCTGCTGAAGTATGATACCGCGCAGGGCGGTTACTGCGGCAGAATCGGCGAGAATCTGCACACTGTTGTTGCTGATGATGAGGCAGGCACGATCACTGTCGACGGCAAGACTCTGAAGATCTATGCTGAGAAGGATGCGAAGGATCTGCCCTGGGGCAAGATCGGTGTCGATGTTGTTCTGGAGTGCACTGGCTTCTACTGCTCCAAGGAGAAGTCGCAGGCACACATCGATGCAGGCGCAAAGAAGGTTGTTATTTCTGCTCCCGCAGGCAATGATCTGCCTACTGTTGTGTTCTCTGTCAACGAAAAGACCCTGACTGCTGCTGATACCATTATTTCTGCAGCATCCTGCACCACCAACTGCTTGGCTCCCATGGCAAAGGCTCTGAATGATTATGCTCCTATCCAGTCCGGTATCATGAGCACCATTCACGCTTACACCGGCGATCAGATGATCCTGGATGGCCCTCACCGCAAGGGCGACTTCCGTCGTGCCCGTGCAGGTGCTGCGAACATCGTTCCGAACTCCACCGGTGCTGCTAAGGCAATCGGTCTGGTTATTCCTGAGCTGAACGGTAAGCTGATCGGTTCTGCACAGCGCGTTCCTGTTCCTACCGGTTCCACCACCATCCTGACCGCTGTTGTCAAGGGCACTGATGTCACCAAGGAAGGCATCAATGCGGCTATGAAGGCTGCTGCTTCCGCTTCCTTCGGCTACAACGAGGATCAGATCGTTTCTTCTGATGTGATCGGTATGACCTACGGTTCTCTGTTCGATGCAACACAGACCATGGTCGCAAAGATTGCGGATGATCTGTACGAGGTTCAGGTTGTTTCTTGGTACGATAACGAGAACTCCTACACCAGCCAGATGGTTCGCACCATCAAGTACTTCGCAGAGTTGGGCTGATCCCCACGTTTGCATCGTACTTTGTGAAATGCAAAACAAAGCACCCTTGATTCGTTCAGGGGTGCTTTTCTATTATAATTTTGTCGGGATACCATATAACCATGTAAAGAGCGTTTGCCACCAGGTGCGCTTTGGTTGTTCATCTGAGGAGATTGGAACATCTTCTGCAGCATACAGGGGCAGCTCGTCGATGATGATGCCGTTTTCTGCGGTGTAGCGCAGTGCCCCGACGAGTTCGCCTTTGCAAATGGGCGCGGTGAGAAACGGCGGTAGCAGAATATCCGTGCGGATCGCGGCAGGTTTGCCGTTCCATGCAGTTAGCGTTAGTGGCTCTTTGGCGTAAATGAATACACCGGTCTTCTCACTGCCCTCAATCGGGATGGAAAGATCTGAGGGAAGTGGTACAGTATAGCTTTCCGCGATGGAGAAGCCGTAATCGTATAACGCAAGATGGTCAGCCCAGTCGTTTTTATCGTTCAGCGTGACGCAGATGAGTGTGATATCACCGCGCTTGCAGGCGCTGACCAGGCAACGTCCTGCGGCATCCGTAAAGCCTGTTTTAACGCCAACGATACCCTCGGACATCGTGAGTAGCTTGTTGGTGTTGTATAATGTGCGTGCGTAAGGTGGATCGCCAAAAGAAAGTTCTACCGATGTTTGGCTGCAAATTTCTGCAAAATCGGGGTTTTGCAGTGCAACACGCGTCAAAAGTGCCATATCATATGCTGATGAGCCGTGGCCCTCTGCATCTAGCCCCGATGGAGAAGCAAAATTGGTATGCGTCATGCCGATTTCTGCGGCGCGGCGATTCATCAGATGCAGAAAATTCGAAATATTACCTGCTACAGCCACTGCCGATGCGTTTGCGGCATCATTGCCGGAGGGCAGCAACATTCCCACACATAACGCGCGTTTGGTCACTACATCGCCTTCTTGTAAGCCCATCGAGGAACCCTCTACATGGATGGCTTCAGAATCTACTATAAATGGCGCATCCAGATCGCCACTTTCTAACGTTAGCAGTGTTGTCATGATCTTGGTGGTACTTGCCATCGGAAGCTTTTGATTTTCGTGTTCGCCACAGATGATTTGCCCTGTTTGTGCATCCATCAGGATATGTGCGGTTGCTGCGGTGTTGGGGGGCTGCGCGGCTGCTTTGATATGTATGGGCATTAGCAGTGGTATTGCCAATAGCACGGCAGTGATCTGCCGAAATCGTGTTGCGTGTGACATCAAGCTCCTGCCTTTCTTTGCGTACTATGCCATTCTATGCGGTGTTGCAGTGGAAATATCCGTAAAAGTTCGTAAATTTTGATGTGTGTCCATATGTCAATGATGTGAGACCCAAAAAGAGAAAAAACAAGAAAGATTCTG
>CAYMOJ010000013.1:0-44845 GCA_964392175.1 uncultured Ruminococcus sp.
TCACCTATGCACTTTTGGAGCCCTTTTTCTGCATTTCTATTTTACCATAAACACTACTTGACGGCTTGATAGCGCGTTTGTATCGGCTCTATATAAAAAAATCGGTACTCCCTCATTACGAGGAAGTACCGATTCTTATATTCTGTTTGAGGATTAATAATCCATGCCGCCACCAGGCATTGCAGGTGCAGGAGGAGCAGGCTCCTTGATATCTGTTACAAGGCTCTCAGTGGTCAGCACCATAGCTGCAACCGATGCTGCATTCTCCAATGCAGAACGAGTAACCTTCGTGGGATCAACGATACCTGCGGTAAGCATATCTACATATGTTTCATTGTAAGCATCAAAGCCGTAGCCCACCTTATCTGCACGGCGAATGTTCTCGATGATCACAGAACCTTCCAGACCTGCATTTGCAGCAATCTGACGGATAGGCTCTTCCAGTGCGCGCAAAATGATGGTTGCACCGGTTTTCTCATCCCCCGCAAGATCTGCGATCAGGTCAGAAACAGCCTTTGTTGCATTCAGCAGTGCAACACCACCGCCTGCAACGATACCTTCCTCAACAGCTGCCTTGGTTGCTGCAAGCGCATCCTCTACACGCAGCTTCTTTTCCTTCATCTCGATCTCGGTAGGAGCACCAACCTTGATAACTGCTACACCGCCGACCAGCTTTGCAAGACGCTCTTGCAGCTTTTCGCGGTCGAAATCAGAGGTTGCATTGCTGATTTCGGAACGGATCTGTGCAACTCTTGCTGCAATGGCATCCGATGCACCTGCGCCATCCACAATGATGGTGTTCTCTTTCTGGATGACAACCTGACGAGCACGACCAAGCTGTGTGATTTGGGTATCCTTCAGCTCCAGACCCAACTCAGAGGTAATGACCTCGCCACCGGTAAGAATTGCGATATCCTTGAGCATTTCCTTGCGTCTGTCACCAAAACCGGGGGCCTTGATCCCTACGCACTTAAAAGTGCCACGCAGATTGTTCAGAATCAGTGTAGTCAGTGCTTCACCTTCAATATCCTCTGCGATGATTACCAACTTCTTACCGGTCTGCACCACCTGCTCCAGCAAAGGCAACAACTCCTGAGTCGTGGAAATCTTCTTATCGGTAATCAACAGAAACGCGTCATCATAGACAGCTTCCATCTTATCAGTATCAGTGACCATGTAGGGGCTGACATAGCCACGGTCAAACTGCATACCTTCCACAACTTCGGTATAAGTCTCTGCGGTCTTGGATTCCTCAATGGTGATCACGCCGTCCTTAGAAACCTTCTCCATTGCCTCAGCAATCAGTGCGCCAATTTTCTCATCAGCGGAAGAAACGGTTGCAACACGGGCGATATCTGCGCTACCGTCAACCGTCTTAGAATTTGCCTGAATGGAAGCGACAGCGGTCTTTACAGCTGCATCCAGACCCTTCTTCAAGATCATGGGATTTGCACCTGCGGCGATGTTCTTCATACCTTCGCGGATGACTGCCTGTGCCAGCAATGTCGCGGTGGTGGTACCATCACCTGCTGCATCATTGGTCTTGATGGAAACTTCCTTCACGAGCTGTGCGCCCATATTCTCGAAAGCATCCTCCAGTTCGATCTCCTTCGCGATGGTCACACCGTCGTTGGTGATCAGTGGTGCGCCGAACTTCTTATCCAGAACCACATTTCTGCCCTTGGGGCCAAGTGTGATCTTCACGGTATCAGCAAGCTTATCAATACCTGCCTGCAATGCTTTTCTGGCGTCCTCGCCGTACTTCAAATCCTTTGCCATAATGAATACACTCCTTTATATCAAAAATGGTGGCTTACAAAAAGGTGAAAAGCGAAAAATCAGACCTTACTCAACAATCGCGAGAATATCGGACTGCTTGAGAATGGTATACTGCTCACCATCGAGTTTGACCTCGGTACCTGCATACTTGGAAAGCAGTACCTTGTCGCCAACTTTGAGGTACATTGTCACTTCCTTGCCGTCCACAACACCGCCGGGACCAACTGCTACGACCTCTGCAACCTGGGGTTTTTCCTGTGCAGCAGCCGTCAGAATAATGCCGCCCTTTGTGGTTTCCTCAGCTTCGGTCATTCTGATGACAACTCTGTCTGCTAAAGGTTTGATAGTCATAATGTTTCCTCCTTGTTCCTATCTTCCTTCCTGCGGGATGCAGGCAGGATGTACTTTAGCACTCAAACTGCCTGAGTGCTAATTCTTATTTTACCATCATTTCAGAAAAAATCAAGGGGTTTTTCCATCTTTTTCCGCATTTTGTATATCTGCACAAAATTACAAGATGTTTTTTTCTTACTTTGTGCAGTTTTCGGTTCCTCTTTTGTGCCCTATGACTCACCTTACAATTTCATCGTTTTTTCATCAACTGTTCATAAATAATTCATATTTGTGAGGATTTTTATGGTATACTATATTATGAATAGCTGCATTTATTCCGTGGACACGACGATGTCTTTGAAAAAATTTTCATATGAAAAATAAGATTGACGGGGGTAATTCTCATGACTATGAATAAAGTGCTGATCGTAGATGACGACCGCAATATCTGTGAACTGCTGCGTGTGTACCTGGAAAAGGAAGGCTACACCACCATTTTGGCATATGACGGTGAAGAGGCTGTTGCAAAATTCAATATGCTGCACCCCGATATCGTGTTGCTGGATGTGATGCTGCCTAGTATGGATGGTTGGCAGGTCTGTCGCGAAATTCGAAAAAAATCCAATGCGCCCATTATTATGATCACCGCAAAATCCGAAACATTTGACAAAGTGTTGGGGCTAGGACTGGGTGCCGATGACTACATCGTAAAGCCCTTCGACACCAAGGAAGTCGTTGCCCGTATTGCTGCCGTGTGCCGCCGTGTGGGGCAAATACCTGTGGAAAGCGAAGTACGCGAAGTGCAGTACGATAAGCTTTCTGTAAACATGACGCGCTACGAATTAAAGGTCGATGGCAAAGTAATCAACACGCCCCCTAAGGAGCTGGAGCTGTTGTTCTGTCTGGCTTCGCATCCAAACCGTGTGTATACGCGTGATCAGCTTTTGGACGAAGTGTGGGGCTTCGAATATTACGGTGATTCCCGTACCATTGATGTGCATATCAAGCGACTGCGCGAAAAACTGGAAGGCGTTTCTGATCGTTGGGAACTGCGTACAATCTGGAGCGTAGGATATAAATTTCAGGTTGCAGATGACAATGAGTAACCGGCACACCCATAGTATACGGAGATTTCTGCCATGCTAAAAAGTGTTTATAGCCGTATCTTTTACTTCTGCACTGTGTTTGTAATGTTCGCCTGCGCTGTCGCAGGGATTACAGTGATGGTGAGCGCAAACCGACGCTATGAACAGGAAGTGCAGAAAGAAATTGAGGATTCTGCGCAGCTGATCCTTTCTACCATACGCAATCATTGCGTGGATACTGATAGATTGCCGCTCAATGCGATACAAAATGACCTGCAAAGCTATACTATGACCTATAATATCGACTGCTATTTGTTTGATACAGAAGGTGAATGTCTGGTACGCTCCGATTTTGCCAACGGCGAGATCCACTTAAGCGAAACACTGCGGATGTGCGCCGATACAGAGCCGTATTGTCAATTTGGTGCTACTGCTGAAGGACGAACGGAATCCACTGCGCGATATGTGGAAACTTTGGATATCGACAGTGCTCACTACTACCTGATGCTGATGTATCCCATTGATAAGCTAGAGGAATTTTCACAAAATCTGCTGATTGTACTAACCATTGCCGTGCTTGTCATCGGATTGGTAGCAGCACCGATACTGTATATCAATACGCGTCAGTTGCTCAAGCCTGTAACACAAATCACTCGTGCTGCCGAAGCATATGCTAAGGGCGATTTTTCAGTGCGATTACAGCCGCAGGGCGATGGTGAATTGGACTATCTGGCGGCAACCATGAATCGTATGGCGGAATTTATTGACCGCAACGAGCGAAGTCGCAAAAGCTTTGTTTCCAATATTTCCCATGAGCTGAAAACCCCTATGACCACCATTGGCGGATTCGTAGATGGGATCCTGGACGGTGCCATACCGCCGGAACGCACAAAGGAATACCTACAAGTGGTTTCCTCTGAGGTGCAACGCATGACAAGATTGATTCACTCCATGCTGAATATTTCGAAGTTTGAAGAAGGCACATTAACGCCTGATTTTCAGCGGCTGGAAGTGACCGACCTGATCATACAGACTTTGCTGCTGTTTGAACATAAAGCAGAAGCAAAGCAGCTTACCATGGAAGGATTGGATAGTGCCATACCTACTTATATCGAAGCAGACCGTGGTTTGATACAACAGGTATTCTACAACCTGACAGAGAATGCCATCAAGTTTGTGAATGTTGGTGGCACACTTTCATTAGCGGTGCGTACCGATGATACCAATGCGATCATTCACCTGCGCAATACCGGAGAGGGGCTAACCGAAACGGAAATTGCACATATCTTTGAGCGATTTTATAAAACCGATGCATCTCGTGGTAAAGATACCACCGGTGTTGGATTGGGATTATCTATCGTCAGCCGAATCGTTGCATTGCATAACGGTACCATTACCGTAAAAAGTGTGCCAAACGAATACACCGAATTTGTACTGTCATTACCATTGCAACAACCGAAATCTGCGCAAGTGAAAAACACGACAGACGCATCACAGAAAGCCAATCAAAGAAAGGGCGATCCCCATGAATGAACTACCACATGATCCCAATCAACAAGATCCTTTGACTCCCCCTGAAGTACAGGATATATCTGCTTGCAACGATGTTCCGGAAGTGCAGGATATCCCAACAGTGCAAGAAATGAACGTCTCAAACGATACGCAAAATGCCAACACAACGCAGCCTGCTATGCCACAAGAGCAACCGGCGTATCCGTATCAACCACAGCCACCATACCCTTATCTGCCTCAAACATCAGATGCTACCACTGCAACTACAAAGCCTGCTGCTGGCGGTGTTTCGATAGGAGCAAAAATTCTGCTTGTGTTGATGTTTCTTGCTGTTGTTGGCTTTTGCGTGTTCTGCATTGTATGGGATTTGAAAAAAGGTTCCCAATCAGGCGGATATCTCGCAGGGGATGTCACAGAAGTGTACATCGGGCAGCAGAGCAAGCCCGATACGAACCCCAATTATACCACTGCCGATGGCAAATACACCTCTGAAGGGATTGCCGCGATGGTCATGCCGAGTATTGTACAAATCTATACTTATGAAAACGGTGTAATCGTAAGCACCGGTTCGGGCATTGTGCTAACAAAGGATGGCTATATCGCAACCAATGCCCATGTGGTAAAAAGTGGTGATTCATTCTCGATCATCATGAACGATGAAACCATTTATGATGCTGTTTCTGTAGGTTATGATACCAAAACCGATATCGCTGTCATGAAGGTCGAAGCAACCGATTTGCAGCCTGCCGCCATCGGCAATTCCGATGAAACAGTGCTTGGCGAAGAAGTCTACGCGCTGGGTTGCCCGGCAGGATTTTCCGGTTCGATTTCCAGAGGTATCATTTCGGGTATGCATCGCAAGGTGCGTGCGGAATCCAATACCTACGAGATGGATTGTCTGCAAACTGATGCCGCCATCAGCTCCGGCAATTCCGGTGGCGCGCTGGTGAATCTTTATGGACAGGTGATCGGTATCACATCATCAAAATATACAGGCAGTATCTTTGATTCCGGTAGCTATGAAGGATTGGGCTTTGCAATTACCATTAATGAAGCATTGCCGATCCTCCAGGACATCATTCAAAACGGATTTGTCAGCGGCAGAGTGCGCGTGGGTATACAGTTTTATGAAGCTTCCAGCGTTGAAACCGCAACAGGTCTGAAGCTACCAAAAGAATTGCAAGGCGTTGGTGTGTTTGTCACCGCAGTGGATGAGGATGCACCCATTGCCGAAACAGAACTGGTTCCCGGCGATTTTATTGTGAAGATGAACGGCATGGAGATTTCAGACTATGATTCGCTGAATGAAGCATTGGAAGGCGTAAAGGCAAACGATACCGTTAAAGCAACCTGCGCGCATCTCAACGATGACGGCACAGTTCGCTACTATGATATTGCTTTTACAGTACTTGCGGATACTTCCGGCAATTACTAAGTGGAAGCAACTTGGCATACAATTCTGTGAAGTATAAAAAAACTAGCTGATTGTGTTCTAATCAGCTAGTTTTTTCTATGATGAATGAATGCGTTTCGGCAATGATTTCAATCCGAACGATGTTATTGCTTGTCTTTCCGATGCTCTTTCAGATAAAACGCATCAGCAAGGGAAAACAACAGCAAGATTGCACCATTGATCGTCAAACGTGCACCATATAATGATACTAGTTGCAGTAACGAACTACCGCCTGTCTGTGAAAGATCAGGATAAGACACCAGAATATACACCGTTGCAATGGTGCCGATCAGGAACGGTGTGAAAATTGTGGCAAAAAACACGCTTATGCGGGATAATCCGGTTTCTTCTTCCAGTTGAATACAATGGTAAAGCAATGCTGTAACCAGAACAGAAATGCCACAAAACAGAGTATCTAGCTGCAAATAGCTGTAAATTGCCCACATTACAATCTGCACAAAGAGGCTTCCTAACAACAAAATTGAAAATTTTTTGATAAATTGCAATGTTGTCATAAAATCAGGCTGATTGTTTCTCTGCTCCACGGAAAGCCTCCATTGCTATCATACAAATATTTTACTCTGCAGATTCTTCATCCGGCTCATCATCTGGCTCTGTCACTTCTTCAATGATTTCTGCGGCGGCTTCAGCATTTGCTTCTGCTTCCTGTGCAGCAAGGTCTGCATCCGAGAGCTGTTCTACCTCAGAAAGCTCTGCCTCATCATCGTGCTCGGCACGGGTGAATG
The DNA here is from genome assembly GCA_964392175.1 of uncultured Ruminococcus sp. GTDB lineage: Bacteria > Bacillota > Clostridia > Oscillospirales > Ruminococcaceae > Firm-04. The sequence continues at coordinate 6,909 of CAYMOJ010000013.1, forward strand.
CGACCACTTTGCCGTTTTCATTCACACGCATCACGCGAACACCCTTTGCAATTCTGCCAAACACACGCACATCGTTTGCACGAATACGAATAATAATACCGTCATCAGAAATCATAATGATATCGTCGGTATCATCAACCACCTTAATGCCACAAACTGCGCCACGCTCCTCATCGGGTTTATAGTTGGTTAATCCATATCCGCCACGATTTTGCAAACGATAGCTCTCAATTTCACAGCGTTTACCATAACCCTTTTCGGTGACAGTCAGCAATGTTGCGCCTTCACGCACCTTTGCCATAGATACAACGTAATCGCCATCACGCAGTTTGATTGCTCGCACACCGTGTGCATTTCTGCCCTGCGGACGAACACAGTTTTCCTCCAGACGAATTGCCTTGCCATCATGTGTTGCAACAAATATCTGATCATTGCCATTGGTCATGCGCACACCTGCAATCTCATCGTCATCATCCAAACGAATGGCAATAATACCGTTTTTACGAACATTTTTGTATGCCGGCAACGCAGTACGCTTGATCTTACCGTTTTTGGTTACCATGGTGATGAAGCTCTGATCATCAAATTCGCTGACTTTCATCATGGCGGCAACTTTTTCTCCTTCACTCAGTGGCAAAATATTCACGATATTAGTGCCACGAGAATCTTTACCACCCATTGAAATTTCAAAGCAGCGCAGATCATACATAATGCCACGATTGGTAAAAAACAACACATGATCATGGCTGGATGCCACAAACATCTCAGTTGCAAAATCCTCTTCACGGCGTTTCATACCGATCACGCCCTTACCGCCACGACGCTGCGTCTTATACACGGACATAGGCACGCGCTTGATATAGCCGCAATTGGTATAGGTGACAACGCAATCCTCCACGGGAATCAGATCTTCAATATCCATTTCACCGCTGACAGCCTCGATCTGGGTACGACGTTCATCACCAAACTTTTTGCGAATTTCCTCCAAATCCTCTCGAATGATATGCAATACCCGATATTCGTTTGCCAGGATATCGCGCAGATCATTGATTTTATCGCACAAAGCCATCAACTCATTAAGGATTTTTTCTTTTTCCAAGCCGGTCAACTGGCCCAAACGCATGGCAACGATTGCATCTGCTTGCGCCTCGGAAAGTCCTACAGTCGGATACATCACCTCATCCGCAGAAATATTTGCTTCAACAGCCGATGTGATCATCGCCCTACGGTAATTCTCCTGAGAAAGAATGGTGCTGAGGTCAGTCTGAGCAAAGCGTTCCATCAAGCGTTGCTTACCTTCAGGAATGCTCTTGGATGTGCGCAGAATATTGACGACCTCATCAATGAAATCCAGTGCGACCACAAAGCCCTGTAAAATATGTGCACGTTCTCTTGCTTTGCGCAGATCAAACTTGCACGCACGGCGCACAACATCAATCTGGAAATGCAGATATTCATCCAGAATTTCTCGCAACGAAAGCTCTTTTGGTTCGCCATTCACCAAAGCCAGCATAATCACGCCGTAAGTATCCTGTAGCTGGGTGTAGCGGAATAATTGATTCAGTACCAAATTTGCATTGGCATCCTTTTTCAATTCAATGCAGATGCGCAGTCCTTCACGGTCAGATTCGTCACGGATATCATGGATGCCTTCAATGCGCTTTTCTTTTGCCATAGTAGCAATCGCAGTGATCAGCTCTGCTTTATTCACCATGTAGGGAATTTCATGCACAACAATGCACTGACGATTCTTAATCTCTACAATTTCCGTTTTGGAGCGGACAGTCAGCTTGCCTCTACCTGTGGCGTAGGCAGCACGAATGCCTGCTCTGCCCATAATCATACCGCCGGTTGGAAAATCAGGGCCTTTGATAAATGCCATCAGGTCATCAAGACTCGCATCAGGATGATCCATCAAATATGAAAGGCCTTCCACCACTTCGCCAAGATTATGGGGCGGAATATGCGATGCCATACCAACCGCGATACCTTCCGAACCATTTACCAGCAAACAAGGGAATCTTGACGGCAGCACAACAGGCTCTTTCAGACGATCATCGTAGTTTGACTGAAAATCAACCGTTTCTTTTTGAATATCCGTTAGCATACTTACGGCAATTTTTGCCATTTTTGCTTCAGTATAACGATATGCGGCAGGTGGGTCACCATCTACCGAACCAAAGTTACCGTGACCATCAATCAACGGATAACGCATGGAAAAGCTCTGCGCAAGACGCACCAGTGCCATATACACGGAGGCATCACCATGAGGGTGATATTCACCCAACACGGTACCTACAATATCAGCACACTTACGGTATGCCTTTTCCGGTGTCAAACCTTTTTCATGTAGTGTATACAAAATGCGGCGGTGTACAGGCTTCAGACCATCACGCACATCCGGCAATGCACGAGAAGTAATAACCGACATGGAATATGCGATAAACGATGACCGCATTTCCTTTTCAATATCCCGCTGAATCAGCGTGGATTGACTGGCATCGTACAAAACATCTGCCCCTTTCTTGATCATATTATTTCATCGGATGATATTTTTCCGCAAGACCTTCCGTAAAAATCAATCGCAAACGAATGATTTCATCCGCAGTAAAGGCTTCTTTTGGAACAACATAAAACATTTGCTTCACAAGATACACCATGAAATATTCGCTGTACTCATATACTTTGACATTGCCCTGAAATCGGATTTCTGTTGGTTCAATGCTATGATCAGCAATTGGTTCTGCTACATCCGTATCAAACAGCGAAGTGAATCCATTTGTACGCTCCGGATTTTCTTCCGTATCCGCATCGGGTTGCAGATCAGTATTTTGGGTTGCAGATACCGATGCTTCTGCTTCCAATGGTGCTGCATCTTCGGTCATAATTGTCATACCATTTTCAAAAAAGCACACATGGTAAGTATCATTTTCCAGTTCTGCCATAGATGCAAACAATGTTTTGCGCACTTTTTTCGGATTCATCCACAAAATCGTGATCATTGCAATGCACACAGCCAATAGCAACAGTGCAAGATGATTAGATGAATCCTTGATGACTGAATCCAGATATACAAGCGCAACGACACCAAGAACAGCCGTCAGTAGCCAATTACGCCGATACACAAAACGCTTTTGAAAATCGACAAATGCCTTTTGAAACAGCTCTAACCGGATATGGTAAGATTTTTGCAGCATCGGTTCTCTGTCAGTAAGCATATTCTTGCTTCCTTTCAATCGAAATCATCATCACAGCCGCAGATAAGATCTTCCTCATCACAATCGCAATGGTCATCACAGTCATCAGACGCGTCCTGATCGTTGTCATCCGCAATGCACGCATTGTTCGCGTCATCATCTATGACCCGATGCTTACGGCTATAATATCCGTAATATTTTTCTCTTTCATCGTCATGAGAACCGATCGCCGATTCTAACAACGCCTCGTCATCCGTATCGACAATATGTGCCATTTCCAAAAGAACATGACCCTTAGAACAGCGCTCATTGGCAAACTGCTGTAGCTGTTCGATCTGCATCTCGTTTAAATCGCGCTTCGGCACATACAAAAACAAATTGGTGATTTTTCCATCCGCAAACAGAAATCCTCGCACATTCTCATACACTGCCATATTGGAAGTTTTCAGCACGATGGCACTACCCTCGTTTTCTTCCTCATTCACTGCTTCGCCAAATGCTTCGTCGGAATCATACTGCTCCACAACACGAATTTCATGTTCTGCAAAGGAAACCAGTTGTTTTTCGCCAATCAGCAGGCGGGTAGTTGCAATGAATTTACGGTTAGAAGGCACTTTGATATAAGCAATGCCAATAATCGCACAAACAATTGCATAGAACAAAAAAGAAATATTCCGCAAAACGATCAACAGCACGATACATATCACTGCAAGTGCTTCGCACAGAATCAACGCTATTTTGCGATCTTTGCGCTCAACCTCTTGATGAATGCGATAGACATCCTCGTAGTCTTTATCTTCGGGGGCATTTTCCAGTGTTAACAGGATTTCATCTTTATTTGCCATAGCTGCACGCACTCCATTCCCGATCAAACATCCAGATTGACCGCATATTTTGCGTTATTTTCGATAAATTCACGTCTGGGCTGTACCTTATCGCCCATCAGAATGGAAACAATCTCATCCGCGCGAATGGCATCCTCCATTTGCACTTGAATCATCGTACGCGTTTCGGGATTCATTGTGGTTTCCCACAGCTGTACAGGATCCATTTCACCAAGACCCTTATACCGCTGGATCTCCAGCTTGGTGCCTCCTACCGAAAGCTCTGCAATCAGCCGGTCACGCTGTTCATCACTATATGCATAATAGTGATTTTTCCCCTTGGATACACGATAAAGCGGTGGTTGCGCAATATATACATTGCCGTTTTCGATCAACGGACGCATAAAGCGGAAGAAGAAGGTCAACAGCAATGTGCGGATATGACAACCATCCACATCGGCATCTGCCATAATAATCACTTTGCCGTAACGCAGCTTGCTGATATCAAAATCTTCACCGATGGAAGTACCCAGCGCAGTCACAACAGGCTGTAGCTTATCATTGCCATACACCTTATCGATGCGTACACGTTCAACGTTCAGCATTTTGCCCCACAGCGGCAAAATCGCCTGGTAGCGGCGATCTCTGCCTTCTTTTGCAGAGCCACCTGCGGAATCACCCTCGACGATATAGATTTCGGTAAACTCGATATCACGCTCTGAGCAATCTGCAAGCTTACCGGGCAACGATGCGGATTCCATGGCAGATTTTCTTCTGGCAGTTTCTCTTGCCTTTTTGGCTGCTTCTCTGGCACGTTGTGCTGCCTGACTCTTTTCAAAAATCGCTGCTGCAACCGCAGGATTTTCTTCCAGATATGTCATCAGCTTTTCAGAAACAATGCTTTCCACAAACGGCTTGATTTCCGGATTGCCCAGCTTTACTTTCGTTTGACTTTCAAACTGACAATCCGTTAGCTTCACGGAAATAATTGCTGTCAGACCCTCACGAACATCCTCGCCCATAAGCTTGTTGTCGTCCTTTAGCAAACCGAACTTTTTACCATACTCATTGATGGTTTTGGTCAACGCATTACGGAAGCCGTTTTCATGCATACCGCCATCAGTTGTATGCACATTGTTTGCAAAGGAAAGGATCACTTCGTTATAGCTGTCATTGTACTGCATGGCGATCTCTACGGAATTATCACCTTTGATACCGGAAAAATAGATCACCTGATCCGAAAGCGATTCCAAACCTCTGGTTGTGTGGATATGATCAATAAACTGTCGGATACCACCCTCATAGCACATGGTTTCGCTGCGAGGATTTGCTTCATCGCGAGAATCAGAAAGGGTAATTTTCAAACCGGCATTCAAAAAAGCCTGTTCCCGCATACGCTTTTCAAGAATTTCATACTCAAAAACAGTAGTTTCCTCAAAAATAGATGCATCGGGCTTAAAAGTTACAGAAGTACCGTGCCTTGTGGTATCGCCTGTAATCTTCAGCTGTTCATCGTAATGGCCGCGTTCAAATCGCTGAAAATAGGAATGATGACCATCCCACACAGTCAGCTCCAACCATTCAGACAACGCGTTTACGACGGATGCTCCTACACCATGCAAACCACCTGCAACCTTGTATCCACCGCCGCCAAACTTGCCGCCTGCGTGCAACACGGTATACACAACTGTTGCAGCCGATACACCCTCTTTTGGATGAATACCCACAGGAATACCACGACCGTCATCGGTGACGCGAATGATATTATCAGGCAGGATCTCTACCTGAATATGGGTACAAAAGCCTGCCAATGCTTCATCAATGGAATTATCTACGATCTCATACACCAGATGATGCAGACCGCCGATACCCGTTGTACCGATGTACATACCGGGGCGCTTGCGCACTGCTTCCAGACCTTCAAGCACCTGTATCTGGTTCTCATCATAGCTTTCCGTTGACAAGCCGTTTGAGAGCATTTCATTGTTTTCCATGCCATTCACCGTTTCCGATTGTGGTACATCGGAATCCTTTCTATCTTCGTTTTGTCTATATTTCAAAACATCGTATTTGCACGTTTTTTCAGAGTTGCAACCGAAATGGAAGAAATATACGCCTTTTCGGTTTGATCCACCGGATCAAAACATACAATGAAACTTTTTGGCAGCTCCTGCGTGACGTTTACCACACAGCCTGCCCGCCCCAACCGTTCCAGATACACACGGGTATCCTTGCCGATTGTTGTATTTTCCAAATCAAAAATGCCCATTACGGTGGTATCATTCACCGAAATGTCCTCTCCCAGATGAATATACATTTACTGCTCCGTTTCTACCGCATGGGATATCTGCTCTTGCAGCAATCCATTTTCCATATAAAATATCATACGCTGCATCAGGTCACCATTTTGTTCACAAAGATTTTCTCCGTTGCAAGCAGTTAAGAAGACCTGCATATTCCGCACGGTATCATACACAAGGTTTCTGCGATTCGCGTCCAGTTCGCCCATAACATCATCCAACAAAATGACAGGAGTCTCCTCTTTTTTTTCATAGAACACAGCCGCTTGCGCAAGTTTCAGCACCAATGCGGTACTTTTTTGTTGCCCTTGGGAGCCATAATCTTTTACACTCAAGCCATTGATCTTGCAGATAAAATCGTCTCTGCCCGCGCCCTTTGCGGTAAACCCCAATCGAACGTCATCACGCACCGATTTTTGCAACGCTTCACGATAATAGGCGTGCATTTCTGCACTGGGCTGTTCCGGTATTTCACTGCCGCGAAACAGATTGGAACGATAAGAAACGGTCAACTTTTCTTTTCCGCCGGTGATTTTTCCGTATAATTCGGTACACACTGCTGAAAGCCGCTGGATATATGCATATCGCATACAAGTAAGCATACTGCCATATATAGCAAGCTGTGCATCCCAATCTGCCAGATCTGTCACAGAAACAACGCCTGCACTGATTTGCTTCAGCATTGCATTTCGTTGCGCTGTCAGTTGCTCAAATCGACGGTAGCAACCAAGCATTGTAGGATTCAACTGCGAGCCGCACAGATCCATAAAGGCGCGGCGTTTTTCCGGCCCTCCACGAATATATTCGCGGTCGTCCGGGGAAAAGATCACGCATTGAAACGCTGAAAACAGCTTACCGGTACTTTGCAGCGGCACACGGTTTAGCCAGATTTTTCGCTGCCTTCCTTCACGCTGCATACGAATGACGATTTCCTGCTCACGCTGACGGCCGGAAAAATGCAGCTTCATTTCCATCAGTGGCTGCTGCAAACCGATGTAATCCCATTCTCTCGATCCGCGAAAGCTGCGACAGCCTGTACAAGCCCAAATCGCTTCCAGCAGATTGGTTTTTCCCTGCGCATTATTGCCCAAAATCAGATTCAGTTCGGCGTGCGGCAGCATTTCTATCTGTTGCAGATTCCGAAAATGATTGACTTCCAAAGCTGTAACACGCATAGTATTTCAAGCCTTTCTGCGAGATACGAATTACAAATCGTTCGATTCCGGTTGATCTTCCACAGGTGCAATGACGGTAACGGTGAAATGTTCCACTGTGATCACATCACCATTGCGGATTTTTTTGCCTCGCATCGTGCAAACATCGCCATTCACAGACACTGCGCCATTCTGTATCAGTTCCTTCGCAAAGCCACCGGTATCGGTCAGACCCGCCAATTTCATGACTTGTTCCAGCTTAATAAACGGCGTTTGAATTGTGACCATAATAGATTCTTTTTTCATAATTATGCTGTCCTCAAAATGATTTGATTACCGTACCTGCACGGGCATAACGATGGCAATACTGCCTTCGTCATCCGCTTCCATGATTTTCACAGCACGGTTTGCCTCACTTAAGAAAATACGTACTCTATCACCTTGAATGGCTCTTACGGCATCCAGTAAATAGCGATTGTTGAAGCCGATGGTCAAACGTTCACCGGACATATCACAGCTGATCATATCATCTACACTGCCAAGAACATTCTGACAGCTGATGCGAAGCTTGCCGTCATCCAACTGAAAACGCACAGCAGTTTTATTCTTCTCGCTGATGAGCAAAGAGCAACGCTCCAAACTTTCGATCAACTGGCGACGACTGACATTGATCTGCGTTTTTGCGCTCTCAGGAATACTACGACGATAATTGACAAACTCGCCTGCCAACAGCCGAGTATACACAAAATAACCATTGATCTCGAAAATGGCATGATGCAGATCCAGACGGATAACGCAAGGGGATTGATTTTCTTCATCCTCAAACATCAGATGATGCATTTCGCGCAATGCTTTTGCAGGGACTACAAATTTCACCGGCTCCTGCCCAGGCAATGGTTCACTGCGCAAAGCCATGCGGTAGTTATCCAATGCAACGATGGTCAGCATACCGTTTTCCATCTCAAGCAGTTCCCCTGTAAAGATCGGCTTTGTTTCGTCCAAAGAAACGGCATAAATGGTTTGCTCGATCATTTTTTTCAGTACGCCCTGTGGGATCACTGCCCCCTGTTGCTGTTCAATATCCGGCAAATCAGGATATTCGTCTGCGTTCATGCCCGCCAACTGACATTCTGTACCTTCGCCTACGATGGTGACCTTCATATTTTCATCGGTGGTTAGTGTCAAAATACCATCGGGCATTCTGCGCACTACCTCGGAAAACAGACGGCTATCCACCAGAATCACGCCTTCTTCTTCGATCACTGCGGGAATTAAAGTACGGATCCCCAGCTCCAGATCATAGCCGGTCAGCTCCAGTTGCTGTCCTGTTCCATGCAATCGTATTGCAGAAAGCGCTTCCATCGGTGTTTTTATACTTGCCGCTTTTGCCACATTAGGCAGCACGGCGGCGATATCTGTTTTTTGACAAGTAAACTTCATAAGGATATCCTTTCTGAAAGCAAACAGGAATTTTCGGAAGAAAAATCCTTACTTGCTTATCTTAGGTTATAGGTATAAAATAGTAGTAGTAGTAGGGGATGTGGAAAAGTGCAAAATCAAAGCAATGATCTGCAAAATCCACGAAAGAAACACAAAAATGAACTTTCACAGCAGCAAAATGATTTCCACGAAGTGCAGGTGGAAATTTTCTGGAAATGTGAAAAGCAAAATACCGGAAAGCTGGAAAAGTGGACAAGTGGAAGAAGTGGGAAACTGTGTTGAAAACTTTGTTGAAATTGTGAATACAAAGAGTATAAAAGCTTAGTTTTCCACAAAAGCAGGACTTTGAGTGTTTGAAAATGGAAAATCTTCGTAAATACGACCCTGTTTTTCCACAGTATTTTCAACATCTGTTGAAAATACGCACTTTTCGGATTTTATTGCTTTGCCATTTCGATGAGAAATTGTCCGCATAGTTGATTGTCATTTTTCGACAGGATTCTTCTTGCATCGATCGCGTCAAAAACGCGTTTTGCGTCATTGCACAAACCGGTGGAAAAGAAAAACGGAAATTTCTACATTTTTACATCTTGACAACGTTAGCACTTGGAACTACCATTGCGAATGATCTTAGTGATGGTATCAATGGTATCCCGCATATTTTCGTCCTTTTTCAGGTTTTCACTGACATTGTTCACGGCATACACAATTGTAGAATGATCTCTGCCGCCAAATTCCTCGCCGATCTGCTGTAAGGGCAGCTGTGTGATCTCGCGAACCAAATATACCGCAACCTTTCGCGCTGTTGAAATCTGCGAGGTGCGCTTGTTGGAACGAATATCATCGGGAGACACACCGTAAATATTGGCAACTTCCGCAATGATTTTTTCCACGGTAATGGGCAACGGCTGGTCATCGGTCAAAATTTCGCGAATGATCGTCTGCGCCATGGAAATAGTTGGGGTAGAACCTGCAAATTGCTTGAACGCACTGAGCTTTTTGACGGCACCCTCCAGTTGACGAATGTTGGATTTCAAATGATTGGCGATATACTCAGCGACCTCATTTGGAATCAAAAACTGCATCAACTCTGCCTTACGCTGGATGATCGCCATTCTGGTTTCGAAATCCGGCATAGAAAGATCAGCCATCAAGCCGGATTCAAAACGGTTACGGATACGGTCACTGAGGATTTTAATTTCCTTCGGTGGACGGTCAGATGTCAGCACGATTTGCTTACCGGCGTTATATAGTTCATTAAAGGTATGAAAGAACTCCTCCTGTGTTGCTTCACGGCCACTGATGAACTGAACATCGTCTACCAATAGCACATCCGCACCACGGTACTTCTCATGGAATTTAGAAGTATCCTTCTTCTGGTGAATTGCCTCGATCAGTTCATTTGCAAACGCTTCGCCGTTGACATAGATAATGTTCAAAGCAGGATCGTTTTTTTTCATTTCATGAGAAATTGCATTCACCAGATGTGTTTTGCCCAGTCCTGAGGGGCCATAAATGAACAGAGGATTATAGGTCTTTACGCCTTCATTTTTAGCAACCGTGGTACAGGCAGCATAGGCAAATTCATTGGAATGACCGACAATAAAGGTATCAAAGGTATAGGCGTATTGGTCGCTTTCCACATCGGATTTTGCAGCAGGAAAATCACTGTCATTTTGAGCAGATTCTGTGGTGCCCGGTGTCTGAATGATGATCTGCGCTTCTACAGGGAAGCCAAGTGTTTCGGTCAGTGCCTCATTCAGCAAAGCTTTATAATGCTCAGTCACCACATCGTATTGGAAATTGGAATCGCAGTAAAAAACGGCTTTTCTCCCTTCCAACCGTACAGGACGCAGTGTATCGATCCACAAGCCACGGGCAACAGTTCCGATTTTTTCTTTCTTGGTACAGTATTCCTTAACCATTTCAAAAACATCAGCGAAGGAATTCATGGTGGTTGATTCACATCCTTTTCAAAAAATCATGTGCGGTGCATCGCGCTGAAATCATCCTATTTGCATGATTCTGATGCAAAAAAACCGCCTTATAAAACGAGAAAAACGCGACAAAGCGTAACACCTCACGCGTCATTCGATACATTATATAGTATAGCATATTTTTCGGAAAAGTGCAAGCATTTTGCATAAATTCTGGGAAATCCTACAAATATTGCCCTGTTCTTTCATGTGCTTTTAGAGTCGTGTGCAGAATTGTAAGAATCTGTGGTTTTTCCATCATTTTTGTGGGCACTCTATGAAGAAAATCATAGGTATATTTGTGGCGAAAATTATAAAAAAGTGCCTCGAAGTGCTTGTAAAATCGAAAAGAATATAGTATAATAGAAGCGTATGTACTACCGTGGGAAGAGTTTTCTGTTTCCAAGGTGAGAATAAGGAGGATTTTTATGGCAAAGGCGAATCAGAAATCCGCTGCCAAAGCGAGTGGGCTACAACCGCCTGTAACAGGTGGAAAAGGCATACTTGCATGGCTCGGTCGCAACCGGTATTATTTCCTGGCATTTTTTCTGCCGGTCGCGCTCATTTATATCGCATATGCGATTTTTGGTATGTACCCCTTCGGTGATGAATCGGTGCTGTGCCTTGATTTGAACGGACAGTATATCTATTACTTTGAAGCCATTCGGGACGCGTTCCACGGTGATGGCAGTATCCTTTACAACTGGAGTCGTAATCTTTCCGGCGATTATATGGGTATTATTGGTTATTACCTTGCCAGCCCCTTTACGCTCATTGTGATCCTGCTGCCCCGAACCATGATCCTCGGTGCAATGCTCATCATGATTTTGTGCAAGTTGGGTACGGCATCGGTAACGATGTTCCACTATTTGCGTCGTTCTAAGGGATTACAGTCGAATTATGCAGTGATTCTTTCACTAATGTATAGTATGTGTGCCTACGGTATCATCCAAACCATTGACCCTATGTGGCTGGATGGTATGGTGTTCTTGCCTTTGATTTGCTTGGGTGTAGAATATCTGGTGGATGACGGTAGAAAGCTCAACTACATCATTCCCCTTGCGATCATGTGTGTTGCGAACTTCTATATCGGCTTTATGTGCTGCATTTTCACGGCATTTTATTTCCTGTATTATGTCTGCTTTGGCTCGGACAAGCTGAAATATGAGGTAAAACCATTGGCAGTGATGCTCGTTAGAATGGTTCTTGCTACAGCTGTTGCCATGATGTGTGCCGCATTTATGATTCTGCCGGTGTACAACGCGCTTTCTTTGGGTAAGTTTGATTTCACCACACCGGATTACAGCTTCAAAACACAGTTTGATCCGCTGGAATTCCTTGCGCAGTTTTCCGTCAACCAGTACAATTCTGTGAATGTTGAAGGAAAACCTGAAATCTACTGTGGCGTGCTGGCATTTTTGTTTTTGCCGCTGTTTTATTGCAATCGCCGTATCCGTACCCGCAAAAAGATCGGTTATACTTTCCTGATTGCCGTTATGTTCCTCAGTATGTATATCAAGCCCATTGATATGCTGTGGCATGGTGGTCAGGTTCCGAACTGGCTGCCTTTCCGTTATTCGTTTATTTTCTCTTTTATCGTGATTTCCATGGCTGCGATGGCATTCCGCTATTTGAGCAATATCAAGCTGCCTGCAATTTTTGGCAGTGTGGCAGGTATTGCTGTATTGATGCTGATCGTCAATTCGAAGCAGTACCTGAATATGAAGGGTAATGTGTATCTGGATACCTTCGGATCAATTTGGATAACAATCATTCTTGCAGCAATCTATGCCGTGTTCCTCTATTTCATGGGCAAGAAAAATCCTTCTAAGAATGCAAAAATTGCTATGCCGCTCGCTTTGTTGGCTGTAGTTGGCGGCGAATTGGTCTACAACGCAGTTTGCACCTTTAAGGATATCGACTATGAAGTTGCCTACTCTACGAGAACTTCCTATCAAGAATATGTACAAAGTGGTAGAGATCTGGTGAATCAGCTATATGACTACGATCAGAGCTTTTACCGTGCAGAAAAAACCTATGTGCGTACCGTGAATGATAACGCCGGCTTTGGTTTGCGTGGTTTGACGCATTCCAGCTCTGTGATGAATACCAAGGTGCTGAAATTTATTGAGGCAATGGGATATTCTTGCCGCAGTTATTATTCTCGTTATGATGGTAATACAGCCCTTACGGATAGCTTGTTGGGCATCAAATATGTACTTGACCGTGACGGAAAAATGCGTGATCTGAACCCTACCTACGAAAAGGTTATGGAAGAAACCTGCATCAACCAAAGCGGTGATGATATGAATATCAGCGTATATGAAAACCCCAATGCGCTTTCAATTGGCTATATGGTCGATGAGGATATCAAGCGTATTGGCAGCTTTGGCAACGATAATCCCTTCAACAGCCAAAATATTTTGATGAGTACCATTAGCGGTAATACAAGCTTCAAATCTGATGGCAATTTTGATACCTGGCGGCAGTATTATTATCCCATTTCGCTCACAAAGGAACTGCGACTCAACGGCGTATATACTCAGCCCTATGGTACACAGACCAACTATCGTGCAGAAGCAGATGCAGCAGATCCCACCATTGATATTTTTATTGAAGTACAGTCTGATGACCCTGTTTATTTCTTCTTTAAGACAGAAAATGAAAGCCGTGTGAACCTCTGGCTTGCTGATCAGTGGAATCTGGACGAGCCAACCTGTAAGAATCAGGATGGCAGCAATGCAGTCAGTCTTGGTTCCTATTTTGAAACGGATAACTACCATGTTTTCCGTCTTGGCAATTATCAGAAGGGTGATCAGCTACAGCTTCGCCTGACCTTGACAAAGGATGGTGGTAAGACCGAAAAATATACCATTGTTAAGAATTTCTTCTTCTACCATTTTGATGAAGACCTGTTCCAAGAGGATATAAATACTCTGAAGCAACAGCAGTGGGAGCTGACCGAGTACGGCGGCAGAACGCTTGAGGGTACGATCACTGCAAAAGATGACCAGATCATGATGACCACAATCCCATATGAGCCGGGATGGACTGTTTGGGTTGATGGTCAGAAGGTTGAACCGGTCGAATTGTTTAATGCAATGATCGGTATTCCGTTGGAGCCGGGTGAGCATACAGTCAAAATGCAATTTGCTTCTAAGGGATTCTACCTTGGATTGCTGTTGTTGGCTTGTGGTGTATTCTGTTGTGTGATGTTCTTTATCTTCGACAAAAAGCATAATCCCGTCATGTTGATGATCGCAGAAAACCGCAAGAAAGGGATTTATGAGATTCCTGTTGAAGAAGAGCCTGAAGTTGCGGAAACCAAGGTCATGAAGATCAAGCTGGATGAAACATCCCGCGAACTGGAAAAGAATCTGGTGGCTGATGAGTTGATCAAACTCAAACAGCTATTGGATGATGGTGTTTTGACACAAGAAGAATTTGATGCACAGAAGAAAAAACTGTTGAATCAATAATACTTCCGAAAAAATGCACTCCATAACAACATGGGGTGCATTTTTTTGTGTGCGCAGAAAAAAGTGCGGTATATTCTCTAAAAACACTGCATAGAATGCAGCAAAGGAGGGGATCATAATGAAAAGAAATCGATATCGAATCATATCGGTATCTTGTTTGGCAATACTGGCAACTGGTGGACTGGCAACAGGCAGCGCATTCTTAGTGCCATGGCTGCAATCAGTGAAACTGTATGATACAACAGATGCATCCACAGAAGCAATCGTTTCATCCGATGAGAGTGTGGTATATATCAAGCATTCATCTGCGGATTTGCTTGGTTATAATTGGACACAGGGGCTCGGTGCAATGGCATCCTTGGCTGCAAAAGCCAAAGATGATGTGATCACCATAGAAAGCGCGTATTCCAAAACATTGCATGATGAGAAGCTGTATCCTGCTTCCTTTGATTCGCAAGACGGCTTGATTGTGGAAAAGCATTATGGAACGCAAAAAGGCAATCAGTTTTTGAAATTGGATACCGCAGGACAGGTTCGTAACTGTACCCATCACAGCAATGCAGATCTGCTTGCTGAAAGTCGTATTTCTCCTGATTTGCCACTGTGTGCAGATGGTACACCAATGGTATTAATTTATCACTCCCATACCACTGAAAGTTTTGTAGAAGGGGAACGTGGTTATTACGACAGCGAATTTAATTATCGTACAACAGATCCGGATAAAAATGTAGTGATGGTGGGTGATGCGATTGTAGCAGAATTAACAGCTGCGGGCATCGGCGTGATTCATGCGGAAACCATTCATGATTATCCAACATGGAGTGGCAGTTACAGCCGCAGTGCAGAGACCGTTTCTGCAATTTTAGAAGAATACCCATCTATTTGCATTGCGTTGGATATTCATCGGGATGCAATTACTACAGACGGCAAAATTATTGCACCCGTTGCAGAAATTAACGGAAAAAAATCAGCCCAGATCATGATCATTTCGGGCTGTGATGACGGTACCATGGGTATGCCGAATTATTTGCAGAATTATCATCTTGCAAGCCGTTTGCAACAGCAGATGGAAAGCTCTTATCCGGGTCTGACGCGTCCTGTATTGTTTGATTATCGGAAATATAATCAAGATTTGACAACGGGCAGCTTGCTGATTGAAGTAGGTGGGCACGGCAACACGATGGAAGAAGCGCAATATGCAGGTACTCTTTTGGGAAAATCACTGGTACAAACAATTCTTGCGCTAATTGAGGAGGGCAATGGCAATTGAAAAAGCAAAAAAAATGCGCATTTCGTGGAATCATAACAGCAATTTGCTGTTACACTGCGGTGAATGCAACAGTGCTTGGTATTTTGCAATCTACAGAACAAACAAGAAAAATTTTGTATGGGGAGGATGCAGCCCGGGTACAATGCATTGAAACAAAAACCGCCGCAGGCACGGCATATACCATGCAACTTGGCGGCGGTGAATGGTCTTTTTTGGTGCTAAGTTCGCAACTTGCGGAAATCAGCAAACAGGCAGCCGATCATCTGCCGCCTTGTGTTATGAAACTGGTGCTGCATATGGTTTCTTCGGTAGGATATTATACCGAAGAATGCATCAGCGCATAGGAATGTTCATTGGTTGATTCACTGTAATACTCGTTCAGCTCTCCGCGATAGATCAGTGTTGCCATAGGTAAGTGGCGCAAATCCTCCGGAGAATACAGCGATGCGGATTTTTCCAGCTTGATACTGCACTCTTGCAGCATATAGGCGACAAATTGTGAACAAACAAATTTATAGCGTAATTCGTGCCGAATTTGCAACGGAACACGAATCAATCCGAGCAAGCTGTAGGAATATAGCTTGCGAAAATTCTGAAAATGCAGCAGTTGCCTACATAATTCGCGATGTTGCTTTTCTGTCAAAGGAATTTCATAGATCTCGCATGGAATATGATCATATAATCCAAACACACCCTTGCCCACATGTTCTTCATTGAAGGTTGCCGGCAGTGGAAACCGTGGATGATTGCGACAAAAACTGAACAGCTCTCGCAAAGAAAGATCCATAGAAATAGATGCGTGTGAATAGGGCTTTCGTGTCAAGATCCGAATAACCTTGGCAACTCTGGTATCAGTACGTGTTAAAACAACATATACCGAATGCGTAGATGAATCAGCCGTTGCTACGGTTTGGCTCATAGCACCAGATCCTTTCTTTTATTATCATGTCGCGTCTGTTCGCGATCTATCAAAGAACTTCGCGCTTTGAATTTTGTGTAAAGTGCTATAATTTGAAAACTCGCGGAAAAAGACTTGCATTCGCCGGAAAATTCTGGTATAATGAAAGATGTACCATGTACTATGGTATCACAGATATGCGCCTGTAGCTCAGCTGGATAGAGCGTCAGACTCCGACTCTGAAGGTCGTGCGTTCGAATCGCATCAGGCGTATCTGAATATTCAAAATATTCGAAATAACGGGGGGCACTTTGTAGTGTAACCCGTTTTTTCGTATGACAGTGAAAAAGGGAGCAAGAGCGTTTTTCTTGCTCCCTTTTTCTGGTTAGGATATCATCATTCAGCAGTATTCGCTGCTGCGAACTGGCTTTCGTGGCGCGTAAAGAAATCGGTGCGTGGGGGAAGGAATTTCAATGCGTGATTGGCTTCCGCAAAGAAAGAGATCGGCTCAAAAATGGTATCCCATGACCAGATGCGGTCATCGACCTGCAAATATTCCTGTAGCTTTTCGGTACCAATGGGCGCAATGGGGTGTAGTAAAATCGCAGCGATACGAATGGTATAGAATAGGTTGGAAAGCACCTGTTCCAACTCCGCTTTTGGCAAATTGGATTGTGTACCGCCCAGTGCCTTTGCCATATATTTGCTACTGTTGCGGATATAGCTATCCAACACATAAATGCACTGATGAAAGTTGAACTTGGACATATGACGCTCATATTCAAGTACTGCTTTTTTGCCCTCTTCAAGGAACTTTTCTTCCGGGGCTTTTGTTGGCAAAATGCCACCGAATTCGTTCTGCGTGGTATAGAATGCAGTGCGAATGATACGATTATACACATTGGAAAGCAGCAAGCCATCTTTGACAACGGGGTCAGCATCTTCTGGCTTTGCGTCAGGATTATAGGGTTTTGGCATAAAGCTGACCGAACGTTGACCAAGCCCCAGCCCTAACCAGTGCATACGCAATTGTTCAGGCGTGTAGTGGTTGAGCAGGTCATCTGCCATAGGAGGTTTGATCGCACCGGAACTGGATGCTTTTTTATCCAAAAACAAAATATGGTGATTTGCCACGATGATCGGCAGTTGCAATTCGCCATCGGCGGGGTCGGCAGTTTTTTCTGCGGAAGCTTGTTGTGCCATCCACATAGCAGGCTCTGCGATGCCGTAAAAGTAGATATTATCCTGCCCGATGAACTGATACACTGCGGCATCCTTGCTGCACCAATATTGTTTCCAGTCTTCGCGCGATCTGCCGCACTGTTCCAGATAGGTTTGCGTAAAGGAGATGGGTGCCCACAAGGATTCCGGCCACACCCACACGGTCAAACCGCTTGCACCTTCCAGTTCGGGGGCAGGTACGCCCCACTCGATATTGCCTGTCAAGCGGAAAGGTACCAGTGTTTTGCCGGTACGGAAACGGATCTGGTTGGCGGTAAGGATTCGGCACGCTTCATCACAATCGGAAAGCGTGGTAAATTCAATGGTAAAGGAGGGTTTTTTCTTCTCCTCCAGATAGGTGTGTGCAGGCATAGAATCTTGCAGTGTGCGATACAGTTCTTCATATTCACGCTTGACATAGATGACTGGGGGCTTCAAAAATTCTGCGATGGTTTTATATACAACGGGACGCACATCCTTGCGTTTTTTTAGCATCTCGACCCACTCCAACATCAATGCTTCATAATCGCGCAGTTTGAAATACCAGTTGGTGACGGGACGCATGGTAGGTGTTTCACCGGTTAGTGTACTAACAGGATGCAGCAAATTTTCAGGCATATATTGGTGACCGAGGTCACACTCATCGGCATAGCCTTTTTCAGAGGTGCAGCCTTCTACAGGGCATTTACCCACAACCTGTCTTCCGTTTAGGAATGCACCTGCTTTTTCATCATAGAACTGCTGCGTGGTGATCTGGTACAATTGCCCCTTTTCATACAAGGCATTGAGCCACTGCTGCGTAAATTCAGCATGGATCTCTTTGGAGCGACCCAAGCCTGAAGCGGCAAACAGATTTGGAGATATGGCATACGCGGCTAACGTATCTTTTTGCTTTTGGTGATTTGCCGCGACAAACTCCTCAAGTGTGCCTTCAAACTGTCCGTCAGCAACTTTTTTGCGCCAACCTTCGGCAATCGGAGAGCCATAGCAATCGGTTCCGGATACAAAAATGACATTCTCGCTACCGATGCGATCACGCAAAAAGCGGGCATAAGTATCTGCAAACACCAGCATACCGCCTACATGACCAAAGTGCAGCTCTTTATTACCATATGGCATACCGCCTGTAACCACTGCGCGCTTTGGAAATGCCGGACGGGGAATTTCAAAGTTTTTAGGATTTTTTACCGCATTCTGCTCGGACATCGAAACAAGACCTTTCTGTTGTAGATTGTATGAGCATACCGCTCCTGATACATCATTATAACACAAAAGCGCGTGAAAATCAAGATTTACGGCACAAAAAGTGCGGTACTTACACAAAAAAAGACCATCCCTGCGTAGGAATGGTCTTTTATAATCGCATTAGTTGATGATGGTCTTTTCGGTTTCCTTATCGAAGAGGTGGATTGCCTCTGCATCAAAGACAACATCAATTTCATCCTGAGGACGAGCGGTAGACTTCGGAGAAACGCGAGCGGTGATCGGGATGCCCTCACAGGTCAGGTGCAGATAAGTCTCAGCACCCATCAGCTCAGTGATCTCAACATTGCACTTTACGATACCGGTAGTGGCATTTGCCAGATACTGCGGCTCGTCGTGAACGTTCTCGGGGCGGATACCCATGATCACTTCTTTGTCAATATAATGCTCCAGATCAGGAGTCACCTTGCTCTGAGGCAGAACGACCTCATACTTCACGCCTCTGGTAGATTTGGTATCATTGGAACCAAACTGTACCACATACTGGCCATCACGATACAGCAGAATTGCATCGATGAAGTTCATCTGGGGAGAGCCGAGGAAGCCTGCAACAAACTTGTTGCAAGGAGTTTCATACAGATTCTGAGGGGTATCAATCTGTTGGATGAAGCCACCCTTCATAACCACGATACGATCACCCATGGTCATAGCCTCGGTTTGGTCGTGGGTAACATAGATGAAGGTAGTTCCCAAACGCTTGTGCAGCAAAGAAATTTCGGTTCTCATCTGTGCACGGAGCTTTGCGTCCAAGTTGGAGAGCGGCTCATCAAGCAGGAACACCTGAGGATTACGAACGATTGCACGACCCAAAGCCACACGCTGACGCTGACCACCGGACATTGCCTTCGGCTTTCTGTTCAGCAGGGGGGTAAGGTCCAGAATTCTGGCAGCCTCTTCAACCTTACGGGCGATCTCGTCCTTAGGTACCTTACGAAGCTTCAGACCAAAAGCCATGTTATCAAACACGGTCATGTGGGGATACAGAGCATAGTTCTGAAACACCATTGCGATATCACGATCTTTCGGAGCGATATCGTTCACCAGACGGTCACCGATGTACAGCTCACCCTCAGAGATCTCCTCCAGACCTGCGATCATACGCAGGGTGGTGGACTTACCGCAACCGGAAGGTCCAACCAAAACGATAAATTCTTTGTCGCGAATTTCCAGATTGATATCGGAAGCCGCAACAACGCCACCGGGGTACTTTTTATAAATGCCCCGCAGAGACAGACTTGCCATTCTCTTGTCCTCCTAAAAAATTCAAATTTATTCAAGAGAGCGTCTTTCAAAATGGCTATGAAAGCGTCCTCAAGTATGCGCCTGACCGCATACAAATTGAAACGAAATGACGGCACAAACCTATGCCTTATTCTATTTTATCAGATTCTTCGCCGCAGGTCAAGATACGAAATGCCCAAACTTACCCCGCGTTGTTTATCTATAATGACGAAATTTTTGTTGAAAACCTGTTGAAACTTCAGAAAAGGGCATTTCCTCGAACACTTTTTGCACATCATCCTCTGAAATGACAGTATACTCGCTTGGTTGCAAATCATCCGGCAAGGTCAATGCGCCGATCTGCACGCGGGCAAGCTTTTCAACATGATTGCCCAGTGCCGCAAACATTCGCTTTACCTGATGATATTTTCCCTCATGCAGAGCAATCAAGGCGATTTGTTCAGTAATACCGGCAAAGTCTGCCGGCATACACGGTTCCGGTTCGCCATGTGTTTCCAACGTGATGCCTTCGGTAAAGGCGTGCTTATAATAGTTTTCAATGGGATCGCGAAGTGTTGCAAGATAATATTTCGCAACATGGAATTTAGGCGCAAGCATTTTATGCGAAAGCGCGCCGTCATCGGTAATGAGCAGCAGACCGGTTGTATCGATATCCAGTCTCCCACTGGGAAACAATCCGGGCAGACGATGCTCTTTTGCAAGCAAATCAAGGACAGTTTGCTGTTTGTGGTCGGTACAGGCAGTTAGCACACCGACTGGCTTATACATCAGAAAATAGTGATTTTTTTGATAGGTGATGGGCTTACCGCCCAATGATATGTGATCCTCATCAGGATCCACATTCAGATCGGGCTTGCACTGAACGGTTTCGTTTACGGTTACTTCTCCGCGCCGTATGGCAGTTTGCGCCTCTTTGCGGGAAAGTGCTGTCTGAGCCGAGAGAAAACGGTCCAGTCGCATGATAGAACTCCTTTCAAGACCACAAAATTACGGCAATGCGCCGTGGTATA
This sequence comes from uncultured Ruminococcus sp., assembly GCA_964392175.1. Lineage (GTDB taxonomy): Bacteria > Bacillota > Clostridia > Oscillospirales > Ruminococcaceae > Firm-04. The sequence goes on from CAYMOJ010000013.1 coordinate 28,183, forward strand.
TCGAACTGCTGTTGTATCATATATATAGGATATGTGACAGCGACAGGGGGATTCATGATGAAAAACAAGCATAAAAGTCTGCGTTTGCTTTGTGTAGCAACGTTATGCGGTGCACTGACTGTGTACACATTTTCCGAAAAGGCACAGATGCGTCCGACATCTGATGAGATAATACTGGAAAATGCAGCCGCGCGGGAAGGTTTTCTCAATCTTTGTGGTTGGGCAGTTACAGAAGTATCTGCCTGTGAAACCATCATACCGCAGCAATGGCAGACGCCGGAAGGGCAATATTGGCTGACGTTACAGGGGCAGCAGGGATTTTCTCCTCAGCTTTACGGTGGGCAGAGTGCCATGCGATATTGCTATCACATTAAAAATATTGTAGCGGAGGGCTTTGCTTCGGATTTATGGTATGCAGAGCTATTGCTGTGTGATGATGTACTGGTTGGAGCACAGGTATACTGTGCTGCTTCTCCGAATTCCATGCAGGCAGTACGATAATTATGCTTGCAGTTCACTGATAATGCGGACAAAATCATCCACATCAGAAAACGCAAGGTACACAGAAGCAAATCTTACATAGGCTACCGGATCAATTTTGCGCAATCTTGCCATGACCATAGATCCAATGGTATCGGGAGAAACAGTGGCTGTCATTTCTGTCGCCAGCTCTACTTCGATCTCATCGACCATAGCGGTGACAACTTCCATCTGCACGGGACGTTTTTTGATCGAGGAATAGATGCCCGCGATCAGCTTGTTGCGGTCAAACGGCTCAAAAGAGCCATCGCGCTTGGCAACCATCAGTAGTGGCTTTTCCACCGATTCAAAGGTGGTGAAGCGACGACCACACCGCTGGCAATGGCGGCGACGGCGTTTTTTGCCATCAATGGAACGGGAATCCACAACTTTGGTATCTTCGTTTCCGCAGAAGGGGCAGCGCATAGTGAAGACTCCTTTCCGGTGATTTGATATAATCTACGCGCGAGCGATCAGCCGGTCGAGCCGCTGCCAATCTTCACATAATTCTTGAGCGTGATCGAATGCATCACGATACAATTCTAAAGTCACGGTGCCTTCGAAGCCTTTTTTTCGAAGCAATGTTAAGAAGGGCACGATTGCGAATCTGCCACTGCCGATGCGCAAGCAATCGCCCAGCGGTCCATGGTCACTGATATGCAGATGCTGCACTTTATTGCCGATTGCTTCAATTGCTTCTGTAGGATTCATTCCTGCTCGCACTGCCTGTTTCACATCAAAGGTAAGTGCGGCGTCCTTGCCCAAAATACGGCAAAACTCGCGCAGAAATTTTAAACTTGCGCTTTCATGCCGGTAAACGTTTTCCTGCGTAACGGTTATGCCGAACGCTTTACCGGCTGTATACAGCCGGTAAAACCGGTCACAGTAAAGCTGCATATCCTTGCAAGTGCCTTGTAGCGCGCCGTGCAGGATATAGTATTTTGCACCCAGTGTCTGTGCGGCTTCAAAAATGCGCTTCGCTTGTTCAATGAAATCGTCGGCTCTTCGCCGATACATGGAAAAGAGCATGAATCCTTCATCGGGGGCAGTCCACGGGTGAATTGCCGTACAAGTCGCGCCAAAGCGATCACAGATTCGTCGTAGATCATGAACAAATACAGGATCGACCTCTGATGGGGCATTGAGAAAGATTTCTATATTGTGTATACCTGTTAAACACAAGTCATACAGTGCTTCTTCCGTGGCTTTTGGAAACAAACAAGCAGTGGATACAGCAGCTTGCATAGAAATTTCCTCCTTTCACGGCACAAAAACACATCTTTAATATAACACAAAAGCACCCTGCAATGCAAGGTGCTTTGTATAATTTTGTCGCTTTTCACAAGGAAAATCATGTGCCATCAACCATTTTTTGATATATTGTTCATGCTTTTTTGGTTCTGTTCTTCCAACTGACCCATAAAACCGGAGCGAGGCAGATAGAGGAATAGCTACCGGATGCCATACCGAAGATCATTGGAATGCTAAAGCTGAGAATCGAAGAAACATTGCACACCAAAGCTACGATCGTAACAATGACCATGGAACTGATGGTGGTAATGGATGTGCGAATCGCGCGACGCATGGTCTGACTGAGAGAGAGGTTGACAAGATCTGCCAGCGGCATTTTGGGCATCAGCTTCTGATTTTCGCGGATACGGTCGTAGATCACGATGGTATCATTGACGGAGTAACCCAAAATGGTGAGGATAACCGCCATGAAGATAGAATCGATCTCAAAGCCGAGAATCACGAATGATGCGAATACGATGATCAGGTCATGCAGCAGAGCTACGATTGCGAACACGCCCGCGCTCCAACCGGAAATTCGCTTGAATCGCCATGCGATGTAAACGATCAGCAAAACAGTTGCAAACAATGCAGCCACGATACACTTGACGAAGAATATCTTACCGGAAGAAGGTGCGATATCATTGCTTTCCAGCAACTCAATGTTTGCATCGGGATACTTTGCAGTCAGATCCTGTAGAAGCGTATCCTGCAATTCCGTATCAAATGGCTCATCCATCGTGAATGATACGGTAAAGCAGGTGATATTCTCGCCTGTGAAGGTTTCGCCCAACTGGATGGTGGCATCAGTATTCAGTGAATCGGAAGCAAGTTTTTGCAGATCCGTTTCGGAAACAGTTCCTTCATAGGAATAGGTTGCGATGGTGCCTCCTTTGAATTCAATCGAGAGGGTGACGCCAAAGATGAAGCAGGAAAGCAACGTCAAAACCATCAGCGCAGAGGAGATGATGAAAAATACTTTCCGGTTGCCGTAGAAGTCGAGCACCTTGACATTTTGTGCCATAGGGGCAATGGTTTCTTTTTTCTTGCTCATTTTTCAGTACCTCCATATAGCTTTCTGTTCTGGAAACACTTGAACTTGGAAAGGGAGGTCAGCATCAGACGAGAAGCCAGAACGCCCATCACGAAATTGAAGAATACGCCAGTCAACAGGGTGAAACCGAAGGAATAGATCGTGCCTTCAGTAGAAACGCCGAACCAGCGGAACACGAAGCTGAGCATCTTGGCAAAGAAGCTATCCGAAACGCCGAATGCACCCATCAGGATAACCGCAACGATGATAACGGTGATATTACCGTCAAAGATCGAGGAAAACGAATTTTTATATGCGGATTTCAGCGCGGAATCCAGATTCTTGCCCAAGCGCAGTTCCTCGCGGATACGTTCACTGGTGATGATGTTACAGTCAACGCCCATGCCGATCGACAAAATAATACCTGCGATACCGGGGATGGTCAGGGTACTGGAATCGTTGAAACCGAACCAGCCGGAGATCACTGCCAGTGTACCGGCCGACTGACCGAGCAGAGCGATTGCGGCAACCACACCGGGCAGGCGGTACATACAGATCATGTAGACCATAACGCAGAGCAGCGCGATGACACCGGAGATGACCATTGCCCGCAATGCGCCACTACCCATGCTGGGCGAAATGGTTTTGAAGGTTTGGGTCTCAAGATTAAAAGGCAGCGCGCCACCGTTGATCTTATCGGTCAGTGCTTTTGCCTCATCGTAGTCCATGTCACCGGAAATGACTGCAACGCCATCGCTAATGACAGCTTGTACGGTTGGGCAGGAGATACAGGTTTCGTCCATCCAAATAGAGATAACGTAACGGGTACCTGAGGTATATGTAGTATCCAGATAACTGGCATTCTTGTCGACAGCCGCTTGTGTAGCGTTTTTGAATGCTTCCTTACCTTCTTCATCCAACTCCAGAACGGTGGTGTAGTTACCGGTAAAGCTACCGTCATCACCCACTTCGGGCTGCGTATAGGCGTTTGCGACTTGCGCGCCCTCCAGTACAACATCACCCTTGGGGGTTACGATCACTGTACCATCATCCTGGGTTTCTGAGGTGTAGTTGTAGCCTGCAAAGAACTTCAGCTGTGCTGTATCGCCCAATTCTGCTACAGCGTTCTGCGGATCAAAGTCCTCTTCGCCGCTTTGCCAGGGAAAGCGCACGATGACCTTATCGTTGTTCTCGTCGATGTAAACCTCGTAGTCATTGATGCCCAGGGAAATCAGACGAGATTTCATGACCTCCTGCACAGCCTCAAGCTGTTCTTTGGTTGCGTCCACATTTTCGTCGGCAGGGGCAAAGGTAACATCCACGCCGCCTTGGATATCAATTCCCAGACGAATGTCCTCCACACCTTTGATGTACATCGTTGTCAGGTCGCCGTACTGCATTTTAAAGCCGCATATGGTTGAAACAGCATAAGCGATAATTAAAATGGACACGATGAAGAAAACGGATTTTCTGTTCTTCACTGTCAAGCCTCCTTGCTTTTGTAATGTATCGGCATGGCAGATGTTGCTACCGAATATGCCGAAAAGCACACTTCATTATAGTGCATTTTGCTGAAAATGTCAAGCATTTTCGCAAGGTTTTCATTTTCAGCGCGGATTTTTCGGGCTATTACACGGTCAGTGCAACGTCCTGTGCAAGCGCGGCGTTCTTCAGAACCGGCACAACGCATTCGGCAAGAAATTCATCAACCTGCTGTGCACTTCTGCCAATGAAGTTTTCCGGCGCAAGCATTGCGTTCAATTCGTCCTCGGTGATACAGAAGGCAGGGTCGCGCACGATCAGCTCACAAAGATTATTCTCCAGCCCTTCTTTCTTGACGTGATCGCTTGCCATCATGGAATACTCTCTGATCTTTTCGTGCAGCAACTGGCGGTCGCCGCCCTGCTTTACAGCGTTCATCATGATATTTTCGGTTGCCATAAAAGGCAGCTCACGCATGACACGCTGACGAATGACCGCAGGATACACGACCAGACCGTTTGTCACGTTCATCATGATGTTGAGAATGGCATCGGCAGCCAGAAAACCTTCCGCAACGGCGACTCTCTTGTTGGCAGAATCGTCAAGGGTACGCTCAAACCACTGGGTTCCTGCGGTAAACGCAGGATTCAGGCAATCTACCATCAGGTAACGTGCCAGTGCGGTAATACGCTCAGAACGCATGGGATTGCGCTTATATGCCATTGCAGAGGAGCCGATCTGACCCTTTTCAAATGGCTCTTCCATCTCTTTGAAAGATTGCAGCAGACGCAGATCATTAGCGAATTTCATGGCAGATTGTGCAATGCCGGAGAGGGCGTTCAGTACCATGGTATCCACCTTGCGAGAATAGGTCTGTCCCGATACGGGAACAACGGCATCAGGGGAAAAACCCATCTCTACAGCGATTTTCTGCTCCAATGTGCGGATCTTTTCGGAATCGCCCCGGAACAGTTCCACAAAGGATGCCTGTGTGCCGGTCGTGCCTTTCGATCCTAACAGCTTCAGGCGCGCGATACGGGTATCCAGCTCTTCGAGATCCATCAGCAGTTCGTTCATCCACAGTGTTGCGCGTTTTCCAACAGTCGTCAGCTGCGCAGGCTGGCAGTGCGTATATGCAAGGCAGGGCTGCGATTTCCACTCTTCTGCAAATTTTGACAGATTGGAAATAACGGTCAACAACTTGCTCTTGATCAGCTGCATTGCATCGCGCATGATGATAACATCGGTGTTATCTCCCACATAGCAAGAAGTCGCGCCTAAATGAATGATTCCCTTCGCTTTGGGCGCAACCAAGCCATAAGCATACACATGGGACATCACATCGTGGCGGCATTCACGCTCACGGGCTGCTGCTGCCTCGTAGTCGATATCGTTGATATGTGCTTCCAGCTCTGCGACTTGCTCTGCGGTTACCGGCAAGCCAAGTTCGTGCTCGGCACGGGCGAGTGCCACCCACAGGCGACGCCATGTGGTGAATTTTTTGTCGGCAGAGAAGATGTACTGCATTTCTTTGCTGGCATAGCGGGTGCAGAAGGGGCTTTCATAGCTTTGCATGGTGGTTTGATCCATGATTTTACGCGTCCTTTCCGTTGTAAAAATCGGTTACTATCCTAAATACACATTATAGCATAGTGTGTTGAGATTGTCAACCTTTCGATTTTGCGAAAATGCTGTCATCTCGTCCTTGTTGATCCCAGGTAGTGGCATTCCCCTGAGAAATCGGTGTTTGCAATTCTGTTATGCGCCGTATCCAATCACGAATATATAGAAAAATATCCAGTATCCCCACGATGTATCAATACAAAATCGGCAAAGTGTACAAAGATGATGTCGCCCTCTTGACTTTTGATCTTCTTTCCTGTATAATATCTGCTTGCAGGGTAATATGCCGATTTATTGGTAATTTCCCGTCCGTTTGGCATACATTCATTGTATATATATAATCAAAGAAAAGGAGTGACATTCCATGAAGAGAACATATCAGCCTAAGAAGCTGCACCGCAAGAAGGAGCATGGTTTCCGTAAGCGTATGGCAACTGCCAACGGCCGCAAGGTTCTGGCTCGCCGCAGAGCAAAGGGCAGAGCAAGATTGACTTATTGATTTAAGTCAGAAACGCAAGCAAAAGGGTCACAATGCGGTTTGTGACCCTTTTTCGATAATATCCGCATCGTGTTGCGGTATGGAGAGGACGCACTTGAGGTATGCTGTTTACTGTGATGTTGAACCGTAATCAGGATTTCCAGCGGTTGTACCGCAGGGGCGCATTCTGCTCACTTGGCTCTGCGATATTGTACGCTATGCCCAATGGGCGCAGTGAAAATCGCCTTGGCATCACCGCCGGAAAAAAGATTGGTAACGCCGTAAAGCGCAATCGCGCAAAGCGAATTGTTCGCGAAGCTTATCGTGCTGCCGAAACACAGATGCCGATTGGCTTGGATATCGTTATTGTGGCGCGTTCAGGCTTGCCTGAACAAAACGCCGCTGTTTTGACCGCTGCAATGCAAAAACGTGGATTACGTCATTTGGTCGGCGTAAGTGATGGTAGCATTGCTTGTCAGGTGCAGCCGAGGCCTGCGAAAAATCGCAAATCCAATGCCGCGAAAAGAAAAGTGAACAGGCAGAAAGCACAGGCGTGATATGCGCCGCGTGTTGCTGATGCTCATTCGCTTTTATCGCAAATGTATCTCGCCATTGCTGCCTGCTTGCTGCAGATATCGCCCTACTTGTTCGCAGTACGGGCTTACCGCTGTGGAACGCTTTGGTGCACTGCGCGGAGGATGGCTTACCCTTTTACGGATCCTGCGATGTAACCCATTTTGCCGCGGGGGGTGGGATCCTGTACCGCTGAAATTTGATTTTCTTGGCAGACATCATACTGCACAGCCGGACCCTTTGCTGACTTCCGCAGCAGGACGAGCCGGTGCTGCCGGTTTTTTGTTGATGCCACGGCTTTCGTACCGTGATGCACGATGTTTTCCCGGCGAAACACACCGTGATAATCCATGAGTTTTGAACGGAGGATATACCCTTGTTTGATTTGATTGCCATTCCCTTTGGTTGGCTGATGCGCCTGATTTATCAGGTGGTGAACAGCTATGGTATTGCGTTGATCCTGTTTACTATTTTTATGAAGCTGCTGGCGTTGCCATCAAACTACAAAACACAGGTCAATTCCGCCCGTGTTGCAATGCTCAGCCCCAAGATCGAGAAGTTGAAGAAATCCTTCGCGAATAATCCGCAGCGTATGCAGGAGGAGCAAAATCGTCTGTATCAGGAGGAAGGCATCAATCCCAGTGCAGGTTGTCTTTCCAATTTGGTCATGATGATCGTGCTGATGGGCGTGTACCAGGTCGTTATGCGACCGATCACACATATTCTTAATATGAGTGAACAGGCATCCGAAGCACTGAGCCTGCTTTCTACATGGCTGACGGAAAATAATATTACGGAGAGATATCTCAATTCTCGTCCGGAGTTGATCATTCTAAAATATGCAAAGACGAATCCGGAAATCTTTGCATCTGTCAGCGATGGTAAGTTCCTTTCGGAATTGCAGGGGTTTGAAAATACTTTTCTCGGTTTTGATCTTGGCGCACAGCCTTCGTTGTCGCCCACTACATGGAATGTCACTGCAATTTTGCTGGCAATGATCCCGATTTTGTCCGGCGTGTTGCAGCTTGTGCTTACCATTATCACCCAACGCCATAATAAGAAGGCAAATCCTTCTATGCAGAGCATGGGTGCCATGAATATTATGCTGTATACCATGCCGCTGATGTCGGTTTGGATCGGTTTTGCCGTGCCTGCCGGTGTTGGCTTCTATTGGCTGATCAACTCTTTGCTGAGCCTGATCACTACATTGAGTCTGTATGCATATCTCAACCCAACACGCATGGTCAAAATCAACGAGAAGGAAAAACAAAAGCAGCTTGCCAAAGGCCCAACCTGGACACAGCGCATGATGGAAGCTTCGGCACAGTATGCCAATGAGCAAAATGGCGGCAACGGTGCGCAAGGCAGCGGGAATCGTACCCGATACACCGATGGTGACGATGGAATGTCTCGCAAGGAGCGTGCTGAGTATGAGCGTAAGCTGATTGAGGCTGCACGGAAGAGAGCCGCTGAGAAATATGGCGAAAGCCTCTCGGATGATGAAGAGAATGATGCATAAAAAGCTGTAACCGACCATTACAAAAAGGAATCCTTGCAGAGTGTGTGGCACTGTATCTCATACCGCTTTGCTTGAATATTTTTGGAAGGAGACGGATTCTCCTCTTTGATATGGAAGAATCCTGAAAACCGCTATGATGGAAATTTTTGTTGCCCAAACTTTGGAAGAAGCCAAGCAGAAAGCTGCAGACGCTTTTTCCGCCCCGATTGACAAGATCACCTTCACTGTTTTAGAAGAGCCAAAACGCTTTTTGGGCATTTTTGGTAAGGCAAACGGCGTGTATAAGGTGCGTGCTGTGTATGAAGCACAGTCTATTGCAGAAGAAGTCACTAAGCCCGTTGCAGAGGTTGTTTCTACTGAGCCTTCCGTAGACAAGAAAAAGTCTGTACCCGAAGATGCGAATGCCGGAGAAGAAAAGCCTTTGCCTGCTGATGCAGCCGATCGTATCGAAACGGCGTGTGCATATTTGCGTAAGGTGCTGGATTCTCTTGCCCCCGATGTGACCATTCACGGTGTACTGGCTGCACATGGTATCGAGATCACCATTGATGGTAACGATGCCGGCAAACTCATAGGGCATCGTGGCGATACATTAGATGCTCTTCAGTACTTGACCGCTATGGTTGCAAATCGTGGCCATAAGGATTATGTTCGTGTTAGCTTGAATGCTTGCAATTATCGAGATAAGCGCCGTAAGGCTTTGCAGGAGCTGGCAGAGCGTCTTTGCCGAACCGCTTTGGAGACCGGTCGTCCTGTTTTGTTAGAGCCGATGAATCCCTATGAACGGCGGATTATTCATTCTACCGTTACCGATATTGAGGGCGTAAGCTCCAGCTCTTCCGGCGAAGAACCGAATCGTCGCATTCTCATTATGCCCGATTTTGCTGATGGCAAGAATGAGCGCCCCATTGATGTGCGCCGCAGAGATGATGAGTTTCATCGTCATTCAAGCAGAAATGGTGGGGATCGTTCCGGCAGACGCGGTAGAAAGAATGATCGTGGAGAACGCAGAAATCGTGGAGAGCGCAAACCAACCGGTACGGTGCGTAGCCTTGATCTTTCAACTAGCTTTGAAAAAGACTACAAACGCCCGAAGCCGGACGATGATGTTTATGCGGGCATTTATGGTAAAATCGATCTGGATTGATGCTGAAATTTGCGCATGAGTGCACTGTATCGGATGTTGCATGGATGACTTTGGCAATCTGTATTTTATGCCCCTACCCCAAAAACGGGTAGGGGTATTTTGAAGCAATTCGTAGATGTGCGATTGCAATGTCAGCTTATCAAAATTTATCAACCAATGTAGCATCACGGCTTGCATGATATCGCATAGCGTGGCAATTTACGGAGGAATTATGCATACAATTGCAGCAATATCTACACCGAATGCGTCAGGTGGAATTGGCGTGATCCGTATCTCCGGCGATGAAGCAATTGCAATCGCGGATCGTGTTTTTCGATCTGCACGCGGCAAAGCGGTCACAGCAATGGAAGGCTATACCTGCGCATATGGTGTGGTCAAGGATGCACAGGGTGACACGATCGATGATGTTGTGTTGACGGTTTTTCGCGAACCGCACAGCTATACAGGCGAGAATGTCGTTGAAATTTCCTGTCACGGCGGCATCTTTATTTGCCGGAAAATTATGTCATTGCTGTTTGCGTTGGGTGCAAAACCTGCTACTGCCGGGGAGTTTACAAAGCGTGCTTTTCTGAATGGAAAGATGAGTTTATCCCAAGCGGAAGCAGTCATGAATGTTATTCAGGCAGAGGGCGAATTTGCGTTGCGCGAAGCAAATTTGGCGCGTAATGGGCATTTATCCATACAAATGCGTGTATGCCGTGAGAAACTTACAGCACTGATCTCTGCTATGAGCTATTGGATGGATGATCCGGAAGAAACGCCCCCTGAGCTGGAATCCGAACGATTGTCCGGTGAAATCAATGCCTTGATCCGTGAACTACGCGTGCTGTCAGCGCGCTATGACCAGGGGCGCGTGTATCGTGAAGGAATTCGAACCGTCCTCATTGGTGCACCAAATGCAGGAAAATCCTCCATTATGAACTGGCTGGCAGGTATGCAACGAAGTATTGTCACTGATATTCCGGGAACCACACGGGATGTAATTACCGAATCTGTTCGTGTTGGCGATTTTGTTCTCTTGCTTGCCGATACTGCCGGACTTCGTCAAACAGGTGATGTGATTGAGGCAATGGGTGTAGATGCTGCTTTCGAGCAAGCCAAACAGGCTGATCTGATTTTGCATATTGTTGATTCTACAGCAGAACTTTCCTATGCCGAAAAGGAAATGGTTAAAAAACTGAAACATCATAAAATAATAACAATATATAATAAATGTGACTTATCCAATCGATCTAAGGCGACTTTGCAACCGAGTGAAGTCATCTGTTCTGCAAAGCTGCACATAGGATATGAGGATATTGTATGCGCAATTCAACATCAATTCGGTTCAACCAACTCGCCAAATATGCCTTCTTTGATTTCTGAGCGTCAAAAACAATTGGTTGATCATGCGGCAACGTTTCTTCTTCAAGCTTCGAATGATCTTACGCAAAATATGCCATTGGATGTGATCTGTATGCAATTGGAACTTGCTGCGAATACCTTGGCGGAGTTTGATGGCGAGATCATCACAGATGATATTATTGATGGGGTCTTTTCAAAATTTTGCGTTGGCAAATAAAATGTTCCACGTGGAACATTCAGGATGGTGAATGCTATGAATTTGCTTGGTAATTTCGATGTGGCTGTGATTGGTGCAGGTCATGCGGGCATCGAAGCTGCCGTTGCATCTGCACGAAGAGGATGCAAAACTGCCTTATTTACGATTTCACTGGATCAAATTGGCAATATGCCATGTAATCCATCAATTGGCGGAAGTGCAAAAGGGCATCTTGTAAGAGAAATTGATGCATTAGGTGGCGTGATGGCTGAAGCCGCTGATGCTTGTTGTATCCAAATGCGTATGCTGAATTTGAGCAAGGGTGCATCGGTGCATAGTCCGCGTGCACAAGAAGATCGCAGAGCCTATCAGAAATATATGAAGCAAAAATGCGAATCAACGCCCAATTTGCATCTGATTCAGACCGAAATTGCGGATATTCTCATTGATGATAGTGGCTGCGTTACAGGTGTAGTGAATGCTCTTGGCGGACTTTATCAATGCAAAGCAGCAGTGATCTGTGCAGGCACTTTTCTAATGGGGAAAGTGTTTATTGGTCAAAATTCGATGGAAAGTGGACCGGATGCTTGCTTGCCTGCACGACGTTTGTCGTCATCTCTTCGTGCAATTGGTGTGGAACTACGACGATTCAAAACTGGTACACCTTGCCGTGTTCATCGTCGAAGCATTGATTTTGATAAACTGATTCCACAGCATGGTGATGCGCACCCGCAACCTTTTTCTTTTTATCCAAGTGGGCTCCTTCGAAATGATGCTTTGTGCTATATTGCAAACACGAATGAAAAAACGCATGCAATTATTCATGAGCATTTAGGTGAATCCCCACTTTATGGGGGAATGATTGAAGGCGTTGGGCCACGATACTGTCCGTCAATAGAGGACAAAGTTGTTCGTTTTTCTCAACGTGATAAGCATCAAATTTTTGTTGAGCCAACCGGAAGCGATACGGAAGAAATGTACATACAGGGATTTAGCACATCCTTGCCGGAGTATGTACAATGGAAAATGTTGCGGTCAGTTTCCGGATTTGAGAACATCGAGATTATGCGATCAGCATATGCGATTGAATACGATTGCATCAACCCGAAATGCTTACTTGCAACATTGGCTTTTCGTAATTTTCATGGTTTATTTGCTGCCGGTCAGTTTAATGGAACATCTGGTTATGAAGAGGCAGCTGCACAAGGCTTGATTGCCGGAATTAACGCATCTGCGTATGTTTTCGACGATGAACAGTTAATTTTAAGCCGCGAATCATCCTATATTGGCACCCTGATCGATGACTTGGTGAATAAGGGATGTGAAGATCCATATCGTATGATGACCGCGCGAAGTGAATATCGCTTATCTTTGCGACATGGCAATGCAGATCGCAGATTAACACCGATTGGTTATCGTTACGGACTAATTTCGCAGCAAAGATATGAAAAATTCTGCAATAAAATGGAACATATTGCTCATGCGATTGAGGAGTTATGTACATCTTCTGTAAGTCCTACAGAAGAATGCAATTCGTATTTGACAGCTGTGGGAACTACTCCGATTTCTACTGGAGTGAAAATGGATTCTTTGCTTCGCCGTCCTCAGGTGGCGTACAGTTCTCTTGCAAATGCTTTACATTTTGACCAAAATCTTACCCCAGAGGAAGCAGAAGAAGTGAATCTGATGGTTAAGTATCAACAATACATTGAGCGGCAAAATACGCAGAATGCTCACTTTGCCCACTTGGAACGGATTCGGCTGCCTTTCAATATTGATTATACTGTCATTACTGCGTTATCCTCAGAAGCGCGGGAAAAGCTTGGAAAGATTCGCCCACAAAACTTACGCCAAGCAGCTTTGATCTCGGGCGTATCGCCCTCTGATATCAACATATTGATTACTTGGTTGAAAGCCGGTGAACATCATGCCTGAATTTTCTTTTGCAGATGCAAATCGTTTATTTTCTCGATATCATATTGCGCTTACTGCTCTACAATACGAACGTTTTTCCGCATATGCAAAGCTTCTCAACACTGAATCAACTGTACAAAATGTAACCCGTGTATCTCAAGTGAGCGATATTTGGGAAAGGCATTTTTTGGATTCTGCTTATCTGCTTCGGTATCTGGACGATATGGATCAAAAATCTTTATTAGATCTTGGCACAGGTGGCGGCTTTCCGGGGATTCCGCTCGCAATTATGTGTCCGGCACTGTCCATTACTTTGTTGGATAGCGAAGAACGCAAACTCGATTTTTGCAACAAAGTCGTAAAAGAACTCGGATTATCAGCAAAATGTCTTTATGGACGCGCTGAGGAGCTTGCAAAAAAGGTGGAGTACCGCGAAACATTTGATTATGTTGCCTCTCGGGCGGTTGCAAATGGTTCAATGCTTTGTGAGCTTGCCCTGCCATTCTTGAAGGTAAACGGAACATTCTTTGCGTTCAAGGGAAGCGGATATGACCAAACAGTAGAGCGTTTTCATGAGGCTGCTGCTGCGATGAATGCTTGCTCTCCTGAGGCCGTTGATTATGAATTGGAAGGTGTACAAAAACACCTGGTCATGATTGGAAAATCTACGCCGACTTCTTCAATTTATCCTCGCCGATTCGCAAAAATCAAGCGATCTCCTCTCTAAAATGTTCCACGTGGAACAAAAAAGGCACGGTCGAATTTGACCGTGCCTTTTAATTTATGCAATCAGTGATTAACCACGCGGTTTGATCACATCGCAGCCCATGAAGGGACGTAGCACTTCAGGAACTACGATGGTTCCGTCAGGCTGTTGATAGGTCTCAATAATGGCTGCAATTACGCGAGGGGTAGCCATACCGGAGCCGTTGAGGGTGTATGCAACCTGCTTTTTGCCATTCTCATCCTTGTAGCTGATTTTGGCACGGCGCGCCTGATAATCGCTGAAATGGCCAACAGAGGAAACCTCCAACCAGCGCTCAGCACCGGGAGCCCAAACCTCGATATCATAGCAACGACCATATTTATCGCCCATATCACCGGTGCAAAGATCTAAGATTCTCCATTGCAGCTTCAAATCCTGAATGATGCGCAGGCAATCCTTAAGCAGATCGTCTAGCTCAGCACGGCAATTTTTAGGCTCAACAACCTTAACGAGCTCCACTTTATGGAATTCGTGAACACGCTGTAAGCCACGGGTATCTTTGCCAGCTGATCCAGCCTCACGTCTGAAACACACGGTATAGCCACAGCGATATTGAGGAAGCTGATTTTGCTCAAAGGTGGTTTCGGCGAATGCACCGGTAAGCGGAACTTCGGCAGTCGGAATCAGCCACAAATCGTCGTTTTGGCACTTGTACTGTTCCTCTGCAAACTTCGGCAGATGACCTGTAAAGGTCAGAGTTTTGGAAGAAACCATGTGTGGGGGAATGATCTCCAGGTATTTATCGCTATGCAAAGAAAGGGCATAGGTCACAAGCGCGCGCAATAATTTTGCGCCTGCACCTTTATACATGGCAAACATAGAGCCGGAAACCTTACTTGCAAGTTCATTGTCAAGAATGTCAAGGTCGGCTGCCACTTCCCAGTGAGGACGGAATTTTTCGACAGTAGACTTGTAATAATCCTCACATTCTCTGCAAACCACATTATCAGAAGCATCCTTGCCATCGGGAGCATCCTCATCAGGCAGATTCGGGATATCAAGATGTAGCTCACGGATCTTTGCGTCCAATTCGGCGAGTGCCGCTTCATCTGCGGCAATATCATCGCGCAGCTGACGTTTTAAGTCCACAGAAATAGATTGATCCTTCTTCCAGGCATTGCGCTTTGCACGTAAATCATCGAGAGCCTGTTGCTTGCCCTTTTTTTGTGCCAGAAGCACAGCAAGCTCATCTATCTTTGCGACATTGTAGCCTTTTCTTGCCAGTTGTGTTTTCAACATCTCCGGCTCGGTCAGAACAAGATTCAGATTGATCATTGTAAACAGCTCCTATCCATTAAATATTATTAAAATTTATGTTAGGCTTGAATCAATTTTTCAATTGCGGCAAGCTTCACGCAAAGGCAAAACAGTTCCATTGTCTGCTGCAAAGCTGCAACAGATGGATAAGTGGGTGCAATGCGGATATTGGAATCATCGGGATCGTTGCCATAGGGATATGTTGCACCCGCAGGGGTCAGAGTAACGCCGGCTTCTTTACAAAGCTGAACGATGCGCTTTGCACAACCCTTGGGGGCCTGATAGGAGATGAAATATCCGCCCTGAGGAGTCGTCCAGCTACCAAGTTCCAACGGAGCCAGCTCCTTTTCCAACATGGAGATGACGACATCAAACTTTGGCTTGAGCAATGCGGCGTGCTTTTTCATATGTGCGATCACGCCTGCTGCATCACCGAAGAAACGCACATGGCGCATCTGGTTGATTTTATCAAAGCCGATGGTCTGTATGCCCATTTCCTTGGTAAACTGTGCAAGATTTGCTTTGCTCATGTTAACAGCAGCGATGCCTGCACCGGCAAAAGTGACTTTAGAGGTGGAAACAAATTGGTAGACCATATCCTCACTGCCAAACGCTTTGCAAGCATCTGTGATGCGTAACGGCTGCACAGGATCATCTACAATGTGATGAATGCAGTACGCATTATCCCAGAAGATACGGAAATCTTTAGCGGCTGGCTTAAGAGATGCAAATCGACGTACCACATCATCGCTATATATCACACCGGTTGGATTAGAATACACCGGCACACACCAGATGCCCTTTACGGTGGCATCCTTTTCGACATACTCTGCGACAATGTCCATATCGGGGCCATCGGCTTTCATGGGGACGGGGATGAGTTGCAAACCAAAATAATTTGCGACGGCAAAATGGCGATCATAACCGGGCACCGGGCATAGGAATTTCAAATTCTCTTGCTTATGCCATGGTTTACAACCTGCAATGCCGTGTGTAAAAGCGATCTGGATGCAGTTAAACATCAGCTGCAAGCTGGAATTGCCTGCAACAAAAATCTCATCTGCGGGTACAGAGAGTAACTCTGCAAAAAGCGTTCTTGCTTCCGGAATGCCATTCAAAACGCCGTAGTTACGGCAATCCTCGTTTGTCTCCGTGATCAGGGAATCAGCGGTAGTGAGGGTGCTCATCATGGGCATAGTCAGCGCAAGCTGTTCGGGAGAGGGATTTCCTCTTGCCATATTCAGTTGTAGCTTTTTTGCTTGCAGTGCTTCGTATGCTGCACGTGTTTCCTTCAGCATTACGGCAAGTGCCTCATGTGACTGAAGCTTCAGATCCATCGCGGGATACCTTCTTTCTGTTGTGGAAAATGTCTGACAGTTTTTCTGATGCGCTATCGCACATTTCAACAGTTTATTATAGCATATTTCATGCGAAAATGCAATGCTTTTTTGCGATTTAGACGGTTTTTTCTGTAGTGCTACAATAGAAGTGAGACCTGAGGGTATAGAAAAAGTGATTGAGA
>CAYMOJ010000014.1:0-43261 GCA_964392175.1 uncultured Ruminococcus sp.
ATCTCAATCACTTTTTCTATACCCTCAGGTCTCACTTCTATTGTAGCACTACAGTGAGCCGTTCAAAGCGTTGCTGCGACCCTTGACAAAATGAGTATTTGGTTGTATACTATATCGTGTATGATTGGGCGTTTATCGCCTGAAATCAAAAAGCGAAAGGACATTGATCGTTATGGAATGGCAAAGTCTGAATACACTGCGTGAGAAATATCTCGCTTTTTTTGAAAGCAAACAGCACACTCGTATGGAGAGCGCATCGTTGATTCCGAAAGGAGATAACAGTCTGTTGCTGATCAATTCGGGTATGGCACCGTTGAAGAAATATTTTCTTGGACAGGCTGTCCCCCCCAATGTGCGTGTGACCACCTGCCAGAAGTGCATCCGCACCCCCGATATTGAACGTGTGGGTAAAACTGCCCGCCATGGCACTTATTTTGAGATGTTGGGCAACTTCTCCTTTGGCGAATACTTTAAGAGAGAAGCCATTGCATGGGCGTGGGAATTTTTGACCGACGTGCTGGAGATCCCCGCTGAAAAGCTGTGGATCACCGTATTTGAAAGTGATGACGAGGCGGAAGAGATTTGGGCAAATGAAATTGGCGTACCGCGAGATCGCATTATTCGTTTGGGAAAGAAAGATAATTTCTGGGAGCATGGTTCCGGTCCCTGCGGCCCTTGCTCTGAGATCCACTTTGATCGCGGTGAGAGCTACGGCCCTTTTGAGAGCTTTGAGCAAGCAAGTGATGCAGACCGCATTATTGAAATCTGGAATCTGGTATTCTCGCAGTTTGACAGTGACGGCAAAGGCAACTATGCTGAGATGAAGAACAAAAATATCGACACCGGTATGGGGCTTGAGCGCCTGGCTTGCGTGATGCAAGGCGTAGATAACCTTTTTGAGGTAGATACCATTCAGAATATCATGCAGCATATTTGCAAGATCGCAGGGGTGAAATATCACGATAATGAAAAAACTGACGTTTCCCTGCGCGTGATTACCGATCATATCCGCTCGACTGTATTTATGGTTGGTGATGGTGTTACTCCCGCGAATGAGGGAAGAGGCTATGTGCTGAAGCGTCTGCTGCGCCGTGCAGCACGTCATGGCAAACTGCTTGGCATTCAGCAGCCGTTCCTGTATCAGGTTGCTGAAACTGTGATTCAGGAAAATGCGAACGCTTACCCTGAGCTGACCGAAAAGCGTGCGCTGATCACAAAAATCATTCGCTATGAGGAGGAAAGCTTCGCCCGTACCGTTGATCGTGGCACCGATTTGCTGGAAGTCTGTATGCAAGCACTGCGCCTTACAGGTCAAACGGTTATTTCGGGCAAAGATGCATTTACCCTTAGCGACACCTATGGCTTCCCCATCGACCTGACCATTGAAATGGCTGCCGAAAAGGGCTATACCGTTGATGAGGAAGGCTTCCGTGTGTTGATGGAACAGCAGAAACAGCGCGCTCGTGCAGACCGTGCCGCCAAGGTGAAAACTTCTTGGGGCGGCGAGGCTGCTGTGCCGAAGGACGTACCGCTAACGGTGTTCAATGGCTATGCACAAATGACTTCGGATGCTACCGTGTTGGCGATTCTGGTCAATGGCGCGCCTGTGGATTCCATCACCGAAGGCACCGATGCAGCAGTGATTCTGTCGCAGACGCCGTTTTATGCGGAAAGCGGCGGACAGGTCGGTGATACAGGTGAAATCAGCGGTAATGGTATTTTTGGTGTTGCAGATACGCAGAAGGTTGGCAACGGTCATTATCTGCATATGGGTATGTTGGAGCAAGGTACAATGTCTGTTGGGGATACGGTATCTGCCAATGTAGATGCGAAGCGTCGCGGTGCTATCATGCGTAACCATACCGCAGCGCACCTGTTGCAATCGGCATTACGCACTGTACTGGGTGATCATGTGCATCAGGCAGGGCAGCTTGTGAATGCAGAGCGTTGTCGCTTTGATTTCTCCCATTTCTCTGCGATGACTCCCGTGGAGCTGAAAAAGACCGAGGCGTTGCTGAACGAGATGATCTTTGCATCCGAACCGGTTACTATGCAGGAAATGCCCATAGAGGAAGCCAAAAAGCTGGGCGCAATGGCATTGTTCGGGGAAAAGTACGGCGATGTGGTTCGCGTTGTGACCGCAGGCAGCAATTCTACCGAGTTCTGCGGTGGCACGCACGTCAGCAATACCGCACAGCTTGGTATGTGTAAGATCGTTTCTGAAAGCTCTGTGGCAGCCGGTGTGCGCCGTATTGAGCTTGCTACTGCTGAAAATGTTCTGCTTTTGCTGCATGATGCGGAGCAGACCATTGCGCAGGCTGCAAAGGCATTGAAGCTTTCCAATATGACTGAGCTGCCGGAAAAGTGTGCTGCGCTTACCAATGAACTGCGCGAACAGGCAAAGGAGATTGACCGCTTGAACCAGAAGATCGCAGGCAGCCAAATATCTCATCTTTTTGATCAGGCGAAAGAAATCGATGGTATCAAGCTTGTTTCCATGATGTTTTCTGATGTAAAGCCGGACGCACTGCGTACACTGGGCGATCAGATCCGCGATCGCGGTGGTGATGTGATCGCATTGCTAGCCGGCGTGAACGGTGAAAGCGGCAATTTCTACTGTATTTGTTCCAAATCTGCGGTAGAAAAGGGTGCCCATGCCGGTAAGATCATTCAGCGTGTAGCAGCCATTACCGGTGGTAAGGGCGGTGGCAGACCCGATTCTGCAATGGGTGGCATCGGTAAGAGCTACATGGTGGATGAGGCTCTGGGAATGCTTGATGAGATTGCAAAAGAATTTTTGAAGGGCTGACGCCTGAAGGCAACATCGCGCAAATTTTGCCTGACGGCTTTGCGATATGATCTTAAAATTGAGCGAAGAAGGAGGCGAAACCGATGCGTGTGACTATCCGTAAGGCAAATCCGCAAGAGGATGCCAAAGCCATTTCCAAGCTGATAAGGGACGAATTGCAGGTGCCGGTTTCTGCGTCCGATACCGCGCAGGCACTGACCCGTTTGTGCGTAAATACTCGAAACGCTGTGTTTGTTGCAGCGGTGGATGATGTTGTGGTAAGTTTTTTGCATATCTGTGATTATGATTCTTTGCTGCTCAATGAGCCGATGAAGCAGATTCGTTCATTGGCAGTAGCGGCATCGTATCGTCGTGTTGGTATTGGCAAAACGATGCTGCAACGTGCAGAGCGTTGGGCGGCAGAGCATGGTGCACAGGGCGTGCTTGTTGCGTGCAGTGAAGCCTTTGCGGATGCCGAACCATTTTATCAAAGCTGTGGTTATGCGATAGAATGTAAAGATACCTTCTGTCGCAAGCTGTTTCCAATTCCATCAAAATTTTAATAGAAGGGTGGCATATTACATGGATTGCCTGTTTTGCAAGATCATTGCAGGGGAAATTCCCAGCACAAAGGTGTACGAGGACGAATTTGTATATGCATTCAAGGATATTCATCCCATTGCACCGACGCATATTTTGTTTATTCCAAAGCAGCATATCTCCGGCGCAGCTGCCATTACCGAAGAAAATGCTGAGATTGTTGGCAAAATTTTCACTGTGATTGCGAAGGTTGCTGCCGAAGAACATCTTGACAGCGGTTTCCGCGTCATCACCAACAACGGTGCTGATGCAGGTCAGACCGTGCCGCATCTGCATTTTCATTTATTGGCAGGTACGGAAATGGGTTGGTCTGCCGCAAGCGGCGTGTGAGCGCTCTTGGAAGAGAAAGTGCAAGGCACAGTCGCAACGGCTGTGCCTTTGTCGAATACTCGTGATGTGCGTCTGACTGAATGCTTTATACTTTCCTGGGTCGGCGAATTGCTACTGTGCTCATTTTGTCACAAGGGTACGGTTTCTTCCGTGTGGCTCACAGCAGGCATCGGATTTTGCATCCTACTGATCGTTTGTCTGCTTTGCCGTTATGCAAAGCGTCGTGTTATTGCCTGTATACTGGGTAGCGTGGCTGCATTTTGCAGCTGGAATGCCTATACATTTCTATACGCAAAGCCATTGCTTGCGCTTGACGGACAAGCTGCATCAGTGGCGGGCGTGATTACCGACAGCACACCCTATGACGGTGGTACTGTACGCTATACGGTAAGGCTTTCAGCAGATGGGATATCTGCAAACGCCTATTGGTATGCTGCCAATGCAGAAGCGGAAACCGTTTTGCAGATTGGCGACAAAGTCTGTGGCGATGTCACATTTCTGGCAACCAATTCGAAATATAACACGCAGCGCAATGTCTTTCTGATCTTGCGAAATGCATCCTTTGAAAAGACCGGAAGCTCACCAATTTATTTACTCAAACGGGTAGTGCGCAGCTACCGTAATGCCTGCACCGCAAATATCATGCAGCATATGCCAAAGCAGAATGCCGCGCTACTGCTTGCCATGCTCTTTGGCGATGATCGTGCTCTTGATGACGATATCGCTGCGGTGTTGTATCGTACGGGTATCGGTCATGTGATGGCGGTTTCGGGATTACATCTTGTATTCTTTTGCACAGCGCTCAGCTTTATACTGCGCCGTTTGCGATTGGGCGTGCGTGGTGTGCTTTGCGGGAATCTGATTGCAATGTTGCTCTTTGGAGTGATGGTGGATTCTGCCATATCAGTGATGCGGGCTGCGATCATGCTGTTGTTAAGCCTGATCGCACCGATTTTTGGTCGCAAAAGGGACGCAGGACGTTCTTTGTGCATTGCAATGCTGATCTGCACCTTGCCCACCCCGTATGTGATTGGCTCTGCATCCTTCTGGCTTTCTGTGTCGGGTGTATTTGGGCTTACAATCCTTGCACCCTATATGCATGAACACAAGCCCAAAAGTCAAACCGAGATTGCAGCCGTATGGTATGCGATTCGCAGCAAGCTTGCTCCAACATTTTGGGTATGGCTTGCCGTTTTACCCGCCGCCGTGCTGTTTTGTGATGAAACCTCGCTGCTTTCTGTGATCTCCAATGCAATCTTGTTGCCGCTTTGCACTGCGATTCTGGGTATCGGGCTGCTCAGTGCTGCATTGGGTGGGCTTGGAACGGTCGTTCTTCCGATTGCCAATGTGCTTTGTCGCGTTGTGCTGATGCTTGCACAGCTGCTGGCGAAGCTGCCTTTTGCATCTCTTTCGGTGGTGCATCAAAGTACAAAAGCATTGTTGATGCTAGCGGTGTGCATACTGATACTGCTGCGTCTGATGCAATGTGCTGATCAAAAACGCCTTCGTGTGGGCGTAACGTTGGCTACTGCGGTGCTACTGATACAAATCTCAGTGGTGCGGTTGATAGAGAATCGTACGCTTTCAATTGCATTGCTGGGAGAATGTGATACCCCTGCCATTGTCTGTATCGCAAACGATACTGTCGTGCTGATTGATCAAGGCGGTGACAGTGACAATGCGAGGCTTGCCGCAGAATATCTGGAGGAGAATGGTCGTTATCGCATTACTGCATTGATTTTGCCGGATCTGCGTAACATTGCTGCATATGAATCTCGGTTACGCAACTTGACTGTTGACCATGTTTATTTGGGAGATACAATAGGGCTGCGTGTCAATGCGCCCCTGTGCGGTTGTGTGCCGGAATCCTATGCAGACGGCACGAATCTGCAAACGCATGATATCATGTTGACATTACCTACAAAGGGTTTTTCGCTTCAATGGGGTGATATGTGGATATCGGTGCCGGATACAGACAGTACATCAACACAAGAGGTTGCCATAGAAGTTCGGCTGGGCGAACAGATCGCCATTACCGATGCAGCACAAAATCAAACACTGTATGAAGAAAATATTCGTTTGCGCTTTACCCGTTTTGGGGAGTGGCAAGCCGAATATTTGGAATGATCATTACGAAAGGGAGTTTGCAATATGCCAAAGCTCAGCGCACAGGATACTTTGCGAGAAATGAGCAAAGAAACCCCACCCTCTCGCTGTTATATTTGTGGTGAGGATGGTGTGACGGCAAACAATCTGCAAAAGCGAATCCTCAAAAAGCTGACAGAGGGTGATGCGCTCTCGTATACCGTATTTGATGGGCAGGAACTGGATCTGGAGCGTATGGCAGAGGCTTGTATGTTCTGCCCGATGTTTCAGCCGTATAATGTCATAATTGTGCGGGATTTTGACCCGGATACGCTACCTGCTGCCACCGTGGATGCTGCACTGGAACTGTGGAAAAATTTGCCGGAGCGCGTGATCGTATTGGTGATGATATCTGCGCTGCAAGTGTATGAAATCAAACGCGGCGAGCCTGCCTTCTTGCCAAAGCATAAGAAAATTGCTGCATTCTTTGAAAAAAATGGCATTCTGTGTATCTGCGAAAAGAAAAATGCCATACAGCTGGGCAAGCAAATTCAAGAGCGTGCCAAGCGGCATGGTTGTACCATTGGCAGAAATGAATCTGAATTGCTTGCCAATCGTTGTTTGTGCGATTCTACACTGGTGCATACCGAGCTGGATAAGCTGATGGCCTGCGCTGATGGTGGCGAGATCACCATGGAGATGCTGGATGCTTTGACCGTTGCCCAACCCGATGCCGATGTGTTTCGTCTGGCGAAGGCGGTGACTGCCGGCAAAGGAAATGAAGCATTCTCTCTGTTGCAGATGCTGACTGCAAAAAGTGAGGATTCCAAAACCATATTGGGTCTGCTTGCAATTCTGACAAGCAATTTTATCGATTTGTACCGCGCAAAGCTGGGGCTTGGTGCGGCAAAGCAGCAAGATGCCATCGCGGCGGAGTTTGCCTACCCCAAAAACAAGGAGTTTCTGGTGCGTAATGCCATGCGGGATTGCCGCAATATGAGTTTGCCGCAGCTGCGTGCCTGTATTCGTATTTTGCGGGAAACCGACCGTGCGTGTAAATCCAGCCGTATTGCGCCGAAGCTATTGTTAGAACAAGCTATTGTGCAGATGCTACGCGCACCGCTTACCGAGGAGGGTTCTGGTTGAGCGAGAAAATTGTACTTGTGCCTGCTGTGGTGGTAGAGGGCAAATATGATAAGATCTGCATCAATGCATACTTTGATTGCACCGTGATCGTTACCGATGGATTCCGTATTTATAAACGTCCTGCGCAATTGGAGCTGATACGTCATTATGCGCGTACCGTTGGCGTGGTGATCTTGACGGATGCCGATGCCGCTGGCTTCCAGATACGGGGATATATCAAGGGAGCAGTTACAGAAGGAAAATTGTATCATGTGTATATTCCCGGCATTCATGGGAAGGAAAAACGCAAGACAAAGCCATCTGCGGAGGGTATTCTTGGCGTAGAGGGCATGGACAAGGAAACGCTGATGACCGCATTTGCGCGAGCAGGGATTTTCGATATGGATGCAGCACCGAAGCAGGGCTTACCTATTACTCCTGCACTACTGTATGAATATGGTCTTACAGGCAGTGCAGATTGCTCTGTGCGACGGAAGACGCTCTTGGATGCATTGCATCTGCCTTGTCATTTATCGGTCAGTGGTCTGTGCGAGGTGCTTTCCACGATGACCACTGCCGAAACCTTTGGTGATTTTCTTGCCACGCGTTTGCCCCACGAGGAGGAGACATAATGCAGCTTGCTTCTCTGGATTTTCTGCTGTTTTTCTTTCCTGCCGTTGTGCTTGTGGGCATCTGCTTGCCAAAAAGCTGGCGCAATATATGGTGCGGCGTTGCAGGTTTTATTTACTGCTTTCTGCAAGGTCTGCCCGCGTTTTTGCCGATGGCATTTTCGGTATTTGTTGTGCGGCTTCTATTGCTGCATATCAATGAAGTATCATCTGAGCGGCGAAAAGAAGTTACCATGATCGCAGGCTTTTTCGTTTTGCTTTGTATGGTTTTGCTTTCACGATTCTGGTATGGCACAGTGCCCATTGCAACAGCACTTTGCCTGATGCAGCTGGGAGAGCTATTACTCATGTACCGTTATCAGTCACAGCCAATGTTGCCATTTGAGGTGTATTTCGGCTACTGTTTTGGGTTGATGCGCTTGTGGGCAGGGCCTATCCTGACGGTGGCACAATATGAATACATCATTGAAAATTGTAAATGCTCACTGATGCGCTTTGGAGAAGGCATTGGTAACTTTATCCGTGGATTTGCGAAGCTTGTGTTGCTCGCATTGCCTGCAAATACCATCGCGGAGCTTTTGTTGCAACGTGCAGAAGCAAGAAATCTCTCTTTGCCGGACGCGCTCATAGGATTGGTTGTCATATTTTTTGCAGTGCGTTATGGTTTGAGCGGCATGGCACAAATGGGCAGAGGACTTGGCTCTATGCTAGGCTATCTTTATCCCAAAGAGCTGCGTCCATTGCCAGTTGCGTTTACTTTTCGTGCTTACTGTGAACAGCTCTGGGCATCTTTAACACAATGGGCAGAACGTGTTTTCCATATGTATATGCCATCCCTTCGCTGTAGTATACGAATGCTTATCTTTGTCATAACGGTTGGATTGCTGTTCGGTCGCGGATGGAATGGCTTGCTGTGGAGTTTATTTCTTGCGCTGACCCTTTGGGCAGAATCAAAATTGCAGCATTTTGTTGTACGCGCAAGTATTCGTTTCCCGGCTGCCGTGCAACGAACGGTTGTAGCCTGTTTGATGTTGCTGAGCATCGGTATATTATATTCTGCAACTTTTGCCGATGCGGTAGATTATGGTTTTGCACTGATTGGTGCGAATGGATTTCGATTGCACGCAGAGGTGCTTTATATTCTGAAAATCAATTGGTATGTGTTATTGGGCAGCACATTGCTGCTTTTGCCGATACGAAAGTGGTTGAAACGTGTTGCGGCACATAACCGGATACTGGATTGGCTCAGCGTGCTGCTGGCCCCCCTTAGCGAATGCTTACTGCTCATCTTGTGTATGGGCACATTGCTTGCCGGATAGAAAGGAAGTTTGTAGACCATGTCCACATTTACTGCAAAAGATTTTGAGATCATCGATATGCACGCACATATTTTCCCGCATAAGATCAGCGAGAAAGCAACACGCTCTATTGGTGATTTTTACGATATCAAGATGTTTTACGCCATTGGTGAATCAGAAGCATTGTTGCAGGCAGAAAAAGAAATCGGCACAAAAAGAATGCTTGTTTGCTCTGTAGCAACCACTGCAAAGCAGGTCATCTCCATCAACGATTTTATTGATGCAGAATGCAAGGCGCACCCTGAATTTATCGGCTTTGCCGCTATGCACGGAGATTTCGAGCACATTGCCGATGAGGTGGAACGCGTCATTGGTATGGGCATGAAGGGCATCAAGCTGCACCCTGATTTTCAACGTACTGCCATTGATGATCCCAAATCCTATCGTATTTATGAAGCGATTGAAGGCAGATTGCCCGTGCTGATCCATATGGGCGATTACCGTCACGACTTTTCGCACCCCACCATGTTGGTCAAGGTGATGAAAGATTTCCCTAAGCTACAGGTGATCGCTTCTCATCTGGGCGGTTACGGTGCATGGGGCGAGGCTGAAATGGTACTTCAGCCTGCGGAGCAGATGATGGTCGATACCAGTAGCTCCCTTGCATTTATGTCAAAAGAACGTGCATTACGCCTTATTCGCCATTATGGTGTGGATCGTTGTATGTTCGGCACGGATTTCCCCATGTGGTCGCCCGCTGAGGAAGTAGCACATCATTTTGCACTGGGACTTACCGAAGAAGAATACCGTAAGATTTTTGCAGAGAATGCAAAACGTTTTATGTTTGAATAGCGAATGCTTAGAACATTACGACATAAACATTAATATTTTGGTGGAAACGATAAAATGAATGTTATTAGCTTATTTAGTGGGTGTGGCGGTCTTGACTTTGGATTTGAAAGAGCAGGATTTGAGGTACCGGTAGCAAATGAATTTGACCCGACAATTTTTGAAACTTTTAAGGCAAATCATCCACACACTCACCTTATTGAAGGCGATGTCAGGAAAGTTACAAAAGAAGATATTGCCCCGTTTCTTTCTGGGGAAGTTGACGGGATAATCGGTGGTCCTCCTTGCCAGTCTTGGTCTGAAGCAGGTTCTTTGAGGGGAATTGAAGATGCAAGAGGACAGCTTTTCTTTGATTATATCCGTATTCTTGAAGAGTTCAAACCGAAGTTCTTTTTGGCTGAAAATGTAAGTGGAATGTTGGCTAACAGACATAGCGAAGCTGTTCAAAATATTATCAGTCTTTTTGAAGAGGCAGGATATGATGTTTCCTTAACGATGGTAAATGCAAAAGATTACGGTGTTGCAGAGGAAAGAAAACGCGTTTTCTACATCGGTTTTAGAAAAGATTTGAATATTGACTTTGTGTTTCCTAAGGGTTCAACTGAGGATGATGGAAAAAAATCACTCTGCGTGATATTATCTGGGATTTGCAAGAGACGGCAGTTCCTGCAGGGCCAAAGAACCATCATAATCCAGAAGCAATCAACAACAACGAATATTTTACTGGTGCGTATTCTCCAATCTTCATGAGTCGTAACAGAGTAAAAGGATGGGATGAGCAGGCATTTACTGTTCAGGCATCTGGTCGTCAATGTCAACTTCATCCTCAAGCTCCTAAGATGGTGAAGTTTGGAAAAAATGATTGTCGATTTGTTGAAGGTAGCGAAGGTTTGTACCGTAGAATGACTATCAGAGAAGTAGCACGAGTGCAAGGATTTCCCGATGATTTTAAATTTATTTATACAGACACAAACAATGCATACAAAATGATTGGAAATGCGGTCCCTGTTAATCTTGCTTATGAGATTGCTGTGGCGATTAAGCTTTTCTTAGAAGGGAAAGGACATGAAGTTGTGGGAATTGAGACAGGAAGGAGAAAGGCATGAGTACCAATAGCAATGACCAAGGTAGAGCATATGAGTATGCATGGATAAATACCTTATACAAGGCACTACACGAAATTAGAAATACACGGATTGTTGAAAATTCCAGTCTTGATGCAAACAAAAGAGCATGGCTGGTAATGAGTGATGAAATGCAGGAATTATTTGAACTTTCTGCAGATTCCGCTGTTGACACGATCCTTGAATTAGAACCGCTGATGAGTGAAAATAGCGAAGATGAGCTACTCCTTGAATTTCAGCGAGACGGAGCCGGAACAAAAGGAGATGTTAGAGATATTGTTGTTAAGCGAAACAATATTCATTGGGAAGTCGGGTTGAGTATTAAGCATAACCATGAAGCCGTTAAACATAGTCGTCTAAGTCACAAACTTGATTTTGGAAATGAATGGTTTGGTATTCCTTGTAGCAAGGATTACTGGAATGCAGTTAAGCCTATTTTTGACAGCTTGAAAGCGGAAAAATCTAAGGGTAGAAAGTGGTCAGAGATAGACGATAAAGAAGAAACTGTGTATATTCCCTTGCTACAAGCCTTTATGGATGAGGTACAGCGAGTATACTCAACTAATACTGATATGCCCCAAAAATGGTTGAATATCTTATTGGAACAAGCGATTATTACAAAGTGATTAGCCGCGATGGTAAGCATTTAACTATCATTCACACATTCAATATTCATGGAACATTGAACAAGCCGGGCAAAATCAAAGTATCTGCAATCACAGTTCCGATTGTTGAGCTTCCAACTGAGCTTGTTGCCTTGAAGTTCAAAACAGGAAGCAATAACACCGTTGAAATGTATCTGAACAACGGCTGGCAGTTGAGTTTCAGAATTCACAATGCAAGCTCGAAAGTTGAACCTAGTCTCAAATTTGATGTGCAGTTTATTGGTACGCCTGTATCAATTCTCAATATAGAATGCAAGTGGAAATAGAATTATGCGGTAGTTATTGAACTGCTCGCTCTTGTAAGAAGAAGCCCTCGCCTCTTTAGGCGGGGAAGACACCACGAATTTATAAAGGAAAAGTATATGCTGTTATCCTGTACAGGAATCAATAAGTTTTATCAAGGGGCACAGGTGTTGCAATCTGTTGCACTGACAGTAGAAAATCAAGACCGTATCGGTTTAGTGGGCATCAATGGTTGTGGAAAAAGTACATTGCTGCGGATTTTGATGGAGCAAGAACTACCTGACCGTGTGGATGCCGAAGAGCCTGTCATTGCAAAGGCTACCTATCTACGTGTAGGATATCTTGCACAAAATGCAGGATTGGACGGTTCACGCTCTGTGCTGGAAGAAATGAATGCTGCTTTTGCGCCGCTGCTTGCTGCACAGACAGAAATGCGCCGTTTGGAAGCAAAAATGAGCGTGGGGCTGACGGATGCCGAATCCGACGAATATGCCAGACTTGCTGCTTATTTTGAAAGCAATGACGGATATCGCACCGATGTGCGTATCCGTACGGTGCTGTTTGGCATGGGCTTTACCGAAGCAGATGTGGAGCGTACGGTATCGGGATTTTCCGGTGGTGAAAAGACCAGACTTGCACTCTGCAAGCTTTTGCTGGAAGCCCCTGAATTGCTGATTCTTGATGAACCAACCAACCATCTGGATTTTCAGACCATCAGTTGGTTGGAGGAATATCTCAAAGACTGGAAGGGCGCGTTGCTGATCGTCAGTCATGATCGTTTTTTCCTTGACCGGCTTTGCAATAGCATCTGCGAACTGGAACGGGGACACCTCAGTCGATATAAGGGCAATTATACTGCATATACGCGTTTGCGCGCTGAGGCAGTTGCTCGACAGCAGAAGGAATATGACGCACAGCAGAAGGAAATCGCCAAGCTGGAGGACTACGTTGCGCGTAATCTGGTGCGTGCCTCTACTTCTAAAAGCGCAAAAAGTCGCGTGAAGCAATTGGAAAAGATCGAGCGTGTAGAGAAACCTTTTGCCGAGGCGAAAAGTGCCAAGCTGGCATTCACCTATGCGATAACACCACCATTGGATATTCTGGAGGTGCGTGGCATTGATCTGACTGTTGGCGAGGGCGAAAAATGTAAAACACTCATGGAGAATATCTCATTTACTGTGCGCCGCGGTGAAAAACTAGGTATCATTGGCGAGAACGGTGCAGGCAAATCAACCTTGCTAAAGGTGCTGCGGAATATTTTGCCCCATAAGGGTTTGGTGCGATGGGCATCCGGTGTGCGCCTTGCCTGTTTTGAACAGGAAAGCGAGAGCTTGAACCCATATGTTACGGTGATGCAGGAACTGCATGACAGATATCCTATGCTCAGCGATTTTGAAGTGCGCAGCTTGCTGGGGCAAGTGCGCTTGACCGGTGAAAATGTTTTCAAAGAAGTAGGAGTCATCTCCGGTGGTGAGCGTGCCAAGCTTTGTTTTGCGATACTTATGATGGAGCATGGCAATGTACTGCTATTAGATGAGCCGACAAACCATCTTGACCTTGCCACAAAAGAGGTTTTAGAGGAGGCTCTGGCTGCATTTGATGGTACGATTTTGTTCGTTAGTCATGACCGTTATCTGTTGGAACGCATTGCGGATGGTCTGTTGGTGATGAAGGATGGTAAGCTGGAACGCTTTCAGGGCAAGTTCTCGATGTATCAGGAACAGCTGCGCCGCCGTACCGAGGAGGAAGAAGAAGCCGTACAGCAGGAAAAAGCTAAAAAATCCGCAGAGATTGCCAAACGTGGTTATCGCACGAAGGAACAGCGTAGCCAGGATGCAAAACGCCGCCAGGAGCAGCGCCGCATTGAGCAGGAAATGGAAGCATTACAGGCAGAACAAGCCGAGGTACAGGCATCATTGGAGGATGAAGCAGTGTTTAGCGATTACCCCAAAATGCAAGCAGCTTGTTTGCGGTTGGAGGAAATTCGTCAAACATTGGATGATATGCTGGAGCAGCTGATTTTGCTTGAGGATGAAGTATAAGTGCTATCTTTGTTGGAACAGTATCGCTTTAAGATACAAAGATCCCACCCGCAGTATCATTACGGGTGGGATCTTGTCATCTACTGACTACTGACAGCCGAGAAGGATCAGCAGCAGGAGTTGTTGTTGCAGCCGCAGTTGTTGCCGCCCCAAGAATTGCCGCAGCCACAGCCGCAGAACAAGAAGAACAGAATGATCAGAATGATAATCCAGTAGCAGTTGTTACCGTCGCATCCACAGTTCATAAATCAAGCACTCCTTCAAAAAAATTGTGTAATCGCTTGGCGTCCGGATCGCCTTGCGTGGCGCGGGAGGCGGTTTGTCGCTTCCCAATGTCATGATATGCCACGGTAGCAAATGTGTGACGGGATCCAAAAAAAATTTTTGTGTGTTGTTTTGCATGAGGTCTTGCGTATTCGCCCATACTGAAGGCAACATCGCAGAAGGCTTGTTTGGTGCATATTTGCATTAACGGCTTTATATGGTGGTATCTGAATTTGCAAAGCCACTGCCATCATGTTCACCGCAATATGCGAATATGATGAATCAGACGGCGATCTATATTTGTCATGAAGGAGGGCATCATTTTGCAATCGGAGCAATACACAAAGAAAGCAAGGCAGATCATTGAAGCGGCACTGGCACATGCAGAACAGTTGGGGCATACCTTTGTAGGTAGCGAACATCTGTTGCTTGCTATGCTGCGTGATGGAAACAATGTGGGTGCTGCGATCCTGCGCACCAATCGGGTACATTTGAAAAATTATCATCAGGCACTGTTGAAAGAAATCGGCAGAGGCAATGCAGTACAGCTTACCGAGGCTGCATTTACTCCGGCACTTTGCCGTATATTGGAACACGCGAAAATACTGGCGCAGCAACAACATCAGATAGCCGCCGGCAGTGAACATCTTTTGTTGGCAGTGCTGCATGAAGAACAGTGTGGTGCTGCAGCGATTTTGCGTACCATGGGAATTACGGATCCGGCGCAATTATATCGTGCGGCAAAAGAGGGTGGTGCAGATGGCTTGCAGCTGCCCAATATCAGCTTTGATGAGAAGCGTTGCCCTACGCTGATGAAATACGGAAAACATCTGACGGATCCCATGATTGCCGAAACCTTTGATCCACTGATTGGAAGAGAGCAGGAATTGCAGCGCATTATGCAGATTTTGCTGCGTCGCAACAAAAACAATCCTTGCTTGATCGGCACGGCAGGCGTGGGCAAAACTGCTATCGTAGAAGGGGTTGCAAATCGTATTGTGCAGGGCAAGGTGCCGCCTGCTTTACGCGATAAAGCAATCATTTCGTTGGATTTTACCGCCATGCTTGCAGGCGCAAAATATCGTGGCGATTTTGAAGATCGTTTGAAAGCTTGCATGGATGAAGCTGCCGCACAAAGCAATTTGATCTTGTTTGTAGATGAGGTGCATATTATTGTGGGGGCAGGCGCAGCTGAAGGTGCGATTGATGCAGCTAATATGATGAAGCCACGTCTTGCACGGGGAGATCTGCAAATCATCGGTGCTACTACCGATAGCGAATATCGCAAACATATTGAAAAAGATGCAGCACTGGATCGTCGGTTTCAGGCGGTGCAAATTGCAGAGCCATCACCGGCAACGGCACTCGCCATGCTACAGGGGCTGCGCCCACGCTATGAGCAGTATCATCATGTGCAGATTGATGATGCTGCTTTACAAGCTGCTGTACAGTATTCGGTAAAGTATATCCATGACCGTGCTTTGCCTGATAAGGCACTGGATCTGTTGGATGAGGCCTGCGCTTCCGTGCAAATGCAAACGCCACTCATGCAAAATATGACAGATCATGATATGGAGCTTGCCAAGGAATTGACTCCCATACTGCCTCATTTGCAGGAATCAAACATTGCGGCAGTGGTATCGGCAAGAGTAGGTGTGCCGGTGCAAAACCCTGATGCATATGAAGCTGCTGCATTGCTGCATTTGGAGGAAGTACTTTCGGCGCAGATTGTCGGGCAGGATCAGGCAATCAAAGCAGTTGCAGATGCCATCCGACGCAGTCGTAGTGGCTTGCGACAGGGAAATCGTCCATGGGGAAGCTTTTTATTGTTGGGGCCAACGGGCGTTGGAAAAACAGCTCTGGCGCGTATGATCGCGGATCAGCTTTTTGATGGCAATCTCATCCGTTTGGATATGAGTGAGTATATGGAAAAACACGCAGTTTCTCGTCTGATCGGAGCACCTCCCGGTTATGTGGGGCACGAGGAGGGTGGTTTGCTGATTGCGCAAGTGCGCAAAAAGCCATATAGTCTGGTGCTGTTTGATGAGATGGAGAAGGCACATCCCGATGTATTGAATTTGCTGTTGCAGATACTGGAAGATGGCTCGCTACAAGATGCACAGGGCAATCGCGCGGATTTTTCCAATACCATGATTGTGCTGACTTCCAATATTGGCGCAGAAAACGCTTTAGGGCAGCCACTTGGTTTTGCCGGAGATGCTTCTCAACAGGGTGTGCAGATGCTGCATCAGGCACAAAAGCTACTGCGCCCTGAATTGCTGCATCGTCTGGATGAGCAGATTGTATTTTGCCGTTTGTCACAGGAAAATCTGCATACCATTGCACTTCGGCTACTAAAAGAATTGCGCGATCGCATGGCAACTTTGCAGTGTGGCTTTTCGTGGAGCGAGGAAAGTGTTTTGTATCTTTGTGCTCATGCTGATACGGCACATGGAGGTGCAAGAGCATTACGCAGCTATCTGGTGCGTGAAGTCGAATCGTTGCTAGCGGATAGTCTGCTACGAAGGGGAAAGGGCGAGAAATTTTTGTGCCTGCAAAATGATCAGCTGACGATCGCAGAGGTTGCTCCCATTTGCCCTTGCTGAACATGGTGAAAAATACCACACTATAAAGGAATTTTTTGCATCGTTGCTCCGGTACTGTGAATAATGAGATTTCTTTCCTTTTGTGCGAATGCCCTAAAGCGATGAACAGAATGAAAAAAGCTTTGCACAGCATGGCAAAATTGCAGAATGTATCCCGTTTCGGCTTGACAATACCTTGCAGATGTGGTAAAATTACACTCGTATGAGTGTGCGACTTTTCCGCACAAACAGGAATTCCGTTGCGCTTTGGGGTGATCTCTCACCCGAAGCAATCTGTGAGGAAGGATACGATTCAACATGATTAGTGCAATTGTAGGTGGTAACTGGGGCGATGAGGGTAAAGGCAAGCTGACTGACGTTTTTGCTGCCGATGCCAATTTCGTCATTCGTTTTCAGGGCGGTGCCAATGCAGGTCATACTATCATCAATGAGTATGGCAAGTATGTGCTGCACATTCTCCCTTCGGGCGTGTTTCAGCCCGGTACTGTAAACCTGATTGGGCCCGGTGCCGCATTCAACCTTGAAGCTTTCAAAAAAGAAATGAATCAGCTGAAAGAGGGTGGCGTACCTACCCCTGACATTCGCATTTCTGATCGCGCACAGCTTGTGATGCCCTACCATATTCTGTTTGATCAGCTGGAGGAGCGTCGTTTGGGCAAGAACAGCTTTGGTTCCACCCAGTCGGGTATTGCACCGTTTTATTCCGACAAGGCAATGAAGATTGGCTTCCAGTTGGCAGAGCTGTACAACAAAAATCTTGCAGAAAAGGTCGAACGTGTGTGCCATATCAAGAATGCGACTATGTCTGCACTGTACCCGGATGCTGATCCGTTGGAACCGGGCAAGATTTTGGCATATCTGCGTGAGTGTGGCGAGTATCTGAAGCCCTATTTGTGCAATATGGCGCAGCTGATGGCTGATGCAGTCAAGAACGGCAAAAATATTTTGCTGGAGGGTCAGTTGGGCGCACTGCGTGATACCACCAATGGTATTTATCCATTCACCACGTCTTCCTCTACGCTGGCTGGTTTTGGTGCGGTAGGTGCTTGTGTACCGCCTCACGAAATCAAGCGAGTGATCACTGTGGTCAAGGCGTATTCCTCTTGCGTGGGCGCCGGCCCCTTTGTGACCGAAATTTTCGGTGAGGCGGCTGATACCCTGCGTAAGTGCGGCGGAAGTGATGGGGAATTTGGTGCAACTACCGGTCGTCCTCGCAGAATGGGGTGGTTTGATGCAGTTGCGACTCGTTATGGCTGTATGTTGCAGGGTACCACCGATGTTGCGCTCTCTCTGATTGATGTGCTGGGCTACATGGAAGAAATTCCTGTATGCGTCGGCTATGAGATTGATGGCGTGGTGACTGATGCATTCCCGGCAGGTGATCGTTTGGATTATGCAAAGCCTGTTTATGAAACGCTACCCGGTTGGCAGTGCGATATCAGAGGTATTACTGAGTACGATCAGCTGCCTGAAAATGCAAAGAAGTATATTGCATACATTGAGCAGAAGATCGGCTACCCTGTCACTATGATCTCCACCGGCCCTGACCGCGCAGATATGATCTACCGCAAGTAAAAACCAAATCCGTCGGGAGAATTTTTATTTTCCCGGCGGTTTTCTTCATAAATTCTTAAGATCTTCCCGGCTTGTTTCTTAAGGAAAATTTTGCTATAATGATGCTGTTGTAGATTATGCTCTATATGACTTGATACAGGAGGCAAAAATATGTTAGAAACCCGAGAACTTTGTAAAACCTATCGTCCCAAAAAGGGACAGCCCGTCATGGCAGTGGATCATATCTCCCTGCGTTTTCCGGAGAAAGGCATGGTCTTTTTACTGGGTAAATCAGGCAGCGGCAAGTCCACTATGCTGAATCTGTTGGGTGGCTTGGATCAGTATGATGGCGGTGAGATCATTATTAAGGGAATTTCATCCAAGGATTTCACGCAGCAGCGATTCGATAGTTACCGCAATACATATGTTGGTTTTATTTTCCAGGAATACAATGTGCTTGAGGAGTTTACTGTTGGCGCGAATATCGCGCTGGCATTGGAGTTACAGGGCAAGACCGCAACCGATGCTGAGATCAATGCCATTTTGCAGGAAGTGGATCTGGCAGGCTATGGGAATCGCAAGCCCAATGAGCTTTCCGGTGGTCAGAAGCAGAGAGTTGCCATTGCGCGCGCGTTGGTCAAGAATCCTGAGATTATTATGGCAGATGAGCCAACCGGTGCATTGGATTCCAATACGGGCAGACAGGTTTTGGATACGCTCAAACGTCTTTCTGCCAATAAGCTGGTCATTATTGTCTCTCATGACCGCGAATATGCCGAGCAATATGCCGATCGTATTATTGAACTGGCAGATGGCAAAGTAATCCGCGACGTAGAAGCCGATGAGGGTGTGAAAGAGGAAGCCGCAAAGCAGTTGATCTTCCGTAGCAATACCATCGAGATCCCAGCCGAGTATCACCTGACAGAAGATGATCGTGTGCGCATCAATGCGTACATGGACAATATGAAAAAAGGTCTGACTTTGACACTTGGTGGCTTTGTGCGCAAGTTTCGCGATACGGATACCTCTAAGATTCCTGCACAGGACGGCTCCAAATTCAATTTGATCCGTTCTAAGCTGCCTATTCGTAGTGCATTTAAGATCGGATGCAGCAGCTTGAAGTACAAGCGTTTCCGTCTGGTCATGACGATTTTGCTTTCAGTGGCGGCGTTCTCACTGTTTGCGCTGGTGGATACATTTAGTTCCTACAACCATATCCGTGCCTGTACGCAATCGCTGATGGACAGTAACATTGATTACATCTCCGTGCGCAAGGCACTCAAGCATGGCGATGGCATCAACACCTGGTGGTCGAGCTGGAACAATTTGCTTTCGGAAAAGGACATGGCGCAGCTGAAGGAAGAAACCGGCATTGATGTCATAGGTATGTATATGCCCACAGGGTACAACCAGCTTAGCTTCCGTAACCAGATCAATAGCGAACAGTTTACACATAATGGTATGTACAACATCTACCCTTCTAACTTGCATGGCTTTGTTGAGGTGGATGCGGAATCCATTGCGCAAATGGGGTATCAGGTGCTAGCCGGTACACTTCCCGATGGCAACAAAAAAGAGGTTGCTGTGAGCCATATCGTGTATGAGACATTCAAAAAGGGTGGTTATGCTGCACCCGTGCTTGATAATGATGCCAATGATGACCTTGCTTTTTCAGTTGAAACGGGTGATGGTATGGTAGTTCCCATAACGCCCGATGAGAGCGAGAGCAAGGACGAAGTCCAATACGAAACAATCGAAAAGCCTGAAGATCTCATCGGCAAAAAAATGCTGCTGGCGGGAACTGAATATATGATCACTGCTGTGGTGGATACCAAGTTGGATCTGGATCGTTATGCTTCCTTGATGGAAGATTCCGAACAGATGTCCAATGCTGATATGATCATTAACTATATGCTGATGAACGAGTATGACTGTGCAATGGATTACAGCTTAAGCGGTGCAGCTATGATCGGTAAGGGTGCCGTTGCAAAGATGATCAAGGAATATCCCCAGATGTATGATGAGACCAATGGTAGCTTCTGGTTAGGCACCGATTATACGCAAGTCACCGACTCCAATTATGATGTCAGTTTCTGGGCAAATTATCACACCGCGCTGGAGAATATTCCGGAAGAAGACATCATCTGGCTGGACGGTAAGAAAACTGAGCTTGCACAAAATGAGTTCATTGTCGCAGCTGATAGCATTGATGTATACAACGTAAATGATGAAAGTGGTGGGCAGATCATACCTACGGATGGTTCCGAGCTAACCATTGAAAGCATCAACAAGATACTGGGCGATGTGAACGGCAAGTTCACGGGGCAGGTATATAGCTTTTATGGCGACGGCGATGATTCTTTCAAGGAAATAGAAAATATGAAGCTGGTTGGTGTCATTCGCCCTGAAAGCAAATATGCTGATTGTATTGTGTTCCACCCGGATTATACCCAAATGATCGTTGGCGATACCGACGGCATTTACGAGAGTGCTGTGGGTGCAATGCCAAAATCGGAGCGTGACATCGAGAAATTTGTACGCTACTGCTACCGCGAAGATTCCGATATCCGTTATGAGCTGCAAAATGCTGTTACCTACGAACTGGACTCCATTAATGAGGTACTGGTCGTGCTGGCAAAGGTGTTCCTGTATATTGGCATTGCATTTGCAATTTTTGCGGCACTGTTGATGGCAAACTTCATTACTACCAGTATTAGTTACAAAAAGCAGGAGATTGGTATTCTCCGTGCCATCGGTTCGCGTTCCAACGATGTATTCCGGATTTTCTTTTCTGAAAGTTTCGTCATCGCGATGATCAACTTTATGATCTCCGCAGTGGTGTGTGGCATTGGTGTTGGCGTGATTAACTATGTGATCCGCAAATATGCAGGTGTTCTAGTCACTGTGCTGCACTTCGGCATCCGCCAGATTCTTTTGTTGGCACTGATCAGTGTGGCGATTGCTGCGATCGCAAGCTTTATTCCGGTGTACCGCATCGCTTCCAAACGCCCGATTGATGCGATTCGCAACAAGTAGTTTCTCAATGCGATATGCTTTCATTAAGAAACATTCCCTTCTATGAAGGGAATGTTTTTTTCTATATAAAAAAGACAGGTTGCTTGTCAACCTAGCCTGAACTTATGAAGCCATTTTGCAAGCCACCCTCAGAACGCTCTTAAAAGAAGTATCCTTGCAAAGTATAACAAAGGGGAAAGCGTACCGGTTCGCTTTCCCCTGGCAATGTGATTGGATTTCTCGCTACAATTTTAGTTTTCAATTTTGCGGCACTCCATGTAGAAGCGTTTATCTGCGGCATGACCCATAGAGAATGTTTTTCTGGGCAGTGCACCATCAGTGATTACGGTGGGGAACAACTCAGACTTCAGCATATCAGGCAACAGAATACCCATGGTGTTAGGCTGTTGGGCAAGCTTTGCAACCACATCTGCGCCGTGTATATAGTCAATTTTGCCGCCCTTTTCCTTTAGCCATGCATCCAAGAACTGCTGTACGCTGCCAACGGTCAGATTGGATGCGGGCTTGTGGATATAATACTTCGTCGTTTTGCCGTCCAGAATGATCTCCATGGCTTGTGCAGCTTCAGCATCAATGCGCAGATCCAGTGCAGCGGTCATATCGGCAAGCAATGCCTTTGCATCAATCTGCATCAGAATGCGGTGAATTGCCTCAAATTGCAGAGCCGGGCTGTGAAGGTTGACCAGCTCGACCAATGCATAACGTGGCAGACAGCTTGCTGTATCTGCATCCGGATGTGCAGCCTTCCATTGCTCATAGTAAGCCTTTGCCGTTGCCAGAGAGTGGTTACCATCGCCCATTGCATATACCAGTGGTGCAGTTCCCACAGGCAGATGATATTTCTCAGCAAATACAGTAGGATCACCCAACTGTTCCAGTGCAGCAAGGATCCGTGTCTGCTCATCAGCGGGCACCAGCCAGCCCTTGATAGAGCCGCCGCCTTGCATCAATTCGGTATCGTATACGATCTGCATAGAAGATTTTTTTGCTTCCAGCGGTTCAATCACCGCCTTTTGCACATCGTCTAACAGGATCATGATGTGCGGCAATTCGATGGGTGCACCACTGCGAATGCGCATACGGGGAGGAATCCGCTCGGCAACGGTTGCTTCGGTGGCACGAACGGGTGAAACAGAACCTTTCTCGTAATTGTACTGTTCCAGATCAATGGCACCAACTAATCCGGCGCGGCACAAGCCATCGCTTTGTATGCGCTCCACATAGATCATGGCAGCAGGGTACTCATCAAACATATCATTGGCGAGATACTGCCGCATGGTCTGCTGGATCGTGGCGATGCGATGGGCAACATCGGCATCCTCAAGGTAAAGCTCTGGAAGAATCAAGCGCAGGGTAGAGGGTTTTTCTCCTACCAGACGCTCCGTTTCTGCCCAATAAGCCGGCTCGCCGGTGTACTGATCGCAGGCGCAAACTGCCCACGCATCGGATTGGTGTGCTTTCTTCGGCAGCAAAATATTTGCTGCTGAAAAAGCCGTCTTTTGTGTGTTCGCTTGGTTGATTTTCATAATATTGTCCTTTCTGCGACCTCTGCCGCTGTGAATTGCGATGCGAAAAAGGGTTTACAAATAAGCAACGATGTGCTATAATATAAGATAATGAAACTCTATCAAATGAAGAAAGGAACCTCTAAAATGCTGCACGAAAAATCCTGCGGCGCCATCGTGTATCGAAGATTTCACGGAAATGTAGAAATCCTGTTGATCAAGCATATCAATAGCGGGCACTGGTCATTTCCGAAGGGCCATGTAGAGGGCGAAGAAACCGAGGTGGAAACTGCAAGACGGGAGATCAAAGAAGAAACCGGCTTGGATGTTATCATCGATCAGACATTCCGCGAAACGGTATCCTATTCCCCGAAGCGCGACACCCAAAAAATCGTTGTTTACTTCTTAGCGATGGCACGCAACTACGACTTCACCCCACAGGCAGAAGAGATCGCCGAAATCCGTTGGGTCGATATCGGCAGAGCGACGCAACTGCTCACCTATGAAAACGACAAAACCATCATCGCCAAAGCGAAGGCTGCTATCCGTAACATTACCCATTGATGAAGGCTGTCATCTGCAAAATGCTCCCGAAAAAGAGGTTTTTCGGGGGTTTTTTATGCCTGCGTGATTTGTGTAGAATCTGCTTTTTCCTGAGCGATAGCGATCGTATCAGCAGATTTACGCTGGGGAAGCAGCAATAATATCGTAATACCGATGAGCAGTACCAGCGTAGTGGCAACACCGCCCTCCAGCCCGAAGCTGCCACCATGCAGCCAATCGTAGCCCTCATTCTGTGAGAAAGTAAACAGTGAGGAATCCAAAACCATACTGCTGACCTTCTGCCCGAATAAATTGCCCTGTGCGCAATTCCAGAACGAGTGCAGTGCAGCAATACCCCAGATACTGTCTGTTCGCAGAAAATAAATCGCTGCAAAAGCACCATACAGCATGAGATTGCCAATTGAAAGCACGGTCACGCCATCATTGGCGAGGTGCGCCATGGAAAATACAATAGAGCTGACCAGTATAGCGATCCAGGTATTATGCTTTGCACCTAAGCTTACCAGAAAATAGCCACGGAACATCACTTCTTCACTCAGACCTTGTATCATCCAACCAAGGATAAACAGGATCAGCATACCGATACTGCCCTGAAATGTAAAGCCTTCAAAATGCAGTGCGCCACCTATTGTTGCGATCAGAACAGCACAGCCCATCATCACAATGGCGACGATCAGACCAACGAGATAATCTTTGAGGCAATGCCGTTTGGTGAAACCCAAAGTGCGCAGGCTACGGTGTTCAATGAGTCTACAGTAGAGCACTGATACCAAAATCGGGATCACAGTCAGATACAGCGAAAATAGTGTTGTTTCGGGGAGGGTATCCATGTTTTCCAGTACTGCTTCACCCTGCGTCACACTCACCACAATGATAGCGATGATCATAGGAAACATTTGTATCATTGTGTTGATCACCATGGTGACGAGGAAAATTACAACAACAAGCCCAAAATTCTTCAGCGTATCATTTCGAAACTCATGGTCAGCGCGCGCGAATACAGAGCGGGTATCGCTGAGTCTCCAGTCAATTTTTCTGTTTTGCATTATGATTTTGCCTTCCTCTTATGTATGCGCAGTACGATTGCAGCCCCCACGCCCAAAAGAAGGATACCACCGACTCCCACGGGAACCAACCAGCTTTTGTCAGATGCCACAGTAGCAGCATCTCTTGCGGTAGATAGTGTGGTTGTTGTGGTCGTTGTGATTTGTGGGGTTGTCATGGTGACTTCATCGGTATAGGGTTCTACCGTCACGGCTTCGTCTTTGCCGTATTGTATGACTGCATCTGCATTGGAATACAGCGTAAAGCCCGTTGCCTTGTGAAAAGTCTCAGTACTGATATCATACTGATAACCAAGTGCCTTTTCTCCCACAGATATGACCGTAGCAGGCAAAGTCAGCTCCCCCAATGCATCACAGGCAACAAACGCTTGGGCACCAATGGATTCCAATTTACTGCCGATGTTGATAAATTGCAGTGTGCGACAGAATTGAAATGCCATCTCGTCAATGTGCACGATGGAATCTGCGGTAGTGACTACCTGTAGTGATGTACATTTGAAAAATGCCGCTTTACGGATTTCAGTGATGCTTGCAGGTAAATGCACTGTTGTGATGTAGGGATTGCCCTCAAAGGCGGAGTGCCCGATGATGTTGACGGAATCGGGGACAGTGACTTCTAAAGCATCGCCACGGTAAGCAACCAGAATATTCCCCAGCGTGACAAAATCGCCTTGATATTGCTGAAACCACTTGGTATTGATGAGTGCATCCTGTTGCAGATTTTCGAGGGTTGCAGGGGCATGGATGCTACCAAGCTGCTCACAGTTATCGAAAGCACCATCGAGAATTTGGGTGACAGAATCGGGAATGGTGATACTTTGGATGCTGCGCTGATCGGCAAAGGCATAATAGCTGATGGTTTTTGCTGTATCCGGCACAGTAACGTCGGTCACGGAAACATCGCCCTGATATGCATACAGGATGCCATCGCCCAAGATGATAAAATCATCGGTGATCTGCTGAATAAATGGTGTGCTACCAAAAGCGCAGTAGCCGATCTCAGCTACCGTTTCGGGGATCACGATATTGGAAAGGCGGTAGCAATCCTCAAATGCTGAAAAGCCGATATATTCGCAATCTTCGGGTATGGTCATGCTTTGCAGATATTCACAGCCCATGAAGGAATAATCGCCGATCTCACGGACGGTTTTTGGCAAGATCACCTCATCGGCATAGCAATACTGAAATGCATACGCTCCGATTTTTGTCACAGGCTTGCCTTCTATGGTATCGGGGATGGTAACCACCGATTCGTTGAGCCACGCAAAGGAACAAATGGTGACCTCATCGCCCACGATATCATATTGCAGGGCATCCATAATCGGGCGCGTAGTCGTTGTGGTAGATGTGGCTGCATCAGTGGCGGTTGTGGTGGAAGCTGTTGTGGTTTCTCCGCTGCACGGATATGTGCATATCATGGATACTGCGGCGGCAGCGGAAGCTGCCACAACTGCCCATTGCTTGATCTTCATGTATGTTTTCCTCGCTTACGCGTTTTTGTTTTCGCTTTCAGGATGAATGATGAACCAGAAGTCTGAGCCAACACCTACTGTACTCTCCACACCAAAGGCATAATCATGCAGGCGCAGCACCGCTTTAACGATGGAAAGTCCTAAGCCTGTACCCATGACCTGTCGCTGATAGTTTTCACTGCGGTAATATTTATCAAAAATGCGTGAAAGCGTGGCTTGATCCATACCTGCGCCCTCATCGCGTACGGAAATGCGAATACCTTCGGGGATATGACTCTGTGTGATATAAATTTGCTTACTTTCGCCGGAGTAATTCATAGCGTTGTTGATGAGATTACATATCACACGCTCAATTTTGCCCGCATCACAATAAACCTGTGCTTCACCATCGGTTTGCAGATGGAATGTATAGCCCGAAACAGCACTCAATCCGCGGTAA
Organism: uncultured Ruminococcus sp.; assembly: GCA_964392175.1. Taxonomy (GTDB): domain Bacteria; phylum Bacillota; class Clostridia; order Oscillospirales; family Ruminococcaceae; genus Firm-04. The sequence goes on from CAYMOJ010000014.1 coordinate 26,283, forward strand.
CGCTCAATAATTTCTTTCAAGCGGATCTCCATATCAAAGGCGGAACAATCAAGGGTCATAGTGCCGTTTTCCATTTTAGAAAGATCCAAAATATCGTTGACTAACATAGTTAAACGATCGGTTTCCTCAATGATTACTTGCAGATGCTCTGCGCGCTTGACGGGGTTATCACCGGAAAGGTCGCGGATCATCTCTGCATAAGCCTTCAGCATTGTCAGCGGGGTACGCAGATCATGGGAGGCATTGGCGATGAGGTCACGTTGCATGGTATCTACACGGTTGATCTCATGGCTTGCATAGGTCAGGGTACGAGCAAGACGGTCAGCTTCAGAGTACCCACCGCCTTTGAACTGGATATCATATCTGCCATGGGCAAGCTGTTCGGCATCTTTGGTAATGCGTACAATGGGGGCGGAAAGGCGTTTGGATACAATGTAAGAGATGATAAACGCCAACACGATCAGTGCAAAGGTAATGACAAGCAGCTGCCGCTTGAGAATATTCACCGTGGAGGTAACAGGTACCAGCGGTGTGTTCAGCACCAGATAACCGTCAGGAGAATCCTTATCGCCAATGACCGATGCGTATATCATAATACTGGAATGGGTAGTGGGATTCACCTGTTTTCCGTAAACGACACCGTCACCATCGGTCTTGACTATGCGGATAATATCCATCGTTTGATTGTTCAGACCATGAATGACACAATTGATGCCCATCATATCTTTGGAATAGACTACCCTACCGTAACGATCACGTACTTCAATGCACATATCGTTTTCTACGGCAAGCTTGGTGAAGATGTCCTCATAGCCGTCTTTTTCGTACACGGTGAGCATAGTATCCGCTAGTTGAATAATATCGTTGATCTTCATGCTCTCGTAAAAAGTCTGCAAGAATACGATCTGGAATACCCATACCAACACAAAAACCGCCATCAGGAAGATCATAAACCAGTACCAGATGTGCGAATGCATACCGAAACGGGTTTTCGCAAGCTTTTTAGGCTTCAAACTTATATCCCATTCCTCTCAAGGTCACAATGAATTTACGATATTCGCCCAGACTGCTGCGCAGCATCTTGATATGGGTATCCACGGTACGATCATCACCGAAGAAATCATAGCCCCACACCTGCTCCAGCAGCTTGTCACGGGTCAAAGCAAGCCCGCGGTTACGCACCAGATAAAACAGCAGATCATATTCCTTTGGGGTCATATTGGCGCGTTCGCCATTTACATAGACCTCTCTGCCTGCCATATCAATGGAGAGTCCCTCAAACTGCATATGCTCCTGCGTCGGCAATGTGCCATCACCGCGCTTGCATACCGCCTTGATTCTTGCCATCAACTCCTTAGGGGAAAACGGCTTTACCACATAGTCATCAATGCCCAGCTCAAAGCCAAACAGCTTGTCGTACTCTTCCCCACGGGCAGAGAGCATGATGATAGGCGTATTCTTCTGTTTGCGGATCTCTTTACAAGCAGAAAAGCCATCCAGTCTGGGCATCATGATATCCATAATAATGACATCAAACTCTTCATTCTTCACTAGATTGACCGCTTCCATACCATCACCGGCTTCAGAGACGGTATAGCCTTCAAATTCGGCGTATTCGCGCACCACACGGCGGATATTGATCTCGTCATCCACGATCAGCAGTTTCATATTCGGCTCCTTTCGCAACAGTGTTGCATTTTATCATACAATGGTACAGGATAATCATACCATATCACAGGAAATTATAACAGAGGGCTGTGAAAACTTTGTGAAATTTGTCGCAAAATTCGCCTTTGATTTGTAAAAATCCATTGACATTTACGGATAATACTGGTATAATGTGGATGTAGCATCTCTCATAATGCAGTAAACAATCCTGCATATACTACAGATAATACCACAGAAAGGACGAGATCCAATGAAAAAAAGAATTGGTATTTTAACCAGCGGTGGCGATTGCCCCGGTTTGAATGCAACCATTCGCGGCGTGGCAAAGGCTTGCTTCGAAATGATGGGTGAGGATAAAGTTGAAATTGTAGGCATTTCCAACGGCTATTACGGTCTGATCCACAATATGTGCAAAGAAATGCATCCCTCGGATTTTTCCGGTATTTTAACGCAAGGCGGTACGATTCTGGGTACCAAGCGCCAACCGTTTAAGATGATGACCGTCATCGGCAGCGATAATGTGGACAAGGTGCAGAGCATGAAGGAAACATACAAAAAGCAAAAGCTGGATTGCTTGTTGACATTAGGTGGCAATGGTACGCATAAAACCTCGCAGCTGCTTGCGAGTGAGGGTTTGAATGTGATCGGTCTGCCCAAAACCATTGATAACGATATCTATGGCACGGATGTGACGTTCGGCTTTCATACTGCGGTAGATATTGCTACCGATGCCATTGATCGTTTGCATACCACCGCTGCATCGCACAGTCGCATTCTCGTGTGCGAGATCATGGGCAATAAAGCAGGATGGCTGACCCTGAATGCCGGGATTGCCGGCGGTGCAGATATCATCCTGATCCCTGAGATCCCCTATGATATCGATACCGTTTGTGAAGCTGTGATGAAGCGTTCTGCAAAGGGCAAGTCGTTCTCCATCATCGCGGTAGCAGAGGGCGTGTTTGACCAGAAAGAAGCCATGCTGAAGAAAAAGGACAGAGCAAAAAAACGCGAGGAAGCGGGCATCATTACGGCAACCTCTCGTATTGCAGCGCAGATTCAGGCAGGTACCGGCATTGATACCAGAATTTGTGTGCCGGGGCATATGTTGCGTGGCGGATCACCCAGTGCGTATGACCGTATCCTTGCAACAAAGTTCGGAGTACACGCCGCAAAGCTGATCCAGCAGGAGAAATATGGCAGAACCGTTGCGATGGTAGGTGGAAAGGTTACTTCCAATAAACTGGAGGACATTGCCGGGCTGACCAAATTTGTGGATCCCAAGGGGCAGTTGGTACAGACCGCAAAGCGGTTGGGTGTATCCTTTGGTGATTGATCCTTCCACAAATACAATGAAAAACGAGGTTGATGTGGTACATCAGCCTCGTTTGCTTTTGCATGGGATTATTCGCGTTTGAGATTGCCCAGTTCCCAGAACGCTACTGCACCGGCAGCTGCAACATTCAACGAGTCTACGTTGTGCGTCATGGGGATCTTGACAGTATAATCGCAGTCCGCGATGGTTGCATCGGCAAGGCCGTCGCCTTCGGTGCCCAACACAATAGCGAGCTGTTCTGTTTGTGCAAGGCGGGGATCATCTATGCGAATGGTATCATCACGCAGTGCCATTGCAGCGGTTCGGAATCCCAATCGTTGCAATTGTGCAATGCCCCTTTGCGGCCAATCAGCAGCATTTTTTCCGATGTAAGTCCATGGCACTTGAAATACTGTGCCCATACTTACTCGCACCGCACGGCGGTATAACGGATCACTGCAAGCAGGAGTAAGTAGTACCGCATCCATATTCAATGCGGCAGCCGAACGGAAAATCGCACCAATATTTGTGGAGTTCATGATGTTTTCCAGTACAGCAATGCGTTTTGCACCATGGCATACCTCTTCCACGGAGGGCAGAGGCTTGCGCTTCATGGCACACAACGCTCCCCTTGCCATGGTATAGCCTGTCAGCTGCGTGATGACAGGCGCATCGGCGATAAATACAGGGATATCCCCACAGCGCGCAAGGATCTCTTTTGCCTGAGTTTCGATATGTTTGCGCTCCATCAGCATGGAGATAGGCTCAAAACCTGCGTCCATCGCACGGCAAATGACCTTGGGACTTTCCGCAATGAATATGCCTGTCTGTGGCTCGTAGTAATGCATCAGTTGCGTTTCAGAAAGTCGGGCATAAACGTCCAGCTCCGTGGCGGCAAAATTGGTGATTTCAATCATATTCGGCATGATTTTTCCCCTTTGGTAGGATCTTTCGGAAAGTATTTATCTCTTTTTGAAAATGACCAACTCCGGATTTTTGCCGTCCTGTTCATAAGTGGAAACCAGAATAAACTCCATATTCGCGAGTACCCCGAAGCATCGATCACCGCCAAATTCACACGCTAATTGATTCCCGAGATAGGTGGCTTGATCATCCAAAAACTTGACCATATTTCCGTTTGGCAGCCGGTATGTCAAATTGACGTAGCTGCCCACCAGTGCATTCAGCCTGGTAAGCTGTGGCATTCCCTCAATATGCAGCGCATTGATTTCTGCTATGAGAGTTTGCTTAAACTCCTCAAATTTGTGATCGCCGCCAAGTGCCTGATAGTGTTTCCAGTAATCCAGTTTCGGCAGCGTCTCGCGCAAATGGTTTTTGATATCTTCTTCTGAAAATTGATCGTTTGCCATAGATTGCGCACATACATCAATCAGGTCATCCATATTGCTATACATATATTCGCCATCGGCATAGCACCACTTGCAGTAATGCTCGTTGAAGCAGCCGTCTTTTTCTTTAGAAATATTGCCATCCTCAAGAGGCATTCCACAGCATTGGCAGATCAGTTTCATGGGTGAGCCGAGCAGTGTGTTGATCGACACATCGTACAGCTTGGAAAGCAGTTTCAGTGTTTCGGTGTTTGGCACGGTTTCGCCGTTTTCCCAACGGGAAACCGCCTGACGTGTGACAAATACCTTTTCAGCAAGCTGATCCTGCGAGAATCCATGTTTGATGCGAAGTTCCAGAAGAACGGTTTTTGTTTCCATAATGGTATCCTCCCTTGTTTGATATGCTTTCATTGTAGCATATCTTGTGGGAAAAAAGCAAGCAACTGCTTGTTGCGAAAGCCAATGCCACGCGAAAAGATATCTGTTGCGTTATCGTATCCGTAATGTGCGCAGTGTGTCTTTCATTTCATTCGGAATACGGTAGCTTTCGATCGCTTTCTGGATCGTTTTGTTGTGTACCCATTTGGGCAAGCGTTGCTCTATCAAATATGGCAATGTTGTTTGTGGTTGCTTTGCAAGTGCTGTAGCAAAATACCATGCGATCATCATGCGTACATAGTAATGGTCGTGATCGCCATGTACTGCAACCATTTCGAGCTGCATGGGATGGTAATCTGCCTCCAGAAAATGTACCATGAGCATTTCTATGCCAAAACGAATGGTAAACGGTTTGCTATCAGCAAGCCAGCGGCGGATCTCCGGCAGCAGTGCCTGATGATGGGTTGCAAAGCATTTTGGACGGATCAAATCGCAGGTGCACCAGTTGTCCACATAGGGCAGCAGATGATTCAGCGCAGCAACACAGCGATCAAAATCAAGCATTTGTGCGACCAACAGCCCGTGCAGATTGTACTCCTCGTAATAGCAATGCGGTAGCTTCTGTAAAAAATCAGCCGCCTGCGGTGTATTTTGCAAAGATTTCGCCAATGCGTGCAGCTTTGGCATTCGCACCCCGATGATGCACGCATGGGGAATATCGGGCACTAAGTTTTTGTGAAACGCTTTATATTGCAGATCCTGCATATCCAGTAGCTGTTCAAGGATTTCCACGAGTATGCTCCCCTTCTGTGGCAGATTTTGTGCGGTGTTATGTTAGGTGCGCACCGCTTGTATCCCTCGTAGGATGTGTGTTTTTGCTTGTATAGCTGCTTCTTTGGCAAGGGCAGGTACGCCCTCCAACGGGTAGGGGATATCCATGGCGGTATATTTGACTTTGCCCATGGTGTGGTAAGGGATCACATCCAAGGCTTGCAGATTACGCAGGCTGCCAATGAATCTTCCCAGCTGTTCCAACTCCATAGGATCGTCGGTCAGATTCGGCACGACTACTCTGCGCACCCAAATGGGGATTTCCCGCTGTTCCAAATATTTTGCAAAAGCAAAGATCTGTGCATTGTCCATGCCTGTCAGTGTTCTGTGTGCCTTTTGATCGGTGTGCTTGATATCCAGCAACACAAGGTCAGTAACCGCTGTTAAGCGATTCATTTTTTCCTGCTGCACTGTATCATTGGGCATAAACACTGCCCCTGAGGTATCGATACAAGTATGTATACCTGCTTGTTTTGCGGCAGTAAACAGCGCAATGAGAAAATCCAGCTGTAGCAGTGGCTCACCGCCGGTTACAGTGATACCGCCCGTCTTATAAAACGGGCGGTTTTTGCTGTATGCTTCCAGAATTTCCTCCACGGTGTATTCCGTGCCACCGTGTATTTCCCAAGTATCGGGATTATGACAATATTGACAGCGCATAGGGCAGCCCTGCATGAATATCACATAGCGCACGCCTGGGCCATCGACAGTGCCGAAGCTCTCAATGGAGTGGATTCTTCCTTTCATGGCGATCACATGGCATCGTGGAAGGTACGGGAAATGACCTCATCTTGCTGTTCTTTGGTCAGCTTGATGAAATTCACTGCATAGCCACTGACGCGTACAGTGAGCTGTGGATATTTTTCAGGGTGTGCCTGTGCGTCCAGAAGCGTTTCTTTGGAAAAGACGTTCACATTCAGGTGATGCCCACCTTTTTGTGCGTAAGCATCCAGCAGTGCCACCAGATTATCGATTTGCTTTTGTGTTGCAGCCATGATCTTGCTCCTTTCGCGGTAAAAATCGTTTAAGATTCGGTTTCGTTGGTATCCAGTCCGTCAAACATGGTGGGGGTCATGCAAGCACCGTTTGTGCAATCAAAGTTGATGACAAGATCATCCGTAAAGATGTGGTCATCCTGCCCCAACGCACCGGGGACGATAGAGAACGTATTGGAGATGCCGTCCTGTGCATCTTTAAAGGGCAGTTTGGAAACTGATGCCAACGAAGCGACTGCGCCATGGGTATCGCGACGGTGCATGGGATTCGCGCCCGGTGCAAATGGCTCACCCTTTTTGCGTCCGTCAGGGGTAGAGCCTGTATTCTTGCCATATACCACATTGGAGGTAATGGTTAAAATTGAAGTGGTGGGGATACCATCACGATAGGTGTGGTTTTTGCGAATATGCTCCATAAAGCGGTGTACGATGTCGTACGCGATCTGATCAACGCGGTCATCATCGTTGCCATATTTCGGGAAGTCGCCCTCTACCTCATAATCCACTGCAAGACCGTTTTCATCGCGAATGACCTTGACTTTGGCATATTTGATGGCAGAGAGGGAATCAGCCACGACGGAAAGCCCTGCAATGCCGGTTGCAAACCAACGCGTGACATTTTTATCATGCAGTGCCATTTGCAGCTTTTCGTAGCAGTATTTATCGTGCATATAATGGATGATATTCAGCGTGTTCACATATACGCCGGCTAGCCAGTGCATCATATCATCATATTTTTTCATCACTTCGTCATAGTCCAGATATTCAGATGTGATGGGTCTGTATTCGGGGGCAACCTGTTTGCCGGTGATTTCATCAATGCCACCGTTAATGGCATACAGCAGACACTTTGCCAGGTTAGCTCTTGCACCGAAGAACTGCATCTCCTTGCCGACCTTCATGGAAGATACGCAGCAGGCAATGGCATAATCATCACCATGCAGAATGCGCATCAGATCATCATTTTCGTACTGAATTGACGAAGTTTCGATAGAGATCCTGGCGCAGAATCGTTTGAAATGATCGGGCAAACGGGGTGACCACAGCACCGTCAGATTTGGCTCCGGCGCAGCACCGAGGTTTTCCAACGTATGCAGGTAGCGGTAAGACATCTTCGTGACCATATGGCGGCCATCAATGCCGATACCTGCAATAGATTCTGTGACCCACTGCGGGTCTCCTGAAAACAGCGCGTTATATTCGGGGGTACGTGCAAACTTGATCAAGCGCAGCTTCATGATAAAGTGGTCAACCATTTCCTGAATTTCCGATTCGGTAAAGACACCATTTTTCAGATCACGCTCCGCGTAGATATCCAGGAATGTGGAGGTTCTGCCCAGGGACATTGCCGCGCCGTTTTGTTCCTTGACTGCTGCCAAATACCCAAAATACAGCCACTGGATCGCTTCTTTGGTATTGCGTGCCGGCTTTGAGATATCAAAGCCGTAGCTTGCGGCCATGGTTTTCAGATCCTGTAGCGCGCGGATCTGTTCTGCCAGCTCTTCGCGGTCGCGGATCACCTGCGAATACATTGCAGAACGGGTGGTGCGCTTTTGTTCTTCCTTATCCTCAATGAGCCTATCCACGCCGTACAGTGCCACTCTGCGATAGTCACCGATAATTCTGCCACGGCCGTAAGCATCGGGCAGACCCGTGATAATATGACTGGAGCGGCAAGCACGCATTTCGGGTGTATAGGCATCAAATACACCTGCATTGTGGGTTTTGCGGTGCAAAGTGAAGAACTCCTTGACCTGCGGATCAATGGTATAGCCGTGGTCACGGCAAGCCTTTTCCGCCATACGAATACCGCCGTAGGGCATCAGGGCGCGCTTAAAGGGCTTGTCTGTCTGAAAGCCCACGATCTGCTCCTTGTCCTTATCCAGATACCCGGGCCCGTGAGAAGTGATCGTAGAGATGATTTTTGTGTCCATATCCAACACGCCGCCTGCCTCGCGTTCTTGGCGAGAAAGCTCCATCACCTGTGCCCAAAGCTCTTTGGTGCGCTGCGTTGGGCCACAAAGGAAATCCTCTGTGCCGTCATACTGGGTAAAGTTGTGGCGAATAAAGCTGCGCACAGCGATTTCGTTTACCCATGTTCCTTTTTCAAATCCGTTCCAGCCTTCATACATCTGATTCATACACATTATCTCCTTGCTGTATTGCCTGAAAAGAATCTTCCACCTTCTATTATACATAATTTTGCGCAAAAAAGAAAGCCCTATTTGCATTTTTTTTTGGAATTCGGAGAAGTCACTGCTTTTTTTCGTTTCCTTGTGTACTTACTTGGTAGTATGTGATACGCATTTGCCGTTTCTTGACAATGTGGGGAAAATCTGCTAGAATAAAAGGGAAAAATTCCGGCACAGAAAGGAGCGATATCGTTGTGCACACACAGGAATACTACGGTAGGATCAAGCAGGTCTTGATTCCTCATGCAGAAATCGAAAAGCGCATTGCCGAAATCGGCAAACAGATCAGTACGGAATACGATGGTAAGCCACTGTTGCTTGTGACTGTACTAAAGGGGGCATTTGTATTCTTGGCAGACTTTTGTCGCGCGCTGACCATCCCTTGTGAAATCGGTTTTATGCGCGTGAAAAGTTATTTTGACGGCACGGTTTCCAGTGGAGAGGTAACGATTTTGTTGGATCTGGAGCAGGATATCCGTCAATATCATGTGATCATTGTAGAGGATATTGTGGATACCGGCAGAACACTCTCGGCACTAAAAAAACTACTTTTGCAGAGAGATCCGCTTTCATTGAAGATTGTGACATTGCTGGATAAACCCAGTCGCAGGGAAGTAGATCTCCATGCGGATCATGCACTGTTTACCATTGAGGATCGTTTTGTGATTGGCTATGGGATGGATTGTGGCGAATTGTATCGAAATCTGCCTGACATTGCAGAATATGATCCGGAATACACCCCCTGATTTTTCTATGTGAAAGACAGCAAGCACAGTATTTATGATATGCACAAAGAAAGGCAGGTAGCAATGATGCAGATCAGAACCATGCAACAAGGAGACAAGCAGGCAGTGTTGCAGATGATGGAGGTGTTTTATCGTTCGTCGGCGGTACACACCGATGGCTCCGCAGAGATTTTTCGCAACGATGTGGAAAATTGCCTTAGTGCGAGTCCCTATCTGGAGGGCTATGTGTTCGATCATGGCACTACACTGATGGGCTATGCGATGCTTGCGAAAAGTTTTTCCACCGAGTTTGGCAAGCCCTGCATTTGGGTTGAGGACTTATACATTCAGCCTGCGTTTCGTGGGATGGGCATTGGGCAACAGTTTTTGCAGTTTGTGGCAGAACAATACCCCGATGCAGTCATTCGTCTTGAGGTGGAAGAAGAAAACGAGCGTGCGGTGTATGTGTACAAGAAGAGTGGTTTCGAGCCGTTACCTTACATGGAAATGATTCGCAAGTAATTGTGCTGGATATGCATCACAGCCTGGGATAAGCTTGCGTAGAAACAAGGCGATCTTCCTTACACTGCGTGGTATTTCCATAATATATTGGATGAAATCAAAAGCCTCCGTGGACATCATATCCACGGAGGCTTTGCTGATGCGTTTGTTTGCTTTCTTGCGACAATTACTTGCCAGCGAGAGCAGCCAGCTGAGCATAGCGGTTGTTTGCAGCCTGTTCAGCCTGTGCAAACAGTTCCTTTGCACGCTCAGGGAAGGAACGGGTTAGTGCGCTATAACGAGCTTCGCCCATGATGAAATCCTGGTAAGAAGCGGTGGGAGCCTTAGAATCCAGAGTGAACGGATTCTTGCCCTGCTCAACCAGTCTGGGATCGTAGCGGAAGTTGTTCCAATAGCCACACTCAACAGCGCGTTGCATTTCCTTCTGGCAGTTCTGCATACCGCCCTTGATGGAGTGCATCTCGCAGGGAGCGTAGCCGATGATGAGGGACGGGCCATGATAAGCTTCGGCCTCTTTGATTGCCTTCAGGGTCTGATTCATATCAGCACCCATAGCGATTTGTGCAACATAGATGTAGCCGTAGCTCATTGCAATATCGGCCAGACGCTTCTTGGCAATTGCCTTGCCGGCGGCTGCAAACTGTGCAACCTGACCGATGTTGGAAGCCTTGGAAGCTTGACCACCGGTGTTGGAGTAAACCTCGGTATCGAACACCATGATATTGACATCCTCGCCGGTTGCCAGAACATGATCCAGACCACCGAAGCCGATATCATATGCCCAACCGTCACCGCCGAAGATCCAGACAGACTTCTTGGAGAGGTATTCGCGATTCTCGTAGATATCTGCGCAGTTCTCACACTGATCAGCAACCTTTGCAACCTCAGCGATCAGAGCTTCGGTAGCGGCACTGTTTGCATCGCCGTCGTTGACGGTATCGAGATACTGCTGCGCAGCAGCCTTCAGTGCGGCAGGTGCTTCTGCGCTATCAAGAATGTTCTTGACTTTACCGATCAGGCGTGTACGAACCGCCTTTTGACCCAGGTACATACCCAGACCGTGCTCGGCATTATCCTCAAACAGAGAGTTTGCCCATGCGGGGCCTCTGCCATTGGCATCGGTGGTGTAAGGAGATGTTGCAGCAGGGCCACCCCAGATAGAGGAGCAACCGGTTGCATTGGAGATATACATTCTGTCGCCGAACAGCTGGGTGATCAGGCGAGCGTAAGCGGTTTCGGCACAACCTGCGCAGGAGCCGGAGAACTCGAGCAGTGGCTTCTTGTACTGGCTGCTGATGACGGTAGCATTGCTAGCAACCTCGGGCTTCTCGGAAACCTTTGCAACACAGTAATCAAATGCAGCCTGCTGTGCTTCCTGGGACTCTCTGCTGACCATCTTCAGGGAGTTGGTGGGGCACACGCCAACGCAGACGCCACAACCCATACAATCCATGGGGGAAATTGCCAGCGTGTACTTGTAATCGGTCTTAACGATGGGCTTTTCAGCCAGCTTGGTAACTTCGGGGGCATTTGCGGCTTCATCAGCATTCAGTGCAAAGGGACGGATGGTTGCGTGAGGACATACAAAGGAGCAACGGTTGCACTTTGCACAGGTGTCAGCATTCCACTCGGGAACCATAACAGCGACACCGCGCTTCTCATATGCGGAAGCACCCTGCTCAAAGGTACCGTCAGCATGATCCACGAAAGCAGAAACAGGCAGTGCATCGCCGTCCATCTTGCCGACAGGATTCATGATGCCGTTGACCATCTTGACCAGCTTTGCGGGGCCGTTCTCGTTGGTAGCAACAGGCTCATCCACAGCATTTGCCCAATCAGCGGGTACATCGACCTTGACATAAGCAGTCGCGCCGGCGTCAATTGCCTTTTCGTTCATCTGAACGATTTCGATACCCTTCTTCATGAACTTCTGTGCTTTTTCCTTCATATAGCCAATGGCTTCCTCGGGGGGCAGAACCTTAGAGAGGGAGAAGAAGGCAGATTGCAGAACGGTATTGGTACGCTTGCCCAGACCGATTTCTGCGGCAATATCAATGGCATTCACGATATACAGCTGAATATTGTTCTTTGCGATGTAGCGCTTCGTTTCAGCATTCAGGTGCTGAGAAAGCTCCTCGGCAGTCCACTGGCAATTGATCAAGAACACGCCACCGGGCTTCACGTCGTTGACCATCTTATAGCCCTTCAGCACATAGGAGGGGTTATGGCAGGCAACGAAATCGGCCTTGTTGATATAATAGGGGCTCTTGATCGGCTTATCGCCAAAGCGCAGGTGAGAGATGGTAATACCACCGGTTTTTTTAGAGTCATACTGGAAGTATGCCTGCACGAACTTATCAGTGTGGTCGCCGATGATCTTGATGGAGTCTTTGTTTGCACCAACGGTACCGTCGCCACCCAGACCCCAGAACTTGCACTCAATGGTGCCTTCTGCTGCGGTGTTGGGCGCTTCAACCTCGGGCAGAGAGAGCATGGTCACATCATCGTTGATACCGATGGTGAACTGTGCCTTGGGGGCATCCTTCGCCAGCTCTGCAAATACTGCGAACACGCTTGCGGGAGGTGTATCCTTAGAGCCCAGACCATAGCGACCGCCAATGATCTTGACTTCCTTGCCGGCTGCTGCCAGAGCTGCAACGGCATCCAGATACAGAGGCTCACCCAGAGCACCGGGCTCCTTGGTTCTGTCCAGGACAGCGACCTTTTTCACGGTTGCGGGGAGCGCAGCAACGAACTTCTCTGCTGCAAAAGGACGATACAGACGAACCTTTACCAGACCGACTTTTTCGCCGTGAGCGTTGAGGTAATCGATGACTTCTTCCGCCACATCGCAGATAGAGCCCATTGCAACGATCACACGGTCAGCATCTTCTGCACCGTAGTAGTTAAACAGCTGATAGTTGGTGCCCAGCTTTTCGTTGACCTTCCCCATATACTCTTCAACAATTCCGGGAACCGCATCATAGTAAGCGTTGCAAGCTTCGCGGTGCTGGAAGAAGATATCGCCATTTTCGTGAGAACCACGCATGGTGGGATGATCGGGGTTCAGGGCACGCTTACGGAACGCCTTGACAGCGTCCATATCGGTCATTTCCTTCAGGTCTTCGTAATCCCAGACCTGGATCTTCTGCAACTCATGGGAGGTGCGGAAGCCATCGAAGAAGTTGATGAAAGGCACACGGCTCTTAATGGTAGCCAGATGTGCGACAGCAGCCAGATCCATTACTTCCTGAGGGTTGGTTTCGGCCAGCATTGCAAAGCCGGTCTGGCGGCAGGCATAAACATCGGAGTGGTCACCGAAAATGTTCAGAGCATGAGATGCAACGCAGCGTGCGGAAACATGGAACACACTGGGCAGCAGCTCACCGGCAATCTTGTACATATTGGGGATCATCAGGAGCAGACCCTGAGATGCGGTGTAGGTGGTGGTCAGAGCGCCTGCGTTCAGAGAGCCGTGAACGGTACCTGCTGCGCCTGCCTCAGACTGCATCTCCTCAACCTGAACGGTGGTACCGAAGATGTTTTTTACACCTTGTGCAGACCATTGGTCAACGTAGTCTGCCATGGGGCTGGAAGGTGTGATCGGGTAGATACCGGCAACTTCCGTGAAGGCATAGGACACATACGCTGCAGCGTTGTTGCCGTCCATGGTCTTCTTCTTGCGAGTGATAGGTGCCATGAGAAAAAATCCTCCTAACAGAATATTATAGTATGGGGCCTGCGACATCCGTTTGCGGCTGGAAACGCACATGAAAAACGCCACACGGGAAGCTGTACGCAGAACTTCACCTATTTATTATAGCACATTCCGCGCAACTTGTAAAGAGAAATACTCGATTTTCAACGAATTTTCCAACGGAAGTTCGCATAGTGTCTGTACATTCTCATGATGAGGCGCATAATTGCACAATTATTTTCTCAATTTTTGTGCAAATTGACGAAAATCGAAAGGCGAAATGACAAAATGCAAAAAAACGGTTGACGAATCGGCGATATTGTTGTATAATAACGATGGTGTAAATAGTAGTATTTACACTCGTTTTGTTGTCTCCTTTCTTTTGTTCTACACACATTGATTTTATTTTATTTCGAGCGACAGGATATCTTCGTCCTGTCTTTTTTATTTATTCTTGCATGACTGCCCGCAAGCAACATAATATATCACATAGTGTATGATTGAACGGTAATCGCAATTGATGGCAATATTCAGGAGGAACCGCATCATGAAAAACGCAAAGAGAAAAAGCAAGTCGGCAAAACAATCTACATGGAAAGAACTGCATGAACAGATCCGCCAGAAGCGCACGACTTTTATTGTATGGTCTGCGCTGCGTATTCTGGTGATCTTAGTTGCGGTTTGGTGTGTGCTGCGTCAGCAGTGGGAGAACTTTTTCAACTGTTTGCTGACATTGCTGCTGTTTATGGCACCCACATTTGTTGAAAAAAAGTTGCAGATCCAACTGCCCAGTGCGCTGGAAAATACCGTACTCGTGTTCATTTTCTGTGCACAGATTTTGGGAGAGATCGCTTGCTTCTACATCCAGTATCCTTTCTGGGATAAGATGCTGCATACAGTCAATGGATTTCTGTTTGCGGCATTCGGATTCTGCCTGGTGGATCTGCTAAATGAAAACGGCCGCTTTCGGTTTGCACTTTCTCCGATGTTTCAGGCTGTGGTGGCATTTTGCTTTTCCATGACCATCGGCATCGCTTGGGAGTTTTTCGAGTTCAGTGCCGATCGGTTTCTTGGATTGGATATGCAGAAAGATCGTGTTATCACCGAATTTCAATCCGTCACACTGGATGAAACGCAAAGCAATATCCCCATTCCTGTACACGATATCACCAAAACTACCATTGAAATTGCCGACGGCACCACTTATGTCATTGACGGTTATCTTGATATCGGTCTAATTGATACTATTGAGGATCTATTTGTGAATTTCATTGGTGCCACGGTCTTTTGTGGCGTTGGTTGGATCTATGTGTATCGTCGCGGTAAAAATCGGTTGGCGGCAGCATTTATTCCTATTGTAACCAAATCAGAGCCGGTTGCCGATGAAGAGCAATCTACGGAGATGTCCGATACGCAAACATCATGAAACCTGAAAAACGAAAAAAATGGAAAGAATGGTTTGGTGCATTGACCAATCCCCGACTGTTGCTTTGCCTGGCAGTCGGATGGTTCATCACCAACGGATGGTCATATTGCGCACTGGGCGCAGCTGTATATTTTGAGATCGATTGGCTGCGCAATTTTGCTTCTGTCTATCTGGGATTGCTTTGGTTGCCCGGCACACCGGAAAAAATCCTGACCGTGGGCATCGCCATTGTGCTGCTACGGCTGTGGTTTCCATCAGATACCCGTACGCTCGTTTTGCTCAAAGAGGAACAAAAGAAATTGTTTACAAGCGTCAAAAAGCAGTACAGACGCTTGAAAGAGTGGTTGCTTTCCAAAAAAGGGCACTAAACAGATAGCATGAGCATGGTAAATGTGACTCATTTAAGAAAGGAAGTCCTAAATTATGGCATCGGTGAAGGATTTAACACAGGGGCAACCCGGCAAAGTGCTGATACGCTATACCCTGCCGTTGTTCTTCAGTGTATTTTTTCAGCAGCTGTATAACATTGCAGATACCGCAATTGCAGGCATATATATCGGGGAACAGGCACTGGCAGCGATCGGTGCAAGCTATGCCATCACCATGCTATTTATGGCGGTAGCTGTTGGTGCACAGATTGGCGTTGGCGTGGTGCTGGGCAATCTGTTCGGCAGAAAAGATTTCATGCGTGTGCGTTCATGCATGACAACTGCACTGATCTTCGGTACGATACTCTCGTTATTGTTGACCGTGGTCGGCGTGGCAGGCAGTCCGTTTCTCATGCGGTTGGTCAATACCCCTTCGGATATTTTCAGTGAGGGCGAGCGGTATCTGCGCATTTATACCGGCGGATTCGTTTTTGTATTCATGTACAATATCATCACGGCATTGTTCAGTAGCCTGGGTGATAGTAAAACACCGTTGTATCTGCTGATGTTTTCGTCTTTCAGCAACATTGCGCTGGATCTGTTGTTTGTTGTTGTGTGGAAGCAGGGTGTACCGGGTCTTGCCTGGGCAACTTTTATCGCGCAGGCATTTGCTTGTATCATTGCCTTTTTCCTGATTCTGCGGCGCATTGGTCAAATACCCCAAAGCAAGGGTGCGGTACTCTTTGCAGCTAAGGAGCTCAAAGATATGATCGCGATGTCGATCCCCGCCATTTTGCAGCAAAGCTTCATCTCAGTGGGCAATCTCATTATCCAGACCTTTATCAATCCTTACGGTTCCGCAGTGATTGCGGGCTATACAGCCGCCATCAAGCTGAATACCTTTGCCATTACCTGCTTTAATAACGCCGGAACAGGAATGTCCGGCTTTACGGCGCAAAATCTCGGTGCGGGGCTGCCCGACCGTGTTAAAGAAGGCTTCCGTGCGGCAGTGAAAATGGTCTGCGCCATTGCGCTGATTTTTACAACAGTGTATCTTCTGGGCGGCAACGCGCTGCTGCGATTGTTTCTGAATAAGGAGAGCAGTGAACTCGCCTTGCAGACCGCGCGGAACTTCATGTGTATCACTTCGCCATGCTTTGTAGTGATTTGTATCAAGGTTTTGGCGGATGGCATTCTCCGTGGTAGTGGCAGCATGGGACTTTTTATGATTGCAACATTGGTGGATCTTTTCATGCGTGTGCTGCTCGCATGGATCTTTTCACGGTTCATGGGACCAACCGGTATCTGGATGGCGTGGCCGATTAGCTGGACGGTTGCCACGGTACTCTCTGTGATTTTTTATCGCATGGGCACATGGCACGAACATATCGACAAGCAATCAGAAGCAGAATCCTAATCATAAAGTCCGGAATCGCCTCCGGACTTTCGCTTTTTGGTGTCAAATGTCCATATGTCAATGATGTGAGACCCAAAAAGAGAAAAAACAAGAAAGATT
>CAYMOJ010000015.1:0-40267 GCA_964392175.1 uncultured Ruminococcus sp.
TCAGCATCTGCGACAGCAGCGATAACGCATGGTGGTGCTACAGCTTGCATGATTTTTCCGTTGCAGCCTACAAAGTCGAAAAACAGGGTTCCTCGATCATCCTCAAAAGCTCTGCGCTGCCCTGCGACGCTGAAGGACTGGCAGCATGGTCCTCCAACGAGCAAATCAAAATCCGGCATACCTCCGTAATCGATTTTTGTGATGTCCTCATAGAATTTTTCGCCTCCTGTGTCATACAAGGCTCTGTAAGCCTTCTGCGCATAGCGGTCAATTTCGCACCATCCGACGCACTCGAAACCGCCGACCTTTTCAAAAGCCGAACGGAATGCGCCGAGACCTGCGAAAGCCTCGAAATATCTTATCATTCTCAAAACTCCTTTCGTTTTTGGGTATGAAAAAAGCCGTCTGTGATTGTTAGTCACAGACGGCTATGTGATCTATGTTCAAAAGTTGAAAAAGATCAGAATTTATGAATTCTTTTCTTCGTAAGGCTTATTCCACGATCCAATCTCATAAGTTGCCTCTTGAAAATTCCGATTTATCGAGAAGATATCTCGTTTGCAGTTAAACTTTAACCTTTACATCAACTATTGTTACCCCAGCGTCTTTAACTGCTAATTCTGTTCCACAGAATACCAGCGTTCCAAATTTGCCGTCGTCTTTTATGATGACAAATTTGTCATAATTAGTATGTTTTCTTTCCAGCAGCCCAGAAATTTCATCTACACTCTTACTGTCATCTAGCCAATAAAAATCCATATATTCGTTATTTTTTGTGGCATAAAGGTGTGTTCCGGAATAATTATCATCAGGGACATTTTCAACTGATACGTCATAATCTAAATTTTCTAAATTCGTTTGCATTTCGGAACGACTTGGGTAATACGTTCCGTTTTCTTCATCATTGCCACAACCTGTAATCAATAAAGCTACAATTTCAAATACTAAAATAATAAATACAGATTTTCTCATAATAGTCTCCATTAATAGCCCCCATTTTAGTATTTGCTTTATTTTAATATAAGTCTGTGCAAATTTTGATAGATTAGTAATATTTTTGCAAAAGCTGTCATCTATTTTGTATAACAGATATGATGCGCCTGACAGGACTTGAACCTGCACTCCTTTCAGAATTGGAACCTAAATCCAACGTGTATGCCAATTTCACCACAGGCGCATACGCAATTGTCGTTTGTGACACATTCCACATGATACAAACCAACGGTTCTATTATACACAAAAAAAAATTCTTTGTCAAGTGTTTGCGGCACAAAAATTGGTACAGTCTGTTGCCGGTAGTGAAAGCAACCGTCTCAGAAGAGTATCTCTGAGACAGTTGTCTTTGTACCTTTCTGCATCAAAGTCGGATGCCAGTCAGTGTATATGATATTGCTTGCACTAATAGAACCAAGAACAGTAACGACATATTTTAGATCGCAGGATATAATTCTGTCAATCCTATGCCGTAAAACAGCTTTTTGTATCTATTTTTCAACCGGAATGTTTTATTTTTGTCCATAGTAGGCATTTTTTCCATGCTTGCGCAGATAATGCTTGTCCAGCAAGGTCTGTTGTATGATGCTGCAATCAGGGGCAAGCATTTTTGCATGGTAATTCATAAATGCGATTTCTTCCAATACCACTGCATGATATACTGCGTCCTCGGCATTCTTGCCCCATGCAAATGGCCCGTGGTTTTTGACCAGTACCGCAGGAACGGCATTTGGATCTTTATGGGTAAACGCTTCGATGATGACGGAACCGGTTTCGTGTTCATAGGCATTGGCGATTTCTTCTGTGGTCATATCACGCGTGCAGGGGATCTCGCCATAGAAATAATCTGCATGAGTTGTGCCCATTGCTTGCAAACCAAGTCCTGCTTGTGCAAAGGAGGTTGCCCAGCGGCTGTGTGTATGCACGATGCCGCCGATATCGGCAAAAGCAGAGTACAGCGCAAGATGAGTTGGCGTATCGCTTGAGGGACGGTATCTGCCTTCTACCACGCTGCCATCTGTCAGAGATACCACAACCATATCCTCAGGGTGCATATTATCGTATTCCACACCTGAAGGCTTTATCACTACCAGACCACTTGCACGATCAATAGCGGAAACATTGCCCCAGGTAAATGTTACCAAATGATATTTCGGCAGCAACAAATTTGCCTTGCATACCGATTCTTTGAGCTGTTCAAGCATATGTATCGCCTCCATTCAGACAGCGCATTGCGGGTAAGCCGGCTTCGTAACGCTGCATATACATTTGATATCCTTTCATGCCAATTTCCGTCGGTGTTACAGTAATGCATGGCGTATCGGCAAATACTGTGTTCCGCAACCATTTTGGCAGAGATTTCCCTTCACTGCAAAGCATATATGCCGCAAGCAGTGCCATACCCCATGGGCCGCCTTCCGAGGCAGTTTTGTGAACCGATACGGTCGTACCCAGTGCATCGGCAAGTACTTGCTGCGCTGCACCGCGTACCGTAAACAATCCGCCATGTGCCGTAATGGTATCCAACTGTATGTTTTCTTTTTCGCGCAATTTTTGCATACCGATGCCCACTGTAGCAAACACCGACATCAGCTGTGCGCGCATAAAATCCGCCAGCAGCATATGGCTTTGTGGCAGATGGTAGTATGCAGGGCTACTGTTTTCGATGTCTGCAATCGGCTCACCGGAGAGAAAGTTATATGCTGTGATGCCGTCTGCGTCGGGAGTTCCCTGCTCCATGGCATGATGATACAGCGTCTCATAGGCAGTATCCATTGTGATGGGGTGCCCAACCAGTGCAGAAAATTCTGCGAACATCTTTACAAAATGATCCAATTCAGAGCAGCCATTATTGCAGTGTACCATGGCAACCGGAGAACCATCGGGTGTTGCCACAATGTCTATCTCCGGGTAAACGCCCTTCAAGGGCTGATGCAATACGGGCATTGCAAACACAGAAGTACCGCATGAGATGTTTCCACTGCCGGCGGTAATCGCATTGGATGCGACCATGCCTGTGCCTGCATCGCCTTCGGGTGGGCAAAACGGGATACCCGCCTGTAGATTGCCACTTTCATCTAGAAATGCGGCACCTTCTGCGGTCAGAACGCCTGCCTGTTCTCCGGCAGTCTGTACCTGCGGAAAGACCTCACTGACAGATAAATGAAAACCTGCATCCGCGAGCATTCGATCGGCAATTGCAGCAAGCTTTGCGTCATAGCCACAATGATCCACAGGGAAGATTCCCGATGCTTCGCCGATGCCAACGGAACGATGTCCTGTCAGCAGATAATGGACATAGCCGGCAAGAGTGGTCACATGGGCAATTTGTGGGATATGTGCTTCTTTATCCAGGATTGCTTGATA
Organism: uncultured Ruminococcus sp.; assembly: GCA_964392175.1. Taxonomy (GTDB): domain Bacteria; phylum Bacillota; class Clostridia; order Oscillospirales; family Ruminococcaceae; genus Firm-04. The sequence goes on from CAYMOJ010000015.1 coordinate 3,361, forward strand.
AAGATGTGCAATGCTCCAACGTTGCGGAATATGATAATGTAGTGCTGTGGTCAGCTTTGTGGCAGCCTCAGCAGTCGTGGTGTTGCGCCATGTACGAAAGGGTGTCAGCAGGATATCATTTTCATCAAACGCAAGATATCCGTGCATCATGGCAGAAATACCCATTGCCCCGATGGTTGTAAGCTTGTGGTCGTATTGTTTCTGCACATCGCAGCACAGATCGGTATAGCAGGCTTTCAGCCCCTTGTGGATATCCTCGATCGAGTAAGTCCAATAGCCGTTTTCCAGTTTATTTTCCCAGTTGTGGGAACCCTTGGCGAGCACGGAAAAGTCTTCTCCGATCAGCACTGCTTTGATACGGGTCGAGCCAAGTTCTATGCCGAGAAAGGTTTTCCCTTCGGCAATCGCAAGCTTTTTATTCATGATGCTTATCCTTTCAGTTTGGCGGTCAGATCAAGCAATGTGAGTTGCTGCTCAAAGGCATGGAGTGTTGTAGATTCATCAATTATGACCAACTCTGTGTCTGTCAGCTTTGCAAACAAACGGATATCCTCAATATCCAGTGCTGTGGATACCACAGCATGATGCGCGCCACCTGCATAGATCCACGCAGCAGTGCCCGTTGTAAAATCAGGGAGCAGCTTCCACATCAAGCGTGCCACAGGTAGATTGGGCATCGGTTCCGGTTGTTGTACCAGTTGAATTTTAGCACACACCAAACGGAAACGGTCACCCATATCCACGAGAGAAACCGCAATGCCATCTCCTGCAATGCCGTCAAATACCAAGCGGGCAGGTGCTTCTTTGCCACCAATGCCTAGCGGATGCACTTGAATTTCAGGTTTGGTTGCAGCAAATACCGGGGATACCTCCAGCATATGGGCAGCCAATTCCAGTTCATTGCCTGCGGACAGATCGTAGGTGTAGTCCTCCATAAATCCGGTCGCGCCTGCGCGATGCATTGCCATCCGTCCGAGTACAGCACTCAGTGCAGCGGTTTTGTAATCACCTTCAGGGCCAAAGCCGATGCCTTTTGCCATTAGATTTTGCACCGAGATGCCCGGCAATTGTCGCAACCCATGTAGATCTTGGAAGGTATCCGTAAATGCATGGATGTGTTCATTTGTTAAGAATTGCTCCATCGCAATTTCATATTTTGCCTGTTCTCTCACTGCTGCGATGTCGTTGGTTGCCATGGTATACTTTTCGGAGTATTCAGTCATTTTTGCATCGATTTCAGTATCGGTAACAGCAGCGATTCGTTCGGTCAGGTCGCCGATGCCGTAGTAGTTGACATTCCAACCAAAGCGGATCTCGCTTTCTACGCGATCTCCGTCGGTCACGGCAACATCGCGCATATTATTGCCAAACATCGCCACACGCAAATGTTTGCCGTAATCCACAGCCAGAGCTGCCTCAGAAAAACGGCGCAATTGTGCAATGACTTTTTCATTGCGATAGTAGCCTGCAATCACTTCTCTGATGATGCCAAGGCGCGTGCAGATGAAGCCAAATTCTCTGTCCCCGTGAGCAGATTGGTTTAGATTCATGAAGTCCATATCAATGGTATTATAGGGAAGCTTTTCATTGTACTGGGTGTGCAGATGTACCATGGGCTTTTGCAATGCTTGCAATGCACGGATCCACATTTTTGCAGGGGAGAATGTATGCATCCACAAAATCACGCCGATGCATTCCGTGTCGGCAGTGGCTTGGGTGCAGAGATGCAAGGCCTCATCTGCGCAGCGTACGATGGGTGTTGCTTTGATTTCCACCGTATCGTTGAGGGCATTGTTCAGGAATGCTGCTATTTCATTGCCATTTTTTTGTGCCTGTGCAAGGGTCTTTTCGCCGTAAAGGTCTTGGCTGCCTGTGATAAAATATAAGGTTTTCATAATATGTACCCCCGTGATTGATGTTGTGCTTTCAGTATAACGGATTTGCGGCGGGATTGCAAGCAATTTTTTCAAATCCAACAGAATACGGCATAAGAATAGCGGAATTTGTCATGAATGTATCTGCTGCAAATACTGTTTTGCAGCAGTCAGCAGCGTATTCCGCTCATTGGGCAGACGTTCATCCAGTACATCATTCATAATGGCATTCAAGCACGCACCGATGCGTTTTCCCTCCTGTACGCCCATGGCAATCAAATCCTTGCCGTTGATTTGTAGATCTTTTAGGGTCATACAGGCGTTTTGTTGTCGCAACGCAGCGAGGGTATGCAGCAACGCATCCGTAGCTGCTATGCGTTCCGCAACGAGATGCGCTGCCTGCGCAGATACATCCGCGCGATGGAGCAGAATGAGCTGTTCGGTGCGTTCATCCCCGATTCGATTTACCATGCGTTTGATTTGTTTCACACTGCCGCTGAATACCATATCATGATGGCGTATCAGTGTGACTACCGCATCCAGTGTTTTTCGGTCGCTTTTTAATTGATGCAGTGTCTGCCGTGCAATATCCTCACTGACCTGTGCATGACCGTAGAAATGCCCGCCTCGTTCATCTTTGGTGAAGGTATGAGGCTTGCCACTGTCGTGCAGGAAGGCTGCCCAGCGTAGAATTGGGTTTGCCGGGGTGGCAGCCGTTGCCTTACAGCTGTGTGTGTACACATCGTGGTCGTGATATGGATTCTGCTGATCGAAGCCAACCATTGGTTGTAATTGTGGCAATACTGTGCAAATGACATCAGGGTAGGCGAGCAGCATATGTTCCGCAGCCTGTCCGCAGAGCATTTTTGTCATTTCCATAAAGATGCGTTCTGCGGAGATATGCTTGAGCAAATCCTTCTGTTGGTGGATCGCTGCATCGGTTTGTGGGTCGATGGAAAACTGCAGCACAGAGGCAAACCGCAACGCACGCAGAATTCGTAAACCATCCTCATCAAACCGTTCCGATGGTTTACCCACACAAGCGATACGTTTTTGTTGCAGATCGTCTTTGCCGCCAAAGGGATCTACCAAGCCACACTTTGGGTGATATGCCATAGCGTTGACGGTAAAATCACGCCTTGCCAGATCGTCAGTGACAGAGTCGGTAAAGGATACTTTGTCAGGTCTACGGTGATCCGTGTAAGCACCATCAATGCGGTAGGTGGTGATCTCCAGTGGCATATGATCCATCATGACCGTGAGTGTGCCATGCTGCAAACCGGTTTCAATGGTGTGATATCCTGCAAAGCACTGTTGCATTTGTGCTGGGTGAGCATTGGTTGTGAGATCCCAGTCGTGCGGAGCAACGCCACGTAGTGTATCGCGGACACAGCCGCCTACTGCATAGCATTCATAGCCGTTATGCGCAAGCAAATCCATGGCTTTTGTCACCTGTGGTGGCAGTGAAAATTGTAGTTCCATGCTTGTATCATCCTTATTCTTCAAATCGGAGGGTCGTGCGCAGACCATCGCTGCCACATTGCGTTGCAGCAAAAATCGTCTGTGCATCGGCAAGGTATTCGGTTGGTTCGGGCAAAGAGGGACTGTAATGGGTCAGCCACATGGATTTTACTTTTGCTTGTTTTGCAAGCTGTGCCGCTTCAGAGAAGGTCATATGCAGTGTTTTGCACGCTTTATCCTGTTTGGATGCATCCCCGTACATTCCTTCACAGATGAACAGATCGGCATCCTGTGCCATGGTAGCAATGCGCTCCAGCGGACGCGTATCAGTGCAGTATACTACAGATAGTCCTTTTCTTGGTTCACCAAGCACCTGTTGTGGCTGATAAGAAATGCCATTATATGTAATGGGCTTGCCTTTTTGCAGGGTGCTCCATACCGCTACCGGGATATGGTTTTCCTTTGCACGAATGGGGTCAAATTTGCCGGCACGTGGCAAATGCATACGATATCCATAGCAGGGGAGTGTGTGCCTGACAGCAAATGCCGTCACCATCAAATCGCCCACCATAAAAGATTCATTCGGCTGTGTATATTCGTGCAACTCCAATGCAAATGGCAGTTCCGGCGCAATGACGCGAAGACCATCCACAATGCGGTTTAGCCCCATAGGGCCATAAATCGCCAAAGGAGTCGTTCTGCCCTCATTGCCTAGAGAAAGCAGCAGTCCCGGCAATCCACTGACGTGGTCTGCATGATAGTGTGTCAGGCAGATGGTGTCAATGGCGTAAAGGGATACTCCCGCTTCTTTCATAGCGATCTGTGTACCCTCTCCGCAGTCAATGAGCATTGCACTGCCGTTGCAACGTAAATAGCAGGCGGTCAGCCAACGATTTTTGAGTGGTACGGTGCCACCACAGCCGACTAAAACAACATCTAGCATATTGATTCCTTTCTGCATTACAGCATCCTCCGGAATGCAAAAACATGATTGTATATGTATGTATAATAGTATCGTGTGGCACAAGACCCGATTGACTGTACATCTGCACCATCAACTTTGTGTAGTACTATTATAAATAATATATATAGTATACCCGATTCGGATGGGTTTGTCAATGCTTGGAAGCTGCCCCATGTGTGAAAGGCAAACAGATGCCGATCGCACAATATTATGACACAATTGCGCATTGCAATGATCTTGCAAATATGCTATAATGGTACGATGTCGATTGACAGGTACGATGTACAAGGAAGGAATACGAAAGGAGTATATGATGTATGATTCTGTTTTGCGTAAAGGGACGGCTTGCGCAGCCGTTATTGCCATGATTGCAGGGGGTGCTTCCATGGTAAAACAGCATATTGCCGCTGCCGAAGCAGAAACGATTTCGTTGATGTGTCTGGGTGATTCCATTACAGATGGCTTCTGGATGACAGGCGGTTACCGTAATACGCTATGCGAGCTGATTACAGAAAACGGGCAGCAGGCGCAGGTGGATATGGTAGGCCCAAACTGGGGGGGCACAGGCTATGATACACAGCACGCAGGTTACAGCGGTTATTCAGTAGATAATATTGCACAGGAGGATTCTATTTCGGGTCAGCGCACAGGCATTTCTAGTTTTATCGATTGGCTGATGGAAGATTATCCTGCGGATGTGGTGTTCTTGCAAATTGGTACGAATGATATTCTCAGCTTGTACGATTTGGAGCATTATGGGGTAAGACTGGAAGCACTGGTTGATCGCATTTTGCCTACATTGCCCGAAGATGGTGCACTGTATCTAGCAACATTACCCTGTATGGATGCTACCAACACACTTTATATCAACGAGTATTATTTTACGGTGGAATCGATGGATGCCGCTGTGGAACAGTGCAATGCCCAGATACGCGCCCTTGTGGAAAAAAAACGCAGTGAGGGCGCACGGATTGTGCTGGCAGATGTAAATGCTGTCTTGGAAAAATCCGATTTATATGATGGCGTGCATCCCAACGAGGAAGGCTATCGCAAGCTAGGCACATTCTGGTATACGAAGCTTTGTGATTATTGGAATGGCGAAGCAGATCAGCCACAGACTACAGAATCTTCTGTAACCACTACAGAAACCACAACCACACCTACAACACTTCTTGGCGACGTGAATGCAGATGGCAGTATTACCATTGCAGATGCCGTTGCGATGGTGAAATATCTTTCAGGTGCTGCGGCAGTCGATACCATATCTGTCACACAAGCGGATATGAATGCCGATGGATGCATTACCGCCGAAGATCTGACACTGCTGAAGCGTAAATTCGTGCAATCCGAATGAAAAAACGCTGTTGTATCATTACAGATACAACAGCGTTTTGCGTTAATCAGCATTAACACGGAGATAATCCGCAGGGTTTTGCTGCATATCATTGATCATGACCTCAAAATGCAGATGATTTCCCGTAGAACGTCCGGTTGAGCCAACCAGTGCAATCAATTGCCCCTTGGTAACAGTCTGCCCCACATTCACCAGGATCTCATTGCAGTGGGCGTAGAGCGTTTTGCGCCCATTGCCGTGGTCGATTACGATGTAATAGCCGTAGCCACCATCGTGCCAACCAGCTGTGAGGACGGTACCATCTGCTGCGGCAAAGATTTCGGAGTTGGCTGGCGCAGCGATATCCATGCCCTTGTGGTTGCGGTTGCTGATGAATGGGTCACTGATATATCCACCGTTGACAGGCCAAGTATATTCGCCTGTGCCATACAGTTTGGTGGTAGAATCCTTTGGTTTTGCAATGTAAGTACCCACTGCAACGGTTTCTGTGACCGGGTCATTCAATTGTGTAGAGGTCAGTACTTTGCGGTTCAATTCTTTGCCGTTTACATAAGTGATGGATACAGTCTGTGCTGCCTCACCGTAGCTGCCGGGTGTGACGATCTTACGCTGACCGAGGGGTAGATTTGCAGTAGGGACTTCCTCCACAGAATAGTCAGTCAGTGCAACCGTTGTCATGGTTGCAGTATAAGCAATGGGCATTGCAGATTCCGTCACGCGTACCTTTACTGTTGTTTCCTCAGGGATGCGTTCGTCGATGTCAGGATTCAGCGCATATATTTCATCCACCGTCATGGTGTATTGCAATGCCAATGTATAAACGGAGGTTTCCTTATGCGTGATAACGGTTTCAATGTTGTCGTGGCTTTCTATCAGCTGTTCTGCAAGCTTTGCAGCATCAACTTTTTGTTGTGCTGCATATAAGCCTAACTCATAGCACAGAGGTTCTGTGTAAAATACCGATTCCACATCTACTGTCAACGAATTGGCGTAATCAGCGATATGTGCCGAAAGTGCACGGCGAATCACATCGGGATCATCTACCGCACCGAGAAAATCTTCACCGCGGTATACGCCGTAGCATTCCATCAGCGTGATATTTGCCGCGTGGAGCATCTCATCCGCAAGGGTCGGGGCTGTCAAGTAGGGGACGTTTGCATCAAAAGCAACCGCAGTTAACTGATGGTGGGAAGGAACATCATATGTGTCCTTGGTGTTAGCAAGCTGTTGGGCAGCGATAGAAAGTGCCGTGTAGTAGTCCTCTTCCTCAGCAATGTAGCCGAGCAGTTGCCCATTGTATTCCACGGCAAACCCGTAGTGCTCCATGTTCTCACCGTAGATCACAGAGGTACTAAGCAGTACCACACAGATGACAGGGGACATACAGCGTATGACGGAAGCGGGCAGTATCCATGGCGAGGTACTTGCTTTGTGCAGTGACGGAAAACTGCGCGCTTTCATTTGAACGTTTTTTTGAAACGGGCGGGTGATGTTGCGCATCACGGAGAATGCTTTCCTTTGCATTCTCGTTTTGGTACATCGCTCTGCATCCGTATGCTGTGCCTGTTTTTTGTTGGCACAGCTGCGCCGGAGATGTTTCACCGGAAAAAACTCCTTTCTGAAAAAAACAAGATTCTGCGCACCTTTTTGACCAAATGGTTACAAATCGGTAACACAACCCATTATACTGATTTCTGCGAAGAATGCAAGCTTTTTTTCGATATTTTGGAGGATCATACAATGATTCCGGACATAGAAACATACTTTTGGATAGATTCTACGGCAAAAGTGGTCGATTTTTCCTTTAAATTCTACACAGTGTTTATCGATCCGGAAGGATATTTTGACTGTTTTGGCTACACAACAACATTTCTGTGGCAAGTCGTTGTGGATATGCCGAAAACCAGTATACGGGCAGTATTATGCAAGCAGCGCACCGCACGCGATTTTGTAATAGTTTTCCGCAGATTCCTTTGGTACATAGCATTGCATAATGCCATATTGTCCATACTGAACGGTGAGGCTGTTTGAGATAACAAAGCGGTATTGCTGCCATTGCACACCATATCCGAAAGGGGAGTACCAGCAGCAGAATTGCGCCCATCAGGAGATGTAACAGCAGCATTAGATGCAATGTGGCATCTCCAACAGTTGTCGCAAGCTGCAATGTCAACATCGCTGCCGTAAGCAGGAGCATTGAGGGGACAAATGCAAGAATGAGCAGAGTGTTGGCTAGCAGAAGCACCGACATACGCCGTTGCCATAGCCAAAATCGTCCACTACAGGCAAGAAATCCAAGGTCACATTCAGTGAGTACACCTGTCATGCTACCAATCTGTTCGTCTACACGGTTGCGATACAGTGACACGACACACGCTGCACCAATGAGTAGCAGCAGAAGTAGCAGATCTGCCAAATACATGGGCAGAGGCAATGATATTGCTGCGAGTAGTGGGGATGTCGCTCGTTCGATCAGTGTACCGATCATCCACAGGAGCATATACAAAATAGTGGTTCCAGCCGAAATCACCGCAGTTTCTTTTTCATGCAGCCGAAGTGCGCTTCTTGCCTGCGAAAATGCCGAGATGCTGCTCATGATGTGTAATCCTCAATGAATTGCCGCAATGCAGACTGATTCTCTGCGTACACACCGTTTTCCAGCAGAATGCGGTCATATTCGGGTAGCCATGCACTTTCTATGGGATAAGATCCGATCGGGGAAGCTTGACCCTTGGAGTATATATATAACACATCCTCTTGCAATTGCAGAAAATAGCCGTTTTCTGTTGTTTGTTGTGGTGTTACCAGCGTAGGCTGTTCCTGTGCTTGTGTGGTAGTTGTGGTACGATGCGATGTTCCTATTTCCGCATCATTTTCCGGCAGCAGCTTCTGCTGTACTGTTGTTTGTTCCAGAATCAACAGCCCTCCCGTTATTGCCCCACACAAAGCGAGTGCCACGACCATATAATATACGCCTTTCCCTTTCATAGAGATGCCTGCCTTTCTGTTGCGTTTTGAACGAAGTCTGCCACGATTTTTGCATATTTATTCGAAAAGATGATAAAAAAAACGAAATTTTTCAAAAAGCACTTAACATCGCGTAGGTTTTGTGGTATAATGTATGGTGTATCCGAGTGTTTGCTTTTTATTCCGAAAGGAGTTCGTTGATTTATGAAGTATCCCGTGCAATCGCCTGACCAAGCTGCAAATCATGCAGAGAATACATCATCGCGCCGTGTCGTTAGGAAAAAGCGCAAGCCACTGATCGTTCGTGCAATTGGAAGATTTCTTTCTGTGGTCGGCGCGACCTTCTTGTCGTTCTTTCTCGTGTTTTGCATTACAGGCAGTATCTGTGCCATTGCGGCGACCGCTTATGTCATCAATTATATGGAATCTACCTCGACGGTCAGTATTCAGGAAATGGCAATGAGTTATTCCACGAATATATATGCGACGGATGCAAATGGTGAGCTTGTCACCTTGTACGTTGCGCAGAATACGGTAGAGCGCATTCCGGTGGATCTGGAAGATGTACCACAGCACGTTCGTGATGCGTTCGTATACGGTGAGGACGAGCGTTTCTACTCTCACGAGGGAGTGGATTATAAGCGTACCCTTGCCGCGTTTGCCAATTTGGTGCTGAATTTCTGGGATACCGATCAAGGCGGCTCTACCATTACGCAGCAGCTTGTGAAGAATCTGACGGGTGATAACGAAGCAAGCCCCCAGCGTAAAATTCGTGAGATCTTTCGTGCCATGCAAATGGAAAAGCGTTACAGCAAGGATGAGATCCTGGAAACCTACATGAATTACATCGGGTTTGGCGGTGCTGCAAATGGCGTGGAGAAGGCTGCGCAAAAGTATTTTGGTAAGAGCGTTGGGGAGCTTTCCATTGCTGAGGCAGCTTGTCTTGCGGCAATTCCGCAAAGCCCGGAGGTTAACAATCCCTTTGCAGGGCATTATGAGACCGTGTACAATGCTACAACCGATACTTATGTCAAAACGGACAACTGGATCAATACCGGCAGAGAGATCAACCGCAACCGTATGGAGTATATCCTGTTTCAGATGTACGACAACGGTGCAATCACCTTTGATGAATATCAGGCGGCACTTTCTGAGGAACTGCTGTTTACTGATACCGATGCGTATAAAGCCCTACATCCGGAGTTGGAGAAAGAAGAAAAAGACGAGGACGAAGAAAACAGTGGCGTTACCAGCTGGATCGTAGATGAGGCGATTCGTGAGTTTTCCGAGTACCTGATGGAGGATCGTGGAATTACACAGGAGCGTGCCCTGAACCTGATTCGTACAGGTGGCTACCAGATCTATACCACTGTTGATCTGGAGATGCAGGCGTATGTTGAGGAGAAGTATTCTGACCTGAATAACTTACTCAAGGGCATGACTACGGCCGATCGTACCATTTATTACCGTGATTTGGACGGTGATGGTGTAAAGACACTGGAAGAAAGTATGTCGCTGCAATCAGGATTTGTTGCCATTGATTATGCCGGTAATATCCTGTGTACCGTGGGTAAAGTTGGCGAAAAGACTGCATCGCTGGGCACTAGCTACGCTTCCACCGAGCCACAGCAGCCGGGTTCTGCCATCAAACCGATATCAACCTATGGCTATGCGTTGGAAAATGATCTGATCGCATGGGGTACGATTGCTTTGGATGCACCACCTCTGGTTATCAATAATAAAAAGTGGCCAACGAACTATTCTTCCGGCAGCGGTATCCGCTATAGCAACAAGCCCGTCAAGATTTATACTGCTATTCAGTATTCGTATAATACCATTCCTGCCTTGCTTTGCAAAACTTACGGCGTGCAGAATATCTATAATTATGCTACCGAGACTGTTGGACTTTCATTGAATGCTGAGCGTGATGTGGATTATGCACCTCTGGCGGTGGGTGCACTAAGTTATGGTGTAACCGTGGAAGATATGGTCAATGCCTATATGGTGTATGGCAATGGTGGATATTTCAGTGATGCGCATATCATCAGCCGCGTGGAAAGCGGCGATGGCGGTTTGATTTACGCAGGTGGCGATGACTACGCTGCGGTGATCTCTCCCGAAACTTCTTATGTTATGAACCAACTGCTGCAAAATGTTGTTGCAAGGGGTACCGGTACCGGAGCGAAGATCAGCGGTGTGCCCCTTGCCGGCAAAACCGGTACGACTTCTGACTGGTTTGACCTTGAGTTCATGTGCTTGAATCCCGATTTTGTCAGTGGTGTGTGGATTGGCTACCCCGAAAATAAAGAGATCCGTAATCACGGCTCCATCAGTTCCGCACGTTTGTGGAAAAATGTGATGTATGAGTGGCTGACAGAGCATTTCAGCGGCTCAGATTTCCCTGAGTGTGATACGGTTATCAAGGGTACAGTTTGTGCGACCACCGGTAAAATTGCGGTAGATGGTTGTCCTTCGGGCGGTACCGGATATTGGAAATCCAGTAATGCGCCTTATTGTGATGGCGTTACGCATGTGTTGCAGTGATCTTGTATCACAGAAAGGAAGCATGATGATAGAGACAAAGCAAACAGCCTCCCACGATATGATACGCTATTGCTGTCCTTGCCATTTTGGTCTGGAGAGCGTGCTGAAATTTGAACTTGCTCGTATCGGTGCGACAGATATCGCAGCAGCAAACGGGAAGGTCTCGTTTTCAGGCGATTTGTCCATGCTAGCAAAAGCAAATATCCATCTTACGGTGGCAGAGCGTGTGCTGATTGAACTTGCAACATTTTCGGTTGGTGCCCAGCGTGGCAAAACTGCCTTTGACCCGCTCTTCGACGGTGTGATGCAGATCCCTCTGGAGGAATTTATCGGCAAAAATGATGCGTTTCCCGTCAAGGGTTCGTCGCTCAATTCACAATTGAGCAGTGTGCCTGCTTGTCAGTCTATCGTCAAGAAGGCGGCAGTTAAGCGATTGCAAAATGCCTATCATACACAAACATTGCCTGAGACCGGTGCGATTCATCAGCTGCAATTCAATATTATGCGCGATGTTTGTACAGTGTATCTTGATACCAGTGGATTTGGCTTGCACAAGCGCGGTTGGCGGCAGAAAGCGAACGCTGCTCCCATCCGTGAAACATTGGCTGCGGGCATTCTTGATCTTTCTCGTGTGCGATATGATACACAGCTTTGTGATCCGTTTTGCGGCAGCGGCACGATGCTCATAGAAGGTGCCTGCCGTGCCATGCATATTGCGCCCGGTCTGCGTCGCCGATTCGCAGCAGAGCGTTGGGAGAGTATCCCGGCAGGGATTTGGGCAGAGAACCGTGAGGCAGCTCGTGCGCTGATTCAGCGTGATGTGCCTTTTACCGCTGTGGGATATGATAATGACCCCGAAGCAGTCGCACTGACCATTGAAAATGCCAAAAAAGCAGGAGTCGCGGAAAAAATCATCGTCAAGCAAGCGGATATTCGCGCGTTTCAGTCAGTGGCAGGGCAGACGATTGTTTGCAATCCGCCATATGGTGAGCGTATGCTTGATGTGCAGCAGGCACAGGAGCTTTATCGCGTGATGGGCAAAGCGTTTCGTGGCGATTGTAGCTGTAGTATCATCTCGCCCGATGCCGAGTTTGAAAAGCAGTTTGGGCGCAAAGCAGATAAACGACGTAAACTCTATAATGGTATGCTGCAATGTCAATTGTACCAATATTTTGCAACCAAGCCACAAAGATAAGAAAGGACTGTAGAATCATGTTGACTTCTAACCTGACCGTAAATGCACAAGGCCATCTTTGTATCGGCGGTGTGGATTGTATTGCACTTGCGAAAGAATATCAGACACCGCTGTATGTGATGGATGAAGCGGTCATTCGTGAAAGTTGTCGTAATTATCATACCGTGATGCAGGAAGCCTATCATGGCAATGGCTTGATCTGCTTTGCAAGTAAAGCGTTTTCGTGTAAGGAGATCTACCGCATTATCCATTCCGAAGGCCTAGGCACTGATGTGGTATCCGGTGGTGAGCTGTATACTGCGTTGCAGGCAGGTATGCCGGCTGAAAAAATTGTATTTCATGGCAATAGTAAATCTTATGCGGAATTAGAATTTGCAGTGACTGAGAATGTCGGCAGAATCGTAGCTGACCACTTAACCGAGCTTGCTATGATCAATGAGATTGCTGCACAGCAAGGCAAAACGGTTGGCGTGATGCTCCGCGTGAAGCCGGGTATTGATGCCCATACGCATGATTTTGTCCAAACAGGTAAGATCGACAGTAAGTTTGGTTTTGCATTGGAAACGGGCGAGGCGCTGCAAGCGGTCAAGGCTTGTGGTTCGTACACCAACCTGAAGCTGCTTGGGTTGCATTGCCATATCGGTTCGCAGATTTTTGAAACCATTCCATTTGCAGAAGCAGCGCATATCATGATTCGCTTTATGCAGCAGATCCGTGAAGAACTGGGTGTCACTTTTCCGGAATTGAATCTTGGTGGTGGGCCTGGCATCAAGTATGTGGAAAGCGACGATCCCCGACCTTTTGGTGATGTGATTCGTGACATCATTTCTGCCGTTCGTGAAAGCTGCGCTGCCTGTGATTATCCATTGCCTTACCTGTTATTTGAACCGGGACGTTCGATTGTAGGAGCTTCCGGTTTAACCCTGTACCGGGTGGCAGCTGTGAAAACGATCCCGAATGTGCGTACCTATGTGTTGGTGGATGGCGGTATGTGTGATAACCCCCGTTATGCGCTGTATCAATCGCAGTACGAGGCAGTTTGTGCTGACCGTGCAGATGCTCCTAAGGATGCGGTCGTTACGATTGGCGGCAAGTGCTGTGAAAGTGGCGATTTGCTTGGTGAGCATATGTCACTGCAAACGGTATCCGCCGGCGATACGCTGGCAGTGCTTGCAACCGGTGCGTATAATTATTCGATGGCATCGAATTATAATCGCAATCCTCGCCCTGCAGTCGTGATGATCCGTGATGGACAGCCTCGTGAGATTATTCATCGTGAAAGCTATGCTGATCTTGTGAAAAATGACCTGTAAAATACGGAGAAAGATCATCAACTTGCCCTCAAGAGCAGACTCGGAAAGGAATTTCCGCAGTCTGCTTTTTTTCGGTCGGTGCAAAATCCCTTGTATCATTTTCACAGAAATTTCACGAAATTATCACCGTTTTTTTTTTTTTTTTGAGTTATAGTAAAAAAGGAAGAACCGAAATGGAAGTAACGGATGATTGGTTCATCCGAAATCATCATACATCTTGAGAGGCATTTTATGGAAAGACAGGAGCTTTCTTTCAACACAGTAATTGAAAGCGCAGCAAAACTACCACTTGTGCAGATAAAAAGAGAAGATTTTCTCACGAGAAATCTCGGCAAATTATGCACGCCTGAGCAGTTGCGGAAGGCTCTTGTAAATGGAACATTAAACGCCGGCATACCGATATGGACTCTTGACAGTGTTGCAAATGCCGTAATTAATGCAGAAACAATGAAGGTTACTGGTATTTCAGCGGCTGCTGGTATTCCGGGTGGCTTTGCAATGGCTGCTACTATACCGGCAGATTCAGCACAATTTTATGCTTTTGTCATTCGTATTGCGCAAGAGCTGGCGTATATTTATGGGTGGACAGAAATCTTTACGGAATCAGATTCGCTTGATGATGAAACACAATCACAGCTCATTTTGTTCATTGGAGTCATGTCTGGTGTAAAAGCTGCCGAAATTGTGGTTGGCAAATTGTTTGGCGAAGTCGCGATGAAATCTGTGGCGAAAAAAGTGGCTGCAAAGGCACTGACCAAAACATGGTATTATCCCATTGTAAAAAAAATTGCCCAGATGTTAGGTCAAAAAATGACGAAGACTATATTTGCCAATGGCGTTTCCAAAGCAGTTCCTGTTGTGGGCGCAGTGGTTTCCGGCGGTCTGACTTTGGCATCGTTTAAGCCCATGGCGTTGAGACTGAAGAAACATCTTTCGAAACTAGCAAGTATGTCTCCAAAACAGTATGCAGAATATGAAGCGGCTATCCAAATTGATGAAAATGACATTTCAGTAGATGTGGATGACGCTACCTACATGCCAAATGAAACATATGATATTCATTGTTGGATTTGTGTATGCGGAACGGAAAATAAGGGAAAGTTCTGTTACCATTGCGGAACAAAAAAACCAGATGTTCTTCCACAGTATCGTTGCGACAAATGTCAATGGGAACCCGATGATAAAACAAAGCCACCGAAGTTTTGTCCAAATTGTGGAGACCCGTTCGATGACGGAGATATTGTCGTAGAATAATCCTATAGTACCCGAACCATTCCAAAAGGTTCGGGTATTATGATGCAACAGGGGATTGAGCTTTCTCAGCTTGCTGTATGTGATGCCGACGCTTATCTCGGGATGTAGTGGGACTGTTTGATTCTAACAGATCTTCGTTCATCTCGTATCTTTTCCTCTTTTTGTCCTGCTGGTTGTGATGCAACAAAAAAAATTTCGCTTTTTTCGATTTTTCTACTTGACAAATCGTCGTGAGTATGGTATAATATACAAGTCTTAGGGGTATAGCTCAGCTGGTAGAGCAACGGACTCCAAATCCGTGCGCCGAGGGTTCGATTCCTTCTGCCCCTGCCATTCATGATAACGAAGCGAGCCGTGAGCCTAGCTTCGCGGCTCGCTTCGTTGTTAGACGTATGTATTTACGGTCAATTATCCGTGTGCTTGCAAAGCCTACAGGGTGTATCATTTCATCACCGCCCTGCGCGTCCAGCATCATGGTTATCGCATCCCTCGGTTATGCCTACCGATTCACCGTCATGCATATTTGTCGCTCGATGCCTTGTTCTGTCTACTTTTTTGAAAAAGAAAGCAGCATGGAGGTTTATCTGAATGAGAGTGTGAGAGTTCAGACAGGCTGTCTTCGCGTATGTGACGGATGTGCTGGCAAGTTCCCTTGCCGTGAGTTGGAAAGCCAGATAATCAACACTATTCAGTTTTCAAGGTGCTGGGTATTGAATCAAGCCCTCCAGACGCAGCGCGAACAACATCTGAAAGGCTTGACAATTATGCTAAACCATGCTATAATAAACACGGCAAATAGCCATTGCACTAAGTCAGTCAGAGGCGGCAACCTTTGTCTGATTATGGGAGTACAGTACAGAACTGTGCTGTGCTGTGCTCCTGTGTGATGGTTTTATTCAATTTTCTCTATTATACCACATCTGGTAGGAAATGTCAAGGGTGATTGACAATTTTTCGGAGAATCCTTTGAACTTTTAAGTTCAGAGGATTCTCTTGTATTTGTATATAGTGAAAAGGAGTCTGGAAAATGCGCGATGCGAAACACATTATGAAAACTATAGGGGCTTCGATCTGCTGCGTATTGTCTCTCGCGGTCATCACATTCTTTATATATACGGTGTCTATCACTCCGCCAGCCGCCGAACCAGAATTGTATCAAATATCTGACAACGCTTTTTTGGATCTGTTTTATCGGTATTTGACAAGCGGCATTGATCTGAATCCGTTTATTATGCTTGTCGGTTTGATTGCTCTGCTGCTGGAAATTCTTTTTTCGAATCCACTACGGTTTTTGTTCTCGCAGCTCCCACTAGGTCGAATACTTGATTCCGACAAACAGATGACAGTCAAAGAACGAATCATTCCTTCTCTTCTAATCGGAATCGCTGCCGCTATTGATAACACCTATGAAGCAGTTTCTCCGGAATCTTTTTCCGAAAAAGTTGTTTTGATAAACTGGATTGCGTTGATTTTGATTGCGCTTTCGTTCCTTGTGCAGCTTGGCACACTGCTTTCGCAGGGTGGCATATGGAGGGTTTTGGTTTCTGGAAGCCTTTTGGTTATCGCAAATCTTGGATGCGGTGCTTTGCTTGGAACGATTGCATCTGCATTAGGTATCCTTGTTGCCGGTTTTACTATGGGCTTTGGCTTAATACTTTTCGGAATTGTAGTCTTTCTTATCCTTTCGATCACAACGAGCTGAACACCCTAATAAAAAAAGAAGGCGCAGAGCTGCAATGCCCTGCGCCTTTGGCTTTCAAACTAATTTATTATAATGATCTCCTTGATTGTCAGCAGCACGAGCATATGCGCTGGATAGTAAATATAAAAGAACCGGCGGTTTAGCTTTCCGTGACGGACATTGCCGCGCTCTCTTGAAAAAGAAAGCAGCATGGAGATTTATCTGAATGAGAGTGTGAGAGTTCAGACAGGCTGTCTTCGCGTATGTGACGGATGTGCTGGCAAGTTCCCTTGCCGTGAGCCGGAAAGCCGGATAATCAACACTATTCAGTTTTCAGGGTGCTGGATATTGAATCAAGCCATCCAGACGCAGCGCGAACAACATCTGAAAGGCTTGACAATTATGCTAAACTGATATACTGAAAAGAAAAAAGTGCGAAGATCAGATACCACCTCCGTTTGCGTATTTCATGCCGTTCGGAACAAATTGGTTTTCACGCCGCATCCGCTCGTTTGCGACGAGCGACTGCACATAAGTGCCACCGAAAACTTTTTCCGCTGTTGCCAAGGTGTCTGAGCTTTGCGCAAGCTCCCGCTGCTTCTGTTCATAATCTGCCACAGCTTTTCTGACTGTTTCTTCCTGATCGGCGATCAGTGTATCGACATTTCTGTAATTTGTGCCGTTGATAAACGAATAAGATTTCAAAGCCGCTGCTGCCTGTTCTGCGGTAAATAGTCGAGACGGTTTTCCCTCGTAAACGATCAGCAGTTTCTCTTTCAGATCATAGAACGACTGCAAATCTTTTTCCTCCGCACGCAGTTTGCTTTCTGTATCCGTTGCCGCTTTTTCTTTTTCAGCGAAATCTTTGCGCAGAGATTCCAATGTCGCACCAGCATTGATTTCCTTGTTAAGCGCAAGCAGCGAATCCAATTCCGCATCATTTGTCCACGCATAAGGCTTTTGCTGATTGCGGCGACGCATCGGCAGACCGCCCTTTGCAAAAGAGATCGTATAAAACTGCATCGTGCGAAGCACAACCGCATTCGGCGCGGACTGCTGCCGCGCGTTGGCAACTTTTTTCGCAAGCTGCCGTTCGTAATGCGCTTTTTCCGTCAGCCGGTTGCGCAAAGCCTGTTCACTGTAGTGTTCGCCCAAACTTTTCAGGCGAATGAATGAACCGCCGTTTTCTGGTTTGACGGAAATATATTTTCCTTGCTTCACCTCGTAACCGGCTTCGCGCAGCAGATCGAGCAGTTCGTCAAAGTCCTTGCTCATCATGAGCATATAGTCAATATCGTTGCGGAGCTTTTCACGCTGATTTGTTTTTGGGCTAAACTCTTTTTCGATTTTCCGAATCGCATCGACATAGCATTCTTGCGCTTCAAAACCGTTTTCTGTTTCACGATACGGAATGCTCAGCGCATCGAGCCGTGCTTGCACGAATGCTTGCTTTTCTGGATTCGTATAGAAGAATGCTTTGTACGGAGATTTCTTTTCCCGTTTCAATGTTGTCGTTTCATGCTCCAATGCGATCACTTTTTCTTTGAGCCGACGGATGTTTTCATCTTTGCGGTCACTTTCTGTCACGGAAACAGATTCGCGCAGCTTTTCCTGATACCGTTTCAGATCTTGCGAATATTTGTAGTCTTCAACGGTCATGTGTGCGTGATGCGCGTGGCGATCTTCACGCATAAAGCCGTGGAGATGTAATATTTTTTCCATTGCAGCGCGTTCGGCTGCTTCCCACAGCACAAGCTGATTATCTTTTGGTGAATGCGGTTTGAATCCTTGCTCGATCAATGCTTGCTTCATCGAAACACCCTTTTGCAAACCTTTCTGTCTGCCCCGCGTGTAGAACGGCACAAAGTTGATGTGAATATGTGGACTTGCTTCGTCCATGTGCAGTACTGCATTGAACACATGGAGATTTGGATTTCGTTTCTGAAATTCTTTCATGTATTCATCGAGCATCTGCCTTGCGATCTCACCGCGCTGACTGCCGCACGGTGTGGTATGCACATCTCCGAATTGGATCACGATCTCATAGAACGGTTCTTCCCGTTTTCCATTTGCGATTTGTTCGTAGTAATCGGTTATGGCTCTATCTCTCCGATATTGTTTCTCATTGTATTTCTGAACAGCCTGATCGAAAAGTTGATGATAGGCTTCGCGTACATCCTGCTGAACATAGGTCACATTTTGCTCTGTCCGTGACGGATCAATATTCGGTGCAAGGAATTTTCTGTTGTTGTGATTGAGATTCGCACCGTGCGGATTACTCGCCTTGCCAAGCGTAAAACTGATGCTGTATGCGTTCATTTTTTTTCGGACACCTCGCTTCCTTTTCTTTTCAGCCAAGTGCATTTTTTTGGCTGCACGAAATTTTCGGAGAATTTTCCGTGAAATCTGACGGAATGGATACCGTTTACCCAATATCTGTTTTGTCAAGCGCAATGCGTCCGATCAAAACGGAATTTCCACTCCGTTCCAATTTTGGGCAAAGTCTGCGACCTTGACGGCAAAAACGCTGCGTACTTGTTTTCCGACTGCACCGAAAAAATTTTTCTCCGAAAAAATAATTTGCAGCATTTTGTCTGCTCCGCAGATTGGGAATTCCCAAACCCTTTTTGCTGCGGAGAAAATTTTTCTTACGGTCATGTCGTTTCACTCTCCTTTTTATTTTTTCTGATCTCAGAAAAAAAGTCATGCGGTTCGCCGATGCGGAACGCTGCGATGTAAAACAGCAGCAGCTTGATCAGCGGACAGGCTTCCCGTTCATAGAGGATGACCGCAGCACGGTCATCCTTATTCCTCTTTGGCTTGCTTGCGTATCGCAGGATTGTTTTTTTCAGATTCTCTGCTATATCTGTCACGCTGTTTTGCTCACCGATCTTTGCCATGAGATCGAGTGTCACAATCAGATGATTAAATTCCTCTCTGGAAAGATAAAGTGTATTCGGTTTTTCGTACTCATTCTTTTTCTGTTCAGCCATGATTACATTCTCCTTGTCATTGTCGGATTTGGTCTTTGCATTTCGCGCTGATGGACTGCTGGCTCATGCTGTTGCGTTTCAAGATGTGCATCGGGATTCTGCAATTTAAACACAAGCAGTTCGTTCCAATCTTTGAAGCCTTGCTTGTCAAGCTGTTCAATTACACCTCTTGGGCGAACGAAACCGTTGTCCCGCTCAAACCGACGACCTGCATCATCATTATCGACGCATGAGAAAATTTCCACGCCCTGCTCTTGTAAATTCTTCGGAATAGTCGGTTTCAGTCCTGCCATTGATACCAACACCGTACCCTCCAGCTTTTTCTTGTCACAGAATTTGTAAAAGCTCATGAGATCAATCGCCGATTCAAAAATATATGCGCGGCGAATTTTTCTGTCACGCGCAGGAACGGGACTGAACATAAATGCGCTGTCACCTGTTCCAGCAGCAATGCCCTTGAATCTTTTGAAAGAGTTAAGTCCTTGAAGCTCTGCGCCAATCACATTTCCGTCAGCATCTTTGTGAACGAAAACCGCATTTGCATTGCGATATGTTTTCGTTTCGCCGCTTGCAGTTTTCGCTGTCGTCATGCGCTCCGACTGATACAGCAGACCGGTGTGTACTAATTCTTCTACGATTTCCGCAGGAATTTTTCTCGACTGACACATATACGCGAAAAGCTGCCGCATATTTTCCGACTGCTCTGGCATATGCAATTCCTTTTTCTCCGGCACGGGATGCTCAGACCTTGGCGGCGCAGTGTATTGCGGCTTGTGTTCGCCGCTGTGTTCGTATGAAAGAACAGCCGTCACATCCCGTCCAGTCAGCTCAAAAACTGCTTGCTTGAAATCTCTGCCCAGTACTTTCGTTAGACAGTCGATCGCGCTGCTGCCGCCTTCGCCGGTATAGTGATGAAACCAGAGATGTTTTTCCGGATTGATACACAGTCCCGCAAATTCTTTGATGTAATATTCTGCACCTTTGCGCTCGACCGTGTATCCGCTGCTACGGAAATAGTCGAGCAAGTCTGCTCTGCGGGCTTCCATGCTTAACTGTTTGAATTCGTCGTTGTTCATGTTTTTCACCTCGTTGAAAGGAAAATGCCCTTACGATAATCGCAAGGGCATTCCTGTCAGATTTATTTTTTTGGTGTGACTGGCGGTAGCGTTTCGCTGTCCGTGTTCGGATTCAGATCGTTGTTGTTGTCGCCGTCTGTGTCAAAGAAACTTTTGCGTGCTGTCCGTTCAGCATCGGTTTCCTCAACCGGTTCTTCGTCCGGATCAAGAATTGTAGCTTCCATTTCTGTAATGCTGATTAGCTCTGCTTCGACCTGTTTCAGCTCCGCTTTCGCATCCGCAAGCTCTTGTTCGTGCGGAAAAGTCTGTTCAGCGCGTTCCGCTGCCTGAACCAAGTCTGCTTCCAGCTTTTCAATTTTGCTTTCGCATTTCGTTTTTTCACTCGGAACACCGTTACCGAGCAGATTTATGAGCCGCTGTGCATTGTCGCTCTTTTCGTTGAATTCAGCCGCTGCGCGATACGCGACCGGACTCTCCCCCTGAACGACAAAGGCGAAGTCTTGCTGTGAGCCGTTCATCTGAATCGTCACAGAAAAATCTCCGATCTGGAATACGAGAAGATCATCAAACGGGTTTTTCTGCTTCTGATACAGCAGACTGTGCAAGAACTTGTTGATATCATCACGATTGCTGATGGTTTTGCCAGATGCAGTTGTGACTGTCAGTTTGTCGATCTTGCCTTGTGGATTTCTCATTCGGTCTACCGCTGCAATATCTTTCTCAATACCGATGATGCGTTCACGCAGTGCAGCGATCTCGTCAGGAATGACGGTAATCTTTCTGCGCATCTCTCCGGTCTCGCGCTGAAATTCTGCTTTCGCAAATTCCAGCTCAGACACTTTCATGCCCAGCTCAATCCGTCTGCGGAAATTCACATTGCCCTCCGCTTGTGCCTGCATCTCGCCGTAGGTGAGAACCTTATCGTCACAATCCTCAGACACACGCGCTGGTGTTTCGTCATCGAGAAGCTGCGCGATGAATCTTGCCTTGTCGGTCACGACCTGATAGAGATAGCTGTCCATCGTGCCTTCGGTGATGTAATTGAAGATAGAAACCTCACTGAACGTGTTGCCCTGACGGAGAATCCGTCCTTCGCGCTGCTCAAAATCGCTTGGCTTCCACGGAATATCCACATGATGCACGGCGGCAAGGCGCTCCTGAATATTCGCGCCCGTGCCGAGTGTGCCGGTCGATGCTATAACCACGCGGTATTTTCCGGCATTGATGTCGCGGAAAACATCCTCACGGTTTTTCGCATCGGATTTTGGCGCAAAGATGATCTCGTCCGCAGGGATGTCCTTTGCGATCAGCTCATCACGGATGTATTCATACACGGAGAAATTTCCGTCATCCGAGTTGACAGCCACATCGGAGAAGATGATTTGTACGCCCTTCTGTTCTGCTGTTTCCGCGTAAATCTCCGCGACCTTGTCCACGCACGCATCGACCTTGCCGGTCTTTGCATCCGCAAAGCCCTCCGGCACATCCACGCCATGCTTGCGCAGGAGTGCCGCAACCGCACCGTTACACAAGCCGGTCAGACGTGCTTCGTTGGTGATGACAAGCATATTGTCAATATGCGGATCGACGCTGCCCTCTGCGATCAGCCGTGCTCGTTCGACCAGAGACTTTACAAATGCTCTTTGCTCCGGTGATGCAGGGACAGAAACGATTTGCGGCTTGCCTGTCTTGAGCGTTGGGCGCGGAAGAACGAGCTTCTTTGCAGACTGAATATCCGCAAACTCTTTATACATCTGCATCAATTCCGGAAGATTCGCAAACTTCGCAAAAGTTGTTTTCAGTTTCAGCTCACCGGTTGCACTTTGCTTATGCTGTGTGGTGACTTTTCCGAATGTTGCTGCCCAATCGTCAAAGCGTTCAACACCCGCAGCAGCAAGCAGATCAGGACGAAGATACCGTAGTATCACATACAATTCCGTCATGCTGTTACTGACGGGCGTTCCCGTACAAAAAAGCAGATGCCCTTGACCGAGCTGTTCGTTGAAGAAGTCGCATTTCATCTGCATATCCTGTGCTCTGTCGGATGCAGCGGTCGTCACGCCGGAAACATTGCCCATTTTTGTTGTCACAAAGCCGTTTTTGAAATTATGTGCCTCGTCAACGACAAGATAATCAAAGCCGAGTTGTTCAAAGTCGAGCAGAATGTCCTTGCCCTTTTGCTTGGATTTCGGATTCATGATGTTGTCGAGCCGGTTCTTCAGCTTCTTCTTTGCCGATTCGATCTGCTTTGTTGTCGCGTCCTTACGGTTGCCGTTTGCTGTCTTTGCTTCGCGCAGCATATCCTCCAGATCATCCAGCTGCCTTTGCAGATATGCCTTTTGGAATTCCTGTGACATAGGCATCTTCTCAAACTGTTCCATTGAAACGATAACCGCATCATAATCGCCGGTTGCGACACGCGCCGCAAACAGATCACGCTTTGCTTCGGACGAAAGATCAGCTGCCGACATGGTCAGCAATCTTGCATCGGGGTACAGCTTCCGCCATTCCCGCGCGGTCTGTTCGACCAGCGGCTTCGGCACGACCACGCAAGCCTTGTTAATCACGCCAAGCTGTTTTTTCTTCATGACCGCCGTCTGGAATACTGCGGACTTTCCCGCACCGACAACATGTGCTGCCAGCGTATTGCCGCCGTATACCGCACGTGCAACACAGTCACGCTGGTGCGGACGGAGAGAGAATGATGCAGACTGTCCCTCAAATGTCAAGTGTGAACCGTCATACTTGCGACCGACCAGTGAATTGAACAGATCGTTGTATCTGCGCTCATATTTCGCCTTACGCTGCGGATCGGCAAAGATCCACTCTGCAAACTTTTCTTCGATCAGCTTCGCTTTCTCCATTGCTTTTTTCGTTTCAATTGGATCGGTGCGTGTAACTGTTTTACTTGCGTCTTTCGGTGAAGGCACGGTCATCATAACAGCAATTCGTCGCTGATTCAGGAGCTTCTGCGCGATCTCATACATCGTCAGTTTTTCTGTTCCGTATGTTGTCCCTTCATTCACATTGATGTCTTTGCGGCTTCCTGCTTGCAGAATGTCAAATTCGCCGGTCACGGGCGAATACTTTACTTCACAGCGAGTATCCCACGACCGTCTGCCGGAAAGCTCTTGCAGAAATTTTGTGTAGTCCTCTGCATCAATCCACGGGCAGCCCATACGAACAGCAATCTCCTCCGCATGAATATCCGCAGGGATCACCTCCTGCAAAGCACCCACATTCCTCTGAAAAGCGGGGTTCTCCGCAGCCATCTCCAGCGCATACGCCAGTTTACGGCGCACATTACCGGACAAATATTCCGCACGCTCCACAATACCGGAGAATTTTTCTCCTGCGATTTCCTTTTCCGGATCAATGAATACCATTTCCTTTTCCAGCAGTTCTGCCTGAACCTGTTTTGTCAATTCGGTAAAGGGCGTGTCTGGATATTGTGCTTGAAGCAATGTCGCCATGTACGGAATATTCGGCTTGCCGCGCTGATCAAGTGAAACCTGATAGGCTTCTTCCAGCGTTTCTACCGCTGTAATCTCCATGACGGGATTGACAGTGCGCTTATTGAAAATTTCCGCTTTGAAATAAGTTTTGCTGTCAGAATCGTATTCTTCCAGAGATTGCAGCAGAGCGTAGTCCGAATCCTCTCCAAACGCTTTTCTGACCGCATCGGAGCTGATTCGCCCGTACTTTGCAACAAAATCGTCATACTGCCGATTCAACTGTTCCCGCAGCGGTATCAGCGCAAAATCCTCGACTGGCGTTTTCTGCTTGTCGATTAGCTGTCTTGTCAGTATGCGCAGCTCGATCAGCCGTTTCAGCCTGTCCGTATCCGCAGCCGAACCAGTGATCTGCCGCATCATCTTTCCTTCGTTGTAGTAAATCTTGCCTTCTTTTTCCTGATAGGTAAACTGTTTGCCCCACGGCTGGATAAATTCGCGCCGCTCCTGCGCAGCTTTTTCCCGCTTTGCGACCGTGATTTTAGCATTGAGCTGTCTGACAGCGGCATCAAGCTGCTTTTTCAGGTCAGCTCCTTCAATCGGCGCACAGGTCAGCCGGTCTTGGAATGAGGTCTTTTGCATCATTCCGAGCATCATCTGCGGATTCTGCACGAAAAAGGAATTGATGCGGATATCCGGCGCATCCTGCGAGATCGGTGTCACATAGCACCAGTCTGGCTTCGGTGCATCAGGCGGAAGCGGTTCGGCGCGTTTTTGCAGGAAAATAATGTCTGTCGATACCCCCGTACCTGCAGCCACGAACGCATTGTTCGGCAGCCTGATCGCACCGATCAGATCAGCCCGTTTTGCAAGATACTCGCGCACCTTCGGATTCTTCTTGTCCAGCGTGCCGGTTGAAGTCACGAATGCGACCACACCGCCAGCAGCAACTTTGTCAAGTGCCTTTCGGAAAAATGCGTCGTGAATGAGCCAGTCCTGCATATAGTCCGGATCGTTCATTTTGTAATCGCCGAACGGCACATTGCCGATGACGAGATCGAAGCTATTATCCTCTTGACCACTTCGCTCGAATGCGCTGTGCATGATTGTCACATTTGGATTATCTGCATTTAGCCGCGCCGCGATCTGCGCCGTAATGCTGTCCAGCTCAACGCCGACCACGCCCGCATTGCCAATGCTGTGTGGCATTCTTGTGATAAAGTTTCCTGTTCCGCAAGCTGGTTCCAATACTCTGGAATCACGCGGAAGCCCCATGTTTTGAATCGCCTGATACATCGCATCAACGACAATCTGTGGCGTGAAATGTGCATCCGTCGCGCTTGCTTTTGCAGATGCGTATTCTTTCGGAGTCAGCAGCTTTTGCAGTTCTGTACGCAGCTCCGCATACCGTCCGGATTTTGCATCGAAGACTTGACTTAAACCGCCCCAGCCGGAATATTTACGCAGCCGTTCATCCGAATGCTCTTTGCAGTTCCATTGTCCGCGCTTCTTGTCAAACAGCGGCTCACCGGCAGCCTCGCACCGTGCAAGACGGTGCAGCTCACGGATCGCATCAATGTTATCGCGTACCTTTTGCAGCGGAGCTTTTGCATAGACGATCTCCGGCAAGAAATCCGGTACAAGCGGCAGTTCAGATTTTCCTCTTGCCGAAACCGCTGCCCTTCTGCCGTTTGCATCCTCGACTCTGCGTCCGCGCCGCCTTTCCGCTTCAACAAACCGTTGCAACATTTCCGTGCATTCCTTCGGACTGATCTGGTCGTTGTCGCCCCAATAAGGCTGTGTACCAAGTCTTTCGTTTGATCCGTCGGCATAAGTTTCAAAGAAACCGACTTCATGTGCGCCGGTGAAGCGTACATTCAGTTCTCCGAGTCCGTGTTCCTCCGAGAACGCATTCAGCACTTTACGCAGATGCGGTATTTCATCCACCTTGACCGGTTCTTTGATTTCGACGGGTTCTTCATGCGTTTCAGGCACATCGTCTGTGTCAGGCACAAGCACGACTTCCTCGCCGAGCCGGTCATGATACCGTGTCAGCGTCCGGTCGGCAAACTGTGCGCTTTTCAGATTTTGAATGAAGGTCTGTTCCAAAGATGCTTGCAGTTTCGTGTTCACGCGCCCGTTTTCGTCCGCGACTTCCACATAGTAAGTCCCGACTGTCGGCACACCGTCTTGCTGGAACGAGAATATATGAGCTGTCTGTTCTTCACGATCGAGCATGAATGTAATATCCGGATCGCGCATCAGATCGTCGTTCTGGATGTCGTATGTCATGAACGAATAGAGATTGTCGCCGATCATTTCAACGGATAACGGTTCATAGCCGCTGCCTTGCTCCGCTTCATAATGTTCATGCGTGTGTTCTCCGCTGACAATCTGCGGGTACATCTCTGAAAGCAGCTTGTAGAGTTCTTTCGGTCTTGTCAGACGTCCGCGCTGCTTTGACGGTTCAGGCTGCGGCACTGCTGTCTGTTCAGAGTTGACACTTGTGTCAACTTCCGGAGTAACGATTGCTTCTGGTATATTTGCTGCGGCTGCTTCCGCAAGTTGCTGAACAACTGTTGCCTTAACGACGTTGATCGGAGCATTTCCAGCTTCATTCAGCAGCATTTCTTTCCAGTTTCCGATTCTGCTTCCAGTGTTTCCGGTTTCGTCTGAACGAAGATCAATCTTGAAATCGCCGTTCATCGCAGTAACAGTGTAGTTTCCTGACGGAAGTCCGATTGAATCGCCGACTTCCAGCCCTTCCAGTATTCGCTGGTTCTCATTCCGAACGAAGCTAATCAGGTCAGAAAGCGGCTTTTCGTCCTCTGCAACAGGTGGCTGGTCATTGACCGTTGCTGCTTGCTTTTGCCAGTTCGCCGGAAAGTCCTCTGAATGGAAGATGATTGGTTTTTCGTATTTTGCAATGGTCTGATCGGCGGGAAGTCTATCTCCGATGATCTGAACGAGTTGTGTCGGATTCGCTGTCTGCATAATCCGCATCAGCTTTTCCGTATCTGATAGCGCGTTCCATTGCTCCGTAAACTTTGCAAGCTGCCGTGCTGCTTCTGCTTCAATTCCCTTCCGGTCAGAATCGGAGATTTCCGCGAAATACTGAATATTGCCTTCTTCAGAAATATGTGCGACTGTCAGATAATCTGACGAATGCGGCTGCGCCCGTGCCGTGTCATAGACCGTGATACCGTTTCCAAGCAGACCAAATTCGATTGTCGATTCCGATTCTGTTTCAGCGTTCTGCGCTGGTTCTACGCTGTCAATTTCAAAACCCATATCCCACACAGCACGCAGCACAGCCGAGCTGTCCGTCATTGCGAAGTTTCGGATAACCAGGTCATCAGCGTTGTCGCTGTCAGCCATAAGCAAACAGTCCTGTTCCGAATCGAAGTGCAGACGATAGTGATAGAAGTTCTGCTTCCTTGCATTCGTGACATATCCGTTTTCTTTGGGTTCGCAGGTATCACGCAAATACACATCACGGTGATGATCGAGTGCGTCTTGCGCTTCCAGATCAGCAGCCATATTACGCTCCGCAGCTTCTTCCCATTCGCGCTCTACATCCGCTTCCAGCCGTGCGGCACGCTCCCGTGCTTCTGGTTCGAGGTTGACACTTGTGTCAACTCGATCTGGCTCAGGTTGGTCGAACAGCGTATGCTGTCCCTGTCTGAAAGAAATAAACTGCTGAAACTCCGCCGATTGTTCCACATTTGCAAGTGCAGATTCCAGTACAGCTTCCGTAAAGCGTTCGCCCTGCGCCAGCGTAAAGATACGCGCCTGAAATTCAACTGTTCTGCCGTTCTTTATCAGGAGATCATAGGCTCTGCCGTCACCGGCATAGTCCTTATCCTTCTTGACAAACACATCAAGATCGTCAAGACCATACTTTGCAGAGAATGCTGCCAGCATTTCGGCTCTGCGCTCTTTGGTGATTGGGTTGTCCTGCACCATAGATTGCTGAGTTTCTGCTGCTGCATAAAATTTTCTGTCGTAGGTCTTGACAATTTCAAAAAGTTGTGCTATACTTATCTCAGTTTCGTTTAACACCCGAGTGGCATAGCCGTTATCGGTGACTCCTATGGTGTTAAGCGGAACTATTTTAATATCTTGCGCATTATACAATCGCAGACTGGTCTGTCCCTTTGCACCTAAGAATTCTTCAACTGCCATTTTTGCCAAATACGCTTCATTCTCAAATACAAAAGGAACATACAATTCGTGCATAAAAGCAGTTGTGAATGCCTTGCTGTTTTTGTTTCGTTCCGCCGTGACTGTATCAAGTAATACTCCATGCTCCAGCATAATGTCAAGATGATATAACGCTTGCATTAATACGGAATCATGATGTCTCTCCGCATAACCGACAGAATCCTGTAATCCTCTTCTGCTAATTGTAATCTCCCAGCCAGTATCCTGATTCTTGATGCTTCCACGCTTTATTACATCAGGATTCTTTATGTCGGTCAAGACCGTCTTAAAATCTGCACCGTGAGAGGGGATTTGCAATACTAAAACGGACGTTTCCTCCTGCACTCTCCAATCACCGTTTTCCGCACGGAAATACGGAGATTTACTGCCGAGCTGTGCTGCGAAATATTCGCTCCACATTGCAGAAGCACTCCGTTCTTCTTCTGTGAAAAGCAGTACACTCTTGCGCGGAATCGTACGGAGAACAGACAGATCTGCTTCTGTCAGTGCAGGATGTGTGCTTTTATCAACAGAAGAACCGTCAGTCCGATCGGCTGACGGTTCTTTTTTCGGCGCGAACGCCTGTGCAATTTTATCGCTTACGGAGTTGTGACTGCCTGATGCACGATGTCTCTGATCGTCATGTTGTCCGTGTAATACGCTCTCGTCTGCTCCCACTCCAGAATCTTCTCGAAGCCGTGCGGACGCGGGTTCGCTTCCATGTACTGCTCGTCCAGTCTGTCCCGATATGCCCGCGCTCTGTCGTTCACTGACCGTGCCACTGTCAGATACCGATGATGAAATTTCATCACCTCGACCTTCTCCGGATAATTCTCCTCCATCCACTGCATCCAGATCTGCCCGTATTTCCCGATCGGTTTCTCCTCCATCGTCGGTTCTTCCGGTTCTGTCCGCATCTCGTATGTCCCAATCGTCGGATTCACCTGATACCAGAATGTCACGCCGTACCGTTCCTCCGATCTCAGGATCGGCAGGAAATATGTCTTGCTGCCGCTGTCCGTCGTCTGCACGACCTCCCAGCCCAACACGCCGTTTTTCCGCATTGCTCTGGACTGCGTCAGAAAGTTGTGTAGCAGTTCCAGTGGCACCTCCGGCAGCTCCGCGTCCGCGATCTGCTCCATCTCTTCGACCGTCAGCTTCTGAAAGTCCTCGTATTTCATCCTGAACCATCCTTTCTGCGTTTCGCAAGCCGTTTATCACTTGTTCGACTTGCTCTAATGTTTGCTTTGCAGCAGCTGCTGCCATTGTAATGAATCCAATCTGCTGTTCTTCGTTCATGATCTTGAAGACCGACTGGTCGATCACAGTCGGGAACGAATTGCCACCTACCTCCAGCCGTCCGGCGATCACCGTCGCGACCGTGGTAAGAAACGAATGCCGGAAAATTTCCGCATTCTGTGGCGAGCTGCCGAGCTGCCGCATCGCACCCGTGACAGATTCTGGTGAATACGCTTTTCCGACCAGTGCATTCAGGAATCTTTGATCATCTGGAAGCTCCAGCGCACGGCGCACGGCAGCTTCGCCGGAAGCGGTCATTCTCCATTGGCGTGGCGCGACCTCCGGATGTTCACACTGCGTCAGATCATACAGCGGCACAATGCGGTCATGAGAATCGCGAAACCGGATCGCAAGGCTGTCCGCCGCGACCGGATTTCCGATCCGTTCCCACTGCGACTGCGTTGCAACGAAGCGGGTTTCCGGTCGCTGCACGAAAAATTCCAGCGATACCGACGGAGATTGCTTATACATCCGTCCGTGAAATCTCAAGTATTGTGCGTACAGCACTGCATTATCAGCCATTTCGTGCAGCATTTCTGCACCGGCTTGGCTGAATCCACCGATTGGCGTGACATTTTCTGCCATTCCTGTTTCCTCCTTAATTTTATCACTTTAAAGCCATAAAGTCAAGCGGCTTTTGTACGAGATTTTGTATTTTGAAGAAATAGACAAACGCAGGATGAAATTGCACTGCAAATTTGTGTATCTACATCAATCTACTCGTTGGATTTCCAGAATCTGACCTCATTTTTCCAACAGCAGATCCTCGATCATGCAGCCGTCCACAGAAATTTACTTTGCTGAAAAGAAAAAGCTGCCCACCGTTGACCATGCCGATCATGCATGAAAGCCTGATTGTTGAAAACTGATTTGCTCGGTTCCTGTATGAATCAGAAGAACGGAAATCAAATTTCCAAAAAATCGGTGTTCTCTTTGCGTTAATATATTTTAAGTATAATCGTATTTTTCTTTTTCAGTTTAGTATGAACTTTGGGTACTGAATAATGAGCCGCAACCTTTGGACTACCTCTTGTCTCAAAAGGGGCTTGACAAAGCCGTCGTTTTGTGTTACAATGAGTATGGTTAGTTGATTTGATACCCGTCAAATCTCTGGTGCGATTGCAAGTGAGTTGCAGTCGCACCGCCTTTTTTATATGTCCGCGCACATAAAAGACGATGCAGTAATGATTATCCACAAACACATTTTTATTCTCTTTGGAGCGTTTCCGATGCCGCACGATGAAATGCCCCTTGACCAGCTCGTTGATGGTCTGGATCACGCTCTCGCGCTTCATGCCAGTCTGCGCAGAAATGTCGTTGTAGCTGTTCCAGCAGCGACCGAGTGTCGGGCTGTATGACTTGCAGATGAATAGGTAGATCATCATTTGGCGTGGGCAGAGCTGCCCGAACACGCGCCGTTCGGTAAAGAAATAGCCGTCATGGAGCGATTGCTTCGTGACGGCATACTTGTATGTTCCCATGTGGTAATTGGCTTTGCAGTTGCGCTCCAGCGGTTCGATTAATGCTTTTTGCCGCAGACGGTCGATCACCTTGGAGACTGTTGTCGGCGATTTGATGCCGCAGTTTGCCCCGATTGTAGTCTGCTTTACGCTGATGACCGCATCGCCAGACAGCGTGCGCTCGTCAGTTGGTAGGCTGCACAGGTAAGCGTAGACCGTCAATTCCTGCGGATCTAGTCTGAGTGCGAATAATTTATTGCTTAATTTGAATAGGCTCACCGTGCAGCCCTCCTTTCACTTTTGGATGCAAAAAAGCACCGTCAATTTGCGGTGCTTTTCTTTCAGATATTATATTGTTGCTTGCAGGGGAGTCATAATCTCCGAAGTGACTTGCAACAGCTCTGGTCGCCGGATTCTGCGCTCTGAATAATACATAAGGCAGATTGCACTCTGTAAGCCAAGGATAGCAATAAAATGCGTTTGCACAATATTGCTTCCATATTATGTCTGATTCCATGTCCGCAGCCCCTCTACAGTTTTTCCAGTGTGCTTGCCGTGCGGCGCGTATTTGATTTCATGAGATATGCTAATTAGCTGAATCGGGTTCAAACAAGATGGACAAATGCCATAATAGCTGAGCCTATATCGCAAGCGATTTCCTCTGCCTTCTCTAGACCGACGCGGCGGTCATTCATTTCTTGATGACTTCTTGTATCCATGGTTATGCTCCTATCATATCATATTTCATCATCCCCAAAGACCTCATCCAGCGTGACATCCAGCGCAGCACAGATCGCCCGACAGACCTTTAATGTCGGTTGCAATCCTGCGGTTTCGATCTGTACAATGGTATAGCGCGAAACGCCGCTTTCTCTTGCAAGCTCTGCCTGTGTCATGCCGTGCTGCTTCCGTATATCCCGCAGTCTCGATACATAGACCGTTGGCTTTTGATACATCCTTTTTCATCCTTTCTCCGTTTTCCATTGCCAGCTCGTCTTGTCATTGTAATCATTCTGCACCACTTCTGGCAGAACGATCGTCTTTTTTCCATTCGCAGTATAGGAAATCTCTTTGCCCTCCAGCAGCTTTTTCAACTGCGTTTCAGTCAGTTCTTTGCCGTACACTTTTGCAAGATTCATGCCGCACTTTCCGATGCAGTAAAAACCGAATTTTCCCTTTTTCACGGGCTTTCCGCATTTCGGACAATTCCCGATCGGCTCGGATTGCACAGCAAACTGACTGCTTTCTGCAACCGTTCCGTATCGTTTGCAAATGTCCTGCACAAATGTGATGATCCCATTCATAAACGCATCTGCGGCGTATTCTCCACGCTCCACCTGTTGCAGTTGCATCTCCCAGTCCGCTGTCAATTTCGGGGATTTCACTTCGCCGTCAAGTGAAAGCTGCTTGAAAAAGGGGCAATTGATCAAGGGGGACTGAACGAATCTTCAAATCCTGCCGTATTGCAACTGACAGAATTTCAAGTTTTGTTCCGGTCTCAAACACACCACCCTCGTCTTTGAGTGCCTTGGTCAGCGTAACTGTATCTCCGGTATGATAAGGGCAAAGCTGATCGTATATTTCCTTATCTGATGCATTTTTTCGATATGCCATATTCTCCTCCGTTTTCTTTTTTCAGGTGATATATCCGCAGACGAAATTATCAACAAATTCACAACAAGGGAATCACAAAAAGCAACATCATAACGTTTTGAGCATTTCAGCACGTTCGTCGGCAAATACAGGTTCATCGTATCTCTTTAAGGCTTCGTTTACCATCTCTATGTCTACACGATCAACCCATTGCTCTGAAATCTCGTCACAAGGAATACCGTTTATCCGATCAATTAGCATCTCTTTCGGGAGCATACATAGCATTCGTATTGTCTCATGTCTTTCCGACTGGATGCACTTTTCGCAATAAGCATCTCGATTTGATCGAAATCCATGTCCTACACCACATTTTCCAGATGTAAACCCTGTACAAGCACTTTCATTTCCACCATCTTTAATCCGATTCTGAAGAATGGTTGGGAGTTCTTCGAATTTGTAATCCATATCAATGCATTCCTTTCTGCCGGCTCACGCTCGGCGGCTGAACTCTTTATTTTGTGCCATATGTGGCACAATGTCATCTTATTTCAATCAAGCGAACCGTACAACAAAGTTGAACGTCTATAGGTACAAAACAATCCGGTTATCCTCGCTGATTTCAAATCCATGTTTGTGATAAAAATGATATAATCTTTCACGACTGTTCGTCTTCTCTTCGTAGTTATGGGAACTACCAATATCCACAAACGATAGTCTGCCCGAAATATACTGGGCATTCAACACCTGAGCATACTGTATAAGCTGCTTCATCATAAGACTTCCGAATCCTTGATCTCTCATACCAGAATCTGTAATAAAGTCTTGGATAAAGATGCCTTTCAGATAATGTAGCTTATCATCGAACGTCACATCACACAGCATATGTATGAAGCACTTTCTAAATGTGCCTTCTTTGCGGTATGTTTCAAGAAGATATCCACGCAACTCAAATTCATTCAGAATCCCTTTGTAATCAATCTGATTTTCACAAGTAATAACAAAGTACTGTGAGTGGTGCTGCACCACAGCCATGATATTTTCCTGTTTATCATTAAATAGTTGCACCTTGCACAATGCCGCATTGTCTTTACACAATTCCGAAATTCTTGAGTTGCTGTCGGAGAGTGCTTTGAGTAGCTTCAGAATCTCGGCGCAATTCACACAGTATTTCTTCATGAATATTCTTCTGAAAATCAAGGAATCCATCTTCTTTCTTGTGATCGTTAATCGTCAGATAACTGGACAGGAGTCTCACAAGATCAGTTCTAGAAGGATCATCGGATTTCAATGTGCTAAGGTCATTACAAAGTATCTGCAAATCTTCTACATATCGCTCACAAGATATTTTATTACTGACTCTGAATGCCGCCACATAGATACCTTTCGATGCAATTCTGATTTCTTGCGGAATATCCGTCAATCGTATCTTTCCATATAATATCATATCTTGAATCCAATGTAAAGTCATTCTGTAAATTGCTTGTTCAGAGTGCCATGGATCAGCATACCATAGCATTGTCTGCTCGCTCTTGTCGGCGTTAGGATTGCAGCGTATTGTCTTGCCTTTTCCAAAATGCCCATATATAAAGCCATTTATATATGCCATATTGCTAACTCCTCCTTGCTTTGTGCCGCATATGGCACATTCGATTTTAGGACATGAAAAAAGCCGAGTGCCTTTTGAGCATTCGGCTTTCATTGTGCCATATGTAGCACAATAATAGTCTGCACCGACCTGATTATTTGTCATACACATCCCTGCGGTGTCCGATAGAAAGTGCAAGGATTATCAGTTCGTTGTCTTCAATCTGACAGATCAGACGATAATCACCAATACGATACCGCCATTCACCGCTTCTGTTGGAAGTCAGTCCCTTGCCTTTTGTACGAGGATCTTCTATATCAATGAGATTTTTCTGAATCCAGCCTTTGATGATTCTCTGTGTGTACTTGTCCAGCTTACTGAAGTCCTTTTCAAACCTTGGTGTTGTCATTACCTTGTATTTCATACATCGAGTTCCTTCCAGAGTTCTTCAATGGGACGAGCCTGTTTACCGGAATCCAGGTACTCCTGATATGCTTCTTCATGAACCACAAGATCATACTCCTCCTCAATACGCTCAAACAAAGCTCTTTTAAACGCTTCGCCGAGCGTCATGGAGTGCAGCTGGGCATAGCTTGTTGCGAGCTGCCGTTCTTCGTCAGTCAATCTAATAGAAAATGCCATAATATCAACCCCTTTCATACTACATTGTACTACACTTTTAGAAGTTTGTCAATAGGTTTTTAACCTTTCTTCGTTCTCCACTGAAAATACGTCTTGCTATTGTAATCATTTTGCACAACTTCCGGCAGAACAATCGTCTTTTTTCCATTCGCAGTATAGGAAATCTCTTTGCCCTCCAGCAGCTTTTTCAACTGCGTTTCAGTCAGTTCTTTGCCGTACACTTTTGCAAGATTCATGCCGCACTTTCCGATGCAGTAAAAACCGAATTTTCCCTTTTTCACGGGCTTTCCGCATTTCGGACAATTCCCGATCGGCTCGGATTGCACAGCAAACTGACTGTTTTCTGCAACCGTTCCATATCGCTTGCAAATGTCCTGCACAAACGTGATGATCCCATGCATAAACGCATCTGCGGCGTATTCTCCACGCTCCACTTGTTGCAGCTGCATCTCCCAGTCCGCTGTCAATTTCGGGGATTTTACCTCTTCAGGGCAGCAAGCAATCAGGTTCACGCCCTTTTCCGCTGCTGTGATCTGCTTGCCCTTACGCTGTGCAAATCCATGTGCAACAAGTCCCTCGATGATGGCTGCTCTGGTTGCCGGAGTGCCTAAACCTTTCTTTTCTGCATCTTCATCATAATTTCCCGGTCCGGCGTGTTCCATTGCAGACAGCAGTGTATCTTCGGTATAGGGTTTGGGTGGAGCTGTAAAATGCTCTGCTTTTTGTGCGGAAACATTTTCAAAAATTTGTCCCTGTGTAACTTCCGGAAGCGGCTGTTCCTCTTTTTGCTCGGCATCCGCATTGACATTTTTCAAAGCCGCTTTCACTGCCTTGTCAATGGCTTTCCAACCGTCCTGCAAAACAGTTTTGCCGCTTGCAAAAAAGTCCGTATGCTCGCAGTTTACCGTGATTTTCACTGCTTCATACTTGTGTGGCATTGCTGTTGCCATCACCAGACGTGCGGAAATCAGCTTCAAAATATGCAGTTCGCCCTCTGAAAGTGTGGACAGATCTGTTTTTGCGATAGTTTCTGTAGGCAAAATCGCATGATGCCCGGAAACTTTTGCATTGTTGATGCAGCGTTTCACGTTGATTTCCTGCGGACTGCCGAAGTTTGAAAATACGCTGAAAACCGTATGTACCATAGAAGCCGCCGTCTGCTCCATATCGTCTGAAAGATACTGTGAATCCGTTCTGGGATAGGTAGACAGTTTCTTTTCGTACAAAAATTGCAGAAAATCCAGCGTCTGCTTTGCGGTATAGCCGAACTGCTTGTTGGCATCCCGTTGTAGCGTTGTTAGGTCATACAGCTTCGGGGGATTGGTATTCTTGATTTCTTTTTTCAGTTCTGTTACCGCAGCATTCTTTCCCGAACACATGGCTGCCAAATTTGCAGCAGCATTCTCATCGTCAATACGCACGCTCGATGCAATGAATGTACCGCAATTCAGTTCCACTGTGAAATATTTCTGCTTCACAAAATGTGCCACATCGTAGTCACGTTTCACAATCATGGCAAGGGTGGGTGTCTGCACACGTCCCAGATTCAGGGGTGCTTTGTACCGGATGGAAAACAAGCGGGAAGCATTCATACCAACTAGCCAGTCGGCTTTTGCACGGGAAAATCCGGCAGCGAACAGGCTGTCATACGCTGCACCGTCTTTCAGCTTTTGCATACCGTCACGGATGGCAGATTCCTCCAGCGAGGATACCCATAGCCGTTTGAAGGGCTTGCGACATCCGGCAAGCTGATAGACGTAGCGGAAAATGCATTCGCCTTCACGGTCAGCATCCGTGGCACAGATAATTTCCTCCACGCTGCTGTCATGCATCAGATTCTTCAGAACTCTGAACTGTTCTGCACAGCCGGAATTGAGTTTGAATTTCCACTGCTCCGGCAGCATGGGGAGCTGGGCGAAGCTCCATTTTCCTGACCATTGTTCGCCGTAATCGTTGGGCATATACATCCCGACCAAATGCCCGAAGCACCATGATAC
>CAYMOJ010000016.1:0-38196 GCA_964392175.1 uncultured Ruminococcus sp.
AACGTCGTGAGACAGTTCGGTCCCTATCTGTCGTGGGCGTAGGATATTTGAGAGGCGCTGTCCCTAGTACGAGAGGACCGGGATGGACGCACCTCTGGTGCACCAGTTGTCACGCCAGTGGCACAGCTGGGCAGCTAAGTGCGGAACGGATAAACGCTGAAAGCATCTAAGCGTGAAGCCGCCCTCAAGATAAGATATCCCATCATGAAAGTGAGTAAGACCCCTCAAAGACTATGAGGTAGATAGGCTCAAAGTGTAAGCATGGTGACATGTTCAGCTAGCGAGTACTAATCGGTCGAGGGCTTTTCCTTTGTGATTGTTCTTGAATGCATTTGCTGTTCAGTTTTCAGGGTATCTGAAGAAACAGGATAGAGCCGGTGTTAATGGCAATGAGGCACCACCCGTTCCCATTCCGAACACGGAAGTTAAGCTCATTCGCGTTGAAAATACTTGGATGGAAGCGTCCCGGGAAGATAAATCGATGCCGGCACTAGCCAGAGAAACCTTGTTCTCTGGCTTTTCCTGTATTCTGGGCCATTAGCTCAGTTGGTTAGAGCTCCCGGCTCATAACCGGTTGGTCCTGGGTTCGAGTCCCCGATGGCCCATAAAGAAAGGGTGTCACATTATGTGGCACCCTTTTTATTATTCCGAAAGATAGGATTTTACCAGTGCCTGCATCAACTCGTCACGATCAATGCGGCGGATCAGACTGCGCGCATTTTTGTGAACGGTTATGTAGGTTGGATCCTCAGAAAGAATGTATCCTACAATCTGATTGATGGGGTTATACCCTTTTTCAACCAACGCATCATAAACATGCTGTAGATTACGTTTCATTTCAAGCTCTTTCTCTTGCGGAATCGAAAATGTGATTGTTTTATCGGACATATCCATACTCCTTTCATGGGGATGTGCATCATTTACTTCTCTATTATACGACAAATCCGTTCTGAGTTCAAGCACTTTTCCATTTTTTTGTATAAAATGCCATATTTTGACTTTGTATTTTGTGCGATATGTATAGACTCTGCGAGCTGATTCGCTCTGGTCGCAGAGTCTTGCAGCGATTGTGCGTGTTACTCGCAGCAGCAGTTGGAACGTTTCTCGAAGGAGTTGCAGTCCACGCATTCCTTCATGGTGGGATTGCTTTCGTGGGTGCCGATGTTGACAACATCAAGCGTGCAGTAATTTTCGCTGCACATATTGTGACGGCACTGTTCAACGGTGCAATGGATATTGGGGTTCTTCTTCTGATTCATCATAACAGAAAAAGCTCCTTTCACTTTGTATTCGCACAGCAGATCAATGGTTTGTCCTGCTGGCATAGCTATAGTATGCACCCATGCGATGCGTTTATGCATGAGAAGGAATTGATTTGATTTTTGGCTTTGCCTCGTTGTTTTTGCCCCGTTTTCTTTGAAACTTGATATCCCTTGAAATCAAGAGAGATTCGTAGATATCTCGCGCCTTTCCGAGATTTTGCTATGATTTTGCCCGTATTTGGCGCTGTGATGCAAATTTGTTTTATTTTGACGGTTGCAAAATCGTCGAAAATGTGATACAATAGCATCATGATCACCGCGCGAAGAATCAAGCACTATGCGGTGCGTTGACATGATCATGCAATTGCAATATATAGAGAAAGGAGGACTTTTTATGACGACTATGATGATTTTTTGGGGCGTCGTATTTGTGCTGATGGTAATTGCTGAATGTGCCTCCATGCAGTTGGTTAGTATTTGGTTTGCGGTTGGCTCGTTGGGGGCTTTTTTTGCAGCGATGTTGAACCTTGGGTTCACGGGTCAGCTTGCGATTTTTGTGCTGATATCTCTCGTGTTGCTGATTGCGACCAGACCGTTGTTGAAGAAACTGCGTGTCCAAAAGATTGTGCCGACGAATGCTGATAAGGAAATTGGCGCAACTGCCGTGATCATTGAGGAAGTCAATGCTGCTATGGGAACCGGTCGAGTGCGACTGAACGGCGTGGATTGGATCGCCGTTTCGGAAAATGACACCATACTCCCTGTCAATACCGTTGTGATCGTGCGGCAGGTGCAGGGCGCAAAGCTCATCGTTGCTGAAGCAGCGGTTGCACAATCTGTTTCGTAATTTTTTATAAGCAATGGATCAAATCATATTTAGGAGGACTTTATCATGAATATAATTTCTACTGCTGCCATGCTGGCAGGTCACGGCGGGTGGGTGATTGCACTGCTCCTAATCGCAATTTTGCTGGTCATCCTCATCGCGAATATCCGAATTGTACCCCAGGCGAGGGTTTATGTCATTGAGCGACTCGGTTCCTTTCATCAGGAATGGCATACCGGCCCTCATTGGTTGATTCCTTTTATCGACCGCGTGGTCAAAATCGTATCCATTAAAGAGCAGGTTGTCGATTTCAAGCCCCAGCCTGTGATTACCAAGGATAATGTTACCATGCAGATCGATACTGTTGTGTTCTTCCAAGTGACCGATGCAAAGCAGTATACCTATGGTGTGGAACGACCCATGGCTGCTATCGAGAACCTTTCCGCCACCACTTTGCGTAATATTATTGGTGAGATGGAACTGGACGCAACCTTGACCTCCCGCGATATCATTAACACGAAAATTACATCGATCCTCGATCAAGCAACCGACCGATGGGGTATCAAGGTCAATCGTGTAGAGTTGAAAAATATTCTGCCTCCGCGCGAGATTCAGGACGCCATGGAAAAGCAGATGAAGGCAGAACGTGAGCGCCGTGAAAAAATCTTGCAGGCAGAGGGCGAAAAGAAATCCGCCATCCTTGTGGCAGAAGGTGAAAAGCAGTCTCAGATTCTACGTGCTGAAGCACAGAAGGAATCGGAGATCTTAAAAGCACAGGCAGAGCAAGAGGCCATGCTGTTGCGAGCAGAGGCGGTTCGGCAGCAGAAAATTTTGGAGGCGCAAGGTGAGGCAGAGTCGATTCAGTTGACCCAGGGCGCATTGGCAGAAGGACTGAAAATGCTGAATGCCGCCGCCCCCGATGAAAGCGTGATTCGTCTGAAGTCTTTGGAGGCATTTGCAAAGGCAGCTGATGGCAAAGCAACCAAGATTATTATTCCCAGCGAGATTCAAGGTCTCGCGGGTCTGGCAGGATCTTTGCAGGGCGTTGTCGAGAAAAAAACGCTTGACAAATGAGCATAGGTGTGCTATAATAAAATTATGATCTAGATCTAATAGGGGAGCTTGTGTGACAGGCTGAGAGGGTGCGTAAACGCATCGACCCATAACCTGATTCGGATAATGCCGACGGAGGGAAATACCGATTCTTTCGGATTTTGATGCACCGTGGGTATTGTCCCATGGTGCATTTTTTACTGAAAGGATGTTTTCAACTATGAAAGAAACTCGCACACATCGTATGGTCATTAGTGGCGTGATGATCGCTCTCGCAACGGTCTTATCCTTTGTGAAGCTATTTGAAGCCCCTATGGGCGGTTCTGTTACGTTGCTGAGTATGCTGCCCCTTTGCCTGATTTCTATTCGTTATGGCGTGAAATGGGGCGTTTTTTCTAGTGGGATTCACGCATTGCTGCAAATCATGATTGGTGGCAGTGCACTCGCAAAGTCGGGGATTTCGTTCCATGCATTGATCGGTAGCTTTGTCTTTGATTATCTGCTAGCCTTTGGCGTGCTGGGGCTTGCCGGAATGTTTTGTGTCCGTGCAGATCACGATGATGAGCCGTATGATGAAAAAAAGCAGAGCAACCACGGTCAGCGCGCATTTCTTGGCGTGATAGTGGCTGTTGCGCTGCGATTTGTCTGCCATACGATTTCCGGCTGCATTTTCTTTTCGGAATGGTGCTGGGAAGGTTGGAACCTGGTTTTGTATTCTGTTTGCTATAACGGCGCGTATATGCTGCCAGAGATGATTTTTACGGCGTGTGGTGCATGGGCACTGTTGCGCATTCCTATGAGCCGTAAGCTCTTTGCACCTGTCTGATATTCAAAACAGAACGCATAAAGCCCTCCGTGGAATGAATTTGTTCACGGAGGGCTTCTTTATGCGGTTACAGCAGGTGATATTCTTTTTTGGTGCGGGCAGGTGTGAAAGCAGAAGGCTTTTTCTGACGGAGAAACACCCGCAGTAGATTGGTATTTACGCAAGCAGATGTGTTAACATGAATTTTTCCCTGTTCCGTGATGAGATTTAGCCACATTGCCTCGCCATCGGTACTGGTGTAGATTTCCTGAATATCGGCAAGGGAAATGACTTTCATGCCACCAAACAGTTTGCGTACGCGAATCTCGGCTTTGCCCTGCTGAAACCAGATTCCGAATCGGAAGGCATAGAGCATCATTAGTATTGCAGGAGTAATGAGAAGCAAAGCGACTGGCAATAAGGTAAATGCTTTTTCCTGCACCAGGATACATAGCACAGGTGCAATGAATACGACAATCACTGTTAAGATCAAGCGTACATCGCCGCCATAACGCACATGATGCTGCTTTCCGTTCAAAGCGACGGCACACTGCTGTCGCTTTTTTTT
The DNA here is from genome assembly GCA_964392175.1 of uncultured Ruminococcus sp. Taxonomy (GTDB): domain Bacteria; phylum Bacillota; class Clostridia; order Oscillospirales; family Ruminococcaceae; genus Firm-04. The sequence continues at coordinate 4,515 of CAYMOJ010000016.1, forward strand.
GCTGATTTTGTTTCTGCGGATCTGTTTTCGCTGCGTATTCTTTTTGCGCATATCACCACCACCCTTTCTATTATAGCACAGGCAATGGTGAAAGTCAATTTTCGAAATAAAAAGAACGCCTTCGACCGCAGCCGAAAGCGTTCTTGCAATGTCGATGCCTTATATGGCTTATTTCTGAAATGCAGCAAATGCGTGATCTACTACTTCCTTTTCGCAGGGCTTGGTTACAAGTGATACCAGCGGTGTTACAATGATCGAGAGAATCATCAATACTGCACCTGCGTTAATGGGCGATGCCATATTCAGCGGCAGCGATGCAGCCCAGCTTACGAAATCAGAAAATTGCGTTGGGAAGAACGAGAAGATCATCATGTGGCTCATGGTGAGAAATACACCCATGCCGAAGCTGACCCATACTGAGGCTTTGGTGATGCGTTTGCCATATAGCCCCCACAGGAACGGGCCAAGGAACGAACCGGACAGTGCGCCCCACGAATAGCTCATCAGGGTGGTGATGGCAGCGGTTTTGTTCATAGCGATGAGCACCGATATCAACAGGAAGAAGATGATCAGCACGCGCATGGTGATAAATTCTTTTTTGTCATCCATTTTGCCCTTTGTGGCAGGACGAATGAGATCGTGAGTAAGTGTGGTAGAGGATGTCAGCACCAGAGCAGAAAGGGTGGAGAGCGAAGCACTCAGTACCAGTACCACCACAAGACCAATCAATACGGAAGGAAGACCTTCTTCTAACATGGCAGGAACCATAGCATCAAATTCCAGCTTGCCATTCGATAGCTTTGTGATCAGGTTTTTACCGATTCCGGTGCCTTCCTCTGTGGTGTTGAAGAGTCTTGTAAAGCCGCCTAGCAGATAGCAGCCACCGGAAACCACCAAACAGAAAATTGTGGAGATGACCATGCCGCGCTTGATGTCCTTTTCATCACGGATGGCATAGAACTTGTGCGTCATCTGCGGCAGCCCCCAAGTACCCAGTGATGTTAGAATCACAACGCCGAACAAGTTGATTGGATCGGGGCCAAATACACTAGCGAGAGCACCATCAGCAATGGCGGGATCTTTGACGGTTTTCAGCATATCAATGGAGGCAAATAGCCCTCCATTGTGATTCAGCACACTGATGATCACTGCGGTGATGCCCACAAGCATAATCAGACCTTGAATAAAATCGTTGACAGCAGTTGCAGAATATCCGCCAAGTACAACATAGATTGCACTGAGAACCGCCATTGCAACAATCACATATTGATATGCATTGTCGGATTTCAGATCAAACGCCATAGCAAACAGACGAGAAAGCCCGTTGTAAACCGATGCAGTGTAGGGGATCATGAAGATGAATACAATTGCAGCTGCAACATTCTTGAGCGCAGTGCTGCCGTAGCGTTTCAAGAAGAAATCCGGCATTGTTTTGGCTTCCAGATGCTTGGTCATGAGGCGGGTGCGTTTACCGAGCACTAACCAGCAAAGGGTCGCGCCGATGAGCGCGTTGCCCACGCCGATGAGCGCAGCAGAGATACCGTAGCTCCATCCGAACTGACCTGCATAGCCAATAAAGACCACGGCAGAGAAATAGGTGGTGCCGAAGCCAAATGCGGTCATCCATGGGCCGATTTTATTGCCGCCAAATACGAAATCGTTGACGGTTTTGGTGCGCTTTGAGGTGACGATGCCGATGGTGATCATCAGGGCGGCGTACACCAGCACGATGATTGAGGCAATGATTTGAGGCATAACAAGCTCCTTCTGTGTATAATAGTATGTTGACCACTTTTGCGATATAAAGCTGCATTGCTGTAAAGCTTTAACGCAACAAAGCAATTATAGCACAGGATCTGTGAAATGTCAAGGGGAAAATGCAAAAAATGCGCAAAAAGATCGAAAAAATGAATTGGATCACATGAGATCGTGCCGGATCTTCTGTGTTTATCAACTTTTAGTATTGAATTGCTTTTCGGGAATATCTTGTGATTTTCTGCACACACGAAATTGCATCTATCTTGCAAAACGGATCAAAAGTGGAATCCTATTCGGCAAGTTGCATAAAATTTATGCTCAGATTTTGGCGAATCCACCAAAGTTTTCGTTTCCTCTTTACAAGTTCCAAAAGATGTATTATAATAGAAATGATGAAAACTGCGTGATAGCTGTGCGGAAAAATCGAGTTGAATATTACTGATAGTATTATTCAAGCGATCCGCCACAAAAAGAGCACGGATATTCTGTGTTCGTGCGCCCGAGGCAACGTTTGATGCAAGTTTTCAGGGAAGCGCATCCACTGTAGGTATAACCCGGTACGGAGAGTATTGGTTATATAAACAAAAAAATGGGAGGGTTTTTACACATGCTGAAAAAATCAATCGGCAAACGCGTAACGACCGGGCTTGTTTCCGCAGCAATGCTGGCAAGTACGACCGTTGCAGTCTTACCGAGCATGGCGTTTACGGCTTCTGCAGCCGGCGAAATGCTGGGTATGACAAACTTCGATGATGGCGTGGGTCTGCCTTGGCATACCTGTGTCACACAACCTGCAAACCTGAGCTTTGAGATCACCGGTGGTGTCTATAAGGTCACCATCAATGAAAACGGTGGTGTCGATGTGGGCGGTGCGAGCCGTTGGGACTGTCAGTTCCGCCACAGAAAGTTGCAGATCTATTCCGGTAACAGCTATACTGTGAAGGCGGAGATCACTGCATCCAATTCCGGTGAGATCTACACAAAGATCGGTGACCTTTCCGGTCAAACAGAGTTGTGGCACAATGGTCAGGGCGATAATCAGGGCAGATGGTCCAGTGACTTCAGCCAGACCTGGAACTGCCTGCCGATGACTGCAAACCAGACATTGAAGATCGACTCCACCTTTACTGCTACGCAGACGCTGGAAGTTGCTGAGTGGGCATTCCACTTCGGCGGCGCAGGCGAATATCAGGCAACTGACTGTTTCCCCAACGGTACAGTCTTGACCTTTGATAACATGAGCCTGTACAACAACACCGATGACCGTGGCGTCTGGGTTGATGCAGAACCTGCTCCTGAGTACAGCGTTCACGGCAACCAGGTCGGTTACTACACCAACCTGAACAAGAAGGCAACCTATCACTCCGATTCTTCCTTCAGTAATAAGGAAATTAGCATCATTGATGCAAAAACCGGTAAGGCAGTCTACACCGGCACTGCTAAGGGTGGTAGCACTCTGGACGCTGATTCCGGCTTCTACACCGCAGTTTTTGACTTCTCTGACTTTACGACCGCAGGTACTTATTACTTCGCAACCTCCGGCACTACTCGCGATTCCTATGATTTCACCATCGGTGATGATATCTATGATGGCGTTGTTACCAATGCAGTCAACTACTTCTATCAGAACCGTTCCGGTGTGGCTACCGAAGAAGCTTACATTACTTCTACCGGTATGAACGCTTCCAAGTCTGACTTGGCGGATAAGGCAGGTCACAATCCTGATGAGGCTTATCTCCAGAACACCTGGATCAAGGCTTATAAGAACGATGGCTCCGATGTTCAGAAGTCCAATGGTACTCTGGACGGAACCGGCGGTTGGTACGATGCCGGTGACCACGGTAAGTATGTTGTTAACGGCGGTATCTCTGTGTGGACTCTGCAGAATATGTATGAGTGGTCTCTGGATGATCGCAACAACACCGCTACTGACAAGTTCGCAGATGCAAGCGGTACTGTCGTAGTACCCGAATCCGGCAACGGTGCTCCCGATATTCTCGATGAGACCCGCGTTGAGCTTGAGTGGTTCTTCAAGATGCTCGTTCCTTCTAACTACACTATGACCTATAACACCGTTGATGCATCGGGCAACAAGATCGGCTCTACCACCGGGAAGTACACCGACATGGTGTTCCACAAGTTGCATGACTCTAAGTGGACCGGTCTGGCTGTTCACTGCTGGGATTACCAGAATAGCAAGGACTGGGCAGGTATCACTCGTATCGTGAAGCCTCCGTCCACTGCTGCTACTCTGAATGTTGCTGCAACTGCTGCTCAGGCTGCTCGTCTGTGGGAAGACTATGATGCAGCTTTCGCAAAAGAATGTCTTGATATTGCAAAGCGCACCTATACTGCTGCAAAGGCAAACCCTGAGCTGTATGCTCCTCTGGATCAGGCAATCGGCGGCGGTGCTTACGGTGACGATAATGTGAAGGATGACTTCTACTGGGCAGCTACTGAGCTGTACATTACCACTGGCGACGCAACCTACAAGACTGATATGGAAAGCTACGCTGAGGCTTACACTGTCGTTTCCAGCTTGGATGGCGGCGAGAACAACGGTTCTTTCACCTCCTTCAACTGGGGTAACACTGCTTCTCTGGGTAACCTGTCTCTGTTCCTGAACACTGAGTCCGCAGGTTCCAACCTCACCCTGATTGAGGATTCCATCATTGCTTCTGCTGATCTGTATATCGCAGAGCAGGCAAAGCAGGGATTCGGTATTCCTTATCATGGCACTACCTTTACTGACCCTGTTAACATTGGCGTGGACGATAGTGGTAACCCCATTGAAGTCGATGGTTATGAGTGGGGTTCTAACTCCTTCGTTGTCAACAATGCAATCGTTATGGCATATGCATATGCTGCTACCGGCGAAGTAAAGTACCTCAACGGTGCGGCTGAGGCTTTGGACTACATCTTTGGTCGTAACGCTATGGACTTCTCCTATGTTACCGGTTACGGTACTTACCACCTGGTGAATCCTCATCACCGTTTCTGGAGCCATGAGTTGGATTCTTCCTTCCCCTATGCTCCTTCCGGTGTTATGTCCGGTGGTCCTGGCTCCGGCTTGCAGGATCCCTACGTTGGCGGTCTGGGCTACAAGCGTGGCGAGGTTGCTCCTCAGCTCTGCTTCGTTGACTCTGTTGAGGCATGGTCTGTAAACGAGGTTACCATCAACTGGAACTCTCCTTTTGCATGGATCGTAAACTTTGTTGAGGACGAGGCAAATGCCGTGAGCGAGAAGCCCGGCGAGATCGAGAATCCCAGTGACGTCGTGTGGGGCGATGTGAATTGCGATGGCAAAGTCACAACTGCTGATGTTATTCTTCTGAATCGCTTCTTGGCTGAAGACAAGACGGCTGTCATTACTGCGCAGGGTATGCTGAATGCTGATTGCGCATATGATGGTGATGTCACTAGTAAAGATGCTACCGTGATCCTTCAGTATCTGGCAGGTTCTATTTCTGCTGGCGAAATGGGCAAGCAGTAATTGCCAAAACAAAAGGTTGATCTCTTCGGAGATCAACCTTTTTTTGTTATAATGGAGAAATGATAAATGAAAGGGTCAGCGGATCATCAGCCTTCAGTTTGTATTCCTCATGAACAGGTGCGCCCCATGAGTCATCACCGCCAACGCCCATTTGCTTTGCAGCAAGACATACCCAAGTCCATTGTGGAGTAGGCAGCTCATAAAGATGTGCTGTATTTTCCAGTGCATCGGCATTATGAGGCAACACACTCATTTCAAATGGCAAATCGGTGGCGGTAAATTGTAGACCGAAGCCATTTTCATCGTATACCTGTAGATATCGTACGCCGATTCGGTTGCCGCACTCCTGCGGGGTGAGATAACGCGAAAGATTGGCATCCGCCGTAGAACGAAACACACCGAATTTTGCGCCTTTGCACCGGTCAATATAATTCTCATCTGGGCCATATCCATAGTATTGAAAGTGTTGATATGCGCGTGGAAGTGGAAAATCCATGGCAAAAATCGGCATATCGGCAAGCCCTTTTTGTCCGGGGTATCGTGCCTGTACAAGTAACCTGCCATCGAACATTGCTGTGTATGTCACGGTGAATACGAAAGATGGTGCAGTGGCAGTGACAAACGAAAAGCAGATTTGTAAAGCCTCCTCCCGTTCTGTGATTTGTGTGGCATCATGGCAGAGTGTTGCATATCGTCCGGCGATCAGCCACTGTGCCATGGTGTGCGGATAACCTGCACCGCGGTCATTGTCGGTAAAAGCGCGATAAAATCGTACATATGGCATGCGTGTGATATATTCTTTGCCGTTGTATACCAGTGAGGACAACCCACCGCTGCGACAATCAAACTGCATGGAAAAATTCTTGCCATGAATGCCAACTACAAAGCTGCCCCTTGCAATTTTCGCCTTGGAAATCGCTTTGGATGTCGTTTTTTCTTTGCGTTTTATGATTTCTTGGGCGAAGGCGAGTTCATGTCCTGCATCCGCCCATCGTGTTGCTGCTGCAAGATGTGCAGTGGCAGTCAGCACAAATTCGCCACCTGTTTCGGGGATCGGCAAGCGAATGGCAATGCTGCCCGTTTCACCGGCGGGGATCAGCAATTGATGCTCTTCCGTAGCAAGCATATTGCCTTCATGTGTGAGTGTAATACGAAATACATAGCCACTTGTGTCAATAAACAAATTCTTATTACGAACGGTCAATTTGCCGTTTTTGATTTCCATGGCGAGAGGCGCGTACAGCTGTTTTGCCTCTTGCATTTTGGGGGAATTGCAGCGGTCGGCATAGACGATGCCGTTGGCTGAAAATGCATAATCCGATGGTCGATCGCCGAAGTCACCGCCATACACGAGTACGCCATCTTTGTATAGTGCCTGATCAATATAGTCCCAAATAAATCCGCCTTGATATGCCTCATAGCGATCCTCCAAATCGGTGTACAGGTGCATTCCGCCCAGAGAATTGCCCATCGCGTGCATATACTCGCAGCTGATGTATGGTTTTCCGGTATGTTGTTGCAGATATTCTTCAATTTCATCAGGCTTTGCGTACATTCGGCTTTCCATATCGGTGATGTAGTCGTATTCGCGGCGATGAAATACACCTTCATAATGCACCAGTCGCGTAGAATCTTGGCTGTGGAAAAAATCTGCGATTGCTGCGATATGATCGCCACAATCAGATTCGTTACCGCAAGACCATATCAGTACACTGGGGTGATTTTTGTCACGCTCATACATGGATCTTGCGCGATCGAGTACAGCTTCTTTCCATTCGGGTTGCGATCCGGGTATCGTCTGGTTTGCCCCGTGTGTTTCTAGATTTGTTTCATCAATGAGATAGATCCCGTACTGGTCGCAAAGGCGATACCATGCCGATTGGTTGGGATAATGGCTGGTGCGTACTGCATTGAAGTTGTTACGTTTCAGGTTGCAGATATCCCAACGCATCTCCTCCTCGGTAATGCAGCGACCATTATGGGCACTCCACTCGTGCCGATTGACGCCACGGAACAAAATGCGTTTTCCATTTAAGTGCATGATGCCATCCACCATTGTAAAACGGCGGAAGCCCACTGCGGTTTCTGCTGTTTCGATGACAGTCTCTCCCACACGAATTTCCACACGCAATGTATACAGTGTAGGAGATTCTGCACTCCATGGCAGGATATTTGGCAGTTGATGTGTATGCACAGGGAGATCGCTTTCAAGCAAAATCTCACCGTTGGGTGCAGTTAACATCGTGCGCAGTGTATACGCGCCATCTCCGACAATATCCTGCTGTACGGTTAGGATGCCGCAGTTGGTGGCAGGGTCAAAATCTGCAATGGTGTGCAGATCACGCACATGGAGTGTAGGTACTGCAAAGAGTGAAACCTCGCGAAAAATGCCTGAAAATCGCCAATAATCCTGATCTTCCAGCCAGCTGGCAGTGCTATAGCGGTAAACCTCTACTCGTAGCTGATTGTTCTCCTGTTGAACATAGGGCGTGATATTGAATTCCGAGGGTGTGAAACTATCCTCGCTGTATCCTACAAATGCGCCATTGAGCCAAACATAAAAAGCGGTTTGTACGCCCTCAAAGCGTATAAAAACCGTTTTGCCTTGTAGTGACGCATCCAGATCAAAGCTGCGCGCATAGCAACCTACCGTGTTCTGCTCTTGTGGAATCTGTGGTGGGATGAGTTGTTCGTGTCCTTCCCACGGATACTGCGTGTTCACATATTGTGGTTTGCCAAAGCCTTGAAGCTCAATGTGCCCCGGTACAGCGATATCAGAAATGGTGTGTGGGTCGGGATGCCCATGGGTGCGATATTGAAACTGCCATGTGCCGTTGAGTGACTGGTTCAGTGTGTTGCCATTTATGGTGCATTTGTGGTCGGAATGTGCGGGCTCGCGATTAACAGCGAATATGGTTGGGTCGGTGAGATATGTCAGATCTGCGTGCATTGGATGCCCTCCTTACTTTGATTTTTCTGATTGTATTGTAGCATATCCGATTGAAAAATGCAATAGAAAAAGCCACGATTTTCATGGAAATCGTGGCTTTTCAAAAGCTATGGGTGTTGGCTACAGATTATCGAATTTCTGCAAACCACCGGCGAAATGCCTGAACCAGAACATTGTCATCTCGTGAGACATCTACTGCGGCAGCGGAGGTTGCACTGGCTGTGCACGCGGCGGTTGCCATGGTTTGCAATTGCTGCATATAGGTCGCATCGATGCCGTAATAGCCCAGTGTCACGTCAAGGTATTTTGCATCTTGCGGATAATTTTCAAAAAACCACATTGCCACGCCGTTGGCATTTTCGATGCGATATGTTTTGGAAATCAGTGTCATTGCATCCACTGCCTGCAGCAGTGCATCGCTGTGTTCTGTAGGCAGCAGCGTAGCAAAGTGCGTGATATCCACTAGATCGTATTCACCCTCACCGAAATCCTGTGCTTGACTGCGTACCGTGGTAATAGGCGTGATGCCTTCCGTTTTATAGTATGCGTACACATCATCGATGTAATCATACAGCGCATACATTACTGTTTCCGCGTAAGAGAGATCATACAGTGCAAGGGTTGCGGTCATACGGTAGCGGCGGTTGGCACTGATCATGTCATTGATGATCGTTTTTGCCACGAGGGAGGTATCGGTCATGGGATCATCGGCAAGCTGATTGAGAAAACCTGTATAGCTCCAGCCAAGACCGCTTTCAGATTCTTCCGAGGCAATCATGTAATCGGCATAGTCGTGCACGGCATAGGCAATTTCCGCGCAAGCCATGACGCAACAGTCAAAACCGATCCATTCAAAATGAATTTGTGCGGTATCCAGTGCGGTCTGCAAACTTGCGATGCTGATCATCTGATTGTAGAGTTCATCATAGCAAAGTCCATACATGGGGCCACCACCATGATCCCATAAAATCAGTGCATAGCGATCAGCCGGGTACGCAGCAGCAGTCTCGATAATGAAGGTTGCGAGTGCATTGGCGGTTGCCATACTCTGTGAGGGCTTTTCGGTTACTGCTATGCCATTTGCATTGTAGGCGATGGTGTAGTTATAATCGGCAGAGATGTAAGCATTATCTTTGCTCCAGGTTTCGGCACCGCCGGCAGAAATGACCAAATTCAGGTTTTCAGAAGTATTGGAAGCGAGCATTTCATTCATATCGGAGGTAGCCTGCTGCGCGTTGGTTTCCAAATCCGAGCCACAGAGGTACACCATTACTGTCATGGATTCGTCCACATCGGTGTCAGCGGTAAGCATCATGCGCTTGAGTAGTGTGAGGTCAACGGCATCAATGGTCGCATTTCCATCCATGTCAGCGTTTTCCGTGATGATTGTGTCCTGTTTGGAAAGGTATTGCGTGAGCAGCTGAACATCAGCAGATTCAACGATGCCATTGCCGTCACAGTCGCCTAGCAGCGTGATTGCCTGTACATCGGGTGCAGGTAGACCATCTGTCGTGGAACAAAGAATTGCAGCTGCTGTAAGGCAAGCGCAGAATGCTCTGCGCCGTATGCCGGAAATGATCATAGAGATCCCTTCTTTCTTTGCGTTGAAGAATCGTCAAACAATCCGTTGTGCGATTTTTTGGAGATATCACGATTGATTTTATAACGGCTTTCCTCAAAGAGGCTTCGTTATTCGAGGTAGGTTACATATTTCGAATTATAGTATTCCCAGCTATCCGCGTCAACCAAGCCTTCACCGTAATCTACTTGATTATTCTTTACGGAAAAGTCGCTGTACCAACCATCTACCACGTACATACGGCGGGTAGTGTCTACTTCTCCATAAGGTCTGTCCATATAGAGGGTATTGTTTGTGAATGTACAATGATATCCCCAATCTTCGACCTGATTGTGTACTTCAAAGGCGGCAACGATCTGCGCGTTCTGGTTGCGATATCCGATATTGTCGTGAACATTGACATCATTGCCGGCGATATCGATAAAACTGCCTGCATAATTTGCGCCGGTCATGCCATCGCCGTAGAATGTACAATTCATAATTTCTGTTCCTGTTGTGTATTCTTTCACATCAATATGTTCAGCGGCAACATTTTGAAATGTGCAGCCGTCTACCGTGTTGTAGTCGCATTTGTAATCAAATCCGGTGACGGATTGGGCACTGCCGATATAGATGCCTTCACCATACCCGGGCGTAACCGTACCGGTATGGTGGATATAAGAATCTTTTACGGTACAGTATGAGCTGCCATCACGAATCGCGATCGCTTCTGCACCGATATTGTATACTTCACAGTTTCGTATTACAGAATGATCAGAGTTGTCCAGTACAATGCCTTTCTGCGAGGTGGTGACCTTCAGGTTTTCCAATATCCAATAATCGCCGGTGATTTGAATCACATAGCCGTTTTCCGTACTGCTTCCTGTAATTACGGGGGGATTTTGCGGATCAGCGGCGGTCAATGTAATGGGAGCAGCTTGTGTGCCCTCGGCTGCGGTGTCAATTTTTTGCGCACCCTGATATGCCGTGTAATCGTATGTGCCGCCTGCAACACGAATGACATCGCCGGGCTTTGCACCGCGCATTGCAATGAACAATTCTTCCGTAGTGGAAACATCAACATAGTGCTGAGCAGCCGCCTGAAGCAGTTCGCGCTTCATGACGCACAGATCCAACACATCAAGCTTCTGATCTTCAAACAAGTCACCGGCTTTCCAATCAACCAGCGATGCGTTGGGTTCATCAAGCAGATATTTTTGCAAGGTAATCACATCGGCAATGGAAAACTGACCGTCGTTGTTGACATCACCACGGACGGTCGTACCGGCTTGTGCGGTGGTATGGGCAAACATACTGCCCAAAATTGTAAATGACAGGATCGTTGCAGGTAATTGATATTTCATTGAGAAGCCCCCCTTCATTGGTTTTATTATATCATGTAGTGGGGGAAAATGCAAGGGGAACGCTGCACAAAATCCTTCTGTGGGGCAATATGAGATCACCGGATAAAAAGCGCGCTACTGACTAAGTCGGAATCGGTCAGTAACGCGCAAGGCAAGGGTATTATATGATCAATTGAGGGGTTATGCGTGAATATTGCAGATGAATTGGTCATCTGTATAATCCACTGTGATCGTGCTGCCCGGAGCAATCGGCTGGCTGAGGAGCATTCTCGCAATGACTGTTTCCACCTTACGTTGCATCAGACGCTTTAGCGGTCTTGCACCGAAATTTGGATCATAGCCTTCTTCGATGACGGCGTTTTTGGCTGCCGTTGTCAGTTTCACATGGAGCTGTTTTTCTTCCAATCGTTTTTGCAGATTTGTGGTCAACAGGTCAACGATTTTGCCGATTTCCTGCTTGGTCAGTGGCTTATAGCAAATAATTTCATCCAGACGGTTCAGAAACTCCGGACGGAATTTCTGGTGCAGCATATGATCAACGACTTGACGTGCAGAATCAGAGATATTGCCATCCGATTGAATGCCTTCCAGTAGCGCATCTGCACCGAGGTTTGAGGTTAAAATCAGAATCGTATTTTTAAAATCGACGGTGCGCCCCTGTGAATCAGTGATTCTGCCGTCATCAAGGACTTGCAGCAGGAGATTAAAGACATCTGGATGCGCCTTTTCAATCTCATCTAATAAAACAACAGAATACGGTTTTCTGCGTACTGCTTCTGTCAGCTGACCGCCCTCCTCATAGCCAACATATCCGGGAGGTGCACCGATCAGACGGCTGACGCTGAACTTTTCCATATATTCGCTCATATCAATGCGGATGAGATTGCGCTCGTCATCGAATAGTGCCTCAGCAAGCGTTTTGGCAAGTTCGGTTTTGCCAACGCCCGTAGGGCCAAGGAACAGGAACGAACCGATGGGACGATTTGGGTCGTGAATACCGGCGCGGGAACGTAAGATTGCCTCGGAAACCTTTTCTACTGCTTCATTCTGACCGATTACGCGCTCATGGAGCGTATCCTCAAGATGCAGAAGCTTTTGCTTGTCGCCCTCCATCAGCTTTGTTACCGGGATTCCTGTCCAACGTGCCACGATTCTTGCGATTTCCTCTTCGGTCACGGAATCACGCAGCAGCTTTCCGGTATTGTTTTGTTTGGCTGCTTCCTCTGCCTCTGCTTCTTCGATTTGCTTTTGCAGTGAAGGAATCTGCCCATATTTCAGCTCAGCTGCTTTCATCAGGTCATATTCTCGTTCTGCATTTTGCAATTGCGTATTGAGCTGTTCCAGTTTCGCACGGAAATCCTGCACTTTTGAGATGCCTGTTTTTTCGTTTTCCCACTGTGCCTTCATCTGCGAGAACTGTTCACGCTGGTCGGCAAGCTCTTTTTGCAGTTCATTTAATCGCGTGACGGATGCTGCATCGGTTTCCTTTTTCAGTGCAGCTTCTTCGATCTCAAGCTGCATGATTCTACGTTGGATTTCGTCCATCTCCTGCGGCATGGAGTCCATTTCCGTGCGGATCATTGCGCAAGCCTCGTCTATCAGGTCAATGGCTTTATCCGGTAGGAATCGATCAGAAATATAACGGTTCGAGAGGATCGCTGCCGCAACCAGTGCTGCATCATGGATCTGTACACCGTGATAGACCTGATACCGTTCTTTCAGACCACGCAAGATGGAAATGGTATCCTCAACGGTTGGTTCGCCGACCTGCACCGGCTGAAAACGGCGTTCCAGTGCAGGATCTTTTTCGATATATTTGCGATACTCGTCAAGCGTTGTTGCACCAATGCAATGCAATTCGCCACGTGCGAGCATTGGTTTCAGCAGGTTGCCGGCATCCATTGCACCATCCGTTTTGCCGGCACCGACAATGGTGTGCAGTTCATCAATAAAGAGCAAAATTCTTCCTTCGGATTTTTTGACCTCCTGCAATACTGCTTTCAAACGCTCCTCAAATTCGCCACGATACTTTGCACCGGCAACGAGCGCGCCGAGATCAAGAGAGAAAATGGTGCACTCCTTGAGACCACCGGGGACATCCCCCCGTGCAATCCGTTGTGCAAGCCCTTCCGCAATTGCAGTTTTGCCAACGCCCGGTTCACCGATCAATACGGGATTGTTTTTCGTTTTGCGAGAAAGAATGCGCACGACGTTGCGAATTTCCGCATCTCTGCCAATTACCGGATCAAGCTGGTTTTTTCGTGCACGTTCGGTCAGATCCTGACCGTATTTTTTGAGCACATCGTAGGTTGCTTCCGGCGTTTCATTGGTAATGCGCGTGTTGCCACGAATTTCCTTCAGTGCAGCCAGTACATGTTTTTCGTCAACACCGTTTTCGGTAAAAATGTGGCTGATCGTATGATCATTGGAGTGTAGCATTGCCAAAAAGATGTGCTCAACGGCGAGATATTCGTCCTGCATTTTTTTAGCGATCTGTTCTGCCTCATTGAGAATCTTTTCGGTTTCAGCGGAAATATAGATCGAATCAATCGGTCTGCCACCAACTGTGATGTGAGGAAGATCCGCAACGATCTTTTTTGCGGCATTGGTTATTGTGGCTGCATTTGCGCCGATGCGCTCCATAATCTGCGGAATCAGACCATTATTTTGCGTCAACATTGCAACCAGCAGATGCGCCGGCTCTATGCTCTGGTTCTGGTGCTCTACACAAAGCGATTGTGCATTTGCAATGATTTCGCGTGCCTTTTCGGTCATTTTGTTCGCATTCATAAGATAACCTCCATTCAATGATTCAGGATGCTTCTGTCTAAGCGATAAAGTACGTTTCCACCGCTTTTATGGCTTTCTCATGGTCGGGGAGTGCAGCAAAATAAGATTTTAGTGCTGCATCGACGGATTTGATATATGTCCCCATTGTCGCGCCGATTTCTTGTGCGGTTGCATTGGCATCGGTTCGAATCGCCACGCGCCTATGCCAAGTGCCATCCTCAATGTGAAAATCATCCCTTGAGATGCCGAGGTATTGCATTTCAAATTCTGCCCAGCATCGAAAAAAGGATTCTGCTTCTGCAATCAACGGTTGGCTTTGCGTGCGGAAGGAGGCGTGCAGCACGCCGATTGCGTGTTCCGGGTGCCCAACGCTCTGACGATTCAGCTCTACACGATATCGAATGGTTGGTTTATAGCGATACCGCAGCGGCGAACGGATGATCAACATTCCATCGGAAGCCTGTTCCTGCAATTGAAACAGACCGGTCATTTGCTGCGAAAGCGTATTGAGGATCTCAGCCATGTGTGCTTCCGGCGTGATATAACCAACCGCTTCTGCAAGCAATTGATTGACAAGATTGGAGCGACTTGTGTTACGGGCATATGCCATGCGATCCACAGCGTCCACGACATCTTCAGACAACACTAGGCTGTAAACACTCTTCTTCATTGGACTCACTTCCTTTCTCATATCACAATAATATTATACACGAATTGTGTAATTTGTCAATAGGATTATATAAGATTTCACACAAGTTTCACATTTCTGCGGGATCACTTTGAAAACCACAATTTTACCAAGCAAAAAAACACCGCGCCAAGCCAATAAAGCTTGCGCGGCGAAAACATATTTATTGAATTAATCGTCGAGTACAGATGATAGTTCGGAAATATCGCACAAAAATACAGAGTGATCCTGTCGATATGCGACCTTTTCACCATTTGTTATGGCGGCTAATGACGAACCTAGATCTCCTGTAATTTTATACACACTATTTGAGTCGGTATTCAAAACTAGCAAGTCTTGCGTACTAGAACCGTCGGAATCATATACCGTTCTCTCCAGTACAAATCCGTTAAAAGAATTCAGCGAATTGTTGTACATTACATAAGTATTTTCGAAAATCATATATGTATGCTTTTCAAGATCGTAAATATATGTTACTGAAGGTATGCAGTCGAGAGTAATTGCCACGCATGAACCTGCTGCTGCAAACTGCTTAAAGTTAGTATCATCTGAATATCTTAGATAGTTTGTGATTTCAGGCAAATAATACTGTTCGACCAAAGCACCGGACAAATCATAGGCACTTACATTCACATCATTGGTTGTTATGTTGTAAAACAAACGATATATTTTATCTTCCGTCACGTCAACTTGATCTATAATTTTTTTTGAGTCGGTCTTGTCTGTGAAAAGTTCTGTTTCTTCTCCGGATTCATCAACCAGAATCATATGATTCGTATGGATGCTCTTACGATATTGACCAAAATTGAACCAATGGACAGCATATTCTGTTTGGCTAATTGGATACGACCAATAAAAGCTATCTGTATCGTAATCGATCTCCTCTTTTTTTAAAACATTCGTCTTATTATCATGAAAGTCGAAATTGATAAGGACTCTGTCTCCTAGTGTTTCGTAGAACATATACACGTTGTCATCGCAAACAGCATACTGCGCGGTTCCTAAATTCCAGTTTGTCGCAATACCATCTAACTCTATAATCTCACCAGAAGAAATATCACATTTGTATATCTTTTGGTCTGGGCCGTCACGATCAGATGTAATATCCACTGCATACGAAAAATAATCTTCTCCAATCGAAATGAGACCGACATTGCTATCTTGAAAATCAAACTGTCTGGTTGGCACTTCCGTGATATCTTCTGGTAGGTCTAATTGAATTTTTGTATACATTGTGTCTGCATTTTGTAATGGATTCGGAGTATTATAACCTGCACTGTCCTCTGGGGCAGAATCAACTTGAGATTCAAGTTCGTTTGATGATGAATCTCCTTTGGGAGAACAGGAGGTGAGCAAAGTGGAAAAACAAGTGGTGAGTAGTAGCACCGTTGTTGTACATAATGCGATTCTTTTCATAGCTTTTTCTACCTTTCGTAATCAATACAAGATCTCGTATCCACAATCGCCTCGGCATTCTGCTGCTGATTCAAGCGCATTTTCAGTAGAGCCTTCCGCGAATGCGGTAAGAGATACTGTAGGCAACGTAATTGCCGAGCATACGAGTAGAGCGAGTGCTGATTTTTTCATTGCTTTCATTTTGGTAGACCTCCTAAATCATAAATCTGTTGTTTGACGATATAGGCTATGCGCCTAAGCATAGTCTACCATATTGATTGATATTTGTCAATACTTTCCATTTTCATTTGTGCGAATTTGTAGAGATTCACAGTTGGCAAATACTGCATTGGTGGCCTTTTCGTCAATACTACTAATTTAGCAATATCAGCACATGATTGCGAATAGCACGCCTATATTATGGGCTTTGCATTGCATCTGATTTTGTTTTCTTATGAAAAAAGACGGCACAAAGCCGTCTTTTTCAGCGCTATTTGTTATCATAATTACGCACTTCACGGATAATACCGATGAGTGCAATGAGCGAAGCTACTGCCGCAATGGACGAAACAGATGCTGTGGAGAGGATTTTGCGCCGCCGTAATCGTTTGGAAAGAGCAGCAAATTGATCATGCAGAGCATCCTCGCCAGTCAGTATGGTCTCGTTCAATTCCATGTGCAAGGAACGGCAGTAATTGCGATACGCCTTACGGCACTCTGCGCATTGCCGCAAATGCAGTCGCATTTCTTGATTTGTGGTATCACTGGCAATACCATCATGATAAACAGGAATGAGATCTTGGACGATTTCACATTTCATACGCATTTTTCAACGCCTCCATAACTATTTTTTTTGCACGGAAAAACAGCACCTTAGCAGAATTTTCCGTAATATTCATTGCCTTTGCCACTTGAGAAAATGGCAGTTCGGCATATATTCGCAGAATGATGACTTCGCGATATTTTTCGGGCATATCGTTGATGATCCTGCGAACCATTTCGATATTATCCTTTCGCTGCAATGCCAGTTCAGGATCATCATCGGGGGCGCAGAGCTGATCCGCAGCGGTATCAAGATTCACGGATTGCAGGCTCTGCCTATGTTTTTTCAGGTGCTTGTAGTAGCAATGCTTTGCAATAGATGCAAGCCATGTAAAGATTTCACTGTTGCCGTGATAGCGATGCATGGAAGTGAATGCCTGATAGAAGGTTTCCTGTGTCAACTCTTCTGCGAGATCTTGATGATCGCATAGTCGGTACAGAAATGCATAAACGCGTTGGTAGTATTCTTTATAGATGACTTCGAATTCTGTCATGCAGACCCTCCTTTGCAAATCATAATATGCTACTATTGTACAGAAAAGCGCGCTCCAAATTGTGAACAAACTGTAAACTTTACGAAATCTGAAATTTTTTTGTAATCTCCCTGTAACCTTTTGCCAAGAACGGGCACTAATCTTTTGGAATAAACGAACAAGGGATAAGGCAACACCGCTTGTTTCGTATTGGAAAGGATACGGTTCGGATGAGCTTTCGTATTTTAGGTACGGGAATGTATGTTCCGGAAAAAATAGTGACAAACGATGATCTTTCACAGCTGGTTGAAACCGATGATGCGTGGATTACACAGCGCGTTGGTGTCAAACGTCGTCATCTTTCACAGACGCAGACTGCTGCGGATATGGCGACCATTGCTGCAAAACGGGCACTGGAAGCCTCCAATACTTCTGCTGAGGAGTTGGATCTGATTCTTGTGGCATCTATCAGCTCAGAAACTGCCGCACCCTCTATCGCTTGTTTGGTGCAGCGTAATATCGGTGCAACCTGTATGGCGTTTGATATCTCAGCTGCCTGTGCGGGATTTTTATTCGCACTGGAGAATGCTGCTATGTGGTTTGCTGCCGGCAAGGTGCAGAAAGTGCTCGTTATTGGTGCAGAGCGTATGAGTCGTATGGTGAACTGGAAAGATCGCTCCACTTGTGTGATTTTCGGTGACGGTGCCGGTGCGGCGATACTAGGTGAAGGCAATGCCTATGCGGATTCTGTGTTTACCGTGACGGGTGATGATGCGGTGATCCGCGTACCCAATGTTGCAGGCGTCAGTCCTTTCTGGGAGGGCGGTGCGCCCGAACCCTATGTCATGATGCAGGGGCAGGAAACCTTCAAATTTGCTGTTAAATCCATGGTGCGCGATATCAATACGCTGGTTGAACGCAACCATATGACATTGAATGACATTGCCTGCGTCGTGCCTCATCAGGCAAATTACCGGATCATTGAGCTTGCTTCCCGAAAGCTGAAGCTTCCCCTCGACCGCTTTATGATGAACATTGCGGAGTATGGCAACACGTCGGCAGCAAGTGTGGCAATCGCGCTGCATGAAGCAGTATGCAGTAGCAGAATCCGGACAGGGGATAAGGTGATCCTCGCCGCATTTGGTGGTGGATTGTCCAGTGCTGCTATTTTATTCAATTGGGAATAACCGAAGGTCACTTCGGATATCCATAAATTTTTTATTTGAAGGAGTTTTTATTATGGTACAGGAAAAGTTGATTGCACTCATCGCGGAGAATGTCGATTGCGACGCGGCGGATCTGAACGAGAATACTGAGTTTGCAAGTCTCGGTATTGATTCTTTGGACATCGCAGAGCTGCTGATGACCGTGGAGGATGAGTTTGGCGTGACGGTTGAGATGGATCCCGCCCTCAAGACAGTCGGGGATCTCGTTGCGAAGATTGAGGAAGGTCAGAACGCCTGATTCATTGCAGGAAAGGAACGCATTGTATGTTAAGCTCTCCCATTTGTGAACATATCGGGATTCGCTATCCCGTTTTCCAGGGCGGTATGGCATGGATTTCCGATGCCCGCCTTGCCGCCGCTGTTTCTGAGGCCGGCGGTCTGGGTATTATTTCCGGTATGCGTGAAAGCGCAGAAGCCCTTCGTGAGCAGATCCGATTGGCGCGTAGCCTGACCGATAAACCCTTTGGCGTGAACGTTATGCTCATGCATCCTTTGGCAGATGCGGTCGCTGCTGTTGTTGCCGAGGAACAGGTCGCGGTAGTCACTACAGGTGCCGGTAGTCCTGCAAAGTATATGCCGATGTGGAATGCCGCAGGGATCACTGTGATTCCTGTTGTGGCATCGGTTGCAATGGCAACGCTTGCAGAGCGCGCAGGTGCCGCTGCAGTGATTGCTGAGGGTCAGGAATCAGGCGGTCACATCGGAGAGCTGACTACAATGGCACTGGTTCCACAGGTTGTAAGCACAGTTTCTATTCCGGTCATTGCAGCTGGCGGTATCGCTGACGGCAGAGGAATGGCTGCTGCCTTCATGCTGGGTGCGGTTGGCATCCAGATGGGCACGCGCTTTTTACTTGCTGAGGAATGTAGTGTACATCCTGCATACAAGGCGGCTGTACGCAAAGCAAGTGATGTTTCAACCGTAACTACCGGCAGACGCTTTGGTGGTAATACCTGTCGCTGTATCAAAAATCCATTTTCCCGCAGCTTTTTGCAGAAGGAATATGCTCCCGATGCTACCGCAGAATCGATTGCAGATCTGGGCGCCGGTGCGTTGCGTCTTGCCGCAGTGGAAGGCGATACCAAAAACGGCTGTTTGCTTGCGGGGCAAATTAGCGGTATGCTGAAGGAAGAAGAATCCGCAGCGGAAATTGTACATTCCATTTGCGAAGAAGCACAGCAGCTTCTGAAAGGAGCAGGACAATGGGTAAGATAGCATTTGTTTTTTCGGGGCAGGGCGCACAGCACAGTGGCATGGGAAAAGAATTCTACGAGCATTTTGATTGCGTGCGTGCATTGTTTGATGCAGCAGAGATTCAGCGCGCAGGAACATTGCAGCAGTGCTTTGATTCCGATGCAGAGACTCTGAAACAAACGCAGAATACGCAGCCTTGCCTGTATCTGACGGATATTGCTGCTGCCATGGCACTGCAAGAATCGGGTGTCGTGCCTGATGGTTTGGCAGGCTTTTCGCTAGGTGAGATCCCTGCGCTGGCATTTGGTGGTGCATATACCCCTGAAGACGGCTTTGCGATTGCTTGTAAGCGCGGTAATGCGATGGCAAAAGCAGCTGCGGCACAGCCTGCATCCATGGTAGCTGTACTGAAGTTGGAAAAATCCGTAGTAGAGGCACTTTGTGCAAATCATGAGGGTGTGTACGCTGTGAATGACAACGCCCCTGGACAGGTCGTGTGTGCAGGTCTGCTGGATGCGCTTCCGGCGTTCCAGGCGGATGTGAAAGCAGCAGGTGGCAGAGCATTGCCTCTTGCCGTGGGTGGCGGATTCCACTCCCCCATGATGTGCAGTGCAGCTGCGGAATTTGGTGCAGCAATTGCTCATATGCAGATTGTTGCGCCGAAACTTCCTGTGATCGGTAATACCTATGCAAAGCCTTATGATGATGCGGTCAAAGCCACCATGCAGGCGCAGATTCACAATCCCGTGCGGTGGGTGGATACGATCCATTTTCTGTATGCAGAGGGTTATGATACATTTATAGAGTGTGGCGTGGGCAATACGCTGGTGAAGCTGATTGCAAAAATTGTCCCCGAAGCCAAAGCATATGCCGTGGAGAATATGGCGTCCTTACAGATGACAGTTGCGGCAGTTCAGGAGGCACGAGCATGATACACAATGGAAAAACAGCCATCGTTACAGGTGGATCACGCGGGATTGGCAGAGCGGTTTGCATTGCCTTGGCGGAAAGGGGTGCCAATATCGCGCTGATTTACGCTGGCAATGCGCAAAAGGCAGAGGAAACTTTGCAGTTGCTTGCGGCATATCCCGTGCAAGCCAAAGCATATTGCTGCAACGTTGCTGATTTTGATGCGACCAAAGCCACAGTCAGTGAGATTCACAAAACCTTTGGCAGTATCGATATCTGCGTGAACAATGCCGGCATCACCAAAGATAAACTTATGCTTTCCATGAAGCCCGAAGAATTTGCCACAGTCATTGATATTAATCTGACGGGCGCGTTCAATATCTTGAAGCAGGTTTACCCGGTGATGGCTAAGCAGCGCAGTGGTAAGATCATCAACATCAGTTCGGTGGCAGGGCTGATGGGCAATGCGGGACAGGTCAATTATGCTGCTTCCAAAGCAGGGTTGATCGGCATGACGAAGAGCATTGCAAAGGAGCTTGCACCTCGTGGCATTTGCTGTAATGCCATTGCTCCCGGTTTTATTGCTACAGATATGACCGAGGCGTTTCAGGAACAGCCCGAGGTAATGAACGCCATTCCTCTGAAGCGTATGGGTAAACCTGAAGAGGTTGCTGCGCTGGTGGCATTTCTGGCATCGCCTATGGCAGATTATATCACAGGGGAAGTCATCCGTATTGACGGTGGCATGGCAATGTAATATAGAAAGGAAATCACATCGAGATGAAACGAGTAGTAGTTACGGGTATTGGTGCTGTGACCCCTATCGGCAATGATGTTCCCACGTTCCGGGCATCTCTTCTAGAGGGCAAAAACGGCATTGCGCCCATTCAAGCATTTGACGCAACACCGTATCCTTGGCAGCTTGCTGCCGAAGTGAAGGATTTCGATGCGGCAGTCGTTCTGGATAAGATCACCGCACGCAAGACCGACCCCTTTGTACAGTTCGCCCTTGCCGCGACGCAAGAAGCGATGAATGATAGCGGCATTGCAGGTACGTTGGATCCTGAAGAACTCGGTGTGTATTATGGTTCGGGCATTGGCGGCTTCCAGACACTTTGTGCGCAGCATATCGCCTTGCTGGAAAAAGGGCAGCGTAAGGTTGCACCGCAGTTTATCAGCAAAATGATCTACAATATTGCGGCCGGTAATATTGCAATTCGCTTTCAGGCAAAGGGTGCTAATATGGCGATCTCGACTGCCTGCGCAACGGGTACTACCGCGATTGGTGAAGCATACCGCGCCATTGCTATGGGCACACAGACTGCCATCATCTGTGGCGGAGCTGAGGCTGCCATTTCGCCACTTGCGCTGGTGGGATTCGGCAATGCCATGGCACTGAGCAGTGCAAAAGATCCGGATGCTGCATCTCTGCCTTTTGATGCGCGCAGAGGCGGCTTTGTGATGGGCGAAGGCGCAGGTACGCTGATTTTGGAGGAGTACGAACACGCTGTTGCGCGCGGTGCAAAGATCTATGCAGAGGTATGCGGTTACGGTGCAACCTGTGACGCACACCATGTCACTGCTCCTGACCCGGAAGCAACGCAAGTAGCAAGAGCTGTTACACTTGCCTGCAAAGATACGGCAGATGTAGATCCTTCACAGATCTATGTGAATGCGCATGGTACCGGTACTGCCCTGAACGATAAGACCGAAACCATCGCACTGAAAAAGGCGTTTGGCGAGGACGCAAAAAAGCTGCATATCAGCTCAACCAAATCCATGACCGGCCATATGCTCGGTGCAGCCGGTGCAGTTGAGGCAATTGCTGCGATTCTTGCGCTGCAACATCAGGTGATTCCACCTACCATCAATCTGAAAGAAGCAGACCCTGAACTGGATCTGGATTATACACCCAATGTGCCTGTCCATACACCTGTGTCACTGGCAATTTCCACATCGTTGGGATTTGGTGGGCATAACGCTTGTGTTGCATTTCAGAAGGTGCAGGCATGAATCGCGAAGAATTGATGAACATTTTGCCACACCGCGATGTGATGCTGTTGTTGGACGAAGCAGAAGTCATTGATGGTGTGGCACATGGAAAGCTTACTATAACAGGGGATGAGTGGTTTCTGAAAGGGCATTTTCCAAATGAGCCGATCGTTCCCGGGGTAATACAGTGTGAGATTTTGGCACAATCCACCTGTGTATTGTTGCAAAATGTCATTGCAGATGCGCCCAATGGTGTGCGCACATTGTATACGGGATTGAATCATGTAAAATTTCGGAAACCTGTGCGCCCTGGTGATGTGTTTTGTACTGAGTGTGTCATTGAACGGCAGAAAGGGCCATTTTATTTTGCAAGTGGCAAGGGCTATGTCGGAGATACCCTTTGCATCAGCGCAGAGTTTTCCTTTGCTGTGCAGAAACTATAAGGAGTTGCTATGGATAATTTGATCCGCAAGGTCAAGGAAGCGTTTCATTTTGAACCCCGTGATGAACGGTATACCTGCAAAAAATGTGGCACAGACCATTCCCGTAAAACTTTGATGAAGCGATATATGGTCTGCCCCGATTGCGATGCATACTATCGTGTTACACCCAAAGATCGTCTTAGCATGGTGTGCGATAGCGGAACATTTAAAGAGATGTTTTCCAATATTGAAAGTACGAACTTCCTGCATTTTCCCAAATATGATGATAAGCTTCGGCAGGCAAAGGAGCAGACCGGTGAAAAAGAAGCAGTCGTTTGCGGCAGAGCAAGGATCGGTGCCGTACCGACTTGTATCTTTGTGATGGATTCGCGCTTTATTATGGCAAGTATGGGCTCTGCAGTAGGGGAGAAGATCACCCGACTGTTTGAGTATGCCACGAAGCAAAAATTGCCGGTGATTGGTTTTTGCTGTTCGGGCGGGGCAAGAATGCAGGAGAGCATTCTTTCTCTCATGCAGATGGCGAAGGTCAGCGGTGCGGTGCAGCGACATGGGCAGGCAGGAAATTTGTACATTTCAGTGCTGACGGATCCTACTACGGGTGGTGTAACGGCAAGCTTTGCTATGCAGGGCGATATTATCCTTGCAGAGCCGAAAGCATTGATCGGCTTTGCCGGTAAACGCGTGATCCAGCAGACTGCAAAAACAGCGTTTCCGGAAAACTTCCAGACAGCGGAATTTATGTTGGAACATGGCTTTGTTGATGCCATTGTGCCTCGTGAAGATTTGAAAGAAACCCTTGCATTGCTTTGTTCGCAGCATCGAAAGGTGGGGAAATCAGCATGAGCGAGAGTATCTATCAAGTATTTAAAAATGCCCGCGCAGGCGCAAGACCTACGGCGGCTGCCTATATCGAGGAACTGTTTGATAAACGCATCGAGCTGCATGGGGATCGCCGTTTTGCCGATGATGCCGCGATTATTGGCGGTATTGGATATCTGGGCGGTATTCCCACGACATTTATCGGAATCGAAAAAGGTGCGGATCTGCAATCGCGTATGGCACATAACTTCGGCTGCCCTAAACCGGAGGGCTACCGCAAGGCAATGCGCCTGATGCAGCAAGCGGAAAAATTCAATCGCCCGGTTGTCTGTTTTGTAGATACTATGGGTGCGTTTTGCGGCGTGGATGCTGAGGAGCGTGGTCAGGGCGAAGCCATTGCGGAAAATCTGGTGGAGATGATGGGCTTGCAAACTCCCGTGATCACTGTGATCATCGGGGAAGGTGGCAGCGGTGGTGCACTGGGGCTTGCCGTTGCAGATCGGGTATATATGCTGGAGAATGCCGTGTATTCCGTCATTGCTCCCGAAGGCTGTGCGAACATCCTGTGGAAGGATGCCCAGCGTGTGGAAGAAGCCTGTGAAGCATTGCATATCACTGCAAAGGATATGCTGCAATTCCATGTCGCTGAAAAAATCATTACCGAAGATTTTGACCATTTTGATATGATGTGCGAAAATCTGAAGCGTGAGCTAGTGGAAGATATCTGCCACTTGGCATCAATGACCAAGTATGATCTGCTGGAAAACCGTTATCACAGATACCGTGCCTTCGGTGTTTACAGGGAAGAATAGTATAATGGCAACACCGCATGAAACCCATTCATATGGGCTTTATGCGGTGTTGCCTTATCATTTTTGTATACACTTTACCCCACGCATTTTCAATACGGGCATATGCATAGGCTAATGCGTTGAAAACAGAGCCGATCGAATCATTTGAGTGCCGCCGACCGGACTTGAACCGGTACTCTGAAACCAGAAGCGGATTTTAAGTCCGCTGCGTCTGCCTATTCCGCCACGGCGGCATTGGAAAAACGATCCACTTTCACTAGCGATATGATCAACAACATCCATTATAACATAAATTGAAGGATTTGTCAACTCCCTTAGATTAGAAAAAGAGCACCGGGGCAATCGCTTCTCATTCGTAAGTGATTGCCCCGGTATGTGGCAGATACCTCTTGCAATTTTTCTCATTCCGTGCTATACTGTTTATAAATCTGGATATGATGGCGGTCAACTTCATCCTAAAATTTAACGCAAATTAATAACTAAGAAAAACTTCTGCATCCATCGTCATTGTTGCTATTATAAGTGCTTTTATATGTATTTCTAGGATCTTGGTGCTATGATCCTGAATTATATAATGATTGGTGGTTTAGCCCGGCATTTACTGATAGCGAAGCAGCATCTTGGGGAAATTTACAGGGTATTGTAAATCATCATATGTTCCAGAAATCTCGAGAAAGTGTTGAAGTTGGGAGAGAATGAATCATGATTACGAAGCGAAAGTTTGGAAAACAAATGGTTGCAGCAGTACTTTGTATTGCGTTACTTCCTTCGCCTTACAGATACTGCGACACAAAGGCTGCAAATGTGGAAGAAACTTCTGGCATTCAGTTGCAGACGATTCTGATTGACAATAACGGAAAAAATTGGACAACGGAAAGCTGGGGCGGGCAGAATATGACGCCGAATACAAGCTGGAATACCTTGTCACTGGTAGATTATTACGAGAATGGTTATTTGAGTTTTGAGGTGCAGAATAATAACGCTGCGAATGTGAAATTCAACATTGGGCTTTCATCGAAAAGTCATAACGAGCAGGTACGCTTGTTTTGGACGGATATGAGTGAATATAAGGATATCACTGCGGATTCGAATTGGAAAAGTTATTCTTTGCCAATCAAGGCACTGATAGATGCAAATCCTGACTCTGGTTTCGATTTGAACAGCTTTTGGCTTGTATATGTCAATGCAGTGCCCAGTGGAAATACACTTTCTTTTCGTAATGTGAAAATAAGCGCAACCGATGATGAACGACAGTATCCCATTATAAAAGTCAATCAGGTTGGCTACTATTGCGATAGTGTAAAATCTGCTCGCATCAGTTATTTTGAAAAATTCGGGTCTTTAAACGGCAAACAGTATGAAGTTGTTGATGCTTCAAGCAATGAAGTGGTATACTCTGATACCATTCCGGATGCGGTTTATGAAGAAACATTTTCCGGAGAAATGGTGCACATTATCAGCTTTGATGCACTTACAACAGCAGGGACTTATTACATACGCATTCAGGACACCGGATTCGATCAATCTGTTGCTTCGGCTTATGATATTTCTTCCGGCTTAGAGCTGGACACATTAACTTCTGTGAATTTTGCAATCAGTGATGATGTCTATGACGATCTTCTGAGCGATCTTACAAAGTACTATTATTATCAGCGGCAAGGCATGGATATTGACGAGAAATATGCAGGGATTTTTGCAAGGGAGAATCTTCATCCGAATGATATTACTGTAAAAAAGTGGTCTGATCGTGATAATCCGAATGCGGAAACGTTTGACATTTCAGGTGGGTGGTATGACGCAGGTGATTATGGGAAATATGTTTCTTCCGGAGCATACGCTGTAACTGATCTGCTGATGGCATATGCATTGTATTCCGAGTCATTTGCTGATATGGAAATGAACATTCCTGAAACGGATCCGAATCATTCACGGTATGTCGATGCACCTGCAATTCTTTCAGAAGCAAAGTATGAACTGGATATGCTTCTGAAGCTTGAACACAATAGTAAAGACGGCTCTTTTTATACGGCAGCAAACTATAACGATGCCGACAAAGTGATCTATATTGAAGATACGCTTTATAAAACTTCGAATTATGAATCAGCCGAATCGGAAATCGATCTTCGCTGTCATCTTGCAACAGCGGATATGTCAGCAGTGTTGGCTTTGGCATATATCGTATACAGAGATATCCCTGCGTATACTGATTTTGCGGATCAATGTCTGGAAACTGCACTTCGTGCGTGGAATTGGATCAATGATCCGAGTCATACATTGAATACCTCGATCGGAGCAGCCAATCGTACTTATACTTTTAAAGAGGCTGATTTTGAAAGAAGTCGTTTTCAGGCAGCAGGCACGCTTTACCGTGCGCTTATGTTGAAAGGCGAAAATGCAGAAGAATATGAAACCTATCTGGTCGAACATTGTACCGCCAGTGACGTGAATAATTGTTTTACCAGTGCCTCCATTAATTATGGTCATGGCGGTAGATCGTTCTTGGGATTCTTTCAGTATCTTTATGAAAACGAAGAACCGGCCGCTGAGATCACAAAAGCTTTTACAGTAGGATATGAAAAATGGCGTGCAAAGATGTTGACATATGATACATGGGGACTGAAATCTCCGAGCTGGGGATTCTGGTGGGGTTCCAATAAGCAGGTTGCACATACCGCATTGACTTTGATGCTTGGTGATTTGATCTTGTACGGTGACGCGCAAGAAGATGTACAAACGCACATCGAAACGCATTTTCATTATTTGCTTGGCGTGAATCCATTATCCTTCAGCTATGTTTCCGGCTATGGCGAAAATAGCGTAAAAAACATCGTAAGTGGGATTTATTCCAGAGATGCAAAATTGGATCCTTATCAGTGTCCGGCCGGATATTTTACTGAGGGTGCCAATAATAATGATAACCCGCACCTTTCAAAATTTACCGGAAAATGCTATATCGACAGTGACGGTGAATGGACTACCAATGAGAATACGATCTATGGCAATGCTGCGATGATATTCTTAACAGCAACGGTAATGTCCCGAAATACGTCAAATGCAGTGCGGGGTGATGTGAATGCGGATGGAAAATTTACAGTCGCCGATGTGATCGCGCTGCAAAAATGGCTGCTTGGCACAGGGAATCTTGCAAATTGGAAGGCGGGAGATCTTTACGAGGACGGGATTTTGAATGTGCTGGATCTTTGCCATATGAAGCGAAAACTTATGCAATGTGTATAAACAATGGATGCCATCATCCATGAAGACGGTCGATGCAAAAAGAGAACAAATTTCGAAAAACGGCATTTGTTCTCTTAGTAAAGATGCGATAAACCCGGTAAGATCGAATTTTAAACCTACGGAGTGGAACACTATGGAATGTGAAAGAATCATACACATACTTAACTATCTTCGCCGCAATACGGATGAAAAGCGTGAGGTGACCATCAAAGAGATCCGCAGTGCTCTAGAGGGAAGAACGAATCTCAACAGGGTATCTGATCTGACCATTCGCCGTGATCTTGACCGTCTTAGCAGTATGGGTTATGACATCCGTACCAGAAGCGGTGCACACAATACCACCTACTACAGATTGCTTGACAAGGAATTTACCTTCAATGAGATTCGCTTCCTGGTGGATTCTATTTCCATTAATAAATTTCTGTCCTTACAGCAAAAGCAGAATCTGATCAAGAAATTTGAAGGTATGTGCTCAGAAGCGGAGGTGCGGCAGTTGATCAGCCGTATTGCTCTGAATAGTAGAGGTGAGCCGTCCCTTGATTTGCTTGCAAATCTGGAAAAGATACACGAAATCATATCCGAAAATCAAAAGATCGATTTTGAATACGGAAAATTCGATGAGCAGAAGAACATGATCTATTACAAGAAAAAACGTGATATGATCCCAGTGAAGGTGCTTTTTTTCGAGGAGCGCTTTTATCTCAAATGCATGAATACAGAAACTTCGGAGATACGCACCTATCGTGTTGACCGTATGAAAGATATCATAGGCGGTGAAAAAACAAAACTGAGACCGGAGTTGCCCAAATATGACGGAATTGTTCTTGATATGTTTGAACCGGATTATTTTGAGAGTGTCAGACTGCGTGTGAAGCGGTTTCTTTGGGATGATATGTTGGAGCAGTTCGGTGACATGGCATCTGCTCGTAACGATGATGACAACGCATATGTGATTGTTAAGGTCAAAATTGGAATAAACGATAGCTTCTACCGATGGGTTATGAAATATGGAAGTAATATCGAGATACTGGCACCACAGAAGATTCGCGAGAATTTTCAGCAGAAGCTTGGCGAAGTTTTTGAAATTTATCGGAAATAATTTTCAGTTGTTCGCATTACAGTACAGCAGCTGTACCGATTTTGCCGATGGTGTTTCTTCTCTTTATGATGCATTTCGAATAAACAAGAGTCTGTTCACTGCAAAAATGGTGAACAGACTTTTTTGTTGATTCTGGCTGCACCAAGTTTATCATTGATCTCTGCCAGCACCATTTGTCTGTTCATGTTCCCATTATACCACTTTTTCCTCATTTGGGCAATTGTGCGGTGTTGCCTAAAGTGAATGAGGTTACAGGTTTCTATTGAAATTTGTGATGGTATGTGATATAATATGGACGTAGGCAGAGAATGCGTGCCGTATCACAAGGATGAGAAAGCAGCATATCTTTGCCGGATTGAATGATAAGGAGGAATTTTTATGAAACGCAAATTCAAACAACCGCTTGCATTGGTGACGACTTTCGTCATGATGCTAACGATGCTGATGTATCTCCCAAGCGGAATTTTCGACAGCATCACCCCGAAGGTGCGCGCGGCAGGAACGACCACGATCACGCCAACTGCACCGCAAACGGACGACAACGGCGTTTACCAAATCGGCACTGCCGCCGAACTTTACTGGTTTGCAGGGCTTGTAAACGGTACGCTTGGTGGCGTCAGCAAAAATACCTCTGCAAACGCTATTTTGACAGCAAGTATTGTTGTCAATGAGAATGTTCTTGACGGGTACGGAAGCTTAAACGGCAATGGATCAAACTGCATAGCTTGGACGCCCATTGGCGTCAGAACAGGCGATGGGTCAGGCGCATATGTAGGTACATTTAACGGAAATGGATGCAAGATCAGCGGGCTTTATTTGAATGACGGCAGTCAATCGGATATCGGTCTGTTTGGTCGTGTCGGTGTCGGGGCGCAAATTTCCAATGTGGGCGTTGTTGATTCATATTTTTCAGGCAATGAATGGATTGGCGGCGTGTGCGGTTTTAACTATGGCGGACAGATCAACGGGTGCTATAATACCGCAACTGTGTACGCTTCTCGTTTCGCCGGCGGTGTGAGCGGATGGAATGCCAATGGCGGAGTCATCCGGAACTGTTATAACAGCGGCACGATTCTTAGCGAAGGAGGACATAGATATATTGGCGGCATATGTGGAAGCAATCAAGATGACGGAACGATTGTAAACTGCTATCATAATGGTAAGGTAGTTGGTAGAGAGTACTACATTGTGTGTGGTTGGAGCAATGGAACGATCAAAAACAGCTACTACCTTTATGAGGGTGAACAGGATGCAAACGACGGAACAACGCAGAAAACGATCGATCAATTTAAGAGTGGCGAGGTTGCATATTATCTTTCGCAGGGATGCAAAGTGAATGGAACAACCTACAGCGGAGATGTCTGGAAACAGACGATCGGCGTTGATTTTTATCCTGTGTTTTGTGGTGAAACGGTGGTCTGTGATGTAGATAGTTGCGATGGAAGCGATCATCTGGATTATGCGAACAGTGGCGGGCATACCTATAAGTATACAAATCAAAATCAAAGATGCTACTGCAAATACTGCGGTCAATCATTCGTATACCTGGAAGAACCGTCAGTCATCAATGGTGTTTACCAGATTTCAAACGTAGCTGAACTTTACTGGTTTGCAGGGTTTGTAAACGGAACACTTGCGGGTGACACATCGCAGAACACCTCTGCAAATGCGGTTCTGACGGCGGATATTGTTGTCAACACGGGCGTTCTGAAGTCCGACGGTACACTTGCCGACGATACCGGCAGCTTTACTGCATGGTTCCCGATAGGGTATAACTATGACCTTGATGGTGATGGAAGGGACGAATATGCTTATTACTCTGGCAAATTTGACGGGCAGAACCACACAATAAGTGGACTATATTTTAACAATAGCAACCAACAGTTTGTTGGTCTGTTTGGATATGCTGCAGTAATTGCTGAAATCAAAAACGTTGGCGTTGTTGATTCATATTTTAAAGGAAAGCATATTGTCGGCGGCGTGTGCGGAGATAATGGTGGAACAATTACAAATAGCTATCACATTGGAACAGTGAGTGGTGGCTTTAATGTTGCCGGCGTGTGCGGATCGAATTATGGAACAATCACCAACAGCTATCACAGCGGAGCAGTGAGTGGTGGTCAGTATGCTGCCGGCGTGTGCGGATTGAATCGTGTGCAAGGAACAATCGCGAACTGCTACTATGACGCGACAATTTACACTGGGAATGCTGTTGGCACTAATAGTGAGGGAACAATCACTAACGTAGAAGGCAAAACCACGGATGCGTTCAAAAGCGGTGAGGTGGCGTATCGTCTTTCACAGGGTTGTACAGTTACGACAACCGATGATGACAACAATACGGTTGAAACAACCTACAGCGGCGATACCTGGGGGCAGAACATTGGCGCAGAGGCTTATCCTGTTTTGAACGGAAAGAAAGTGCTGCATAATACAGCAAGCTGCGATGATAGTGCAGTAGTGGAATATGCCAATATCAGTGGACACTGTTATGAAAACTATGTATGTAAGTATTGCGGTAAGAAGGCCTTATACACAAAAGAACCGTCAACCATTTATGGCGTTTACCAAATCGGAACATTGGCTGAGCTTTACTGGTTTGCAGGGCTTGTAAACGGTACGCTGGATGATGTAGACCAAAATACATCTGCAAACGCTGTTTTGACAGACGATATTGTGGTCAATACCGATCTCTTGACAAATGGATACATTTACAGTGATCCCAGTGAATTCGTTTCATGGTTCCCGATCGGGTATGATTACGATCTCGATCAGGATGGAACGAAAGAGGATGTTGAGTATCAAGGCACATTTGATGGAAAAGGTCACACGATCAGCGGACTTTATTATGATAATAGCAGCCAGAATTCTGTAGGTCTTTTCGGGCAGCTTGGTGAGAATGCAACGATCAAAAACATCGGTATTACGGATTCGTATTTCAAGGGATATTATCGTACCGGCGGCATGTGTGGAAGTAATAGCGGCACAATCACAAACTGCTACTACATCGGACAGGTTTGTGGCACAGGTGGTGTGTGTGGTCTGAATGGTGGAACGATCACAAACTGCTATTATAGCGGTGATCTTTCTTCAGAAGTTGATAGCTTAGGAGGCGTGTGTGGTACCAATTATGGAATCATTATAAACAGCTACTACAATAGCACCATATATTGCGTCACTAATTCCAGGGCTGTTGACTATGGTAGCGGTGTAACAGCTGCCAATGTAACAGGCAAAAGCACGGAAGCGTTTCAAAGCGGTGAAGTCGCATTTCTTCTTTCGCAAGGCAGTACAATTACTAGAACTGATGCGGAAGAGAATGACGTAACAGTCACCTACTGCGGCGAGATCTGGGGACAGGATTTGACCAAAGACGATTTCCCTGTTTTAAATGGCAGTAAAGTTTTGCTGTGTGACGAAAAATATGTAAATCCTAAAGTGCCGAGAATATTTGACGGTGTTTATCAGATTTCAAATGTTCCTGAACTTTACTGGTTTGCAGGACTTGTGAACGGTACGCTTGCGGACGGCAAAGAGCAGGACATATCGGCAAACGCGGTACTGACACAGGATATTGTTGTCAACAGCCAAGTCTTGAATTCCGATGGCACGCTGATCGACGATACAAGCAGATTGAATAGATGGATTCCAATCGCGCACAACTATGACCGCTATGGTGACAGCAAAGCAGGCGGTGCGTATTATGCCGGCGTATTTGATGGGCAAAACTATACGATCAGTGGACTTTATTATGAAAATGTTGATCAAAGGACGATTGGTCTGTTCGGAACGATTGAACGTAATGCAGAAATCAAAAATGTTGGTGTTATGGATTCGTATTTTTGCGGAGATGGTTCCGTTGGTGGCATATGCGGCGTGAATAATTGCAATAGCAAAGGTGGAATTACAAACTGTTATTGCATGGGTACACTATGCGGTAGAGTGGATATCGGTGGTGTATGCGGAATTATCAATTGGTACAGCAAGATCACAAACTGTTATCATATTGGCACAGTGAGTGGCAATATTGGCAATCAAACAATGATCGGCGGTGTGTGCGGATGTAACAATAATGGTATACTCATAAATTGTTACCACGTTGGCACAGTAAGCGGTACTACAAAAGTTGGCGGTGTGTGCGGATCAAATAGTGGAACCATTGCAAATTGCTACTACCTTGATGAGAGCGAAACAGATGAGTATGATGGTACAACATCTAAAACCGCACAACAATTTGCAAACGGTGAAGTGGCGTATCGTCTTTCGCAGGGCTGTACGGTTGGTGAAGGCGATGATGCTGTAACCTACAGCGGCGATACCTGGGGACAGGACATCGGTGCAGAGGCTTATCCTGTTTTGAACGGAAAGAAAGTGCTGCATAATACGGCAAGCTGCGATGGAAGTGCAGTAGTGGAATATGCCAATATCGGTGGACACTGCTATGAAAACTACGTATGTAAGTATTGCGGTAAGGAAGCCTTGCACACAAAAGAGCCGTCAACCATTCATGGCGTTTACCAAATCGGAACATTGGCTGAGCTTTACTGGTTTGCAGGGCTGGTAAACGGCACACTTACGGATGGCACAAAGCAGAACACTTCTGCAAATGCAGTTCTGACAAAGGATATTACAGTCAATGCAAACTTGCTGGATTCGCTCA
>CAYMOJ010000017.1:0-18595 GCA_964392175.1 uncultured Ruminococcus sp.
AGAATCTTTCTTGTTTTTTCTCTTTTTGGGTCTCACATCATTGACATATGGACAGACAGCTTGATATTTTTTTCACACGGCTATTGCTTTTTTTTGCAAAATCCTGTATAATATATGTGGTGTGTATCACCCAAAATCAACAGCGTTTGCTGCGATGTTTTTTAGGAGGAATCTTTATGTTGGTATCTGCAAAAGAAATGCTGAACAAAGCAAGAGAGGGCAAGTATGCCGTCGGTCAGTTCAACATCAACAACCTGGAGTGGACAAAGGCAATCCTGATGACTGCCCAGAAGCTCAACTCCCCTGTGATCCTCGGCGTTTCTGAGGGCGCCGGCAAGTATATGTGCGGCTATAAGACTGTCGTTGGCATGGTGAATGGTATGCTGGAAAGCTTGAACATCACTGTTCCTGTGGCTCTGCATCTCGACCACGGCTCCTTTGAGGGTGCGATCGCTTGCATCAACGCAGGTTTCTCCTCTGTCATGTTCGATGGCTCTCACTACCCGATCCAAGAGAACATTGAAAAGACCACCAAACTCGTGAACACTTGCGAGATTTTGGGTATTTCCCTTGAAGCTGAAGTCGGCTCTATCGGCGGCGAAGAAGATGGTGTCATTGGTGCCGGTGAGTGCGCTGATCCCGATGAATGCAAGATGATTGCTGATCTGGGCGTTACTATGCTGGCTGCCGGCATCGGCAATATCCACGGCAAATACCCTGAAAACTGGGCAGGTCTGTCCTTTGAGACATTGACCGCTGTCAAGGAGAAGGTAGGCGATATGCCTCTGGTTTTGCACGGCGGTACCGGTATCCCTGCTGACATGATCAAGAAGGCAATCTCTCTGGGCGTTGCTAAGATCAATGTAAACACAGAATGCCAGCTTGCCTTTGCTGCGGCTACTCGTGAGTATGTTGAGGCAGGCAAGGATCTTCAGGGCAAGGGCTTTGATCCCAGAAAGCTGCTTGCACCCGGCTTTGATGCAATTTGTGCTACTGTTGCCGAGAAAATGGAACTGTTCGGCTCCGTTGGCAAGGCTTGATCACAACATATGTTTACAAAGGTCGCGTGAGGAGGTTCCTGCGCGACCTTTTTGTATCTGCTTCTTTGCGGATATGCCACAAAAAATCATTGGAACACCTGTAAAAGGCAGCATTTGCTTGACCTTTTGTGAAAACCGTTGTATAATATAAGATAGTGGAGATTACACGGGTATCCGGATCATATCAAGAATACACTGGTGCATTTTCATCGGAAAGGATGTTTTATGAGCAATCCTGCATACGAAAACAGAGAAATATCATGGCTTCGATTCAATCAGCGCGTTCTGGAAGAAGCACAATCGCATCATGTGCCGTTGCTGGAAAGACTCGCCTTTACTGCCATTTTTCAAAGCAATATGGATGAGTTTTTCCGCGTCAGAGTGGGCAAACTCCTGCGCAAGAAAAAAGAATTCCCTGATTCGGAGGATTCTATTACCAAGCTGACGCCAAAGGTACAGCTGTGTCAGATCTTTGACATGGTACGAACCCTCACTCCCGCAAGAGATGCCGCATATCACGAAATAATGGGCGAATTGCGCCCTTATGGGCTGGAACAGGTAACCATGCAGACTGCCACCGAAAGTGAGCTATCTATGTTGGCTGATTGGTTTAAGCGTGAGGTGCGCCCCTTTGCGATGCCGATCATCGTAGATAAGGGCAAGGCACTCCCCTTTTTCCATGATCGTGCGCTGTATATCGTTTTGCTGTTGGAATCCAAATCCGGAGTACGCATGGGCATTATGCCGATCACCGATCAATACCCGCGCATCATCCGTTTGAATAAGACCGGACGCTTCATTCTCTCGGAAGATGTGATTCAGGCATATGCACATCTGCTGTTTCGTAATTCTGTGGTGATCGATCGTACCATCATGCGCCTGACACGCTCAGCAAGCATTGAGCATGAGGATCTCGGTGATATGGCAAGCGGTCATCCCCGCAATGACATGGAAACGCTTTTGCAAATGCGTAAACGTTTGCCTGTGATCCGCATAGAGCTTTCGGAAACCTTTTGCTCTCCCGCTCTGCAATATCTCTGCAAACAGCTGAAGCTGAAAGATGCGCAGGTGTTCTACGCAAAGGCACCATTGGATTTGTCCTTTGTCTATGAATGCAAGACCTTGGTGAGTGACCCTGCATTGCAATATGAACGGTTCTCTCCGCAAACCTCTGCTGATGTTTCTCCCCGCAGAGCCATGTTTACACAAATTCGCAAGCATGATATTCTCCTCAACTATCCCTATGAAAGCATCCGCAGTTTTTTGCGTCTTCTGGATGAGGCTGCCGAAGACCCGGCGGTAATGCGCATCTCCATCACACTATATCGTATGGCAAGAGATAGCCGTGTGGTAGCGGCTTTGTGTGAGGCAGCCGGCAGAGGCAAAGAAGTCATTGCATTAACAGAATTGCGCGCGCGATTTGATGAAGAGGGTAACATCCGCTGGGCGAAGGTTTTGGAACAAGCCGGTGTCAAGGTGATCTATGGACCGGATGGTTACAAGGTACACTCGAAGCTTTTGTTGATCGAGCGAAAAATGCGTGGCAAAATCGAACGCTTTACGCAGATCGGCACAGGCAACTACAACGAAAAAACCGCAGCCATTTACACAGATTACTGCCTGATGACTGCTGATCCACAAATTGGTGCAGAGGCTGCCGCAGTATTTGCATCGCTGTTAGAGAACAAATTGCCCGATGCACAAAAGGATCTGCTGGTGGCACCTCATGGATTACAAAGCCGCTTCATAGAAATGATTGAGGAGCAGATCCGTCTTGCAGAAAACGGTATGCCAGCCTATATCGCAATGCGTATGAACGGTCTTTGCGATAAGGAAATCATGCAAAAATTGATGGAAGCATCTTGTGCAGGCGTAAAAATCGAGTTGCTGGTACGTGGCATCTGCTGCCTATTGCCGGAACAGGAAGGACGAACCGAGAACATCACCATAAAAAGCATTGTAGGAAGATATCTGGAACACGCTCGCGTGTATATTTTCGGCATCGATGAGGACGCAAAAGTATATCTCGGCTCGGCAGACTGTATGCCACGTAACACAGTACGCCGTGTAGAAGTCTGTGCACCGGTAAAGGATGCTGCACTGCGCAAGCGTCTGATGGAAGAATTTCACTTACAGTTTCATGATCCGGTAAAGGCGCGTGTGCGCAAGGCTGATGGCGATTATCTTTTGCCAGAAGCAACCGGCGATGCAGTAGATTCACAATCCGCCTTATATGCCCGTGCCTGTCAGCGTGCAGAGGATGTTGCAAAATAAAAACTCCATCGCACGGAGCTGCGATGCCTAAGGGCTTTTCGTTGTATAAAGAAAGGAAACCTCGATGAAAACCAATCAGCACTTCACCGCAAAGCAGATCATCTTGTTCATCACTTACGCAATCTTACTCTACCTCGGATTGACGCATATTTCCACATTGAGTCATATTTTTTCATGGCTCACCGCCATACTGCAGCCAATCATAATCGGCTGCGTCATCGCTTTTATACTCAATGTTGTACTGAATTTGTTCAAGTACAAACTATTCGGCGGACTGCAACGCTCCAAGCACAAAGCGGCGCGCGCAATATGTATGCCACTTTGTGTAGTCTGTACGGTGCTGTGCATGATCGCATTTGTGTTGCTGATCGTCTTTATGATCATACCGCAGGTTACGGATGCGATCACCACGCTGATTGACAAGCTGCCACAGAGCACGACACAGCTTAAGAACCTCCTGATTACCCAGATGACAAAATGGAACATCCCGCAAAACATCATTGATAGTGTGGCTTCCTTCACTCTGGACTTTGAAAAAATCATTGACTTCATCACCAATTTCATTGATGGCAAACAGATCGAAACGGTTGTCAGCGGTGCTTTTGTTGCAACCACTTCTGTCATCTCTACCGCTACAAATTTCTTTCTTGGTGTTATCATTGCTATCTACATCCTGGTGCAAAAAGAACGGTTTATGTTCTATGTGCATTGTATTCTTAAACTGATCCTACCTGAAAAATACCACACAGAAGGTTTTCGCATCTTCCACCTGACAAAACATTCGTGCGAAAAATTTTTAACAGGTCAAATGGTAGAAGCGATTATCATCGGCGTGCTTTGTACCGTTTTGCTTGCTGTTTTGCAATTTCCATATCCCACTGCCATTGGTGTACTGGTCGGCATTACTGCGCTCATCCCAATCATTGGCGCATGGATTGGCGGTGGTGTGGGATTATTGCTGGTATGGGTGGATGCCCCTGAAAAAGCCATCTGGTTCCTTGTGTTCATTATCGCGCTGCAATTTGTAGAAGGGCAGTTCATTTATCC
This sequence comes from uncultured Ruminococcus sp., assembly GCA_964392175.1. Taxonomy (GTDB): domain Bacteria; phylum Bacillota; class Clostridia; order Oscillospirales; family Ruminococcaceae; genus Firm-04. The sequence goes on from CAYMOJ010000017.1 coordinate 4,362, forward strand.
AAAAGTGGTAGGTGACTCTTTGGGATTGCCCGGCTTGGTTGTATTGCTTGCGGTCATGCTCGGCACCAGCTTTGGCGGTATCACAGGCATTTTTATTGCAGTGCCCCTTTCTGCAATCCTTTACACACTGCTTAAGGAAGCCATTGAAGCACGCAATTATCACTATCAACCGAAAAGCAAGAATGATATTCCCACACCTCCTACAGAAAGCAACCATCCGCCGAAGGAGGAAGCATCTGACCATTTTGCAGAGGCAATTGTCGGCTTGCCAGAATTGATCGATAACGAAAACACTGTGGAAAACTGATAAGGCAGATTTCTTACCAAGCCTTCAGTAAGCTGAATGCATATTACCTGTAAACGGATACCTAAAAGCTGCACCTCTTTCTATGGGATGCAGCTTTTTGCATTGACGAAAACCATTTTTTGTGCTATAATTATGTGCAGAGCGACCGATATGTGCTCCCTTCAGAAAGGAGGCTATCTTATGATAACCAAAAAATTGTATGAAACAGACGGTTCTCTCCGTGAATTTACTGCACAAATCATCTCCTGCGCCCCTGCCCGAAAATCTGCGCCGAAGAATGCTGCATTTGAGATCATTCTCTCGCAAACGGCTTTTTTTCCTGAGGGCGGCGGACAGTATGCCGATAACGGCAATCTCGGCAATGCTTGTGTGATTGATGTACAGGAAATTGACGATGAGATCATTCACTATACTGATGTGCCTCTCCCTGAAGGGGCTGAAGTCATGGGACTGCTGAACTGGGAAGAACGCTTGCGCAAAATGCAGAATCACTCCGGTGAGCACCTCATTTCAGGTATTGTACATAAACAGTTTGGCTATGACAATGTCGGATTTCATCTTGGGAAGGATGAAGTAACCGTTGACTTCAGTGGCATTTTGACAGATGCGGAGTTGCGTTTTGTAGAGTATATTGCAAATCGCGTGGTGGCACTGAATGTACCCATTACCGTTTCCTATCCTGCTCCGGAAGATGCTTGCACGATGGACTATCGTTCCAAGCTTGACAATATCGAGGATCTGCGCATTGTGACCATCGGCGAATGGGATTGCTGTGCTTGCTGTGCGCCCCATGTAGATACAACGGGGCAAATCGGCTGCATCAAGATCATTGATTCCGAAAACTGGAAAAATGGTGTGCGTATACGTATGCTCTGTGGCTTGGATGCACTGGATGACTATCAGAAACGGCTTGAAAATACGGCTCGCATCTCTGCAATGCTTTCTGCCAAGCAGCACGAAACCGCAGCTGCGGTAGAAAAATTGGTGCGAAATCTACAAAATGAGCATACAATACAAATGCAGCTCAAGAATGCTTTATTGGAAAGCAAAATCGCACAGCTACAACCCACAGAGGGCAACCTTGTACTGTTCGATTCGCTTTTGGATCCCGATACGCTCCGTAAGCTGGTGAATGCCGGTACTCCCCTATGCAAGGGCATTTGCGCTGTTTTTTCCGGCAATGATACCGACGGATACCGTTACATCATTGGTAGCGCAAACGGAAATCTGCGTACCGCTGCAAAAGAATATAATACTGCACTGCACGGTAGAGGCGGTGGATCTGACCAAATGATTCAGGGCACGATGATGGCGACCGCCGAACAGATCAAAGCCTATTTTGCATAAAAAAATGCCCTGCCGCGGGTGTGTCGGCAGAGCAAAGTGATTCTCATGTACGGTCATGGATCCATAGAACGCATCGGCTGCCTGTGCCTGACTCACATTTTGCCTTTGCTTTCTGTATCCAGCATACCAGATTCACGAGAAAAAAGCAAGAGATTATCCAGATTGTAACCATATTGGTGCAAGATTGAAAAGGGTTTGTTATCGTTTTGCAACTTTTTCCCGTAGTTGTTACAAAACGATCACTGCCTGGGAAATCCGATTCATTGATAAAACGGGAGGTCTTGCAATGATCCATTACTTTCAGACCATTGACGGAAAGCTTCAAAGCGTAGAAAGCGCGCAACCCGGCTGCTGGATCTCAGTATATGAACCAACACCGGAAGAGATTGAGATTCTCACAGGGGAATACGGATTGGATGTCGGTTTTGTACGTTCTTCATTGGATGAAGAAGAATCTTCCCGTGTGGAGCGTGAGGATTCCCAGACGCTCATTATCGTAGATACTGCGGTGGCTGTGAAGGAAGAACGTAGTGATACCCTGCTCTTTTATACCGTGCCCCTCGGCATTATCACCACGCCGGACTACGTCTTTACCATTTCACTCAGGCGTAACCAAATCATGCAGAATATCGCAGAAGGCGCGGTACCCAATGTGCATACGCAGATGAAAACACGCTTCATTCTTCAGGTGCTGATGCGTATTTCTGCCGGATTCGTTACTTACCTGAAGCAAATCGACAAAATATCCTACTCCATGGAAAAACAGCTCAGCGGTGCAATGAAAAATCATGAGCTGGTGCAGCTGATGGGTCTGGAAAAATCTTTGGTTTACTTCTCCACTTCCTTGAAAGCAAATCTCAACACCATTGAAAAGATCCAGCGTGGCAGAGTGGTGAAACTCTATGAGGATGACCAGGATCTTATGGACGATGTGACCATTGAGTTGAAACAGGCAATCGAAATGGCAAGCATTTATAGTGGCATTCTCGCGGTACTGATGGATGCTTTCTCCTATGTCATCGCAAATAATCAAAACGCTGTTATGTCACGACTGACGGTGATCACGGTGATCATGTCCATCCCCACAATGATATTCAGCTTCTATGGCATGAACACCTCTGGGCTGCCCTTTCCTGCCACATGGTTTCCAACAGGAATTGCCGTTTGTGCTACGGCAATCGTTGCCTTTATGCTGCTACGCAAACACAAATAAAACCAAATGGATGCTAAGCTCATCGGTCTTACAGCCGATGAGTTTACTTTTTGTCACCTTTTCTCATTGGAAAAAGTTGACAATATGACAGTTTTATGGTATAATGTGCGTGAATATCAGGCATTTTCAGTCTGCAATGAGTTCCAAATATATCTATAAGGGGGCGATTGCTATCAAAAAACGGCTCACATTTGGTGTGATCATTGCCGAGGCGGAGCATATCCTACAAAAAAGAATCATCAAGGGGATCATCGCGCAGGCGCAAGCACTGGATATTGACATCTGCATTTTTTCTATGACTTCGAACTATATCAATGAAAACTCACACCAAAATGCAGAATTGAATCTGTACCAATACATGAATTTCAATTTGCTTGACGGCATTCTGTATGCCAGAGCGACCATTGCCGGAGATCACTCCAAACAATACATTGACCAATTGCTTTTGGCGCAGAAAAAGCCTGTTCTCATAATGGATGATAACACCGGTCCCTTTCCGTGCTACATGATCGATGATAAAATAGGCATTGCAGAGCTTACTGCACACTGCATTGAAATGCATGGCTTAACGGATCTCATCTGCTTAACAGGATATCAGAATAATTATCATGCACAGCAGCGCGCAGAAGGCTTTTGTGAAGCAATGCAGGCACATGGTTTACCTTGCAATCCAGAGCGCATTATATATGGCGATTTCTGGGAAGAACGTGCAAGGGCTTTGGGCGAAGAAATCGCAAACGGTACACGCCCCATGCCGCAAGGCGTGATCTGTGCCAATGATACCATGGCAAAGTTTCTTTGCGAGGAATTGACCGAACGAGGTATTAACGTTCCGGAACAAATTACAGTTGTGGGCTATGATGCAGCACTTATCCATGAACAAAATATCATCTCGATAACAAGCTATGTTCGAAAGAATTTTTCGATGGGTGCCGCCGCCGTATTGCAGCTGCATCAGCAATTGACCGGCAAGATGGGCAAGCTGGTTGAAACAGAAAAAATTACCTTGATCACAGGCAGAAGCTGCGCCTGCGGTGACGATGATGGCTATCTGCGCCATGTACTGCGAACAAAAGAAGAAACCGAGCGCTACGATTTACTGTTTCGTTTCAGTAATATGACCACCAACATGACGCTTCATGCAACACTGGATGATTGCATGGAAGAGCTGTTGCGGTATCTCTTTTTGTTACGCAACCAAAAAGAATACTACCTTTGTCTGAATGAGGACTGGGAAGGCGATGGCGCAGTGGGCAGACAAGATGATTATCGTCGCGAGGGCTTTCCGGAGCACATGATTCTCAAAATTGGCGGATATCAGGTACTTTCAAAGCCATTTCAAGCTTCTAAAATGTTGCCGGCTCTCCACGAGCCACATGAAAAGCCGACTACGTATTTCTTCTCCCCTCTGCACCACAACGACCGTCTCTTCGGTGTTTCAGTGGTGGGAATTGGCGATGCCACCGATTGCTATGACCCCGTGTATCTCCTATGGAAAACCGCTGTAGAAATCGGGCTGGAATATGTGCGAATGCAAAGCTATCTCAGGCGATTCAACAACCGTATCTATCTCTCGGAAATCCGCGATTCGTTGACAGGCTTGTTCAATGCCGAGGGTCACGAAAAATTCTGCAAGGAGTGCTTTGCTGCTGCCAAAAAGGAACAGCGTCGTTTTCTCATCCTATATGCACAATGCGATGGCGTACGACAACTCAATGACACATACGGGCACACTGAGGGTGATAGCGCAATCACTGTACTCGCCAATGCCATCAATAACTGCTGCTCAAGCAATGAACGCTGCGCACGCATTCAAGATGGATTGTTTTCTATTATCGGCTACCGCGATTATGCCATTGAGGCGGATGCCATGCTGATACAGTCCATACGCAATTCCTTGGAACAATATAATCAGACTTCACTGAAGCCTTACAAGGTAACGGCCAGCTTTGGCGTTTTCTGCGATTATCTGAAACCGGAGGATACACCGGAACAAATCAGCGATATTGCAAAAAAACAGTTGCAGGAAAACAAAAAGTCTGCGGATGTGAAGCGCAACGCGCCCTATTATCGTCAGTTTGTAGATCTGCGTGAACGCATTTACAGTAACCCCAACGAAGAGTGGAATATCGACAAGATGTGCCAGTCTATGATCCTCAGCCGCGGATATTTTCAAAAGCTGTATTCTCGCTGCTTTGGCATCAGCTTTACGCAGGATGTCATCAACAGCCGCATTTCTCTTTCGAAACGACTGCTCGCAAGTACCGATATGAGCATTGCCGATATCTCAGAATCTTGCGGATATGCAAACTATGTTCACTTTATGCACCAATTCAAAAAAGTGGTAGGTATGACCGCAACGGATTATCGCAAAAAAGAACAGGCAAAATGAATCAAACTGACAGATTTGCCCTCGTGATTCGAGTACCAATTTGTAAAATTCGACGAAACCTTTGTGAAAATTGCAAAAATGCTTGACATTTTTCTGCAAATTGTCGTATAATAATTGCAATCGGGTATATCGTTGCGAGAAGGCAATGGACACGACCGGTTGGTCATCCGTCTGACAGAGAGAATGCTGCGTACGCTGAAAGGCATTCGACGGAACCCTTTTCGGCCACCACCACTGCTGCAATGCTATCATCCGGTAAAGTGAAACGCTCGGGTGGAACCGTGCGGTGTTTGTGATGTGCAAACCTCGTACCCCAAGCAGATGCTGTCATCTGCTTGGGGTACGAGGTTCTTTATTTTTAAGGAGGTTGTTTTTTTATGATCATTCGTTTTGCAAACGGCAATTACGAAGGCAACAGTGGCATCACCGTGTATGATGCTGCAAAAGAGGCAGGCGTCCTCACAAAGGAAGTCATTGCGGCAAAGGTAGACGGTGTACCCGCGGATCTGACTACCCTGCTGGACACAGACGCGGATGTGGAGCTGCTCACCTTTGATATGGCGGACGGCAAGCACGTTTTTTGGCACACGGCTGCACATATTCTGGCACAGGCGGTCAAGCGTTTGTACCCTGATGTCAAGCTGACCATCGGCCCTGCCATTGATCGTGGCTTTTACTACGATTTTGATTCGGAAATGCCCTTTACTGCCGATACCATGAAGGCACTTGAGAGCGAGATGAAGAAGATCGTAAAGGAGAACCACAAAATCGAGCGGTTTACTTTGCCCAGAGCAGAAGCCATTGCTTTTATGCAGGAACGTAACGAGCCTTACAAGATCCAGCTGATTGAAGAACTGCCTGAGGGCGAAACCATCAGTTTCTATCGTCAGGGCGATTTCGTGGATCTCTGCGCAGGCCCGCACCTCTTTTCTACCGGCATGGTCAAGGCATTCAAGCTGACACAATGTACCGGTGCTTACTGGAAGGGAGATCAGAATAACAAGATGCTCAAGCGTATCTATGGCGTTGCGTTTCCCAAAAAAGAACTATTGAACGAGCATCTGGAAATGTTGGAGGAAGCGAAAAAACGCGACCACAACAAAATCGGCAGAGAATTGGGTTACTTTACCACAGTAGACTGCATTGGTCAGGGCTTGCCGGTGCTGATGCCGAAGGGCGCAAGAGTTATTCAGCTTTTGCAACGTTGGGTTGAGGATGTGGAGCAATCGAAAGGTTGCTTGCTAACCAAAACACCGTTGATGGCAAAACGCGATTTGTATAAGATCTCGGGTCACTGGGATCACTATCTGGATGGTATGTTTATTTTGGGTGACCCCTACGATGAGGAAAAAGAATGCTTCGCACTTCGCCCGATGACCTGCCCCTTCCAATATCAAGTCTATCTGAACAAGCAGCGTTCCTACAAAGAGCTGCCCATGCGCCTGACGGAGACTTCTACCCTGTTCCGTAACGAGGATAGTGGCGAAATGCACGGTCTGATTCGTGTGCGTCAGTTTACCATCTCCGAGGGTCACTATGTCCTGCGACCCGATCAGTTGGAAGAGGAGTTCCGTGGCTGTTTGGAGCTTGCCAAGTATATGCTTGATACTGTAGGTTTGTTGCAGGATTGTACATTCCGTTTCTCTCAGTGGGATCCTGCAAACCCCAACAACAAATATGAGGGCACTGCGGAACAGTGGGAAACTGCACAGGCTGCCATGAAGAAGATCCTTGATGATATTGGTCTGGAGTACTCCATCGGTATTGATGAAGCGGCTTTCTATGGCCCCAAACTCGATATTCAGTACAAGAATGTATTCGGCAAAGAGGATACACTGGTTACCATCCAGATCGATATGCTGCTGGCTGAACGCTTCGGTATGTACTATGTGGACAAAGATGGTCAGAAAAAACTGCCGTACATCATCCACAGAACCTCTTTGGGCTGCTACGAGCGCACACTCGCCTATATGCTAGAGCATTTTGCAGGTGTGCTTCCCTTGTGGCTTGCACCTGAGCAAGTGCGCATTATGCCCATTGGCGAGGAGCATATCGCCTACGCAAAGGCTTTGGGCGATCAGCTGACAAATGCCGGTATGCGTATTGTGGTAGATGAAAAGGATGAGAACATCGGTACGAAAATTAAAAATGCCCGTCTGGAACGTGTACCGTATATGCTCATCATCGGCGACAAAGAAGTGGAGGAAAATGGCGTAACAGTTCGTTCCCGAAAGGAAGGCGAATTGGGACTGATGCCGTGTGACGCTCTAGTGAAAAAGCTGTTGGTTGAAGTCGCAACCAAGGCAAAATAATCACAGAAAAAGCGTGATGTTTGATGCATCACGCTTTTGCTTACTTCATCACTTAGTCGGAATCTGTCAGCAGAATGCGTGGAATTGTGTCTTTTTTCATAAAATTGCAAAAAGCCCTTGATTTTGGCACGAAAATTCTGTATAATAGAAGTATGTACGAGAGTGCGCTGCACTCTTAGTAGAAAGGAGTTATTTTATGATCTATTCACATGAAGTCGAAACAATGTGCCCGATCAAGCAGGGCGTTGCTCACGGCGCTGCTCCGATCCCGGAGGAAGCACAGTGGGTTAAGGTCAAGGATGTAAAGGATATTTCCGGCTTTACACATGGCATCGGTTGGTGCGCACCCCAGCAGGGTACCTGTAAACTCACCCTCAATGTCAAGGAGGGCGTGATCCAGGAGTGCTTGGTAGAGACCATCGGTTGCTCCGGTATGACCCACTCTGCTGCTATGGCAGCTGAAATCCTGCCCGGCAGAACCGTAATGGAAGCTCTGAACACTGACCTCGTTTGTGATGCAATCAACACCGCAATGCGCAAGCTGTTCTTGCAGATCGTTTATGGTCGTTCTCAGAGTGCCTTCTCTGAGGGTGGTCTGGTCGTTGGTGCCGGTTTGGAGGATCTGGGTAAGGGTCTGCGTTCTCAGGTTGGTACGATGTACGGTACTCTGGCAAAAGGCCCCCGTTACCTCGAAATGACCGATGGCTATGTTACCGGTCTTGCCCTGAACGAAGACAACGAAATCATCGGCTACCAGTTTGTAAACTTCGGTAAGATGATGGACTTCATCAAGGCAGGCGATGACGCAAATACCGCTTTTGAAAAAGCAAAGGGTCAGTACGGCAGAGTTGCTGATGCTGTAAAGATCGTTGATCCCAGAAAAGAATAAGGAGGACTTGCACAATGGCTTTGTTTGAATCCTATGAGAGAAGAGAAAAGCAGATCCTGGCAGTTCTGGCACAGTATGGTATCAACACCATCGAAGAATGTGCAGATATCTGCAAGGCAAAGGGTCTGGATGTCTACAAAATGATAGAGGGCATTCAGCCCATCTGCTTTGAAAATGCAAAATGGGCTTACACCGTGGGCTGCGCAATCGCTATCAAGAAGGGCTGCACTAGAGCAGCTGATGCTGCGGCTGCCATCGGTGAGGGCTTGCAGGCTTTTTGTATCCCCGGCTCTGTTGCCGATCAGCGTAAGGTTGGTCTGGGTCATGGTAATTTGGGCAAAATGCTCCTGGAAGAAGACACGGAGTGCTTCGCTTTCTTGGCAGGTCACGAATCTTTTGCCGCCGCTGAGGGCGCAATTGGTATCGCTGAAAAGGCAAATAAGGTGCGTAAAAAGCCCTTGCGTGTTATCCTGAACGGTCTGGGCAAGGATGCTGCACAGATCATTGCTCGTATCAATGGCTTTACCTATGTCGAAACCGAGATGGATTATCATACCGGCGAAGTCAAGGAAGTATTCCGTAAGGCTTATTCCGATGGTCTGCGTGCAAAGGTCAATTGCTACGGTGCCAATGATGTCACCGAGGGCGTTGCGATCATGTGGAAGGAAAATGTTGATGTTTCCATCACCGGTAACTCCACCAATCCCACTCGCTTCCAGCATCCCGTTGCAGGTACTTACAAAAAGGAACGCTTGGAGAAGGGTAAGAAGTACTTCTCCGTTGCTTCCGGTGGCGGTACGGGTCGTACTCTGCACCCCGATAACATGGCTGCTGGCCCTGCTTCTTACGGTATGACCGATACCATGGGCAGAATGCACTCCGATGCACAGTTTGCAGGTTCTTCTTCCGTTCCTGCCCACGTTGAGATGATGGGTCTGATCGGTGCCGGTAACAACCCTATGGTTGGTATGACCGTTGCTTGCGCTGTTGCGGTTGAGGAAGCAATGAAGTAATTCCCCTTTTGATAACAATCATACCCTCCTTGCAAAGCTGTACGCTGATAAGACAGTAATTTAAAAATATGGGATCAGCAACTGCAAACAGGATTGGATAACAAAACAGGCGACATTCAACTTTGGTCGAATGTCGCCTGTTTTTGTGTATTCAAGGATTGAATCGTGCTTGCCTTTTGTTTTGCAAGACAAGCATTGCGGTAGCATCTATCAGCCAATCAGTGGTCAGTGCCGGTTTATCTGCTCAACAGTGCAGCGCGCTCTATACCACAAATTTTTCGATGCGTATGACCGAGCGAATCGTGGGGGCTCAAACCGAAAATGAATCTGTTTTCTGGTTGAGCCACTATACCACTTCTATCCGCAATTTGATAAAGGCTACGGCACAAATTTGCCGCTCGCTGAAAGAAAAAAACTACATTGAGCGTACAATGAGTGCCCATATGTTGAGCAAAATAATACACTCAACGCGATGACTGTTACCTTGGGCACCACCGCATAATCCCGACATTCAGATAAGCAGATATGAAAAGTCCCCTTGCAAAATAGCAAAGGGACAGAGTTATATTCGATTTTCAGCCGCAAGGCACACTGAATCAGACCGACAGAGATTTTCTGTCAGCCAGATACAGATTCGCCAATGCGAACATAATATTCAGTTTGGCAGTCTGTTTTCGCAGACCCCGGTATCGGGTTTTCCGATACCGGAAAATGTTCTTCACCACTGCGAAGACGTGTTCAACCTTACAACGGACAGACGATTTTTGACGTTCTCTTTTCTTAGTGGCATATTGACCGCTTTTGGACAGCTTTCTGATGGATGACGGACGACGGTTGATGATATACTTGATTTTCTTTCCAGACTTGTTTTTCTGACAGCCTCAGGGCGTTTTTGCGCTCCGATGTAGCCGCTGTCACCATATGCACGTTCTTCTTCACCGTGCAATAATTCGTTCATGACTGTGACATCATGTTCATTTGCAGCAGTGGTTTTAACAGTGTGGACAAGACCGTTTTCTTCATCAACGCCGATGTGTGCCTTGTATCCGAAATGCCATGTATTGCCCTTTTTTGCAGAATGCGCCTCAGGATCACGCTTCTTTTCTCGATTCTTTGTGGAGGATGGGGATTCAATGAAAGTAGAGTCCACGATTGTTCCCTTTTTCAGAATCAAGCCACGCTCCATCAGGATTTCTACAACCGCTGCAAATATCTTTTCCTGCAAACCATTCTTTGTAAGAATATTGCGGAAACGTCCGATCGTGTCACCATCCGGCACTTCATCGGGCGAATTGATGCCGCAGAAATTCGAAAATGCTCGGCTGTCGATTACCTCGTTCATAACCGCCATATCTGCAAGAGTATATACGTTTTGCAAGATGAAAATTCTCAGCATCAGTTCCAGCGGATAAGGTTTGTTGCCACGCTCTCCTTTGTAATAGTGCGGCTGGATCAATTCGATAAATTCTGTCCATGGAATCATGCGTTCGAGTTTTTCAAGAAATTCTTTTTTATTGGTTCTGGCTGCACCAAGCTCATCGTTCATTTCTGCCAGTGTCATCTGTCTGTTCATATCTCTATTATACCATGTTTTTTAGCTTTTGGCAATTATGCGGTGTTGCCCTTGTTGTGCTGTCCAAAAGCAACGACATAGATAAACTACATGGCTGATTATGGCTGATTCCTGCTACTGCGATTTTCATAAAAATCCTCTCCCTTTATATCTGATAAAATTTTTTGTACCACTCAGCAAAATTTCGTAGACCTTCTCGCAACGGTGTACTCGGTTTAAATCCCGTATCTGCCTCAAGTACTGAAGTATCGGCATATGTCACCGGTACATCGCCTGGCTGCATTGGCACAAGCTCCTTATGTTCATCAAAGTCATAATCCTGCGGAAGAACACCTGCACGCACCAATTCTTCGCTGAGTATCTGGACAAAATCAAGAAGATTTTCAGGATTGTTGTTTCCAATGTTATAGATTTTATATGGCGGTATCGGTAGTCCATCTTCGCCGCTCTTCTTTTTCGGAGCACGCTCCATCACACGAACAATACCTTCAACAATATCGTCAACATAAGTGAAATCTCGTTTGCAATTACCATGATTGAAAATTTTAATCGTTTCGCCATTAAGCAACCTGTTTGTAAAACTAAAGTATGCCATATCAGGACGACCTGCAGGACCGTATACCGTAAAGAAGCGCAGCCCTGTGGATGGTATATTGTACAGTTTTGAGTAAGCATGCGCCATCAATTCATTGCTTTTTTTCGTTGCTGCATACAGAGAGACAGGATTGTCCACCCTATCGTCGGTTGAATACGGCATCTTTTTATTAGAGCCGTAAACAGAGGATGATGAGGCATAAACAAGATGTTCTACCGGATTTCTACGACAGGCCTCCAAAATGTTGTAAAAACCGATAATATTCGATTCTATGTATATATCGGGATTTGTGATCGAGTAGCGAACTCCTGCTTGCGCGGCAAGATTTACAACGATATCCGGCTTATATTCGGTGAAAATCTGCTCAATCGTAGTTTTATCAGCAATACTTCCATGCACAAATTTCCACGCATTATTTGACCTCGCTTTTACAAGCTTTTCAATCTCTGCAAGACGATATTCCTTTATGGAAACATCGTAATAATCGTTCATATTGTCAAGACCGATAATAGCTGCGCCGTCTAAACTGCCGAGAAGCTTCATTACAAGGTTAGCACCTATAAAACCTGCGGTACCGGTTACGAGAATAGTCCTGTTGTGTAATTGAATGTTTTTGCCTATCATACATCGCACTTCCTGCTGATATAGTGTTCTGTTGCATTTTCTTTATGCTTAATAATACAAGGGTTGCCCAATACAACAGAATGAGACGGAACATCGCAGTTCACATATGCATTCGGAGCTATCAGCACATCATCTCCTATCGTAATCTTTCCGACTACAGTGGCATTAACGCCTATCCAAACGCAGTTTCCGATGGTAGGAGTTCCTGTTCTTGAACCTCTATTTTCCTGTCCAATCGTAACACCCTTGTGAATATTGCAGTTAGATCCTATAACGCATCTTGGATTTATGGTTATACAATACGGATGTCCTAAATATAAACCTTCTCCGATCTGTGTTGACAATGGTATTTCAATATGATTTTTTGCAGCACTGAAATGATACAGTACTTTATAAAAAAACTTGGATAGTTTATTATTGGCTTGCCGATATTTCCGAAAAAGTTTCTGAAACCTCGGCATCTTATAATCGCCGTATCTTGTTGCATCAAACGTGATCTGTTCCATGCTCTACCTCTCATTTCTTAATTTAATAATTTCGTATGTCTTCCTGCCGTACAGAGCAAAATTGACTAATACACATATCACAATTCCCACAGCAACGGTTTTTATCGCCAAAACGATCCACGATATGTAATTCAATTCACAAAGTGCAAAAAAATTCGGAAAAGCATTTACAACAACGATGAGCGTGAATGCTGTTGTCGCATCTGCTATCATATGCTTCAAAAAATGACCGATCTTTCTGTATAGAATATTTTTCGAAAGATAGCAGACAAGGTATACCGTCCTGTATGTCATTGCAGCAAAGGTTCCAACCGCAACCCCAACGAGGTCGAATTTGAATACCAGTACGATCGAAACTACAACATTGATCGTCGCTTCAATTATCGCGCTCGCCTGTGTTTGTTTGTAATGACCTGCCGCATTTACCAATATGTAATACGGTAATCGGTAACAATAAACCGCTTGTGCGAATGTTATCATATATGCAAATGACGGAATCACATATTCTGCATCCGTGATATTTGCGGTATAAACACGAACGAACGGAATTATCAATACGCTCGTAAGAGAAAAAACGAAAGTTATCAAAGTATGGAGCAACCATTCGATTTTATCAAAAGATCTGTTAAGTTCTTCTTTTTCGCCGTTTGCCAGCATGTTTCCGAACATGGCACGCACACCGTTCGTCATTGATATTATAATTTGCTTGACTCCATTCACAACTAAATTGTAAACAGCATAAATCGATACATTTTCAAGTGTTGAGAACAAGGTCAAAACCACCGTATCCGTATTTACGAGTATGACCGCAGCGATATGCTGCGCCAATCCGTTCCACTTTTGCGTTATAGGCTCACCTACAAAGCTTATTTTACGATCGATATTATATCTTTTCTTTGCAACAACGTTCAAAATAACAGGTTGAACGACAAAAATGATTGAAGTTGTCAGTTTTACGAGCTGTATCGACGCTCCGGCTCTCATCAGCAAGATACAACTGACCGTATTCACAATCAAAGCCACGGAATGGACGGTATACTGAATGAATCCAAGCTGATCCGCATTAAGTAGCAGTCGATATGTCATCCCCAGATAATATTGAGCAAATGTGCTGATCGAAATAACGAATATCAGAACCAGTGTAAACAGATAATTGAACGAATCAAGCGTTATAAACGGATAAACTGCCATCAAAACAGCGGTATATATGAGCAAAATATACGCAATTCGCTTGAAAAAACGCTCCGAGGAAACTACTATTTTGCTGATTTCCTGTATATCATTATTGGCAAGCGGTTTATACAATGCAGATTGAACAACAGCACCGACACCACATTCGGCAAGCGAAATAAATCCCAAAAACTGTGTGATCGATGAAACAAGTCCATTGACCTCAGATCCGTAACAGGAAAGAAAAAATCTCGGAAGCACAAATCCGCAAATAAGCGTGATGATCTGATATA
>CAYMOJ010000017.1:18695-19655 GCA_964392175.1 uncultured Ruminococcus sp.
GAAAGAAAAAATCTCGGAAGCACAAATCCGCAAATAAGCGTGATGATCTGATATATCAAGGAGGACGCCAAATTCAACATCAACTTTCTTTTCCGTGTCATTTATCTTTCTATATCTCTCCTCGTTTTCGTGAATCTATTAGTATTATTTGTTTATCGGCAGCCGTTTTCCCTTCAAAACAAAACAGTTTTTTCGCTATTGTTGTACAATAGTATTCATCAATGCTTTTTTTACAATTACTGGTACTCCTACTGCAATTGAATTATCCGGTATGTTGTGTGTCACTATAGCTCCGGCACCAATAATTACATTATTACCTATTTGCACACCGGGAAGGACCATTGCATTTTGACCGATGTACACATTATTCCCTATCGTCACAGATGACATCCTTGACATTCTTTTTTCGTCGAACTTATTTAAAGAATTTAATACTTTTATTCCACCATCATGTGTTATAATACGTCCCCCCCCCCCCGCAAACAAGCAGTCTTTTCCACATGTTATCAAAAAAAGGTTCAGTGCCGAATGCATCTACACCACAATTTAATCTTGTCCCTGTTCCAATAATAGCACCTTTTTTTATAAGATAGCGTCTTTTGGAGTCCCAATTTTTGTTAGCCAGCATAATACTGATTTTATTTATAATCTTTTTAATCATACGATAAGCAATCTCCTTACAAATATCATCTTGTACATTTAACATCAAATTAGCCATATGTTTTACATACGTTGCCCACCGCACGCCACGTGGAGGCTTTGACATGTGCGGTTTCCCACCCGAAGGTGGGGATTTTTTAATTGCTTGTCTGCAATTTACCATCTGCACCGAAGTAATATGTTCCTGCAGAAAGAACTCCTCTTGTTTTGTCTGCGGGTACATAACGTGTTTCATCTGCCGCGATTTTGCCGCTCCACTTTACAAGATAAATAGAGCCGTTCAGTTCAACAAGTTCGCTG
>CAYMOJ010000017.1:19755-37535 GCA_964392175.1 uncultured Ruminococcus sp.
TTATATATTCCGTTGCCGAGCTTGCCGTCCTTGTAATAATAAAGAATTCCGTCCGCGCCTTCCTTAACACCTGTAAACAGCTTGCCGTCTTCGCCGAAATAGTATGTTCCATTAGGCAGCAGACCGTTGCTCTTTTCATTAGTGATCGCTCTCGACTCGTTAGCCGCAACCTTACCGCTCCACTTTACAAGATAAATAGAGCCGTTCAGTTCAACAAGTTCGCTGTTATATATTCCGTTGCCGAGCTTGCCGTCCTTGTAATAATAAAGAATTCCGTCCGTACCTTTTACGATCATCTCACCTGTGCTGAGTTTGCCGTCTTCGCCAAAATAATACGTATCGGAAGTAAGAAGTCCGTTTGTTTTGTTTGCAGGTACATAACGAATTTCATTTACCGCTACCTTACCGCTCCACTTTACAAGATAGATGCTTCCATCAATCTCTACCAGTTCGCTGTTATACTTACCAGAAACTATACTGCCGTTATCATAATAATAGATATTTCCGTCAGCAGCCTTATGTACGCCATCAAACAATACGACCTTACCGTCTTCGCCAAAGTAGTATGTTCCGTTGGGAAGGAGATCGCGACTGTTGGAGGAAGTTATTTCTTTGTAGCAGTTCAGAGCAAGCTTACCGCTGTGGTTTACAAAATAAATGTCTCCGTTATACTTGGAAAGTCCAGCATTTCCACCATGTACATAGCCATCATCTTCAACAAGATACTTCACACCATTTTGAGCATCGATAACTCCCTTGGTTGTGATCTGACCTGCAAGTACACCATTCTCATCGAATTCCCATACCTGCATTTCGCCTCTCATTGTAGAAGCCCAGTCTGCATAAAGAGCATGAATTCCAGGAGTTAAGTAGCCGTCATAATCAAAATTATATGTCTTTCCGTCTATCTCAACGAAATAACGCTGATTTGCATTTCTTGCAGTGTAATACCATTCGCCATACCAGAACTTTATACCCTGAGATGTTTTCTGCCAGACGCCCTCGGTCATACCTGTTTCATCGAAATGATAAGTAATTTCACGGCTGGCGTAATAGTAATCGCCGGTAACAGCCACTTTGTTTGCCGGGTCAAAATAATGCCACTTTGTTTCGATCTGCACCCAGCCGCCAACAAGGTCTCCGAGCTTTGAATAACGATAAGCAGAAACGCTTTCATCGTAAAAGAGACCCGTATACTTCGCCTGACCTTTGCAAACACCGTCATCACCGAGATCATAGTAATAACCATCGATGAGCTGAATGCCGGTAAGCATTACACCGTTTACATAATAGATATCATTATCAGTCCAACCATTTGCGATAACGCCGTCAGCATAATAAACGCCTTCGTAAATACCATTGTACTTTTCTCCACAGGAGCACTTAAGTACACCGCCAACCAAGCTGAAGCTATGACCTGTTGCCTTAACTGTTGTTCCCCAATTAACAGGAGAATCACAAACAGAGCAAACCGTTCTGCCAGTACATCCATTCTTTGTGCAAGTAGCATCAACATCGCCTACTGCAACAGCCTCGTGTACATGATAGCTATGTTCAGAATAGAAAGCACCACAGTAATCTCTGAGGTAAACACCATACGTGTAGGAAACGCAAAGAGTATGAATATCTTCGCTGGAGAAGGTATGGCTTGTTTCGTCAAGATATGTTACAACGCCCATTTCCGTATCAACATCAATGGAAAGCGCGGGAGCGCACACATATTTACAGTTCCATGCTTCAACAGCGTTTGCGTGCTTATGGTCATCGCTGGTCTTGTAGTCCCAAACGCGGATAGGCAGGCTTGCAAGTACCGCTGTGCCTGTTTCTGCCAAATATTTGTCATTTCTGGTGATCTTAACTGTCAGGATGTTTTCTGCCTTCTCTGCGGCAGTTGCAAAGCTATATGTCATATCGAAGCCATAGAGGGTTTCGATATGATCAAGCTCCCAATCGTTCATGCTGTCAAGGTCAAGCTTCATCTCCACGGACTTGATGGTTTCCACCTCATCTGCCTCGATGTCGATCCAATACACAGCACCATTGAGAATGTAGTTCAAGGTACTGTCCTGAGGGCGAACACGAACGGAAGCATCGTTGTTAGATGTCTTTACAGAGATTTGTCTCTTTGTTTCGGAATAGTTACCCGCCTTATCACAGATACCCATACGGATCGTGTGCGTACCATCAGTGAGAACAGCATCCTTAACTGTGATCATACCGTCTGCATATGAGCAGGAAACTACTTTACCATCAATGTATGCTACGGCCGTCTTTTCGTCAAGTCCAGTAGCATTGGAAACATTAGTCATGTCCTCTGCTACGGAAGCTGCAAAGCTGACTTTGTTTTCTTTTACAGTCTGACCGTTCAAGGTTGCAGCATCGCTCATACCGGATACTGCATATGTCATGCCAGAGAAAATAGGAGCTTCACGGTCATCTACTGCATCGGAATAGTCAACAGTAATGTCATCAATATAGAAAGTAAAGTCACCGGCATAGTTGGTTTCATTATACTTCCACGATTCAATATTTACCGCATAGAACTCAACAAAGCAGTTTGCCTTTAATTTGAACTGACTACCGTTATAATATTTACCGATGCAATCAGCGTTATCTTCAATGTAGTAGTTTTTCTCATTGTTCAGAGCAATCGAGAAATAGTGCCATCCGGAATATTCAATTCCGTTAACGGAGTCTTCATTATAGATTTCTATAGATTCACCACTTTTTCCTGCAAAAGTACCGTTTTCGTCATGCTGGGAAACAGCGGCATAGATTGAAAACTGTTTTGCGTCTTCGGGTATATAGATCCAGAAACCAATTGATGTAGCCTTTTCAATTTCAATGGACTCACCGCACCATACAAGAGAGTTGCCCGCCCAGAATTCCGTGCCGTGAAGTGCTTCATCCATAGGATAATGGAAGGCCAGTGCCTGACTTCCGCTGCGAACTTTACCTGTTTCAGCTGTCACGATAGACAGATCTGCAACGGTATAACCGCCATGATTGCTTACTCTCCAGTTGGAAAGATCAGATTCTACGGAATCTTTTTCAAATCCCATGAGCGTTTCGGAACCTTTGCCGAGTACGATCTCGGCGGAAGCCGAAACAGAAGAATCGGCCTTCAGAGTTGCCGTAATCTTTGTTCCCGTACCGCTTTCTGCTGCTGTAAAGCTCATACCGCAAAGCGAACCCGCTGTATTATCTTCCAATGCAAGAGCAAATGTATCGGAAGAAGTTTTAATGATATTCACTCCTTTTTTCGCAGTGATAGCTAACTCGACAGTCCTTCCGTAAGGAACTGTCACTGTGCTTCTACTGAATGCAATGGTGTCGGGAAGTACAATATGGATCGTTGTTGTTCCAACAACATTGCCGTCTACTACGAGGGAATTCGTGAACAGTTACAGCCGCAGAATCAGCGCGAGATCAAACTTTGTGGGTCAGAACTGTTTCTCTGCTATTACTGTGAAAATCCGACGGTAATGGTGGAATGCGGATTCCTTTCAAATCCTGATGAGGCGGCTTTGCTCACTACAGAGGAATACCAGAACAAGGTTGCATTTACCATCTTCAGTGGCATTCAGAAGTGGCTTTCAACACGATAAGAGATAAGAATCGTACAATAAAAGACGCTCTTGACTGTACATCAAAAGCGTCTTTTTATTTTAGAGCGTATCAAGATAGCGACATGCCGCAAGCGCAGCGGCTGCACCATCAGCTGTTGCGGTCACGATCTGCCGCACTGCCTTGGTACGGCAATCGCCTGCCACAAATAGACCTGCTGTATTCGTGAAACATCGCTCATCCGCCTGAATATAGCCGTGATCATCTAATGTGACATACTCTGCAAAGGCTTGATTATCAGGCTGCTGACCAATGGCGATAAACACGCCCGTCACATCAAGGGCTTGCTCCCCTGCTGGTGTTTGGATCAGGATACCTGTTAATGCATCCTCACCACATAGTTTTGTCACGGTAGCATTGGTAATCATCTCTACGTTGGCAAGCTGCGCGATACGTGATTGCAACACCTGCTCACCTGTCAAGGTGGAGAGATTCTGCACAATGGTCACCTTTTCGCACAATTCAGCAAGCAAAATTGCATCTTGCAGGGCAGTATTGCCACCACCGATGACTGCGACCTTTTGTCCACGATAAAATGCACCATCGCAAACTGCACAATAGCACACACCTGCACCAACCAGTTCCGCTTCACGCTCCAGCCCCAACACGCGATGCTTTGCTCCTGTAGCAAGAATCACAGACTTTGCCTCGTAGCTTCCAAACTCGCCCAGCAAGGTGAAAATATCGCCGTTTTTTTGCAGCTTCAGAACAGTATCCAGCTCCACATTCGCACCCTGCGCCTGCACCTGCGAAAGCATCTGATCCGCAAGGGCGCTGCCACTGATTGCCATATGGGTTGGAAAATTCTCAACATTTGGGGAAAAGGTAATCTGACCGCCAAAGGTTTCTTTTTCGATCAACAAAACGGATCGATCTGCGCGGCGCGCATACAGAGCCGCGGTCATCCCCGCCGACCCTGCGCCGATGATGATCACATCGTACAGCATGATATGTGACTCCTCGTTTATTTTTTCACGGTTGCGTTGTTTGCAAATTTACGAATCTCGGAGGCATTGACAATCCGATCAAAGGTACCGTCATGCTCTATGATCAGTGTGGGTGCCTGCTTGACACCGTATTTTGCAACTAGATCTGCATTCTCATCTGCCATAATCTTGGTAAAGGGAATCCCAGCCTGTTCCAAAAATGTGGCTGCTATTCGACAATTCGGGCAGGTTGCTGTTGCAAAAAGCATTACTTTTGCCTCCACTGTTGCAGACTCCGCGCTGGCTACAGGTATTTCGTTGGATGCAGGAACACCATTACGGGTCAACACAGAATGCGCAATATCGTACACCTTACGGTCATGATACTCCTGTGCCTTGCCGTCGTTAAAATTTTTGACAGGACGATAGTATCCTGTAATACGGCTGTAAACCTCGGTTTCTGCACCACACTCGGGACAAGCCTTTTGCTCTCCCACCAGATAGCCATGATTGCGGCACACAGAATAGGTGGGCGAAAGCGTATAATAGGGCAGTTTATAATTCTCAGCAATTTTGCGAACCAGTGTTGCAGCAGCCTTCCAATCAGGCAGCTTTTCGCCCAAAAATGCGTGGAACACAGTACCCGAAGTATAGCAGGTCTGCAACTCATCCTGCACATCCAATGCGGAGAAGATATCTGCGGTACAACCAACCGGCAAATGCGAACTATTGGTATAATATGGTGTATCGCCGGGCTTGGCAGCGGTAATGATATTGGGATAGCGCTTCACATCGTGCTTTGCCAGACGGTATGTGGTGGACTCGGCAGGAGTTGCTTCAAGATTATACAGATCGCCGTACATCTCCTGATAATCAACAAGACGCTCACGCATATGATCCAGTACCTGCTTCGTGAACTGCTGTGTTTCAATATGGGTCAAATCCTTACGCAACCACTTTGCATTCAAACCGACCTCATTCATACCGATCAAACCGATGGTCGAGAAGTGGTTATCCAGCGTACCCAAATAACGCTTAGTGTAGGGGTACAGTCCCTCATTCAGCAGATTGCTGATCACAGTACGCTTAATCTTCAGGCTGCGCGCTGCGATATCCATAAGCTTATCCAGACGCTGATAAAAATCTGCTTCATCAGCTGCAAGATATGCGATACGGGGCATATTGATGGTGACAACGCCAACGGAGCCGGTACTTTCACCACTACCGAAGAAGCCACCGGTTTTTTTGCGCAACTCACGCAGATCAAGGCGCAAGCGGCAGCACATACTGCGCACGTCACTTGGTTCCATATCGCTGTTGATATAATTGGAGAAATAGGGTGTACCGTATTTTGCGGTCATCTCAAACAGCAGACGATTATTTTCGCTATCAGACCAGTCAAAATCACGGGTAATGGAATAGGTAGGGATCGGGTACTGGAAGCCGCGACCGTGGGCGTCACCCTCAATCATTGTTTCGATGAACGCCTTATTGACCATATCCATCTCTTTTTTGCAGTCCTTATACCGAAATCCTGCGGGCTTGCCACCGACGATGCACTCCAGCTCGGCAAGGTCATTGGGAACCGTCCAATCCAGAGTAATATTGGAAAACGGTGCCTGCGTACCCCAACGAGAAGGCGTATTCACACCGAAGATAAAGGACTCAATGCACTTTTTCACCTGATCATAAGAGAGATTATCTGCCTTAACGAAAGGAGCGAGATAGGTATCAAAAGAAGAAAATGCCTGCGCACCTGCCCACTCGTTTTGCATAATACCAAGGAAGTTGACCATCTGGTTGCAGAGGGTTGCCAGATGCTTTGCAGGAGCAGAAGTAATCTTACCCTCTACGCCGCCCAGACCCTCCTGAATGAGCTGCTTCAATGACCAACCGGCACAGTAGCCTGTCAGCATGGAAAGATCATGAATATGCATATCGGCATTGCGGTGGGCATTGGCGATTTCATCATCATAAATCTCCGACAGCCAATAGTGAGCAGTAATCGCACCCGAATTATTCAGAATCAAACCACCTACCGAATAAGTAACGGTAGAATTTTCTTTCACGCGCCAGTCACTGACCTTCACATAGCTGTCCACGATCTCCTTATAGTCTAGAATAGTGGATTTAAGGTTACGCAGCTTTTCACGCTGACGACGGTACAAAATATATGCTTTTGCCACATCAGCGTAACCTGCCTGAATGAGAACAGCCTCGACGCTGTCCTGAATATCCTCCACGGCAATCAGCTCGTCCTTGATTTTGGGTTCAAAATCCGCTGTAACTTTCAGAGCCAGCATATCGATCACCGTCGGGTGAAACTGCTTGCCCTGCGCATTGAAAGCCTGCTCGATTGCCTTTGCGATCTTGTCCAGAGCAAAAGAAACCACACTGCCATCTCGTTTTGTAACCTGATACATAAGCTTTAACTCCTTACTTAGATTTAGATTCCACGCAACGCTGCGCGGGGAATATTGTTTTGCACGATCTTGAGGTATTTATGCATTTGCGAAGGGGTACACGCGTGCAATCCGGAAGCAATCAATGCACCGGTATCACGGAATTGTTGCAGATAATACGCGTCTGCACCTTGCAACCATTTCCCGATCACGGCAAACGATTCCGCGTCGTGATACTCCTGCACCACAGTAGTACGAAACTCATAGGGTATTTTACCACGCATCAGATAACGCACGCTTTCGTTGATGGCTTCCACTGACACCTGTTCGGTACCTGCTGTGGAAGCATACAAGGAAGGGGCGTTCTTGATATCCATGGCGACCATATCAACCAAGCCACTTTCACACATGGTGATCAATCGCTCCGGCATCGAACCGTTGGTATCCAGCTTGACAGCATAGCCCAGCGCACGGATCGGACGAATAAAATCCGCAAGATCTTTTTGGAGCAACGGCTCTCCCCCCGTAATACACACGCCATCAAGAAGCCCTCGCCGCTTACGCAGATACGCATAGACCGTTTCCACATCCAGTGGAGTGTCAAGTTTTGGATCTGTCACCAACATTGCATTATGACAAAAAGGGCAACGGAAATTACAGCCATATGTAAAAACCGTACAAGCTGTCTTTCCGGGGAAATCCAACAAGGTCAGATTCTGCATTCCTGCTATCACCATCTGTTTTCTCCCCTCTCATTGGCATATGTGGTTCCGATGCTTTCATCGTTGAATGTACTTGCGTGATTTTCGCAATATTGAAATGGCGCAAAACACAACATATAGTGCTTTGCGTGTTTTCGTACCACAATATTTGCGGTATGTTCTATTTTATCAGGTTTACCACACTTTGTCAATACCATTTCTGGCACATCGCGAAATTTTTTTGATATAACAAGTGACTCTCTGCACCGAAGTACAGAGAGCCATCGTTTAAAAAAGCTTATTCGTTCTGCAAGCCAGCAAGAATGCGAAGGATCACAACAGCATCATTCCCTGTGGTTTCGCCATCGAAATCCGCATCGGCATTGAGCATACCCTGCGTGCTAATAACTACAGCATCGTCTTCTGCCAGGAAACGACTGAGCAGGATCACATCACCGATCTTGACATCGCCGTCGCAGTTAACATCACCGATAAACGTAGCAACAAGAGAATCCGTGGTGGTAGTAGTGGTGGTAGTGGTGGTAGTGGTGGTAGTAGTGGTGGTAGTGGTGGTAGTGGTGGTAGTGGTGGTGGTAGTTGTGGTTGATGTCGTACTCGTAGAGACCGCACCATAAGCACGGAATTGCAGTGTGGAAGGATCCTGGTCGATCATATCATTGGCATCATTACTCCACTGTGCGTAATAATATACCTGGATTTGCAACTGTGTGGTCACATCTTCCGCAGGAATGGTAATGGTTACTGTCTCCACTCCGTCATCGCCAAGGCTGTTCTCGAACTGATACTCTCCCTCAATCCAAACGCTGTCTACGGAATCCCAATAACCATAGCCACCACTCAGGGCTGCCCAAGGCAAACCGATTGCTTCCAGCGTAATGGTAGTAGCACCATTGGTATCCACCAACCAATAGTTTTTATTGCTATCATAATTGACAGAAAGAGATACAACATCGCCTTCAGGCGTATTTGGAGTAGCAGTTGTAGTCGTGGTGGTGGTTGTGGTGGTGGTAGTAGATGTTACAGAGGTAGAAGTGGTCTGCGTATCAACAATAGAATCGGGGCCAACGGCATTCGCAAGATCAATTCTGCCGTCTTCTGTCAGCAGCTTTGACCACATATAGCGCAACAACCAACCATCAAAATCAGTGATCACAGACGAAGAGCCTGCCATCATAATAGAAGTACCGTTACCGGGGAAGCCTCCGGGGGGGAATCCATTGTATTCACCCTCTCCGCCATAAAAATCCGTGATGCCGAAGCCGTGACCGAGCTCATGGATTTGGACGTGTTGGGAGCTGGTACCCTCGGCAATGCCGATATAGTAATTATCGGAAAGACGCTGACCCCAGTCACCGCCGCACCCGCCGTAATCCGGGAAGCCTTGCGTTGCCCAAAGATACTGATCGAAGCGTTTGTCCAATCCGCCGGGATACTCATAGCTTTCATCGGTAAAGTGGTCAAAACGAGAAAGTTCACTGGGCCCGCTTGCCATCGTAGTGGGAATCTCCTGACTTTCACCATCCTGGATCACATACGTTTCGGCTTGGGTATAGACAATCTCATCGGATTGCAGATCCAACAATAATGAAGTATCGGTCACTGCCCAACCAACAATACGGACATCAACGTGCTGATAGGGCCAATTATCGTAGCCCACAAGGTAATCTGTCCAAGCATTCACGCACTCCTCAAGGGCAACCTCCAACTTCTGGCGCTGCTGAAGCGTGATGGTTTTGGTAGAGTGCCAACGCACGATGTAATTCAATGTGCCCTGACCGTCAATGATCTGATCGAACATACCGTTGTAACGCTTGGACTGATTATTGTAACCGGAACCTGTCGCGTTTTCTGCGCAGATACGGTTTTCCCAGATCCAATCGGCTGCATACTGATATTCCGATGGCATATCACTGATGGACAATGCCGACGCGGTGAGGCTCACACCGCTGTCATGCTGTGGCTGAGGTGCTGCGAGTGCCATCACAGCTGTTAGTACAGACAGTGAGACAGCAACAGCTTTGCTTGTTGATTTCATGGTAATCCTCCCTTTGATTTGCCCTCTTAGCGGAGCGTATGCGTATATTCTAACAGAGATTCTACAAAGAGTCAATGATAAAAAGTAATGTGAAGTTTACATTTTGTACTCTCTGTTCAAACGGACTGCATCATGCGACGAAACTGATCGGGAGAAAAGCCGGTACATTGCTTAAATCGGCGAAGAAATGAAGTAACATTATCATAGGCGCACTGCTCTGCGATTTCTGTAATGGAAGCATTGGTCGTGCGCAGCAATCGCTTCGCGCAGAGCATTTTGCTATCAGTCACATCCTGCTTGCAGCTGACACCAAAAAATTTGTGGTATATCGTCTGGAAATAGGTTCGGCTAAGATAGACCTCATTGCACATTTCGTCAATATTCCAACGGCGTTCCGGGGTAGCATAGATTGCCTTACGCAGAAGCAGCAATTCCATATAATGTGGCTGGGCACTCAGCTGACGAACTCTCTCCTGTTTGCGATCACACTGCGCCATAACATCGGTAAATGCTTCCTGAGGATTTGTTTCACTGCTACATGAAATCACCTGCTTGCCAATAGAAAGCGAAACGGCATAGGGCAAACCGTTCATCTGATTATACTCACGCACTTTCATATCCAGCTGTTTTTGCCACTCACTGCAATCCTGTTGGGTATCCCACACGCCTACCACCAGAAATCTACCGCCATCCAACCGAAAACAGGTCTGATTCATGGTGCAGATCGTACTGAGCAGCTTTGCAATATTGAGAATCAAAGCATCGCCCTCTGTGTAGCCATACTGATTATTGATATATGTGAGATAATCAATATCCACGGCGGTCAGCATCAAATATGTATGCATCTGCGCTATCTGTGCAGCATACTGTTGCAGGATTTGCGGAATTGCCTGACGATCAAACAGACCTGTAAACGGATCACGCACTGCTGAAAACGACAACCGGTTGGAAACACGCATCAGATGATTCCGCACGCGGATAAATTCCAAACCGTTGCAAATGCATTCATTCCAAGATGCCATTACCTGATTATATTGCTCCGGATGCTCATCCATACGCATGACGGCGTAGCCAAAGCATCTTGCATTGAAGTGCAGTGGCAACAGAAAATCCACAGTGACAGCATCATTTTGCATGGAAGGTGGCAACAACTGCAACAGTGGAAACACAACCGGAATCCCCAGTGCATCATTGACTTGCATCATATCAGAATAGCCCTCGGTGCGGTAAGTATTGTCACCTTTCATCTCGTCCCAATCCATGCAAAGGCAGATAGCATACCGCGTCACATGACTGAGTACACGAATCTTTTCTGCAAGCGTTTGCTGAAACTGCATCAGATTTTCAGTGCACTCCAATGAAACCATCACATTGGCATTGGAAAACGCTGCCATGCTGTCATCCAGGGCTTTTTTTCGGCGAAATACCATCATCGGAAACGCCATATCCAGTTCGGAACAGCCACAAGTGGTGCCACATTCCATAGAGCCGATATCTGTTGTGATATCCCATGGGTTATGCTGTAGATTGCAGCATCGCGCCAACAAACGAAGCACCGCTTCCACACCCGCCTGATGTAACGGTAGAGCGACGCTTGCGATTTTCGGGATATGATATGCTGCCTGTAACGATGCGCCAAAACCTGCAATGGCAATATCCTGCGGAATATGCATACCGCCTGCTGCCATGGTATCACAAAAAGCAATTGCCATGGCATCATGCGAAAACAACATGGCGCGGGGTCGCTGCACCTCACCACTGAGCATTTGCTCAGCCAAGGCACGAATTTCCGCATCGGTACCGCTGCTTTCAAAATAAGTCACAGGGCAATTGACATTTTCAGCGATTACGCGGCAAAAGCGTTCCGATTCTTTTGGATGTGTTATATCAATCATCACACCAAGATTCGCATAACCGTGATGCACAGTCATGTGATGGAGCAGCATTTGAATTTGCGCATCCGTATCGGTGGGAATGCATTCGTAGTCATCAATGACTGTACCAACAGTGATACAAGGCACCCGACATTTTTCTTGCAGGATCTGACGGAGCATTGGCGTAATGGGAGAATCTGCGCACCGAGATGGAATATACATGACTGCATCCACGGCATCAAAGGGTATGGCATGGTAGATGTTACATTCCCCCTGAAAATGTTCTGCATATGCGGAATCCGGATTATTCGGTGCGACAATCCAAAGTGCGATGCCCTCTTGCTTTGCCTGCGCAAACACACCGTGCAACACGCCCCATGTGAAATCCTCGAACAGATCTTCTACGATCACCGCAATTCTATATATTTTTTTCAAAGGTACCCCCTTTTATCTCTCTTCACATAATATGCACAGAATGCATCTTTGATTTTTGTATTGCAAAGGCTATGCGTTTATTATACCATAATTTCGGAAAAGGTCAAGTAGAAGATGCACTTGACGGTTCTGGAAAACCATGATAAAATAGAGAGGAAACAATTATTTGCGTAATGCATGAAAGGATGCGTCAATTATGAAGCTGCTCGTTGTTGATGGAAACAGTATACTCAACCGCGCCTATTATGGTGTGAAGCCTCTGACCAATCGCAATGGCATTTATACCAATGCCATTTTCGGATTTTTGAATATCCTGCTGAAGACCACCACCGAATATCACCCCGATGGCGTTGTCATTGCCTTTGATCTGCCCGAAAAAACGTTCCGACACAAGGCGGTCGCAACCTATAAAGCAAATCGCAAAGGGATGCCCGATGAACTGGCGATGCAGCTGCCATATACCAAACAGATTTTAACGGCAATGGGGCACACCGTCATTTCCTGCGAAGGATGGGAAGCCGATGACATCCTTGGCACGCTTTCAGCAAACTGCGCAAAAAATGGTGCAGAATGCATCCTATTAACCGGTGATCGCGATAATTTGCAGCTGATCAACCAAAGCGTAAAGGTCTGCCTTGCAAAAAATCACGAGCAAGTATTATATGATGTTGCGCGCTTTTGCGAAGAATACGGCTTTATGCCGATCCACCTCGTTGATCTGAAAGCCTTGATGGGTGATCAATCGGATAACATTTCAGGGATTGCAGGCATTGGTGAAAAAACTGCAAAAACCTTGATTCAGAATTATGCGACGATAGAGAATCTCTATCAGCAGCTACCGAAAATCAAGCTGACGCCTGCTGTACGGCGCAAGCTTGAGGCAGGCTATGAGGATGCAATGCAAAGCAAATTTCTCGCAACCATTGTCACTGATGCACCCATTCCCGATGATTTGCAATTCTATTTGCCGAAAGAACAGGATCGCCAAACACTTTCTGCTGTGCTGACTGAGTTGGAATTGTTCAAGCTGATGGAACGGCTGCAAATCAAAGCTGCCACAATGCCGAATACTACGGTGAACAGCCTAAAAATGCTCTCGTTGCCTGTAGAAAAAAACATCTCGGGGGAGGAATTGGCGCAGCTTTGCAAACGCGAGGATCTCACAGTGACATTTCTCTACCGCGACAAGCTGTTGTATCTTGCATGGGATACGAACATGGGATGTATCCTCGATTACGACTGCCAGAACACATTTTTTGCATCGAATGTGAAAAAACAGACCTTTGACGCAAAGCCTGTGTATCGATACTGCGCAGAGCAAGGCTTTTTCCTTTGTAATCTGATCAATGACGCGGTGATCTGTGCGTATCTGTTGAATCCCTCTACCCCCGAATATACCATTGAACGCCTGTGTACGACCATGGGCATTGCTTACCCCGACACACTAGGTGCATATACGGATATCGCTATTCTTCCTACGCTGACAAACGCCTTGCTGAATGCAATTGGCAAGCAGGAAATGGAGCCGCTGCTGCGTGACATCGAGATGCCGTTAGTGGAGATCCTTGCGGATATGGAGACCGTCGGTGTACGCGTAAATGCCGACGGCGTAAAAGATTTCGGTGAGGAGCTGCAAAAAGATATCGGCCGACTGGAGCAGGATATCTACGAAATGGCAGGACATCGCTTCAATATTCTTTCGCCAAAGCAACTGGGCATCGTCCTCTTTGAAGAAATGGGATTGCCCGCAGGAAAAAAGACCAAAACAGGATGGTCAACCAATGCAGAAGTCTTGGAAGGATTACGCGATCAAGCACCCATTGTAAATGCCATTTTACAATACCGACAACTCAACAAGCTCAACTCCACTTATGTAGAAGGGCTGCTAAAAACCATTGCTCCAGACGGACGCATCCATACCCGCTACCGACAAACCGAAACCCGAACAGGGCGTATTTCCTCTACCGAGCCAAATCTGCAAAACATTCCTGTTCGCACTGCATTGGGCAGAGAAATGCGAAAGTTCTTCATTGCAGCTGAAGGATACACACTGCTAGATGCTGATTACAGTCAGATTGAGTTGCGATTGGTAGCACATCTTTGCGGTGATGAGAATATGAAGCAAACCTTCGCAGATGGCAAAGATATTCACCGCACAACGGCTGCACAGGTATTCAATCTGCCTGAAGAAATGGTCAGCAAGGAAATGCGAAGTGCGGCAAAGGCTGTGAATTTCGGTATTTTATACGGTATCAGCGCGTTTTCACTCTCCAAAGATATCGGTGTATCCGTTGCGAAAGCCGACAAATATATCAAGGATTATCTGCGGTCATTTCCGGGCGTGCAGGCATTCATGGAAAGCACTGTAGAGCAAGCAAAAGCAACCGGATATGTATCCACCATGTTTGGCAGAAAACGCCCTGTTCCTGAGCTGAAAGCATCCAACAAAATGGTACAGGCTGCCGGAAAACGCATCGCCATGAACACCCCTGTACAGGGTAGCGCGGCAGATATCATTAAAATGGCGATGGTGCGCGTCTGGCGTAGACTCCGCGACGAACTGCCATCAGCACGGCTGATTTTGCAGATCCACGATGAACTGATTGTGGAAGCACCTATTGCGGATGCCGATCATGCTGCAAGGATCTTGAAAGAAGAGATGGAGCAAGCTTGCAGCATTTCTGTTCCACTAACTGCTGATGTGGAGGAGGGAACCAGCTGGTATGACGCAAAAGGCTGAGTTTTCCATTGATTGGATGCAGGAAGCAACGGTTGCCGATGTAGCACAGATTGCAGCCGCTTGCTTTTCCATACCGTGGACAGAGGGCGCTTACCGCCGAGAACTACAAAATCCGCAAGCCATTACGCTGGTAGCTACTGAACATAATGCGGTATTGGGATTTATCAACTGCGGCTTTGTTGCAGGGGAATTGACCATCAATGCATTGGCGGTGTTGCCACAATACCGCCGCACAGGCGTTGCAAGTGCCTTGATGAAGGCTGTATTTGCGTGGACACAAGCGCTCTGCGATGTATGCTATTTGGAGGTGCGTGAAAGCAATCTTGCGGCACAGAAACTCTACCAAAGCCTTGGATTCGTACAAAACGGTTACCGTGCAAATTACTATCAACAGCCTACCGAAGCAGCAGTTCTCATGATGAAAGTGTTATCAAAAACGCCGTAGGGGAAGAAGATCCCTTACGGCATTTTTGATTCAGGATGCAAGTTGACATATCCGGCGACAGAAGTGATTATGGAAAAAACCGAGTGTGACCCACGCCACACTCGGTTTTTGTGATACTTGAAAATGCAACTTAAAGACCCGCAAGATTTTTCAAAATTGCAGTAGCATCTTTTTCATTGACAGCCCCATCCGCATTCCAATCAGCATTCACAAGACCTTGTTCGGAAATAACCGCCTTATCATCCTCAGCGAGGAATCGGTTGAGCAAAATCACATCGCTAACCTTCACATAACCGTCGCAGTCAACATCACCCATTATGGTTCCTACAATCGTCTGGGAAGTGGTAGTAGTTGTTGTGGTGGTAGTGGTTGTTGTAGTCGTTGTGGTGGTAGTGGTCGTTGAAGAAGTGGTGGTTACCTCGGCATATGCCTGGAAATCCAACTGATCCTGATCCTGATTGACCATGCTAGAGGAACTGTTATCCCAGATTGCATAGTAATAAACCTCAAGCTCTATCGTTGCAGCATCTGCGGGAACCGTGATGGTAAAGGAAGACGTGCCGGCACTATCGAAATCAGCAGCTGTCCAATTTCCGCTGATCCATTTGCTCTCGGTATTATCCCAATAGCCATAACCGCCGTTGATCTGTGCGCCTGCCACGCCACCGGTAATCTTCACAGTAATCTTGGTGGCACCTTGATTGGTGATGATCCACTTGTTCTCGCTCTTGGCAATAGACAGTTCCACTTCCTTGGTAGTGGTATTGGTACCGGTAGTAGTAGATGTTGTCGTGGTAGAGGTAGTGGTACTTGTACCGGGCTGTGTGGTTCCAGGATCGGTATTAACACTGCCAACACCCTCAATGGTGCTATCCAAAGAGCCGGTACCATATTGCTCATACAGTGCAGCTGCAAGACCAACGATTGCTGCATTGTAATCACAAGCGACCTCGTTGGTGGTATAATTCTGGAGGCTATCCTCGTAGGTGGAGAAATCAGAGCTTGTAGGGCCACCTACCAATGCGCCAACCAAAGTATGGCTCTTGGTAGGATGCGCAGTGGTAGAACTGTTCATTTCATCGAAGCTATCATAACCCGATGCAGCTCTGTGATGAGGATTTTGGGGAGAATTGCTGTTGAAGCCAACAATCATATTCTTGCCAATGGAGTTATCACCCAGAATCATAGCGGTCTGACCCTTGCACCATGTGGTATAATCATTGGAGGTGTGCTTGGAGACGACCATCGCAGCCAACTGCAAACCGGTATTCAAACGGGTACTGCCCCACTGCTGAATCGGGACATACGAAGAACCGGTACAATTCTTGCTGACATAGGAATTTGCCCATTTCCAATCCGCACCGTTTTCGGCATACAGGCAAGCTGCGCCAA
Organism: uncultured Ruminococcus sp.; assembly: GCA_964392175.1. Lineage (GTDB taxonomy): Bacteria > Bacillota > Clostridia > Oscillospirales > Ruminococcaceae > Firm-04. Next base: position 36,354 of record CAYMOJ010000017.1, read on the forward strand.
GGTTCACATTATTCCAGCAATGGGTATAGTAAACCTCGCCCCATTGACGGTTATCGGTTGCAAAGTAGTTGTCCATAAAGCTCTTATACTGAGAATCCTTGGTCGCAATATACAAGAAACCTGCCGCCCAAGCCTGATCATCCTTATAATCCTCAGAATCATAGAAGCCGGAAGGGCCATCGGAGGTTATGGTATTATACTTTGTAGAGAACTCGTACAGGGCTTTGGCATAAGTCAGATCTTCCTCGTTGCCAAAGTTGATGTAGTTGACAGCCAATGCAGCAGCATACTCCGCTGCGATATCACTTGCGCTGTTTGTCGTCCAGTACATCTTTCTGGTACCCTGTTTGGATTCCTGATCCTCCGGTGTGCCCCAATAACTATGGTCTACGCCGCCATCGCCCTTTTGATACAGGAACTTGGAAACAGAACCACCGCTCAGAATGGTACTATCTTTGAAAAACTGGCAGAAATAATCGGTGATGGTCTTCAGATGAGAAGTAAGACCGAGCGCATCGTAAGAATCCTTGAACTCATAATAGCCCCAACCAAGCGTTGCAGCGGTATAGCCCTGGGGCAGACCAAACATTGCGTGGTCACCTGCATCATGGAAGCCACCATTGACCTCATCGCTGGTGTGGCAGTCACCACGCCAGTTCAATGCCGTGGTTTCGCTAACCTGTGATCCACACATATTGGCATCATAAAAGTACAGGGTATATTGCAGGAGCTTTGCGTAGTTATCAGTATCGGCAGCAGATACTGACATAGTTGTTGCAGACGGAACCGAAAGTGCGCCTGTCAGCACAGCTGTACTGAGCAAAACGGCTTTCGCCCGTTTCATAAAGGAATGGTACATGGAATTAGCCTCTCTTTCATAGTTTTCCCGCTTTTTTGATGTCGGCACAAATACCGACATATACATTATACCGAATAATCTCGGCTTACATATGTACATTTCATGAACAAATGATGAACTATTTGTTTTTATCCGTAGAAAAACGCAATTGAATTTTGGTGATTTTGCCGAAAACACTGTTGAAAATCGAAATTGGTATTTTATAAAACAGCAAAAAGCAATATTGTTATAGAAATTCCAAACACGCAAATGCCCAGCATCTCGCAAAATTTGTCCATATGTCAATGATGTGAGACCCAAAAAGAGAAAAAACAAGAAAGATT
>CAYMOJ010000018.1:0-35504 GCA_964392175.1 uncultured Ruminococcus sp.
TGCAAGATCTCAAAAAAGTTTTGAAAAAGGGTGACAAATCGAAAAAAATGTGATATAATGACGATGTGTGCGAAGAATAGCTGCGCGAGAAAGGAGTCACATTATGGGAAAGAATACAAAATCTGCTGCGGACAAGCAAAATACTTCAGCAGTAGTCATGTTGTTATTGGTTTTATTATGCTTGGCAGGTCTTGTGATGGGAGTCTACCTGATTGCAAACGGTGGCAAGGAGCAGTCGAGCAGTTATCACAACATCAGCCTGGAGGTTGGGCAATCTCGTACGCTGGTGACAAGCTTTACCGGCGATTTTACCTGTTCGATCTCCGACAGTGAGCTGCTGACCATTGATGATGCGCATCTGATCACAGCACTGGGCCCCGGCAATGTCGTGGTGATCGCTGAGGATACAGCGGGTGCGCGTGAAACTTTCTATATTACCATTACAGGAGATACGCAGTCGGAACAGACAACTACCACAACCACAACGACCGAAACCACTTCTGCGGAGTCCACGACGACTATATCTCTGGCACCTGGTTCGGTGACAGGCATTGCATTGACTTTCTACGCGGTAAGCTTAAAGGTCGGCGAGAATGAAATGCCCATCGTGACAATGTCACCTGCCGATGCTACCGACAAAACCGAAAAATGGGAATCCTCCGATGAAACGGTGGCAACCGTCAATTGGCTTGGAGATATTACCGCTGTGGGCCCGGGGGTATGTACCGTGCGCGTCACCTCCGTGAATAACCCTGCGGTGTATGCCGAGGTGGCAGTGACCGTTTTGGGTGATGCAGTTACTTCGACACCCACATCTTCTGCCAATGTAGAGGTTATTGACGGCGTGACCTATGTGCAGGGTATTCTGATTGCCAACAAAACCTACGGATTGCCGGCAGATTATGACCCGGGCGTGAATTCGGAGGCGAAGGCTGCATTTGACCGTATGCAGGTGGCTGCATCAGCAGAGATGATGAGCCTGAGCATCGTTTCGGGATATCGCTCCTACTCGACACAGGAGACGATCTACAACCGCTATGTCAGCCGTGATGGGCAGGAGAAAGCCGATACTTACTCGGCACGCCCCGGGCACTCTGAGCATCAGACCGGGCTTGCATTTGATATCAACTATGCAGGCGACAGCTTTGGCAGCACGCCTGAGGCGGCATGGCTTGCCGAAAACTGTTGGAAGTATGGCTTTATCATCCGTTATCCCAAAGACAAATCACACATTACGGGTTATAAGTATGAGCCGTGGCATGTGCGCTATCTGGGTGAAGAAACAGCAAAAAAAGTCTACGAAAGCGGCTTGACGCTGGAAGAATATCTTGGGATCACCTCAGAATACGCTGAGTAACCTTTTTTGAGAATTATACTATTGTTGCAAAAGCGCAGCCGATCCGGTTGCGCTTTTTTTCTGTAAAAAATAGCCATCTATTCATGGAATTTTCATACATAGGTGTTTTCGAAAGATGCTTTTTATGATGGATTCTCACATATTTTATGACAATATTGCACTTTCGCGATCAAGCGTTTTGGAGAAACGGGGCTCGGATTTGTGTGAAATATGCACAAAAAATGGGCTTCAAATTTGGCAGATTGGCCGATTGACAATTGGAAAATATTGTGGTAAAGTGGTATTATCACATGATACAGAAGGAGAATGTTACCATGAAATTATACCGTAAGCTGCTTTCGGGCTTTTTAACGGTCGCACTCGCCGCCGGCGTTTGCACCTTTGATATCCCTGAAGCAAATGCAGCCGTTGATGCCGTCACGTTGGTTGATAGTATGGGCATGGGCTGGAATCTTGGCAATACCTTTGATTCCGCTGCCGTCAGTAGCTGGGTCAGCAATGATCCGTATGTCGATTCTGAAACCGGCTGGGGCAACTCAAAAACCACTACCGCTATGATCGCACTCGTTGCCGCAGCAGGCTTCGATACCGTTCGTATTCCTGTTACCTGGATGGAGAATATGGACAGCAATGGCAATCTGGATGTGGATTATCTCAATCGTATCGAAGAAGTTGCAAATTACTGCTTCGATGCGGGTTTGAAGGTCATCATCAATATGCACCACGACGGTGCCTCTTCCTGCGCGGGCGATGTTTCTACGAACAATGCAACACAGGCTGATGTGAATGGTGCGTGGCTGTGGCAGGGTACCTCGCAAAAGACCAAGTTCAAGAATGTTTGGACGCAGATCGCGACTCATTTCGCCGATTATGGTCAGGAGCTTTCTTTTGCTGGCTGGAACGAGATCAACTGGACGCATTCCGTCAACACCGAGATGGGGCAGGCGTTTGTGGATGCTGTTCGTGCGGTGGGCGGCAACAATGCCAACCGTTTGCTGATCATTCCGGCAAACAATACCAACTGTGCCGCTGCACTGGAGAGTGCCTTTACGCTGCCGACTGACACAGCAAATATGCTTGCGGTCGAAGTACACTACTATGAGCCGCCTGTGTTCTGTGTGGCACCGACGGATTCAACTTGGGGCTACTCCTCCACATGGGGTAGCGATTCCGAAATCAACGCCCTGAAAAATGATATCAACAACCTTTATCAGAAGTTCGCTGCAAATGGCGTGCCCGTTATCATCGGCGAGTGTGGCGTTCTGACCAATGCCAATAAGGATGCTGAGGATACGGAGCTGTTCCTCGAAACCCTGTTCTCTACCTGCGTTGGCTATAACGGCATCTGCCCCGTTTTATGGGATAGTGGCAACTGTGGCGATATGCAGTATGTAGACCGTAACAACCTCAAGTGGTTCAACTCCGACATTGAGAGTATGTTCAAGAACTTGACCGGTGTTTCAACTGATACCGCAAGCAGCTTCACCTACGATGCAGATCTGATTTATACAGCTGCTACCGATACTGCCGGCGAGTATTGGCTGATCGATATCAAGCCTTTCCGTGATATCGCAACCATTACCGGTGTTATGATCAGCGCAACGGCAACTGTTACCGGGAAAGATCCCTGTTTTGGCATTACGATGGGCTGCAACGGTTACTTTACCGAAACGGACGAGGGCGCGAATTACACATGGATGCATCAGCAGATTTCTTACGGTGCAACGCAAGAGTCGGTTCAGATGCTGTTTGACGATGGCATGAACGATGGTGCTTATACTTCAGAAGGTGAAGATTGGAAGCTTTGCTACGATTACTTGAAGTTTGAATCGTGGTGGATGAGCGGCGTCAGTGATTTTGAGATTGAGTCCATTACCGTGCTGTTTAAGACGCCTGTAATCGTCCCTGATGAGGTGCTTAATTACGGTGATCCCAACTATGTGGCTTCTTCTACTACCACTACAACTACTACCACTACAACTACGACGGCGACCACAACTACCACTACCACAACGACTACTACGACACAGACTGCTCTGCTTGGCGATGTCGACTGCGATGGTTATGTGAAAGTCAGCGATGTGATCCTGCTTAACCGTTTCCTTTCTGAAGATAAGGCAGCGATTATCAGTGAACAAGGTATGCTGAACGCTGATATGGATGGCAATGGCGAGCCAACTGCTGCGGATGCGACTGCAATTCTGAGGATTTTGGCAGGTCTTTGATGCCCTGCAATATAATGTGATATGGTAAAAACCGTCCGGCTGAAAGATGCCGGACGGTTTTTTGTGTCCAATTTGTCATGATGCAAATGCTTCGCGAGGCAATACAAGAAAGGACTGCGTGGGAAACCACGCAGTCCCTTATGATGATGGATCATTACCAGGCTACCGTATCAATCTTCGGTATCGCTTTCTTTTTTCAGGCTTGCGACAACTTCATCCACCAGGTTAGAAGGCAACGTTTCATAGCGCAGGAAGTTGAAAGTAAACTCGCCCATGCCTTTTGCCACCTGCCGCAAATATGTGGTAAAATCGTGCATTTCACGCATTGGAACTTCCGCAGAAATTACCGTCATGCCCTTTCCGGCTGGCTCCATGCCCAGTACTCTGCCACGCCGTTTGTTCAGGTCGCCCATTACATCACCCGTTTTTGCATCCGGAATGAAAACCTCTAGAGAGCCGATCGGCTCCAACAGTACAGGATTGGCTTGCTTTAGACCTTCCTTGTATGCCAGTGAAGCGGCAGTTTTGAATGCCATCTCAGAAGAGTCTACAGGGTGATAAGAGCCATCGACCAGTGTTGCCTTCAGACCAACCACGGGGCAACCGGCTAGTACGCCCTTTTTGACGCAATCCTGTAAGCCCTTTTCTACCGCGGGGAAGAAATTCTTCGGCACAGCACCACCGAACACGCGCTCTTCAAATACGAGAGAATCGCTGTCGCAAGGCTCAAACTCGATGACAACATCACCGAACTGACCATGACCGCCAGATTGCTTCTTATGCTTGCCGCGTTGTGAAACCTTCTTGCGGATGGTTTCACGATATGCAATACGCGGTACTTCCAGCAGTACCTCCACACCAAACTTGCTTTTCAGTTTGGAGATCGCAATATCCAAATGCTGGTCGCCCAGACCGCTTAGAATGCTTTCCTTGGTCATAGAATCCAACCCATAGGAAAGGCTCTTATCCTCCTCTAACAGGCGTTGGATGCCTGTAGAGATCTTTGCCTCATCACCCTGTGCCTTTGCTTTTACCGCCATCTGATAGCATGGCTTTGGGTAGCCGATCTCGGGATATGCGATCACGCGTTCAGGTGTGCAAATAGTATCACCCGTATTGGCTGCGATCTTGGTCGCAACGACGATATCACCTGCAATTGCTTTTGTGATTTCGGTTTGCTTTTTGCCGATCATGGTATACAGCTTGCCGATGCGCTCAGGTGCGCCGGTTGTGGCGTTTACCAGTTCTTTTTCGGCAGAAAGGGTACCGGACATCACCTTGATGAAGCTCATCTTGCCCACAAAGGGGTCAGCGATGGTTTTGAATACAAACGCAGAGACAGGTGCTTTTTCATCCATGGGAACGGCTACTTCCTTGCCTTCCTGATCTGTTGCCTTTACATCACCCATGGCGTTGGCTGCCGGCAGATACTTGGTAAACTCAAGCAGCAGGTCAATACCCATCAAATTGCTGCTAGACACGGTAAATACAGGATATGCCTTACCGGTACGCATACTTGCATGGATGCCATGGCTGATTTCTTCCTGGGTGAAAGGTTCCCCCGCGAAGAATTTTTCCATCAATGCATCTTCAGATTCGGCAACCGCTTCGCTTAGGGTTTCAATCAGTGATTCTGCTGTAATGCCCTGCTTATCGCAAAGCACCGTGTCGGTAGTAATCTCGCCGATGACAGGGGCACCCTTGCCGCTGTATGTATAGGATTTCAATCTGCCCAAGTGTACCAAAGAAACCGCTTTGCCGTCAATGATCTGCGGTACAACAACAGGGCAAACCGCAGTGCCGAAGTTTTCTTCCAGCATCTTCAGTGATTTGTAAAAATCCTGGTTGGGGTCATCGATTTTGGTCATAACGAACATGACATGCTTGCCGCGTTTGATGGCGGCCTCATACGCTTTTTTTGTGCCCACGTGCACGCCCGATTTGGCGGAAACACAGATCATCACCGTATCGCCAGCATATAGACCTTCATTCATGCTTGCAGCAAAATCAAACAGACCGGGGGTATCAACGAAGTTGATCTTGTTTTCACCGACCTCGAAATTGGCAAGGGAGAGGTTGATCGAAAATTTGCGTTTGATCTCCTCGGGGTCGTAGTCGCATACGGTGTTACCCTCAGCGGATTTACCCAGACGGTCGGTCACTCCGGCCTGAAACAGCAGTGCTTCTGCAAGTGCAGTTTTACCGCAGCCGCTATGGCCGGCGAGTGTAACATTCTTGATTTTGCCGGTTTCCAATTGTTTCATGAGATCCTCCCTATCGAGATGTGCGTGCAGTCATACCGTTTTGATAAAGATTTCGGAAAAGCAGTGCAGGATTCATTCGCACGAGCCGGACTGCTACAATACATCCAATATAAAAATATTATAACACGCTATGTGCCAAGTTGCAAGCTTTATTTTGATTTTCATCATTTTTCATGAAAATGGGGCGTACATTTTGTGCATTTTAACGGAAATCTATGCCGTGCCATGGTGGATTCATGGCAGCCACAAAAAAATTTGCAGAAAGATATTGACTTTTTTTCACAGCTGTGGTATAATTAGTTCCAGGCCGATGTGATGGAATTGGCAGACGTGACGGACTCAAAATCCGTTGGTAGCGATACCGTGCGGGTTCAAGTCCCGCCATCGGCACTCAGAGAAAAGCGACTTGTTCTGCAAGTCGCTTTTTAGCAAGACGCGCATCGTATGCATTCCGACGGCAACTGTTGCCGCCCACCACCTGAAAGGAGCGCAGTCATCATGAATAATCGTGCGCAACGCCGTGCAGCGGCAAAGGTAAAGGCTGCACAGGGATCAAAACAGGATTCCAAAAAGCGTGGGCTTCGCATTGCTGTCATTATCCTTGTTGCAGTGATGACGCTGGGCATTGTTCTCATGCCCTTTTTCACATGATATAACGACCAGCCGGTATCCACGATGATGCCGGCTTTTTTACGAATAGGAGGCTTCGGCATGGCAAAAGCAAAAATTCGCTACGAATGCACCGCCTGCGGTGCAGAATACCCCAAGTGGAATGGCCGATGCGCTGCCTGTGGCGCATGGAATAGCATCGAGGAGCAGTTGCCGATGACGAATGCACCGACTGCAAGTGTCGGTGGCACCAAAGGAAGCGTTAGTGCAGCGACGCAGATACGTGAGCTTGCTGATATCAGTACCAACGAAGACATCCGTTATGATACGGGTATTGGGGAATTGAATCGTGTGCTTGGTGGTGGATTGGTCAAAGGCTCACTGGTACTGCTGGGCGGCGAGCCGGGTATCGGTAAAAGTACGTTGCTGTTGCAGATCTGCCAATTTTTAGGAGAATCGCATTCAGTGCTTTATGTTTCCGGTGAGGAATCTGCAAGGCAGATCAAACTGCGCGCTCAGCGGTTGCACGTGGATACCGAAAGCCTCTATCTGCTGACCATTACCGATGCGGAGGCGATCTGCGATACGATTATGGAAACTGAGCCGGATGTAGTGATTGTCGATTCCGTGCAAACATTGCATATCAATAGCATGAATTCGGGAGCCGGATCGGTGCCACAGGTGCGAGAATGCACGAATCTGCTGATGCATACTGCCAAAGCAAAGGAAATTCCGATTTTTTTGGTGGGGCATGTCACAAAGGAAGGCTCTATTGCAGGGCCAAAGGTTATGGAGCATATCGTGGACGCCGTGCTGATTTTCGAAGGCGACCGATATCAGAGCTGCCGTATTTTGCGTGCTATGAAGAATCGTTTTGGCTCCACGAATGAAATCGGCGTATTCGAGATGTCGGATCATGGTCTGTGCGAGGTTGAAAATCCCTCTGCCATGCTGTTAGAGGGTAGACCGTTGGGTGTATCGGGCACTTGTGTTTGCTGCATGATGGAGGGCAGCCGCCCCATTCTCGCCGAAATTCAGGCGCTGGTATCCAAAAGTACGCTTTCCGCGCCGCGTCGTACTGCAACCGGATTTGATTATAACCGCGTGTATATTTTGCTTGCAGTACTGGAAAAACGCATGGGGCTGTTTTTTGGTGCACTGGATGTGTATTTGAACATTGTCGGCGGCTTCCGTCTGGATGAGCCGGCCGGTGATCTGGCAGTTGCTTTGTCATTGTATTCCTCGTTGATGGACAAACCCATTGGAGAAACGGTAATGGCTTTTGGAGAAATCGGTTTGGGAGGCGAGATCCGTTCCGTATCGAATGCAACACTACGGATTCAAGAGGCAGAACGACTGGGTTTCACACTATGTATACTTCCGAAACAGACTTTGCGTACCTTGCAGACAGAGCGTTTCCACATCCGCTTGGAAGGTGCTGCCAATCTGAAAGAAGCGTTTCAAATCCTGGAACGTGAGGCAAAGCGCGACTGATCTTTGCTCTGCAATTTAGCGATAGAAAGCTTTAAATCATCAAAGTGTACAAAACAAAGCAGAAAAACAGTGCAAATCTCGGCGTAGCTACCACTTGCAAACAGAAAAAAAACGTGGTATAATATAACCATAAGATATCTTATTGCATCCCTTGGCTGCATGACTTGCAGTCACCACGGCATATTGCCAATTTTGTAAAGGAGAAACCGTCATGAACCGCATTTCTGCTCTGTTTTACGCAATTGCATATCGATTTTATGGCTTTATCTATTATTTTGATAAGGTCTGTTGTCGTTTGACTGCGAAAAACATTGCTGCCTACGGGGTATAGTCGGTGGATCTCCGCGACTGAACAATCGTAAACCGCAAACGCTCACAGTCAACGGCTGTGGGCGTTTTTGTTTTGCAAGAAAGGAAGTACTTACCATGATCGTTGTATTAAAACAAAACCCCGATGCACAGCAACTTGCTACTCTGATCGATTGGCTAAAAGAAAAGCATATCGAGGTTCACGCCAGTACCGGCAAATTGCACACTATCTTGGGATTGGTGGGTGACACCGCCGCCATTGATGCAGATCTCATCTCTGCACTGGATATCGTTGAGGATGTAAAGCGCGTGCAGGAGCCATACAAGAATGCAAACCGCAAATTTCATCCCGAACCAACTGTTGTACCGATAGGGAATACACAAATTGGCGGCGGTACATTAACCTTGATGGCAGGTCCATGCTCTGTGGAAAGCGAAGAACAGATTGTTGCCATCGCCAAAAGTGTAAAGGCAAGCGGTGCCACTCTGCTACGTGGCGGTGCGTTCAAGCCGCGCACTTCGCCGTATTCGTTCCAGGGCATGGGTGCTGAGGGTCTGGAACTGCTGAAGATCGCAAGGCAGGAAACCGGCTTGCCCATTGTTACCGAAATTATGGACACTGCACAGTTGCCTTTGTTTAAGGATGTAGATCTGATTCAGGTTGGTGCGCGGAATATGCAAAACTTTGATTTGCTTAAGCAGCTGGGCAAGCAGGAAAAGCCCGTCATGATCAAGCGTGGGCTTTCTGCAACCTACGAGGAGTGGCTGATGAGCGCAGAATACGTCATGGCGGGGGGGAATCACAATGTCATTCTCTGTGAGCGCGGTGTGCGTACCTTTGAAACATACACTCGTAATATGCTGGATTTAGGTGCGGTGCCTGTGCTGCGCAAGCTGACCCATTTGCCTGTGATCATTGATCCCAGTCACGCTGCCGGCAAGGCATGGCTTGTGCCGCAGCTTGCGGTCGCGGCGGTCGCGGCAGACTGCGATGGATTGATTATTGAGGTACACAACGATCCTGAACACGCGGCGTGCGATGGCCCGCAGTCCATTCGTCCGGAAACGTTCGAAGCACTTGCAAAGAAGCTGCGCGGTTTGCATAGCTATATGGCAGAAAACTGCTGAGCGGAAAGGATGCATCATATATGAATATTACAATTGTGGGGCTGGGGCTGATCGGCGGATCGTTTGCCAAAGCGACCAAAAGCCGTACACTACATACCGTTATGGGCTGTGATCTTGATGATGAGGTCAACTTGTTTGCAAGACTCACAGGCGCGATTGATCGGTCGTTTGATGTAACCTTGTTGCCCGAAAATGATTTGATTTTGTTGGCATTGCGCCCCCATGCGGCGATCAACTGGCTAAAAGAACACGCACCACAGATCGCCAAAACCGCCATCGTGGTGGATATGTGCGGCACGAAGCGTGAGGTTTGTGCTGAGATGGGTGCCATTGCAAAGCAATATGGCTTTATGTATGTAGGAGGGCATCCCATGGCGGGCAAGGAATGCGGTGGATTTGTAAACGCTGCCGAAAACCTCTATGATGGTGCTTCCATGATCTTAACGCCGGACAGCAGTGTGGATATGAAAACACTGGAGCTGCTGAAGAATTATTTTACCGATATCGGTTTTGCCAACCTGACTTTCTCCACACCGGAACAGCATGATGAAATCATTGCGTACACCTCGCAGCTCGCACATATTGTATCAGGCGCATATGTGAAATCGCCCACTGCTGCAAAACGTCGTGGTTTTTCCGCCGGCAGTTTCAAAGATATGACTCGTGTGGCGCGTCTGGATGAGGAGATGTGGACAGAACTCATGATGCAAAACAGCGATTTTCTCTGCGAAGAGTTGACAACGCTTATCGCAAAGCTGAATGAATATCGTGATGCTTTGCAGGCAAAAGATGCCGATGCCTTGCGTGAATGTCTGAAAGAGGGTAGGCTCTGCAAGGCAAATGTCGGCGGAAATTAATCAAATCAAAGGAGAACACCATGAGAACGGTAACCGTTGCATTGAACGATACAGCTTATCCCATCATGATGGAGCGGGGTTTGCGGCATCGCTGTGGCACTTTGCTTGCGGAACGGATCAAGCCATGCAAGGTCGTTGTGATCACAGATGAAAACGTTGCACCGCTTTATCTTGCGGATGTGGGTGAATCACTGGCACAAGCGGGATTCGATGTATTGCCCGTTGTTGTCGCACCCGGCGAAGAGTCGAAATCCTTTGAGACGCTTGCAAATGTCGTGGAGATACTGGCGGCGGAAAAGATCACCCGTACCGATTGTGCCCTTGCACTGGGCGGCGGAGTCATTGGTGATTTAACAGGGTTTGCCGCAGGTTGCTATCTTCGTGGAATCTCCTTTGTGCAGATGCCAACGACACTGCTTGCTGCGGTAGATGCTTCCGTGGGAGGAAAAACGGCGGTAAATCTGGAGGCGGGAAAGAATCTGGCAGGACTATTCTATCAGCCCAAAATGGTGCTGTGTGATCCGGAATGTCTGCAAACGCTTTCGGCACACTGTATTGCAGATGGTGCAGCGGAGGCGATCAAGACGGGCATTCTCGGTGATAAGCAGCTGTTTGATATCTACGAAAACGGCAACCCTGCTGCATCGTATGAAGAGATCATTGCGCGTTGCGTGGCGTATAAGGCCCAAATCGTAGCAGAAGATCCTACGGAGCATTCTGTACGCAAGCTGTTGAATTTAGGGCACACTGTCGGGCATGCCATCGAAAGAGCTTCGAATTTTGCGATTTCTCATGGACACGCTGTGAGTATCGGCATGGCATATGTTACCAGAGCTGCCGCAAAACGTGGGCTTTTGCAAGGGAATGCAGCGCAGCGGATTCTTGCTACATTAGAGCGTAATGCACTGCCTATTCATACAGCCTTGGATGTTGATACCCTGGACGCATTGACTAAAGTGGATAAAAAGGCAGAAGGTACGTCAATTACAGTGATTTTGCCTGAGGAGATCGGCTCTTGTCGCATGGAAAAAATCGCACTGGACGAGATGCGACAGCTGATCACCGATGGCGTAGGAGAGGAGCAGCATTTATGAATTTGATGCTTGTCCCTACCAAACTGCATGGCGAGATCACAGCCATCCATTCCAAATCCGATGCTCATCGCAAACTGATTTGTGCTGCCTGTGCACAAGTGCCTTCATTTTTGCCGCTGCAAAAGCCCTATTGTGCAGATATCATTGCAACTATGCAGTGCCTGACCGCGTTGGGCGCACAGTTTTCCGAACAGAAGCATGGTGTACAGATCATGCCCATCGATCGAAATCGACAAGGTACTGCCCCCGTATTAGACTGCCTGGAAAGCGGTTCTACACTACGATTTTTGATGCCTGTGGCGATGGTTTTTTCCAAGAGTGTACAGTTTGTGGGCTGCGGTCGATTGCCTCAGCGGCCCATCAGCGCACTGACTGATGTGATGTCTGCACATGGGGTGCAGTTTTCTGCGCCTACGCTACCTATTACGGCAAAGGGCACGTTGCACGGCGGCGAATACGCATTGGCAGGCAATATCACTTCTCAGTATCTCAGTGGCTTGCTGATGGCATTGCCCCATGTTAAGGAGAACAGTATGATCCGCCTGACAAAGCCGCTGGAATCGGCACCATATGTTGCCCTGACCTGTAGGGTGCTACAGCAATTTGGCGCAGAAATCACTGAAACTGTAGCGCATGGACTGCCTGTATACTATGTAAAAGGTGCACGTCAGTTGCATCCCCCTGCCAATCTCTATGTAGATGGTGATTGGTCTAACGCAGCATTTTTTCTGGTGGCGGGGGCAATCTCTGCATCGGTTACGGTGCATGGAGTGTATGCCGATTCGATGCAGGGTGATAAAGCCATTTGTGATATTTTGCGTATGGCAGGTGCAGAGGTCGTGCAATCTGCTGATCGTGTGACTGTTGCACCACCTTCAAACGGCAAGCTACAGGCGTTTTCGGCTGATATGCGTGAGATTCCTGATCTGCTACCGGTGCTTTCTGTGTTGGCAGCATTTGCCGAAGGCGAAACGCATCTGCACCACGCTGCAAGGTTGCGTTTGAAAGAGTGTGACCGTTTGCGCGAAGCCGCAAAGCTGCTATGCGCCTTGGGTGGTTGTGTGGAGGAATCTGAGGAGGCGTTGCGTATTATGGGCGGTACGCTTTATGGCGGTACGGTAGATGGCTGCAACGATCATCGCATGGTAATGGCGGCAGCAATTGCGGCATTGCGTTGCGAAAAGCCTGTTACGATCCTCGGCACTGAGGCGGTAAACAAATCATATCCTGCATTTTTTGAAGATTATCAGCGATTGGGCGGTTTGGTGCGCCCCGCAGAGGAGGTTTGACATGGCATCAACATTTGGCGAAACCATACAGGTTTCCGTGTTTGGCGAATCTCACGGGGGCGGCATTGGCGTGGTGATCAATGGGTTGCCTGCGGGGATGCCGATCTCTGAGGACAAGCTGTACGAATTTATGTCGCGTCGCAAGCCCGGTGGTAGCCCATTTTCTACCCCAAGGAAGGAAAGCGATCGTCCTGCCATTCTTTCAGGACTGTATGAGGGCCATACAACGGGCTTTCCATTGTGTGCAGTTATCAACAATACGGATACGCGCTCGGGGGATTATCAGGCACTTGCCGATTTGCCGCGCCCCTCTCATGCTGATTATACTGCTTATCTCAAGTGGCACGGGCAGGCAGATATGCGTGGCGGTGGACATTTTTCCGGCAGATTGACTGCCCCTCTTTGCGTGGCAGGTGGCATTGCCTTGCAGATTCTGGCACAAAAGGAAATCTTTATTGGCGCACACCTGCAAAGTGTGTGCCATGCGCAGGATACGCCTTATCCAATGCAACCGGATGTGGAAACACTGCTTGCACCGGGCAGAAAGGCATTTCCTGTTTGTAATGATACTGCCGCAGATGCTATGCAGGCGGAGATCATGGCGGCTGCAAAGGAGCAGGATTCTGTAGGTGGCACGATCGAGTGCATGGTTTTGGGCTTGCCGACCGGATTGGGCGATCCCATGTTTGATGGTGTGGAGAATCGCATTGCAGGTGCGATTTTTGGTGTACCTGCGATTAAAGGCATCGAATTTGGCAGCGGGTTCGCTTGTGCTACCATGCGCGGCTCCCAATGTAATGATCCTTTCTGCCTTGACGAAAACGGCAGTATTGTCACGAAAACCAATCATAGCGGTGGCGTACAGGGTGGCATCACCAATGGGATGCCCCTGCGCTTTTGTGTTGCAGTGAAGCCCACGCCGTCCATTGGCAAACCGCAGCAGACCGTATCACTTTCCAAGCATACCGAGGAAACACTCGTGATTCAGGGCAGGCACGACCCATGCATTGCCCACCGTGCGGTACCTGTTATTGAGGCAGTAACGGCTCTGGTGATTCTGGATATGCTTGCAGGATCAGGAAAGGACACATAAAATGGAACTTAAAGATATCCGACAGGAAATTGATGGTGTAGATGATCAGATACTTGCACTCTTTTTAAAGCGTATGGAGCTTGTGGGGCAGGTATCTGAAGCAAAAAAGCACGAGCATACACCTGTATACGATCCCAGCCGTGAGCGTCGTATTTTGGAAAAGGTGCATAAGGCAGCAGGCCCTGCACAGGAAAAGGCGGCGCATCAGCTGTTCTGCAAGTTGATGGAGCTTTCCAAGGCACAGCAAGCGGCAGTGTTACCCCATCATTCTGCGTTGCGTGAGATGCTACATACCATGTGCGAGAAGGAACAGCAATTGTTTCCACAAACGGGCAGAGTTGCCTGCTCGGGCATTGAGGGCAGCCATGCGCAGGCCGCTGCGGACACGCTGTTCCCACGGGGCGATCTGGTGCATATGAATGGCTTTGCGGCAGTGTTTCGGGCAGTGAAGGCGGGGCTTTGTCAGTATGGCGTTGTGCCCATTGAGAACAGTAACAGCGGTTCGGTGCGCGAGGTATATGCACTGCTGCGCAAGGAGCAGGCGTTTGTCGTGCGCAGCATTCGTCACTCTGTGCGGCAGGTATTGCTTGCAAAGCACGGCACAAAGCTTGAAGATATCCACACGGTATTTTCTCACGAGCAGGCACTCAACCAGTGCAGTGCGTTTCTTTCTGAGCTTGATCATGTGGATATCGTGCCATGCACCAGTACAGCTCATGCTGCAAAGCGCGCCTCAGAAAGCAAGGACGCAGGTGTTGCAGCCATTGCTTCAGAAGATTGTGCCAAGCTGTATGGCTTGCGTGTGATGAATGATGCAATTCAGAATCATGATAACAACGAAACGCGCTTTCTTTGTATTGCCAAAGAGCCGGAATTGTTCGCCGGTGCCAATCGCATCAGTCTGGTGCTAACCTGTGCAAACCGCCCCGGTGCGCTGTATGAGATGATCGCAAAAATTTCGGCAACAGGAGTAAATATGTGCAAACTGGAAAGTGCACCCATTTCGGGCAGCAGCTTTACTTATCGCTTTTATATGGATCTGGAAGGTTCGTTGCATCAGGAGGGCGTGATTGCGCTGTTAGACGATTTGCAGCGTACCAGCGAGACATTTACATTCCTTGGCAATTATACAGAATGTGTCGGCTGAAAGGAGCGTTATTATGAATATTACTACTCCCTATGGGCTCATCGGCAGAAAACTGGGACATAGCGATTCCCCTGCCATTCATGCTGCATTTGGCAACCCCGATTATATCCTTTACCCCATAGAACCTGAAGCACTGCCGGCATTTCTTGCTCAGCCGCAGCTGAAAGGTCTGAATGTGACGATCCCCTATAAAATGACAGTGATTCCCTACTGCAAGCGGCTTGACCCTTTGGCAGAGGCAATCGGCAGCGTGAACACCATGGTGCGCGAGGAAGATGGCAGTTGGACGGGCTATAACACCGATGCTTATGGGTTTCGGTTTCTTATGCGTAGCGCAGGGCTCACCTTTGCAGGGGCAAAGGTGTTGGTGCTGGGCAACGGCGGCGCATCGCAGACTGTGCAGGCATTGGCAAAGTTGGATGGTGCCGAGCGCCTGATCGTTTTGGATTTGCAGGGCGAATATACTTATGAGGATCTGCCGAGATTCACTGACAGTACCTTGATCGTGAATGCGACCCCCGTTGGAATGTACCCGAATGCAGGGCAAAAATTGGTTGATTTGACACAGTTTCCGCAGTGCAAGGGTGTGATAGATCTGATCTACAATCCTTGCCGTACTGCACTGCTTTTGCAGGCCGAAAGGTTGGGTATTCCGTGTAGTGGAGGGTTGCCCATGTTAGTGGCACAGGCAAAGCAGGCAGAGGAGCTGTTCTTTGAGCATCGAATCGACGATGAAGCGATTGCTCTTGTGGGTCAGAGTTTGCAGCAACAGAGTGAATCGATTGTGCTGATTGGTATGCCCGGTTGCGGTAAGTCTACCATCGGTGCAAAGCTTGCAGAGCTGACGGGCAAAGAAGCGATTGATCTGGATGCGGTCATTGAACAGATCGCGGGCAAAAGCATTCCTGCTATTTTTGCAGAGGAAGGCGAGCGTTCGTTCCGCGAATTGGAGCACAAGGTGTTGCTGGAACAATCTCAGAAGCGTGGCGTGATCTTGATGACAGGTGGAGGCGTTGTGTTGGATGCGGCAAATCATGCACCGCTGCACAGTAACGGCAGGATCTATTGGCTTCGGCGAGACCTTGCACTGTTGCCCACTGACGGTAGACCACTTTCGCAGAAAAGCCGTTTAGAGGAGATGGCAATGATCCGCACACCACTCTACAGGCAACTTGCACAGTGCAGCATCGAAAACAGCGGCACACCGGAAGAAACGGCAGTCGCCATTATGGAGGAATACAATGCATATACTCGTTCTCAATGGACCGAATCTGAATCTGCTGGGCTTGCGTGAGCCGGAGCATTATGGCACGCAGACCTACACAGATTTGGTCGACCTGCTGGAGCAGGAGGCAAAAAACTGCAATATCACCATCGAATGCAAGCAATCCAATCACGAGGGTACTCTAGTGGATGAAATTCAGGGAGCGTATGGCAAGGCAGACGGCATCATCATGAATCCTGCGGCATATACGCACACAAGTGTGGCACTGTTGGATGCCCTCAAAGCGGTGAAGATCCCCACTGTAGAGGTGCATCTGACTGACCCTGATACTCGTGAGGATTTCCGGCATATTTCGTATATTCGACAGGGCTGCATTGCAACCGTTTGTGGGAAGGGATTTGCAGGCTATGTGGAAGCGATGCATATTTTGATCACATATTTGCAGAATCAAAAATAAATTTTGTCACGATCTGTGAGATTTGTGTCAAAATTTGTCGAAAGCCTTGACAATTGCTTCTTGATGCGGTACAATAGAGGTGTGGAGTGTTTCTGCAATATGCTTGCGAGCATGAGAAACGTTGGCGGGGAAACTGTGTGGTAACAAAAGGTAGGAAACAACTTATGAAACCATACGAATCGGTCATATCGACCCAAACCGCGTGTACAAATTTGCACTTTCCGATATGCGCTACTTGCAGTGGCAATCATGTATTGCAAGAATGTGCTGCCACCAGATCTACACAGGAATTGTGTCACAAGGATATTATTAGCGATTTTTTGATGTCCCATGGTATTTACCCGCATTTGCTGGGTTATCGCTATCTGCGCTCGGCTCTGATGCACGGGCTGGGCAATCCGTATTTCTTTGATCGCATTACACAGGTGTGCTACCCTGTTTTGGCAGAGGAATTTCACACCAACGCGCAAAGCGTAGAGCGTGCTATTCGCCATGCGCTGCTGCGTGCTGAAGAACGTGGCGTTTCTGCAACGGCAAAGGCTTGGGGACATTGTACCAATCGAGAGTTTCTGGTCAGAGCCTGTGAGTACATCAGTATTTTGACGGAATCGGCGGCGGTCACAGAATACAATTCGCTCTAACTGAAAAAGCACCCTTTTTGAAAGGGTGCTTTTTGTATCAGAGATTATTCGTCCAGGTGTTTTTGTGCGGCATCCAGCATTGCAATCAAATCACTGAAATCCACCGCAGAAGATGTAGCAGGTTTCGCAGCGGTTGGCTTATTCGCTGAAGTTTTTGCAGCAGATGCAGTTTTGGCTTGTGGTATGGGCTTTGCGGTGCGGTTACTTTCTTTGGCAGTCTCCGGAGCGGTGACAACAGGCGTTTCTTTCGTTACCGGTTTGCTCACGACAGTTTTTTTCTGCTCTGGGGTAGTTTGTTTTGCCTTATCAGCAACGAGCTTTGCGATGAGTGCATCATTAGAAGCATCATCCTGTGCTGTGTCTGCATCGTGTGCGCTTCTGCCTGCAATGAGATCTAATAATTCGGGATCCGGTGCAGCGATCTGCTTTGTGGTAGAAACCGCAGGGCGAGTTGCAGTTGTGTACAGTGGTACTTCAGCAGTACCCGATGCGGTACGTTGGCTTTCAATATTTTTACGGATAGCGGCAAATTTTTCCGCACGACGAATGGCGGCTTCTGTTTCAGCGGCCTCTTGTGCGATGGCACTACGGTCATCAGTGACCTGCTCATCAGGGGCAGCCGCCTTCTGTTCCAAAGCCTTTTTCTTGCTCTGCAATGCTTTTACGAACATCAGATCGGTATCATCATCATCGTCGTCATCGGCTTCTTCTTTGGCGGCAACGAACAATGCAGCAACATATAGTAAGATTGCAATGCAGGGCAAAATCATGCACACCACTATACCGGCTGTTCCGGTGAGAAAACGTACCACTGCACCCAATTCAGTGCTACGCTGGCGACAGATACCAATGATATCATCGGCAGGGACTGCAATGGCAGAAGCATTTTTCGCTGTAGTGAGATAGTATGTGGTTTGCGATGCGGGGCTATCCTCAAGTGTTTCATTGAGCACAAGGCTTACCTGCCCAATGCGACAATCGCCAATGGTGCTGTTGTAAAGCACGATTTGATTGACTACAGGAGCGAGGGTGTCTTCTCCGTCCAAAATCACCATTGCACCAGCGGGGATCGTAGCACCATCATCGGTGGATTCCATATCGTCGTATTCATATACATAGTAGCGATGCCCAAATATTTTTGGGACAGTGGCTGCATCGCGAAAAATCAGATTGACCGAAAGGGTGATTGTCGCAAGCAACAGTAGACAGATCACAACAACAATGCCCAGCACAGAGGCTTTGCCTGCACGGGACTGATTTTTGGTATCACGCATATTCACGGTTGCGTTTCGGGCAGTGATACCTGAAACGCTCTCCTTTCACAGCTATATTCTGCTAAACAGCAGGTGGATTTGCACACAGGCAAATCTTTCCTCACATAGTATAGCACACTTTTTCGGAAATTACAATTGATTTTTTGCAGATTTTTCGCTTTTTATCGTTTTATTGCGTTTTCGCCTTGACGATTCGTCTATTTTGTGGTATACTCTATACTGTGTTCGTGTTTGTTCCTGATTTGTGAAGCATGGCACGACTTGCCATGCGACATTCTCGTCTGCAAATCGACTGTAACGAAAGGTTGTGTCTTCCGTGAAAAGAAGAATATTCTGCATTACGGCAGGCACTTTTGTCGGCATGCTACTCTGCATCTTTGCTTGGCAGATGTATCACTTTGCGCCACTGTATTCGCTTGCTATTACTTTTGGTACATTTTTTTATCATATGGCAATGCGCTTGCTTGTGGGAGGTCTGATTCATGTCTGCAAACGCAATCGGTTTGATTATTGCAAAGGGTGGTTTCAGCCGCTACCTTTTGAGGCTACTTTTTATCGAGTGATTCGTATCCGCACATGGAAAAAGAAAATACCTACCTTTGATTCTGCTTTTTTTGATGTGCAGCAGCAATCATTGGAAAGTATCATTATGGCAACCTGTCAGGCAGAAGTTGTGCATGAAGTCATCGTTGTGCTGAGTTTTCTGCCGTTGTTTGCTGCGATTCCGTTTGGGTCGTTGGTGGCATTCTTGATCACATCGCTGATGGCTGCCACGGTGGATATGATTTTTGTGCTGTTGCAACGCTATAACCGTCCGCGGCTGATGCGATTGATGAAAAAGCAATCAGTACAGCAGCGTGTGACGGGTGATCACATCGTATTGCAATAGAAAACTTGCTTTTTTGTGCGCTTTGTATCGCAGGAGAATATTCAAAAAGAAATGCTTGACTTTTTCGGATTTTCGTGTTATACTATGTAGGCAGTGTGGGTAAAGTAGCATCGCAAACAGTCTGCTAACCCTTGCAAAATGGAATATGCTAGTATGGCTCAGTTGGTAGAGCAGCGCATTCGTAATGCGCAGGTCGTCGGTTCGAGTCCGACTACTAGCTTCATCTCTGTTGAACAAAATAGATGACAGACCAAAAAAGCCCGATTTTTCGGGCTTTTTTGCGTGTCTGGAGCCGAAAATTTTTCGTGTCAAACTGTAGATGACATTTTGCCTTTTCAAGCTTGAAACATTGAATATCTACAAAAATACACAAAAGGGGCACTCCTGCTATGCGCTCATCCAGTGCCTCTTATTATGCAGTTTTTGCTTGATAAACACAGTTGCAGCCGATGCTATTCAAAAAAAGGCTCTGTAATAGCATAATACCCATACACCTGAAAGACCATCGGTACAGGTGCATATACCATATCTGCAAGGCGCAGACCGTTTTGCAGCTGTATGGTAACAGTACACATCCCTGCGCCCCATAATTCCATTGCCTGTTGATAGGTTTCATTGTCGGTGGTTTCAATGGTGTCGTTTTTCAGGGCGATGGTATCACTTGCACCATATTTTGCAATATATGCATCATAATACGCTTGCGATTGCCCTACAGCGCCTATATCCTCGCCCAGTGCGATCAATTTTTCATAAAAGGCTCTGCGCGCTTCAAGGTCGGTGATGTTTTGTACTACTGAGCCATCGGCATCGAATACCGTGATGGAGACAATATCCTCCTCCGATTGTATGCCGTAAGCTTCGCAAACTGCTGTAATGCTTGGCGAGTCGCTCAGTGCAGTAAACCCCACTAGTTCATAAGGTTCGCATTTTGTATCGTTCGATATCAATAGTACGGGATCTGCAATGGCATGGGATTCTTCACCTTTTACGCGGTATGCCTCTTTGTGGATCGTCACACCATCCACAGTAAATTGCACCGTGCCTAACGATTCTCCGCAGTCATCCGTATTGCCCGTCAGATCCAGTTCATAGATAGTCGCGGCATCTGGGCATCGGGCATAGATCGCACCATTGTAGGTGAAATGGGTGTATTGCATATCCGTGGCGGTCTGTTCCATGCGCTCACCCACGATTTTCCATGCGACCATCCACAACAGCAGCGCAACGATCACGCTTGCTGATACGATGACTGTTTTTTTGGAGGGACGCCTTGTCTGGTCGGTATGGGTTGTGTGCTGTGATAACGGTTCATTTTGTGATTGCAACATCCGTACTCCTTTCCAATATCTTCTGCAAGGGCAATGGTCATACCCTGATAACGGATATTTGTGGCTTGTATTGTCTGATCATGCAACCGTGACCACAGCCGTCCATGAGATGGGTTCATTGCGCGATACCCCTGCCACGGAGTAGAGTCCTTGCCCCACAGGCAGCATTGCCTGTGCGGTAAAACCGTTTTCTTTCAATTCACGGTAAAACGATTCTTTTGTAAAGCATACATCATACAGAGGGTATTTTCCCCAGCCCTGTTGCTGACGGCGAGGTAGTGTGAATCGCAGATTTGGCACATCCAATAAAAGGATTCCATTTGGTGCCAGCGCATTGCGCAGCGATACCCAAAGCTTTTGACGGTCGCTGTATGCAAAATGGTGCATCAAATGAAACATCGTGATCACATCATATTGCCCTTTGATTGCATCATAGAGAGCATCGGTAGGGGCGGCAGTGCAAGTACCGAAGGGGACGAGCAGCGGTGCAATGTCGCTTTGGGTAGGGCTGAGGTCGATGATGGTTACAGCACCTTTATTACGCAGAAAATAACGTAGCAATCCTGCGATGCTCTGCTGCTGCATCAGTATATAGCAATTCTGTGGATAGGGTAAGGCTTCCGGTGCTACCGATGCTGCATTGGTCTGCCGTTCATAGTAGGCGCGCAGCGCAGAATATCCCTTGATGAGATGCCGATTTTCTGCCTTAAGCTGTCTGTCCCATTCGCTGAGATGCACCAGACCGTAGGGCGGGTCATTGGTGGCACGCATTTCCACCAGAGCCACAAAGCTGCGGTCTTCTCCGATGACAGCAGGGCGACGGAAACCAAGCTGCTGCATTCCATCGGCAGCCGTATTGGAATCCACACAATAGTAATGCAGATCGTAATCGCATAAGTGCAGTAGATTCTGCATTAAACTGCCACCCAGACCTGCGAAAGGCTTTTGTCCCACCAGTCGTAGCAATAGATTTTGCATCAGTAAGCAGCCTTTGCCCGTGTCAGCGATGGCGGTAGTGGTATCGCAGAGAATGACCAGCGCAGGCTTGCATTCTTTGATTGTTTGGGAGAGAAGGGATTCGGGTACAGTGCTTTGATCGCCCATCGTGTGTACTGCTTTGCCCTCTTTGCAAAGGAAAAACAATTGCACGGGGTAGCGACTCGCGGCTTTCAATAGCGCGTACAGACGCTGCGCCTCATGGATAACGGCTTTATCAGCAGTTTGCGGATCGGGGCATAGGATCACCAGTGGGCGATGGTTGGGTGCTTCATCACAGGCAGCAAGTGCTTGCAGCAGCGCATCGTCGTACTGTGTTTTCAGTTGTGTGAGGGCATTCTGCAACGCTGCCGGATCCCTTGCGTTTTTGACAGCTTGTAACTGTAAAAACAACTCTTCTTTGGAAAGTCCTGTGAGTTGTGTCATAGGTGGCACGCCTGCCGCAGGACGGCTTGTAGGGTCGGTGGCACAAAGGGCACGGTCAAAATAGGCTTCGGTATCTTGTAGTGCAGCCTGCCACAGATGCTGATTGCGTGCAAGAGATTCCCTCTGCTCGCGAATGGCTTCATTGAGGCGGCGTTGTGTTTCCTCTAATTCGACCTGCTGTGCCAATAGTTGTTGATGCAGCGCAGTGAGGGCATCGGCGGCGGCGGCATTAAAATCGTTTTGCGCTTGTCCAAAGGGACGCACATACCAATCCGTCATTTTTTTGCCCATACGCTTCATGATTTTGCCTTTTCCCTGTGGCTCAGCGATCGTGAAGCTTTCTTTGCAGGCGTTGACGCTGCGGAGCTTTTGTTCTCTGTTGTCGTCTTGCTTCATGGTTGAAACCTCCTTTTGCTTGCGTTCTAGTTCTAAATGATAGTATATTTTCGGCTTTATGCAAAGTGACTATGTAGGGAATATGAGATGATTCATTCCACCACAATATCGTTTTTGATCGGATCCAAATACGCTTCAACTGCCCTAACCTGTAGTGGAAAATCTTACACAGTGGTTTTGCTATCACCCTTGTAAGTCAGCTTCATTATAGCAACTTTTTGAGGATTCGTCAAGCAAAATACAACGCCCTTGCAATCTTTTGAAAAAGCAAAGGCGTTGCATATCATAATATGCTAATCTACAGGGAAAATACAGCGAATTTCCGCAGGATTCAAAAGGCGAAGCTTCCCTAGACCGCCACTTACGATGAGAATGGTTTTCTGCAAGTCATATCTACCCTTAGAAAAGGCTGGGAGCAGCTTCCGTTCGGGGGAAAGTAGCCCGCCGATCAGTGGTAGCCGCACGATACCGCCGTGTACATGGCCACAGAGCACCACATCAGCACCCCACGCGGCATAGGCGTTGGCAAACAGCGGATTATGGACAAGCAGGATTGTACGTTCAGGGCAGTTGCCCAATTGCACTTGGATCTCCTCGGCGGTGCAGGCTTTGAGGCACCGAAAACGATTGTGATTGCGATAGTTTGCCTGCTCTAGTGTCAGACCGGCAAAGTGCACATTCCCTAATTGTATTATTTCATTTTCCAATAATCTGACGTGATATTTTTCCAGCAGTCCACGCAGAATATTCCGTTGCGTTTCGGTGCAATCCAGTTCGTGGTTGCCCCACACCATCAGCATGGGTGCAATCGGTGCAAGTCCTTGCAGTAAGGCTTCTGTCTGCGAAAAGTTTGTAACACTGCGTGAGATCAAATCGCCGGTCAGTATGATGTATTCAGGCTTTGCGTTTGCAACTGCAGCGATCAGGCGGCACTGTCCTTTACCAAATTGCCGTTTGTGCACATCGGAAACCATTACCATGCGTGGCACGCGAAAGCCAATTTCTGTAGTAGAGAGCGGATCGTAGGCAGTGCGCAGCAGGAGTGTATTTTCCACAAAGACATAGCTTGCCAGTGCTGCAATGCATATGCCGAAAATGCCGCGACTTTTCTTTTTCATGGATTTGTCTCCTGCACTTTGCGGTTACGAATACAGCGGTTTTGTATGAGATTGATCATCGTCGCAATGACATAGACCATCAGATTTATGATGATGACGCTGGCACCTACCGCTGCATCTAACCATAGGGAAAGTGCCAAGCCCAGTAAGAAGCAACTGAGAGAAACAATTACCGCTGTGACCACTACATGGCGGAAGCTCTTGCAAAGGCGCATGGCAGTCACTGCCGGGAAGATCATCAAGCTAGAGATGAGCAGTGCCCCCATGAGCATCATGCCAAGCACCACGGTCACGGCGGTCAGCACGGCAATCAGCAGATTATAAAAGCGGACATTGAGCCCTGTTGCTCTTGCGAAGTTTTCATCGAAGGTCACAGCGAAAATCTTATCGTAAAACAGGATGTATACCAACAGTACGCAGATGCTTAATATTACGCTGAGAATGACTTCGGTTCGAGACATGGTAAGGATACTGCCAAACATATAATGGCTTACATCGGTGGTGAGATTTGCCTTTGATGATACCATAATGCCGATCGCCATTGCAGATGTAGAAAACAATGCAATTGCCGTATCGCCACGCATACGACTGCTTTCGGAGAGGCGCAGCAAGATGTATGCCGCAATGATCACCACGGGAATGGTGACCTGCATCGGTGCCCATCCCATGGCAACAGCAATACACAGTGTGCCGTAGCCTACATGGGAAAGTCCATCCCCGATCATGGAACAGCGCTTCAAAACAAGGCTAACACCCAAAAGGCTTGAACATAGGCTGACTGCAATTCCCGCGATCAAGGCAGGCAACAGGATCACTGTGAGATATTCGGGGGTAAAAAATGCGGAAAAATTGTTCATGCTTTGCACACCTCCTTATGGGAGTTACTGCATCCTACATAGCATTCTATATCTACAAAGGCTTTTCCTGCATTGCTTTGCAAATAATCTGCGCAGGAGCCGAAAAAGCTTTCCTTCTTGCCAATGTGCAGGATTGTTTTTGCATGGCGCAATGCGCATTCCACATCATGGGTGACCATGATCACTGTAATGCCGTGGTCACGGTGCAAGTGCTCCAGGATACCATATAGTTCGGTGGTTACCAGCGGGTCAAGACCTGTAGCAGGTTCATCCAATAGCAGAAGTTTTTTCGTAGCACATAGGGCTCTTGCCAGGAGCACACGCTGTTGCTGCCCACCGGAAAGTTCACGGAAGCAACGGTCGGCAAGGTCTGTGATGCGCATACATTGCATTTGTTCTTCTGCGCGTGCACGGTCTGATTTGGTATAAAACGGATGCAACTTTCGGCTATTCAAACAGCCTGAAAGCACCACCTCACGCACTGATGCGGGGAAATCACGCTGGATCATGCTTTGCTGTGGCAGATAGCCGATCTCGCTACGCTTTAAGCCATCCCCCAACAGCAATTTGCCCTCATCGGTGGCTTTCAGTCCCAGAAGGCACTTCATCAAGGTGCTTTTGCCGGAGCCGTTTTCGCCTACAATGCAGAGATAATCGCCTTTTTGCACTGCAAAGCTGAGATGTTCCAGCACGGTAGTGGATTCATAGCGTAGGGTCACATTTTCGCAGGAAAGATATGCCATATTACTGCAACGCCTCCTTGATTGCTATGAAGTTTTCTTGTACAAACGCTTGAAAATGCTTGCCACTTTCGAATTCCTCACGAGTCACATTGTTGCAGGAATGCAGCATGGCAGCTTTTGCACCGGTAGCTTCACAAATGGCATCGGCGATTTTTTGAGAGGAATTTTCCAGATAGAATACTGTACTGATTTGCTGTTCCTTAACTGTGGTGATCAGAGCAGAAAGGGTTGCTGCCGATGCGTCTGTATCACTGGTGCAGCCTGTAAATGCCGCTTCATAGGAAAAGCCGTAAGCTTCAGCCAGATATAAAAACGGGAATCTATCACCGAACACCAGTGGCTTGTCTGTGGCGGTATCAGCAAGGGCACGATATTCGGTATCCAGTCGTTGTAATTCTGTGCAAAGGTTCTCTGCATTCTGTGCACATACCGTTTCGTTTTCGGGAGAAAGCGCTGCAATTTCATCTGCAATGGCTTCAGCCATGGCAACCGCGTTCAGCGGCGCAGTCCAGATATGCTCATCGTACTCCGCACTGCTTGTTGCTTCGTGATCATGCGCATCATGGCTGTGTGTGGTAGCGATGGGAGTGACGCAATCCATCAGCCGTAAATTTGCCTTATTGCTTCGTGTTTCCAGCAGATGATCTACCCATACCTCTGATGTGCCACCGATATACAAAAACAGATCGCAGCTTTGAATGGCTGCCACATCGGCAGGGGAGGGCTCATAGGAGTGGCTCTCACCACCAGGGGTCAGCAGCAGTTTGATATCGCACTGCGTATTGAAATTTTCGGTAAGCTGCAATGCGAAGTCATAGCTTGGAAAGACCGTTGCCACAATGGTTAGCGTTGCTTCATCGTTTTGCGTGGTGTCACAGCCGCAAAGGGCGGTGGCGCATATTATGGATGCTGCACAGAGTGCAGTAATTTTTCTCGTCATTCTTGTCATGCTATATCCTTTCTTTATCGCGCAGCAGATTGGGCACTGCACTGTTTGCATATGCCATAGAATGTGGTGCGTTCCGGTGCTATGGTAAATCCGTGATCGTTTTGCAGATGTGAGGTGATCTCCGCAAGGTGGTCGCAATCCAAATGAATCAGCACGCCACACTGCGTACATTTCAGATGGAAATGTGCGTGGCAGGTGCCGGCTTTTGCCTCATCGCCGCCATATTGCCAGCAAGCAGAGCTGCGATCATCTGTTACATATCGGCGCAGCAAGCCACCCTGCTCTAAACGATCCAGTTGGCGGTAAACGGTTGCCGCACCAATGGGATGCCCATCCGCAATCATTGCCTGCACCACCTCAGCGGCAGTAAAATGGCGATCTGGGTGGGCTTCGAAATACAGCAAAATTCGTGCTTTTTGCTTTGTTTGATATCCCGATGCTTTTTCTACCATAGGGTCACAACCTTTCACAAAATGAAAATGAGATTCAATATCATTTTTTATGATATCACATTTCTCTCTACTTGTCAAGTACCATATCGTTTCTTTGGGGGAGCAGCAAAAAGCCACCTCCAACCGGAAGTGGCTTTTATTGAAACATAGAGGATTATTTGCTCTTGAAGAGCACCTTGCGCTCAATTGCCTTGACGATCTCTACAATAAGCACAATCAGCGCAGCCAAACCAAAACTGATAAGGTACTGCGTGGGTGTGAGCGCGGCGAGAGAAAAGAGCGAACGCAGTGCAGGGATGAAGAGCAACGGCATCGTCAGTACCACAGAGAAGCCAATGGCAAAGAGCATTGCCTTGTTGTGGCTGTGCATATTGAATACTGAGTTGTATAGGCTGCGCATATTCCATGCGTGGAATATCTCGCAGAATGAAAGGGTGATGAATGCCATGGTATCGCCTGCTTCGGGGCTGGTTTGTGCACCGAGCACATATGCTATCAATGTCAGCACGGCAATGACGATGCCCTGCCACAGCAAATTGATGCCCAGACCTTCCGCGAAGATATTTGCCTTGCTGTCGCGGGGCTTGCGATTCATGATGCCATGCTCAGCAGGCTCCATGCCAAGTGCAATGGCCGGAAACGTATCGGAGATCAGGTTGATCCACAGTAGATGCACAGGTTGGAATATGGTGAATGCGCCACCGGTCAAACTGCCTAAACCGAGGGTCGCCACCAGAATGCACAGCACCTCGCTGAGGTTACTGGAAAGCAGAAACTGGATCGCCTTACGGATGTTGTCGTAGATCCGTCTGCCTTCCTCCACCGCATTGACAATGGTTGCGAAATTATCATCAGTGAGTACCATATCAGCGACATTTTTGGTCACATCCGTGCCAGTGATGCCCATGCCCACACCGATATCCGCGCTTTTGATGGAGGGGGCGTCGTTGACGCCGTCACCGGTCATGGCAGTGACTTTACCGCGTTTGCGCCATGCGTTCACGATGCGTACCTTGTGTTCAGGCTGCACACGGGCATATACGCTATATTCGGTGACTTTGGATTCAAACTCCGCTTCGGGAATTGCACTCAGTTCCGCACCTGTCAGTGCTTGCTG
This sequence comes from uncultured Ruminococcus sp., assembly GCA_964392175.1. Lineage (GTDB taxonomy): Bacteria > Bacillota > Clostridia > Oscillospirales > Ruminococcaceae > Firm-04. Next base: position 27,735 of record CAYMOJ010000018.1, read on the forward strand.
TCCTTCCGTAAGGATGCCCAGTTCCTTTGCAATGGCTACCGCAGTATCTTTGTGATCTCCCGTGATCATCACAGGGCGAATACCCGCACTGCGGCAAAGATCAATGGCAGGCTTCACCTCAGGTCGTACAGGGTCAATCATGCCGGTTAAACCGATATAGATGAGGTCTTGCTCCAATGTTTCGGGCTTGATCGTATCGGGTAGAGCGTTATATTCGCGATAGGCAGCCAGCAGCACACGCAAAGCATCATCTGCCATTGCCTTGTTTTCCGCCAAAATATTGGCGCGATCCGCATCCGTTATGGGGCGCACCATACCGTTTTCGAGAATACGGGTACAGCAACGCAACACTTCATCAGGCGCACCTTTTGTATATTGTACATATCCACCGCTTTGCTTTGTATGCACGGTAGACATCATCTTGCGCATGGAATCGAAGGGGGCTTCTGCCACACGGGGCGTTTCTGCCTCTATTTCATATTTGCGCAAATTCATCGTATTGGCATATGCCACCAGTGCTGCCTCTGTGGGTTCGCCTGTTACGGTGCCATCCATATTCAGCGAAGCATCACAGCACAGTGCCATGGCTCTGCCCAGAAGTAGCGCATCGGTTCCGCTGTGCTTGACAACAGTCATTTTATTTTGTGTAAGCGTACCGGTCTTATCGCTACAAATGACCTCTGCGCAACCCAGTGCTTCCACGGCAGTCAGCTTGCGTATGATCGCATTGCGCTTGGACATATTGGTCACACCAATGGAAAGCACCACGGTGACCACTGCTGCCAGGCCTTCGGGGATCGCTGCGACCGCTAGGCTTACCGACAACATAAAAGATTCAAGGAAGGAGGGGAGCGTGATCGCGTGGATTTGGGTGTATTCTCTGACGATATTCAGCCCGAGAATAAAAATACAGATGCCCAGCACTGCAAAGGATAAGACCTTGCTGAGCTGATCAAGCTTTTTTTGCAAGGGCGTATCATCGTCTTTGGCGGTAGCGATTGCCGTTGCGATTTTGCCCATCTCAGTTTGCATACCTGTAGCGACGATCACAGCTTCTGCTCTGCCATATGCAATGGTGGAACCCATATACAGCATATTTTTACGGTCACCCAGAGGTACTTCATCGCCCGTGAGCACATCGCTGTTCTTTTCGGACGGCACACTCTCGCCGGTCAGTGCAGCTTCTTCTGCCTTCAGTGCGGCGGCTTCAAGGATACGGCAATCTGCCGGAACACTGTCGCCTGCTTCCAGATGAACGATGTCGCCCACGACCAACTCGGCACTGGGGACGACCATTGCCACACCACCGCGGAGGATCTTGCTTTGCGCGGCACTCATTGCCTGTAATGCGGCAATGGCTGCCTCTGCCTTATTTTCCTGATAAACGCCCAAAACGGCATTGGCAATGACTACCGTCAGAATGATAAACACATCGGCTTCCAGCTTCCCTTGGGCGATCACGCCTGTAATGCCTGAAATCACTGCTGCCGCTAGTAGCACAATGATCATGGGATTCTTGAACTGCTCCAAAAAACGGATCAGCAACGATTTTTTCGGCGGTTCCTCCAATTTGTTTGACCCGTTTTTTCGCAAACGGGCAGCAGCTTCTTCTTGGGAAAGCCCCTGTTTGTTGCTGCCGACTTCTTGCAAAACCTCTTCTGCTGCAACCAGATAGTGCTTCATAGTGATCAAAGTCCATCCTTTCTACCATACGCTGTAGGCACCATCAATCAAAAAAGACCTCCGCTTGTGCCCTTTTCACGGAACTGCAAGCGAAAGTCTTGCCAATTTTATCTCATGCGGCTGCGACCATATCAGTGTGCAGCGTCCTGACGCAATGAAATCCGAGCAAGGCTCGGCGGCTACTCCCTTTCAGCGATGTTAAAAAAGAGTATACCATATTTCTCCATGAATGTCAAGGAGTTCCGTCGTATATGCGTGAGTTTTCGATGTTTTGCAATGGTAGATGCCCCAATGGTATATATTTTGTGCAAGATATCCAAGGCGTTTGGATAGTGACGGCCCCAGGGATCTCATTGCAGGATAAAAAGAAACACCTTCTGCACGAGAAGATGTTTCTTCCATGTTAAACAGGACAGTGTGGAGTGTCTGTAACATGATACAAAAGCCGTTTGCATCAGATTTGAGTTGCATGATAGGTTGTAGGTTACTGTATAAATTCTTCATCGTACATTTGAAATTGCAGGATTTGCAAATGGCTTGCCTCCTTTCGAAAGATGCGGCATTTTGTAGCGATTTTTATCGTACAAGCACTTTTTTTAAGGCTACCGTGTAAGATGATGTATGTAAGGTGCAGCGTCCATTGATGAGGCATATCATATAAAGACGGTGCAGGGTTCTGCTGCATTGTCAGCAGATCATATCAATACGGATAGGAAGACTCCTGCGCGGTGTTGCCTTAACGCGACTTCGTGCTGATGATATTATAGCATATCTTTGTAAATTTGTAAATACTTTGTGTAGCGCAGGCGATGTCGCAGGACGGCGTAAAATGTCGAATATGGTCGCTTTGCCGCTTTTTATCAATGGAAAATGGCGGTTTTTGCCACCTTGTGTGAAATTTTTTTGGAATTTTCAAAAAATTTCAAATACAGTTTTTAAAAATGTTCGCCACTCGAGGACAGTACCTTGTATCGAGCGACTCGGTGTGCGATGCAAGGCGGATTGTGACAAGAAAGTCATAAGCAACGTCGCATAGTTGTAAAATGCTACAAAAAGTGATATAATAGCAATATAGACAGATGCATGATGTTCACGAGTGCAGTGACTTTTTTCTGCGAGGGAGCCACAGTCTGTGATTGTAGCAGTGCCGTTCGTGTTGGTTGCGCAAGGAGTTTATCTATGACAGTATTTTATGGGGTTTTGCTCCCGTTATTCGGAACGGTACTGGGAGCCGGATGTGTATTCTTTTTGAAACGATCCTTTGACTTGCAGCTGCAACGGGCGTTGACCGGTTTTGCTGCTGGGGTCATGGTGGCGGCATCCATCTGGAGTTTGCTGATTCCGGCATTGGAACAGGCAGCGGATATGGGCAAGGGTGCGGTGATCCCTGTTGCCATTGGCTTTTGGCTGGGCATTCTCTTTCTGCTGCTCTTAGATAAGCTGATCCCACACTTGCATCGCGATACCGACCAACCGGAAGGTGCAAAAATCGGCTTTGGCAGAACAACGATGCTGCTGTTGGCTGTGACGCTTCACAACATTCCTGAAGGAATGGCGGTGGGTGTGGTTTACGCAGGCTTTTTGACCGGAAGTGGTGAGATTACAGCGGCGGGTGCTTTGGCACTATCTCTTGGTATTGCTCTTCAAAACTTCCCGGAAGGAGCAATTATTTCCATGCCCTTGCGGGCAGAGGGAATGAAAAAGAGCCATGCCTTCTTTCGTGGTGTCCTTTCCGGCATTGTTGAGCCACTTGGTGCTGCTTTCACGATTCTTGCAGCGCAATTGGTGGTTCCTCTTCTTCCGTATTTATTAAGCTTTGCCGCAGGCGCAATGCTCTATGTGGTGGTGGAAGAATTGATTCCGGAAATGTCCGTAGGGAAACATTCTAACATCGGTACCGTATTTTTTGCATTCGGCTTTAGCCTTATGATGGTACTGGATGTAGTGTTAGGATAAGCCTTCCCCTTTGTTCCATGGGCTTTTTTACGGCTTGACCACGGTGGTATCCGGGAAGATATCACCGTGGTTTTTATTTTCGATTTTGCATTCTCATCGCGCCATGGCATCCAAGCATAAATCGTCTGATTTCCGCATAGAGTAGGCTACAAGCAAGCTTTTGCCATATTGAAAGGAGAACTCCGATGAATCAGCAGGAATTTGAGGATACCGCCCGTCGCTATCGGGAGGAAATGTTTCGTTTGTATGCCAATCAACCCATTACACCGCAGCCAAAGCCCACATCGTCCGCACCAATGCCTGCGCCGCCTGCACAGGCTTCTATGTCACCGCAAGGCGTGCCCACACCGTTGCCCGAAAACAGCCTTGCCCTTTCTGCACCGCCTATGGATCTGCCGCAAGTGCTTCCCGCTGTACCAACGCCCCCTGAGGAATACCACGGCAGCGTGAAGGTCAGAGTATCTACAGCAAAAGGTGCCCGACCCATTGATGGCGCAATTGCCAGTGTGGTGCGTGAAATGGGTGGCAAAGAGCATATTTACGCATTGCGACAAACCAATAGCAGTGGTGAAACAGGCGTGATTGCATTGCCTGCGCCACCGCCCACGGTGAATCAGCAAGCACCGCAATACTATGATTATAATATTCATGTGTACGCTCCGGGGTATTATCGGGAATCTGCTATGGCGATGCCTGTTTTTCCAAATATACTTTCGTTGCAAAATTTTGATCTGATCCCGTTGCCGGCAGGGGTACAGCCACGCAACGGTGCTGATCTGTTGTTTTACAATTATATGAAGGATTACACAACGGGGGGTGAAGCACATGCTCAGTGGTGAGCCGTTTATCCCGCAGACCGTGACAGTGCATCTTGGTGCGCCGGATGCAACAGCTGAGAATGTAACCGTATCCTTTGTAGAGTATATCAAGAATGTAGCTTCCAGTGAATTGTATCCCACATGGCCGGAAAACGCCCTGCGCGCTAACATTCATGTGATCGTCAGCTTTGTGCTAAACCGCATTTATACCGAGTGGTATCGTGCCAGAGACTATGATTTTGATATTACGAGCAGCACACAGTACGATCAGGCATTTGTATATGGCAGAGAAATTTTTGATAATATCAGCCAACTGGTAGATGAACTGTTCCCCATTTATGTGCGACGTATTGGTACTGTTGAGCCGATGTTTACAGCATTTTGTAACGGCACCACTGCAACTTGCAGTGGTCTTTCCCAGTGGGGAACGGTCGCTCTTGCCGAGCAAGGTATGACATCACTGGAGATTTTGCAATACTATTATGGTGATGATATTGAGCTAGTTCACACCGATGATATTCGAAGCGCAACTCCAACATACCCCGGCAGAGTGCTGAATATCGGCGAGGTGAGCCATGATGCGCAGACCATACAGCTACAGCTCAACCGTATCTCGAACAATTTCCCTGCCATTCCGAAGATTGAGAATACAGACGGTGTTTATGATGAAAAAACTGCGATGGCGGTACGGGCATTTCAAGAGGTGTTCGATCTGCATGTGACGGGAGAAGTAAACGAATCTACATGGTATGAGATTTCCTACATCTACACCAGTGTCAAGCGTCTAGCAGAGCTGGATTCCGAGGGAATCCGCCAGCAAGATCTGGAACGCAGCTTTCCCGAAGTGCTGCGACAGGGTGATACCGGTGCTGCGGTACGCTCTATGCAGTATTATCTTGCAGTGGTCGGGGCATACTATGCATCGGTGTTGCCGATCACGATAACAGGCACTTATGATGACGCTACTGTGGCATCGGTGCGTAGTTTTCAGCAGACATTCGGTCTGCCTCAGACGGGTATAACGGATCGACAGACATGGAATGATCTGTATGCTGCATATCTGGGCATTCTTGAATCGCAGCCAACGGATGCCTGTGTGCAGCTTTACCCCGATATTGTCCTGCGTGAGGGTGTTACCTCTCCGGCGGTGCGCACCCTTCAACAGTACCTGACCTACCTTTCGCAGTTTGATTCCAATATTCCTGCTGTATCCGATACCGGTTATTTTGGGCCGTTGACTCGTTCAGCAGTGCAGGCATTTCAACGTTTATACGGTCTTACTCCCAATGGCAATGTGGGTGCCGTCACATGGGATGCCATTTCCGGTGCCTATGCGGAACGCCGTTGCGGTGCCAACAAACGACCTTATCAATCCCCCGGCTATACGATTACAGCAACAACCTGAACCGAAAGGAGCATCATTATGGCATATACCGAAGCCGACCGCACAGCGCATACGCGAGAGATCCTTCATTATTTGTATCATATTGCCATTCGCGATTTACGCATTCCGATTGTGACACCCGGCAGTGAATACACTGCGGAAACTGCATTGGCGGTACGGGCGTATCAGCAAGCATACGATTTGCCCATTACAGGGGAGATTGATGACGCAACATGGAATTCTATTACAGCGACCTACCGATTACTGACCGATGAAGCCGTTCCATTGACGATTTTTCCGCATGGCGGTTTGATCATGCAGCAGGGTGATACGGGAGAATTGGTGTATCTTGTGCAGGTGCTGCTGAATATCATGGCAGGACGCTATCATAATCTACCGGTGATCCCCGTATCAGGCAACTATGATACACATACATCGGATGCAGTGGCGCGTTTGCAGGGGCTGGCAGCATTGCCCGAAAACGGTGTACTGGACCGTGTTACATGGGATCATCTGGCCTTGTTTATCAATCAACTAACACTAACATTGTAAAGCCGGAAGGATATATGCAGCACAGGGTAGCTTTACTTGCGTAATGTGACGGTACATCTGCGCCATCGGTTCTGTACGGTGGTTGCCATATTCTCCGAAAGGTTGGGTGCAAATGGAACGACCGGATAAAACACCACTGTATCGTGAACGGTTGCTGCATATCATAATAGTGGGCGGCGGTGTGTTGCTGTTGCTGGCATTTGTGATCCTGCGATATGAAGGCTTTTTTGCCATGCTGCGTTATCTACTGAAGACCGTGCGCCCGTTGTTACTGGGCGTGCTGTTTGCATCCGTGCTGAATCGTCCTTTCCGACGTATTGAAGCGGATCTGCTGCGTTTGCGCAGACGGAGATGGTTTACGCTTTCCGTGCGACGATGCCATACACTGGCACTGCTGATCACTGTGTTGTTCATCCTGTTCATTCTAGTAGGGATTGTTTGCGTAATCTTGCCACAGCTGAGACAATCGGTAGGGCTTCTGACGGAGCATTCAGCATTTTATGGTGAAAATTTACGACAGTGGCTGGCGGCGAATAGTCCTGCATTTTTGTTAGAATGGCTCTCAGGTGAGCAGGCCGGTAAGCTGATGGAGATGGCGAAGGCGTATCTGCCTGCATTTATTGCCAAAACCTACGATTATACCGCTAATTTTCTGGGCTGTGTGGCGGATGTAGGCATTGGAGCTGTGTTTTCTGTGTATCTGCTTGCAGATGGACAGCGTTTGAAATCGCAAGTGGCGGATATTGTATGCCGCATTGTTGGGAAAGAGCGACAGCAGTGGCTTGCAAACAGCACACACATGATCTGCATGACTTTTGCGCGCTTTTTCAGTTCGCAAATCACTGAGGCAGTAATTCTGGGTAGCCTTTGCTATGTGGGAATGCTCCTGTTTTCCTTTCCGTATCCCGTGTTGATCAGCGTCATCATTGGGTTAACCAACATTGTACCCTATGTAGGGCCCGTGGCAGGTACGATCCCCTGTGCAGCGATTTTGTTGTTGGTGAAGCCGGATACCACTGTGTGGTTTTTACTGTTCATTATTGTACTACAGCAGCTGGAGAGCAACCTCATCTACCCAAGGATCGTGGGACATTCAGTGGGTCTGCCCCCGGCATGGGTGCTTTCGGCAATTGTGATTGGTGGTGGACTTTGGGGGATTGCAGGTCTGCTATTTGGGGTGCCGTTGACTGCTGTCATCTACACTGCATTATTCGATCAGCAGATGGACGAAGAAGCATCTTCGCAATGAAAGCAAAATCGGAGATCAAGATGCGTGGCCCTTTGTTGTAATCATGGAAAAATCCAAAAAATCGGTTTTTTCTTGCAAAAATGTCCATATGTCAATGATGTGAGACCCAAAAAGAGAAAAAACAAGAA